>PHFL01000072.1:101755-105526 GCA_002794105.1 Candidatus Thermochlorobacter aerophilus | reverse complement strand
TTTGCAGTCTGCTAAAATTGCCATAGTTTAGAGCCAAACTACTGGGCATCACTCATTCTCAACAACTGCAGAGGTTCCATCATGATGAATGCGCTGAAACAACTTAACCTAACGCATCGCCTGCGTCGCCTGCGGCAAACGCACGCTATTCGTGAGCTAGTTGCAGAGACTGTGCTACGAAAAGAAGATTTTGTATTTCCGATTTTCATACGAGAAGGCGAAAACATTGCTGAAGAGATACCCTCTATGCCCGACATCTATCGATTCTCAATTGATAATGCTCTGCGCGAGTGCGAAGAATTACTCAAGCTCGGAATCGTGGCAATAGATGTATTTGGTATTCCAGCTCAAAAAAGTGATGATGCACGCGAGGCTTACAACGAAAGTGGCATTGTGCAGCGAGCCGTGCGTGCTATCAAAAGAGAATTTCCAGAGCTTTGCGTCATGACCGATGTTGCCTTGGACCCTTTCACTACGCATGGGCACGATGGCTTAGTAAGTGATGGCAAAATTCTCAACGACGAGACAGTGGATGTGCTGACACGAATGGCGCTATCGCATGCTGCCGCAGGAGCAGATTTTGTTGCTCCAAGCGATATGATGGATGGGCGAGTCGGCGCTATTCGAGAAGAGCTGGATGATAATGGTTTTACTCACGTAGGAATTGTGGCGTATTCGGCAAAATATGCCTCAGCGTTCTACGCGCCATTTCGTGATGCGCTGAACTCTGCGCCAAAATTCGGTGACAAAAAGACCTACCAAATGAACCCTGCCAATTCAGATGAAGCCATTCGTGAAATCGAGCTCGATATTCAAGAAGGTGCAGATATTGTGATGATTAAGCCTGCTTTAGCCTACCTCGATATCGTAAGGCGAGCAAAAGAGACCTTCAATGTGCCAATTGCTGCCTATAATGTCTCTGGTGAATATGCAATGGTCAAAGCAGCCGAACGCAACGGTTGGATTGATGGCAAGCGTGTCATGATGGAAATGTTACTGTCCATAAAGCGCGCTGGTGCAAGCCTGATTTTTTCATACTTTGCAAAAGAAGCCGCAAAACTTCTCTAATTAGAAGTAACCTTTGAAGGCAGTAAAATGAATGTAAGTGAATTCTTTGGCGTAAAGACCCTGTTGTGTCTGGCTGGTTTGAGCGCAATGTTAGCTTTTGGAATTGCAGGATTTCTACAAGCCAAAAAGCACTTGCAATTTACGCCCTATCCCGTATTAGCTTGGGTAATAATTGTGGGGCTGTGCGGTGTTGGAGCAAGTCTCGTTTTCATACAAGCTCATGACTTGCATGTAGCCACCCAAATACGCCAGTGGCCAAACGTAGAGGGAATCGTGCTCGAGACTGAACTGCAAGCAAAACGCAGCTTTGTGCCAAAAGTCACTTACCAGTATAGCGTAAATGGCAATACTTACACCGACAAAAAGGAACTCTTTTCACCACAGTTTGGTGGCAAAGACACACGCCTACAAACCTCGCAGAAAATCCTTGCCAGATACGAAAAAGGCGGTCCTATCACTGTCTACTACAATCCGCAGAATCCAGCAGAGTCAGCCGTAGAAATAGGCGTAACATGGGCGACATTCATCAAGCTGGGTGTGGGAATGTTGCTCTTTGCAAGCTGTTCATTTTTAATGCTCTACAAACTGGCGCAGTATCTTTTGCAGAAAAAGTCGGAACAGAGCACTGAAACACAGCCAGTTGCTGCGCAGTAGACTTTGCACAAAGAAGAAAACATTGTAAATTAGTCTAGAGTGAAGTCAGTCAGCCGACTGGCTTTATTTTTTTCTGCAACTACTTTTGTGCAGAGGGAAAAACAGTTTCATGCAACGCCAAACTGGACCTAACTATGGCAGAAGCGATTTACCTCACTATGGATGGTTACAAGCGCCTGAAGGAGGAGCTTGATAAGCTCAAGAATGAAGAGCGGCGGCGAGTCTTAGAAAAAGTGGCAGAGGCACGCTCACATGGTGATTTGTCAGAAAATGCAGAATACGATGCTGCCAGAGAAGAGCAAAGTCAGCTTGAAATGAGAATTAGTGCCTTAGAGCGTAAGCTCTCTATAGCTAAAATTCTCGACGAGAAGAACGTTAAAACCGACAGAGCCTACATTCTTACCACGGTAGTTCTAAAAAACCTAGATACACATCAGGTTGTCGAATACACACTTGTCTCGGAAGAGGAGGCTGACATTGAGCTAGGTAAAATCTCCGTCAAGTCGCCGATTGGTAGAGCGGTTTTGGGTAAGCAAGTTGCTGAAAAAGTTGAAGTAAGAACGCCTGGAGGGTTGAAACGGTTTGAAGTGTTGGAAATAAAGTTCAAACCATAGCGGCAAGAATGGGCAAGAGGCAAATTATCATTAAGCCACAGGACCTGCAACCGCAGCACATCGGAGAAGAGGTCAATATTGAGATGAATGATGCACGCGTCTGGCATGGCTACATTACAGCCATCACAAACGATGAAGTAAAACTGCGGGACGCTCGCCAAAAAGACCACCTGCTGAAACGAGCAGACATCAAGCGCATTTTTGCTGAACGCGTAACGGAGTATTAGCAGTGTTGGGCAAATGAAGCATAAGGCGTATTGTTCCCGCACTTGTCTACTGTCATTTCGAGCGCAGTGAGGATCTCCAGTGTGGATGCTTCGCTCAGCAGGATAAGCTCGCAGTGTCATTCCAAGCATTCCCTTTGTGTCATTCCGAGCGCAGCGAGGAATCCATGGCCATGTTTGTCATGGCAGAAGTGGATGCTTCACTCCGCTCCGTTCAGCATGACAATGCATCTGCAAAAAGAATGGTGCAAGTAATCGGGGATTTTACTCATTTCTAAGTATGCACTTACAACCTAACCGTATCTCTCAAGGCATGTCAGGGTGTCGGTTTTCACTTCTGCCAAAAAGTGTTTAGCATTGCAAAAACAAAAACCGACACTGACACTCTATGCGAAGAAAATTTGTGGCTGGCAACTGGAAGATGAACAAAACCGTTGCTGGCTCAATTGCTTTGGCATCTGAGATACTCCGACACTTAGGCACAACACCGCCCTGTGAGGTAGCAATTGCGCCCCCATTTATCTCGCTCGAGGTGGTGCATCAAGTGCTGAAAGGCACGGCGGTCAAACTGGCAGCACAAAACTGCCACTACGAAAACGACGGAGCATTTACGGGCGAAATTTCCGCACAAATGCTCAAAAGCGTAGGCTGCGACTATGTGATTTTAGGACACTCTGAACGCCGCCAATACTTTGGCGAAAATGATGCTATCATCAACCGCAAGGTCAAAAAGGTCTTGAGCGAATCGCTGCAAGTCATCTTGTGCATTGGCGAAACCATAGAAGAGCGCAAGCAAAATCGAACTGAAGCCGTCGTGGAGACGCAAATCAGAAATTGCCTCGAAGGCGTATCGGCAAGCGATATGGCACATGTAACACTTGCTTACGAGCCTGTATGGGCAATTGGAACCGGCAAGACCGCAACACCTGAACAAGCCGAAGAGGTGCACCGCTTTATCCGAAAACTGATTAGCGATATGTATAGCCCAGAAGTTGCTGAAAATCTAACCATTCAGTATGGCGGTAGTATCAGAGGTTCAAATGCAAAGGAACTCTTTGCCATGCCCAACATTGATGGCGGACTTGTCGGCGGAGCAAGTCTTAAAGCCGAAGAATTTGCCCAGATTGTAAAAAGCATTGCCTCATGAGCTGACCTTAGGCTTTGCAACTGAGCAGCCGCTCCAGCACCTGCTCACGCTCCGACATGATACG
>PHFL01000072.1:98083-100055 GCA_002794105.1 Candidatus Thermochlorobacter aerophilus | reverse complement strand
CTAATCAGTAGCGCAAGCGGAAACTTTACGTTGGGCGCAAGCGCAGTTTATCGCATTTTTAACACAAATCCAGGGAATCCATTTCCATCGGGCTTTGCAAGTTACACCTTCACGCCGGGTTCAACGGTAGAATTTAACGGGAATGCTTCACAAACAATTGACGCACGGGCATACAGCAACCTTGTAATTGCCGGCAACGGCACTTATACGCCAAACAGTGGCACAACGGTATCCGGTACGCTGACGTTGCAAGGCGGCTCGCTCAATGCGGGGTCAAACTTAACAATGGGTTCTGGCTCAACCTTGCGCCGAAGCAACGGGCACATTTTGAATGTAACGGCTACGGGAGGTTCAGGCTACACGGTCGGAAGCCTTGTAACTTTTACGGGCGGTGGCGGCTCAGGCGCGCTGGGCATTGTGACTGCTACCGGTGGCGGCGGTTCTAACCCTACCATTGCGATGATTAATCGCGGGTCGGGCTACACATCGACGCCAACCGTATCGGGCGGCGGCGGCAGTGGCGCAACCTTTACCGTAACCATCGGCGGTGGCAGTCTCTCTTCCGCAACCGATTTAGACGGACCGAACGACAACGACTACACCGTCGAATATGCTGGCACCTCGCAAACCATGGGCAACCTTGAATTTACAGGTGCAGGACCACGCTCGCTCCGCATTAACGCCATTACAGGACAAACCATCACGCTCAATGCCGCACGCACCCTCACACGCACGGGAAGTGTCGGCGGCAACTTAGAACTCCAAAGCGGTAATTTCAGCGATGGCGGATTTATTCTTGATGTGCTGGGCACCTTGAGCGGCACGGTCGATGGCGCGCACACCGGCACAACGGGCAGAATTCGACTCAGCGGCACGACCTCGCAAAGCATTTCAGGCAACGTAACCGTTCAAAACATTGAGTTAGATAATTCCGCAGGCGCAACCTTCGCAACCGGTGCAGAGATGACCATCAACGGACAACTGACCTTGACCAACGGCATTTTGAATGTCAGCGACCGACGATTGACGTTTGGACTCAATGCACCAACACCACTTGGCACATTTAGTAGTTCAAGAATGATTCAAACCAGCGGTACAACGGGGGCGTTAGGCGTCAGAAAGCGATACCAAGCAGGAGTGAATTTCTTCTTCCCTGTCGGCGTGCCGGGCATTTATACACCCGCACGCATTAACTTGATTGCCGCAACGGGGAACGACTTTGTAACCTTGCGTCCTGTCAATGCTGAAGCCCCAACGAATCCAGGTGCAGATGCACTCCAATTCTACTGGCTGGTTACAAGAGGCACAGGCCTGACGGCAGTTACAAATGTCTCGCACGAATACTACTACGAAAACGTGCCAGGGATTGTAGAAGGAGATGCGACGCTCTATGTTCCTGGACGCAATGAACCCTCCCTAACAAACTGGACGATTGCAGGCACAACCGCAGACGTTGATGAAGCAAGCGACCCCTCAATTATTTATTTCAACAATGTGCCCTACATCGACGGCTACTTTACAGCGGGGGTCAGCGCGAAATTTAATAATGCAACGATAGAAGTCTTTTACAGCGGCCAAGATGGCGACTGGGGGCAAAATACAACTTGGCGAATTGGAAGTTTTACAGGACCGATTCCACCGGGAATTCCAGGTGGAAACACGCCTGTAATTATTGGAAATGGGCGCACAGTAACCGTGCCTGATGGTAACGCAACCACCGTGCCAAGCGTGCAAATTCAAAGCACAGGTACGCTTCGCTTCACAGGCTCTTCAATGCCTGCTACGGATTTTGGGCTGGTGAGCGGCGAAGGGCGAATTTTAATTGAAACCAACATCACGCCTGCGTCTTTCCCGCTTGGCACATTCACAGACTTTTTAGGCACAACGGGCGGCACGGTAGAGTATGGTGGTACAGCAACATATGACCTGCCCGCATCGCCGAATACCTATCGCAACTTGGTCATTTCAGGGG
>PHFL01000072.1:42636-98033 GCA_002794105.1 Candidatus Thermochlorobacter aerophilus | reverse complement strand
TAGGATTTCCCCAAAGCGGCTTTTGCAGCCAATCCGATTTGGTCCCAAGTGTAGGCTTGTTCGGAGGAAATGAAGTAGGTTTCACCAACGGCACAGGGGTGCTCGGCAGCAAGGCGGATGCCGCGCACAAGGTCGCGCACATGCACAATATTCAAAAGTTTTTTAACACCGAAGCCAAATTTTGGCATGAGCCCGTTTTTTACAGCTTTGAAAAATTCCAGCATGTCTCGGTCACGCGGTCCATAGACCACCGATGGGCGCACGATGGTAATCGGCAAGGTCTGCATAAATTTTTTGCAGACAAGTTCAGCTTGAAGTTTGGTGCGTCCGTACATGGTCAGCGGTCGGCAGGGCGCAGTCTCATCTACGGGCTGGTCGGCGGCAAGGGAAGGACCGACAGCAGCTTGGGTCGAGATGTGCACAAACCGTTTGATGTGAGGTGCTGCTGCTTGCACGGCGCAAAGTAAGTTTTCTGTGGCAGTAACATTTGCGGCATAAAATTCCGATTCCGTGCGTGCCTTGGTAAGCGCCGCAGAATGAAACACATAATCTACGCCAGCCACTGCATGTTGAAGGGTGTCAGGTTTAGCATAATCACCAATAACATACTCTACTGGCAAGTGGCTAAGATTGTCTTTTGGGCTCTGCGCCCGAGTCAGGACACGGACGCGGTAGCCTTGCTCTACGAGGTGTTCAGCAATCCAGCTGCCGATAAACCCTGTTGCGCCAGTAACTAACGCAAGATGCGCCATGAAGCTAAACTTTTGACAGCGATGATTTTGCTGTGAAAATTGTCAAGAAGTGTGCTAAGAAAACAAAAGTTATCTGTAGTTTTGCAAATGTAAATAAAGTTCTCTACTTTTGTCCCAAAAATTGTGCAAAGCAGAGATACGTGTCGAAGGGGGCAAGCCTCTGAATCACCCAAACTTCGCAGTCAAAACAAAAAGCGTAGCTCATAGGCGCTTGCTTTTCACGCCTACAGTGCCTTATATTAGGGGCGTCTTAATCATCGAATATGCTTTCAAAGCCCCGATCTCTGAATTGCAGAGTTATTTTGTAACCTGATAACAATAAGAGGGTAGCACCTTGAAGGTCACACGGTATTTACTTTTCGCTGTTCTGCTGAGCATAGTTTCACTAAAAGGTCAAGCACAAGAAGGTAGGCTTTCAAGTGTTTTACCACCGAATACACTTCTTGTCAGTGACCAAGAGTTTCTCAACGACCTGCTGGCAAAGGATCGATACTTGGCGCTAGCCTACGAAAACTTGGTGAGGATTGCTGAGGACTTCAAGCAAGAACCACCAACGATAGAGCGCTTGCGCGCCATACGTATTGAGGGTTTTGGTCATTTAGAAGGAGAGCAAGGAGAGTTTCATAACTTTAGAACCAGAGCAGAGTACGAGCGCTTCTACCAATTTGCTCGCTACCAAAGTGTGCGCAACGAGCTAAACGCATACCGAAAAAGTCTGCTTGCAGCTGCTCCACGCTCAATACTGGAAAAGGCATTACGGCTCGACCTAAAGAGCGCAAGCCAGCGCTACGAAAAAGGTGACTACCTGACGGCAAGGCTGTACTTTGAGGACATCTATGAGACTTACAGTCCCTACTTTAGAAATCTTGATGATGTGCTGTACTTGCAGGCAGAGTCTAATTTTGGTATGAAGGCTTTTGTTGAAGCAAAGAAGCTCTATGAACAATTGCTACTAACATTTCCAAGCTCGCAGTATGCTTCACAGGCAGTGCAGCGCATTCTCTTCATAGACTATGTGTATGATGATGTGCGTCAGTTTCAGAGAGATTTTCGCAAGTATAAGCCATACATCAAGCTGGAGAACGAACAGGATTTCAATGCGCTATTGCTTGCAGGCACGGTTGAATACCGCAATCAGCAATATGCCAGAGCAATTGAGAATTTTTCACAGATTCCAGACCGTGCAGAAGTAAAACCTATGGCGGACTTCGGGGCAGGGCTGGCACACCTTGCACTCAATGAGATAAACGAAGCAGAAAAAAAGTTCCGCAAAATCCTTGGGCATCCCTATTTGCCCTGGGATACAAAGTTCAAGGAAGTCAGAAATGCTGCAGCTATTCAGCTAGCGCACATTTACTACAAGAGGGGCACCAACTGACTCAGCACTGCAATCCGAGCTTCGCAAACAGCTTGCAGGTCAGCAGGTTAGTGTTTACCAAGGGCGGCTTATTGAAATTCTCGAGCTTCGCAAACAGCTTGCAGGTCAGCAGGTTAGTGTTTACCAAGGGCGGCTTATTGAAATTCTCAAGAAAATTGAGTTACAAGACACAGCGGTGCTCAACCTGTCCAAGAATTTGGAGCGTGAGCTCGCCTCTGTTTCTGCTTCTGAACAAGAACTTAGGCGCTTTAATGAGCTCCTAAGGGAGCGTGCCGAGAACCTTGATGCTGCACTGGAGGGCATTGAGCGTATTAGAGAAGAGCTGAATGCAGCTCAAGAAGAGGGACGGCTGGCAGCCGAACAAATTGCGAGGATGAGAGCAAAACTAGCACGTGCCCAGAAAGAAGTACTGTTTCAGCGCTTTAATCTCTATCGAAACTTTGCACTTGTAGAATTTGCGCAGGCAGAATACTACTTCAACGAAGTTAGTAGGAATAGCCCTGACAAAGATTTGGCAGAACTTGGGCGATTATGGTCACAGTTTAAGTCAGGCAAGTACAAAGAGGCTAGAGCAGAAATAGATGACTATTTCAAGAGATTCCGTATGTCGGAAAATCTCTACCAAGCAATGTTCCTTGCTGGCTACATGACACAAGCGAAGTATCCGCAAGATCCCAACTTTGCGTCCAAAGACTACAACTTTGTATTCAATGGCTATACGGCGTTGCAGTATGTAGAAAAGTTCCTTGCCAAGAAGGCACAGTTGCGTCAGCAGTTATTAAATGTGCAGTTGATTGCAGCATCAGCAACCAACCCAAGTGAGGCAGTCGCTGCTACAGAAGTAAGTAATGATATCAGCAAAGCCATTGACTTACTCAAATTTGACCGGCGAGCCATTGTCGGGTCAGAAACTGGCTTAGTAGCAGATGAGCGCCGACCAGCACTAGAGGAATTAGCAAACAAGCTGAAGTCTGCAACTGGGGCAGGAAATGCAGCACTCAGAAATGCAGCTGTTGCCGCAGGTACAGCGATTACACAGATTTTAGAAATGGCAACGCAATCAGTAGATAATGAAACAAGACTTTTCCTGACACATGCGCCATTGCTGGTAAACAGCGAACTGTCAGATTATCGAAAGAATCTGACATTTTACAAGAAAGCAATGCGTGAAGAAATTGATTATGCAGAAAGAACCATAGCTAAACTACAGGCTGCAGCTAATACAGGAGACCCAAGGCAGCAGTTACTCAATCAATATTACCTAAATACAGCAAAGTCAGTTCTTACAACAGCAAGTGCAATCTTAACTGCACTGCATCAAAAGGAATTCTTTGGAGAAGAAACTATAGAGCGAGCAGGCATAGTTAGTCAGTATGCATTTAGTGCGCTGACATACGATGAGGTACAAAAGCGCAGAGAATTAGTGAAAGGATACGAGAAGGCTGTCAATTACTTCAAATCTGCTATTAGGAAGAAAATTAACCAGCTAGAGTTATTCCTAGAGCAAATCAAAAAAGAAGAACAAGGCACAACAATCGTTGTGGTTACCAAAGCCGACCTGTTGCAAAAAGAGTTCGAAGAAGTGCTGAGTGATTTTAGGAGAGCATTCTTTGTAGGAACGGATTATTTGAAATTGTCTCGTCAGTCAGAGCAAAAGAAAGTATTGATGCCGTAGGAAATTGCAAATTCTGTTGTAACTTCATCAAACACTTAAACAAAACTTTCGGAGGCGAAAATGGCAAAGAAAAACAAGATTTTTCTCTGGGCGATTATCATCCTGTCAGCAGTGGTGTCGTTCGGGCTGTACTATGGAGTGTTCGGACCTGCACCTAAGGGAACCCTGTTGCACAACTTTTACGAGGGTGGGCCGCTTGTAGCAGTGTTAATGACAAATATCCTTGTGCTCATTATTGTGGTGACTGAACGCGTGATTGCCTACAATAAGGCGAATGGTAAAGGTAACTTGGACCAACTTCTCAAAGAAATTAAGCAGGACTTGGAAAGAGGAGCAATCAACGAAGCACTGCAGAAGTGCGAAAAGCACAACAGTGCAGTATCGACCTCCATTATGAGCGGTCTGGAGCGCTATCGTTCACTCGATGAAGTCGAGCCACGCTTCAATGCCAAGATTCAAGAGGTACAGAAGGCAATCGATGAAGCTGCAAACTTTGAGTCTGCACAATATGAGACAAATCTTACACCCATCAAGACTATTGCCACAATTGCAACGCTGATTGGTTTGATGGGAACCACTATCGGTATGATTCGTGCATTCAACGCTTTGGCGGAAACGGGTGGAACACCAGACCCAGCGAAGCTTTCAGGTGCAATTGCAGAAGCACTCTACAACACAGCAGGCGGTTTGTTTGCGGCAATCTTGGGAACAATAGCCTACAACTACTTCAAGGCAGAAATTGATAACTTTACCTACTACATCGACGAAGCGGCCTTTGAAGTGATTCAGACACTGACAATTTCTCGACGCAACCTTATTTCGGAACGCGAAAGAGCTCAATAAGCAAACGGAAAAAGGGCGAGCACTTTAGCTCGCCCATGTAAGAAACCTAAAACGAACGAGAGGCCTATGAACTTCTTCGGATTTTTGATGCACAGTGGCGAGGAAATTGACCTAGCACCACTTGTCGACATTGCATTCTTGCTTCTGACTTTTTTTATGATGACCACTGTGTTCAGAGCAACTGACAAGATTCAGGTAGAGACACCGCAGTCTAACTCAGCAGCTAAAGAGCCAACAAAGCGCTATGTGATTGTAACTGTGTCAGACAGCACGGATAAGCATGACACTCAGGTGGTCGTCAACATGGATGAATACAAAGTGCGTGTAACGGCGTTTCAAGGAACACCCTATGAACGCGAAGCCACTGGCACAGATGGAGTCCTTCTAAGAGACTGGAGGAAAGAACTCTACGAAATTCTGCTACGTGCTCGTCAAGCTGACCCTGGCCAGTCGCTTGTGCTCAAAGCAGATAAAAACGCACGCTTTGGTGTCATCAATGAAATAATGATTAAGATGAAGGAAGTTAAGTTCGATCAAGTTCAGATGGTTACAAAAATGGAGCAGTAAGCTAAACTTGCGGAGGTTCAAAAATGGCAGAGGCAACTAGAGACAAAAGTAAGACCGTAAAAATCAACATGCGCGAAGGTAAAACCAACGCGCAAGCCAGAAAAATCAAGAAGTATAACGAGAAAAGTGACGAGACGTCGCATGTAGACTTAGCGCCGATGGTCGATATTGCTTTTCTTTTGCTGACATTTTTTATGATGACAACCTCATTTGCGAAGCCAAATGTCTTCCAGATGGGGTTGCCTGAGCCACCCAAACCAAATGCAGCACCGAGCGCAGTTGACCCAAAACTGATGCTAACTATCCAAGTATCCAAATCAGGTAAAGATGGAGTGTTTCTGCTGAGGGGTATAGAGAAAGAAGGAAATACCCCAGCCTACACCAAGTTTGAGGAACTGCGCGCAAAAGTCAAGGCTGTGCGAGATGAGATACAAAACGACCCTAGTCTGAGTAAATACGACGTAGTGACAGCTGTCAAAATTCACCCTGATGCGAAGTACGACGATATGATTGAAGTAATGAACGAAATTTTTGACGCAGGCGTGCGTAAGTGGGCAACTATTGAGTTGAAGCCCGATGAAGCTAAAAAGCTCGAGGAACTCGAAGCTAAAGTAAAGAAGTAAAACACTAAAACGAGACTAAGTAGTTGCTCTGCTCACAAGCAAACAAAAGAAAATATGAAAACGAAGACAAGTGAAATAGGCTCGCAGGTTGCGCTGAGGTGGTACGCAGAACGACCCTTTGCTTATAGAATTCGCGAGGAGTATCGAAAGCGAATGACAATAGGGTTTGTATTAGGTGTCTCTCTTTTTGCGGCCGCCCTTCTTTCTTATTTCATTTCAGGAGCATTTGCAGGTGGCGAAGTTGTTGAAAGACGCAAACCTGTAGTTATTAACGTACAAGCTGACCCACCGCCTCCGCCATCCGAGGTGCAGAGGCAGGAGGTAGCTGAGACAGCCACGGGAGAAATTGGTGGCGGCGCTGTTGTAACAGCAGGTCAAGCTGCAGCGTTGTCTGAAGCAGTATCAGCAGGCGTGGAAGCTGCTCTGGGAGAAGCCTTGGCGTCTGGATTGCTAGCAGAAGCAGGCTCAGGCATACCGACAGCTATGGAAGGTGCAGTGGGAGATGCAGGATTCCTAGGGAGCACCTCCGCCGGCGGATTGAGAGGCTTAGGCGCAGTGGGAGTTGGAGGATTAGGAAGCACAGGACTAGGCGGTGGGGATGGTTCAGGGATTGGCTTTGGTGGTCAAGGGATTGGCGGCGGATTAGGTGGGCCAGGGAGTGCTGCTGGCTTGGGCGGCGGTGCAGCCAAAGGATTAGGTATAGGTCGCGCTGGGAAACTGGCACTGAGCACGAACTTTGCGAAACTAAGTGTAGGCGCAGGCGGACGAAGCAAGGAAGAAATCGCAGCCGTGGTTCGAGCTAATCAACAAGCGGTATATGCTTGCTATGCAGAGGCTCGTGCTGCTGGAGAACTGAAAGGAAGTATGGTGATTCGCATACTAATTGCACCAGATGGAGCCGTACGAGATGCACAAGTGGTAAAGACCTCAATTACGAACCAGAACATGCAGAGATGTATTGTAGGAAAAATGCGCCGCATGAAGTTCAAACCAATCAGTAATAACGTTATCCAGCAGGTTGATATTCCCTACGATTTCAGCGACGCTGAATAATTCCCGATTCACCCATCCCGAAAAGGCAGGAAGGTAGAAACTTACCTTCCTGCTGTAATAACAGGAGGAGCAAAAAACAAAAGTAGTAAAGCTGCTAAATGAGAAATCTCTGTAACACATCGAGGATGCTGCACAGGAAGCTCTATGGGTTAATCGCACTCATGCTTGTCCTGCCCCAGTTGGCCACAGCAAAGAATAAGGACGACAAGCCTATTGATACTGCGCAAGTTGTTGCTGAGCAAGAAAAGCTTGTGATGCTCTCCAGCATGGTGCCTAGGCGGTACATGACTGCAAAGACAGGCGATGCCATAACAGATAACATCTTCTCTAATTATACAGTCCCCCAAATTCAAGTGGTGCTAAGTGAGTATGAAAAGAAGCTGGAGAAAAACAGACAGCAAAAACAACGCATTCTAGACATTGGCTTGGAAATCAGCGAGAAATTTATCAAGATATTTCCAGATAGCAAGGTAATTGATGAAGTGGCGATACGCTACGCTGACATGCTCTATGAAAAAGTCTCCGATGAATTTTATGCCAAGTATGCTATCTACACTGAAGAACTGCGTAAATACCTTAATTCTCCAGAATACGAGCAGTATGTAATTGCAGAGGCACGCTACGATTCAATTGCATCGGTTGGAGGAGATACAATACGCAATCCACGTCCGACCCCGCCACCAGGTCGACCAATTCCACCTGACCCGAAGCTTGACCAAGTAATTGCAATCTATGATAGAATTATCAATGAAATGCCAGAGAGTCCATATGTAGTAGATGCGCTGTATAACAAAGCATACATTTTGGGAGAACGCTATGGTGACTATCGTGCCCTGAGAAACCTAACAGCTCGTGATATTCGCCAGCGCAAGGAAGAGGCTATTGCACTCTTGCAACAGCTGATAAGAAAGTATCCTGACAGCCGATATGCCACAGATGCTCACATGCTAATCGGCGAATACCTCTTCAGCGCACCAAACCGAGAACAGCCTGCAAAGACACGAGAAGCCATTCCCTACTATCGCAAAGTAATAGATTTGGTTCTCAAAAATGGACAACGCTCGGAATACTACAATCAAGCACTCTACAAGCTGGGCTGGTGCTACTTTCGGCTGGAAAATTACCCAGAAGCGGTAGCATACTTTACACAGCTCGTTGAAGATATTGAGCAGGCAGAAGAAGTATTCAGCGGCAAAATCATGCCTGACTACATTCGCCCCGACATGAAGAAAGAAGCAATTGAATACATTGCCGCTTCCTTCATAGAAGAACAGAATAGAATAGACAGAAGCAAGACTGCTATTGAGCGTGTCAACAGATTCTATGATGCCATGCCGCCACGGCGGTATATTCCACTGGTATATGAAGAAATTGGCAAAAAGTATGAAGAACTTCTAGAGAGTGCTGAAAAAGTTAATGAAGTTTGGGTAGCGCTGCTTCGTCGGTTCCCAAACTATGAACGAGCCCCATTCATCGCTGATAAGATAATCTACCAGCTATACCTGACTACCATAAATGGTGAAAAGAAAGGGAAAGAACTCGAGGAAGTTGAACAGAAGCTCTATGAAGAGCGAAAGAATTTATTCTACAACTACGGGCGAAAGAGTAAGTGGTATGCCGATATGAAGCGCCGCATTCAGGCGCAGAATCTAGGACTGCCACTAGACTTCAAGGACCAGAGTGTCTTCACCACCGGCTTTGACCCGAGAACACTCGAGTACGCAGACAGCATTTCAAAGGCGGCACTGCTGCAAAACATCATCTATGGAATCAGCTTTGCGCGCCTGCTCGATGGCGAACTACCACTACCATTCGACCGAGAGTACATGCGAGCCGAAATTCCAGACTTGAAACGAGCACGCGCATTCTATGAACAAGCTGTAAAAGACATTGAAAACTACACGGAAATTTTTTCACGCTACGACTCCACGGCATACTTTGCACAATTTCAACGCTCGCTAATTTTGGATGTCAAGCTCAACCGTCCAAGAGAAGCATTACCCGGCTACTACAGCGTTGCCAAAAACTTTGCATGGGATTTTCATAGAAAAGAGGCTATTGGCAATGCTTATGCAATTGTTGACTCCATTACGCGAGCTGAGAGGATTGGATTTTATACTCCCGGCATTGATACAATGGCTAACTTTTCAGGTAAGCGCGATTCACTGAAGGCTGATGAAAAAACATTCTTGGAAATTGTCGACGCATACATTCGTTTGTATCCGCACGATTCTATCAGTGTAAATGGTATCAAGCAGCTAGCGGATTTCTATATTGCCAAGGGCTATGTCGACGAATACAAAGAGGTCAATTCGCGGCTGGTACTGTATTATCCCATCCAAGAAATTTACCCAGGGACGCTGGTCAACTTAGCGGCAAATGCTTACGAGCTTAAGGATTATACCCGAAGCGAACAAATTGCAAAGGCCATCTATTATGGACGGCGTACAAAAGATCCAAAAGATGCTGAAAGACGAGCCTACGCATACCGACTAATTGGTAGCTCTATTGATAAGCGTGCACAATACTACGTAGGTAAAGGAAACTACTATGCAGCAGCAAAAGAATACGAGCGAATTACAAAAGAGGTCCCGAAATGGGAAGAGGCTGACAAAGCAGCACGAAATGCAGCTTTCTACTATGTAAAGGCAGGTAAAACAGAAGAAAGTGTCAAAATAAGTAATTATCTCTTCGAGAATGCTAACGACCCCAAGTATAAGGTAGAAGCGCTCAAAGATATTACCTTCGCCTATGAGCAAGCGAAGATGTACGACAGCTTAGGTGCTTCGCTGGAGCGCTTATATGAGTTTGTAAAGAATGACTCTGTAGACTTGGCTGAAGATGCACTCTACCGTGCCATCCGCGCACGAATGGCTGCCGAGAACTGGAAAGAAGCAATACGTGTCTCCGATAAGTATTTAGCAAAGTACGATACCACACGCCGTGGCGACGATGTAGCGTTCAACAAGATTGATTTGAATGTAAAGGATGGCAGACCTGAAGGCGTGTTTGAAGCATATGGTGCATATGCCGATAAGTTTGTTAATAAGCCTCGCAGCGTGCTGGCGTATTTCAAGCGCGGTGAAATCTTGGAAGAGCGCGGCGATATCGAAGGAGCGAAAGCAGAATTCAAAAAAGCCATTGACCGCTACTACGAACTAGCCAAGAAAGACGAGAGAAATACAAAAGCCGTAGCGGGTATCTCTGTAAGTGAGAGCCTATTTCGCTTAACTAAGTATCTTCTCGATGAGTACAAGAAAGTTGGTGTAGGCGTTACCTTGAAACCAAGTGCATTCGTTGCACCACCCAAACCCAAGCCACAGCGTCAACAACCTACGCGAATTACGACATCAAAGAAACCCACACCCAAAGGAAAACCAGAAGCAAAGCCTGCTCCACCGCCTGTGCCAAAAGAGCGCGATATTGCATACGATACGACAGCAAAATACGCACTGCGCAGGAAGATTGAGAAAAACATTCTCGAGCTCTACAAACTGGGTGGCTACCGATCTATCAGCGCGCTGTATAATGCTGGATTTGTTGCAGAAAATCTAGCCGACGAGTTCAGCAAAATCCCCGATACATTAGCTATCATTCGTGACCCGAAAACAGGAAAGGGAATTATTCCAGCGAAGTTAACGGTCAATCAGGTTCAAGCTAATGTGGATGCGGCATCCTTCTATGAGCGCGCTGGGAACGACTATGCAAAGACCTTCCAAGACCTGACCGCTGCAAGAAGAGACTTCGAGAAGGCATCTGGAGGGATTGACTCTGTCCGAAGAGCGCTGATTAACCCGAATGACTCTGCAGAAGTGGCATTGCGAGATGCAGTAGCAAGTATCGGCAAAATAACCAATCGAGAACAGGGCGAATTTGCACTGGCAAAACTCGTGCCGCCAACCGAAAAATGGATAGCAAAAATAGGCATAAACAATGGTCTGGATGTGCCTGACGATGTTTTTCTTGTAACCATTGACGCCACTTCAGAAGTCGCTAAGTCAAAGATTTCTGAAATGTACTTTAAGGCGGGGAAACTAGCAGAGAAAAATGTCTACATCTATCTTGCCGCCCAAGCTGATGAAGAAGCGAAAAAGACAGTAAAAGTATTCGGAAGAGGAAAAAACAAGATATCTGTATATCTCGGTGATGTGGTCGAGCTAGTTCAACTTTCCCAAATTGCTCAAAAATTCGTCAGGCCAGCAGCTGAAGTAGCTATCAACACCTACCGCCGAGGTATAGAGCGTGCAGAAAAACTAAAACTGAGCAATGAATATGTCGAGCGTGCCAAGGCAGCAATCAATGAATTAGCAACGAAAGCAGTAGAGCGAAGTGACTCTTTAGCGAGAGCTACGAATGTGTTGTTCGACATGTTGGATAAAACCTATCGCAATAAGCTCGACAGCCTGAGGGGACAACCAAAGGCGAAAGATATTGTCGACTTTGCAGTGCTCGCATCCAAGATGAACTTTATCATCAAGACGAACTATGAGCTGACCCTAAGTGCACTAGCTGAATATGGTCAGGCATTGCAACTACTTAAGGAAGCAAACGCTCCACAAAACCGATACAACGAAGTTGCGACCCGTGCCTCTCGTTTCATCTACGAAATGGGCGAAAGCAATCGCCAGCGCGCCGAGATGTTGAAGAAAACCGTAAAGCAGTGGGATGAGCTCTCCAGAGCAAACCCTGACAAGTTCTGGTACTCTGACTATGGCTCCATCAAATATGACCCCATCGCAAGAACCTATGAGCAAAGTGCTGCTGCGATTCTATCGCAGGTCGTGGTACTCTTAGTGGATTTCGAAATTCAAGATGAATACACAAGTAAATCATTGCTTGCACTTGGAAAAATTGATCCGACACTTGCCAAAATTATCGGCAAGAAGGGAGAAACAACTATTACCTCTGGAGGTGACTGGAAATTTATTGAGCAGATCGAGCCTGGTAAAGAATACGATTGGTTCAAGCGCGATTACAACGACGCAGCATGGAAACCTGTTGTCGAGAACGACGAGACTCAACGCTTCAAATACTTTGTCAAATCAACTGACACAACATTTACGACGAAGGACTTGGATGTAACGGCAAAAGCAATTTGGTATGAGCGTGTTGTGCCCGGAGCACAGCCAGAACCAACGTCTAAGCCAGAGCCGAAGAAGGAACCAGAACAAAAGCAACAACCAGAACAGGGACAACAGCCTGAGCAACAACCTGAAAGGAAAGAACCCGAAAAGACCGAAACGACAGGTGCTGCTCCAGAGAAAGTAGAACCAAACTACCTTTCTGTTGGCGAAACCCTGATACTAAACCTAACATTCGAGAAAGGTCAAGCCAAGATTATTGCTGGTGCGGAAACTTTAGATAGCATAGTTGCTAAGTTCAAGGAAGACAAGAACTTGGTCGTAGAAATCACGCCAAGTGTTGTGCTGGATAGCGGCAGCAAAATCAAACCAGCAACACTGGCAAAGCAACGCTACGATGCTATCGTGAAGGAATTGACAAGCAAAGGTGTGAAGAAGACGCAGCTCAAGCAAGGTAAATCTGTAACCGATACGGTAACGACAATCAAAGTACTGAAATCAAGTCGCAAAGCGGAACTGCTGAACTTTACGCCGAGCAAAAACTTAGCACGAGTGAAAATATCAGTTGTTGTGGAAGAGCAGCACTTTACGCAGCGGGGAAAAAAGAAGAAGTCAAAGGATGAGGAGCTGAAGGAGAAGGTAGAAGAGGCACTCAGCGGAGTAAGCGGTGTCAGCGTAGAGGTGAAAGGCGCTGTGGTGACACTGTCGGGAGAAGTAGCAGATGAGGCAACGAAAATCGATGCAGAAAGTAAAGCCGCCAAAGTGAAAGGCGTCAAAAGTGTTACTAATAACCTTACGGTAAGACCCCCAGCTCCGAAAGGACCAGTGAAGCCGGAGTATGTTTATTTCCGAAAAGAGTTCTCTTTCGAGGGTGCAAAAGAAGTGGCGCAGCTCATCCTAACAAAAGAATTCCCATTTGACTCCTTAGAAGTCTATGTCAATGACGTTCAAGTTGGACCAGATAAAATCGTCCGGTTTAGAGATGTCTCACCAGCTGATTCACTCTTGGATGAGCAATTTATCGTGCTAAATATCTACGATTTCGTGACCCCCGGGAAAAACTTGTTAGCTATCCGCGCCCCAGGTACTTTGCCAAAAGGCGCCGGATTGAAAGTAGCACTTAATATTGCCTACTTTGAAGAAATTAAAGAAAGCGACCTAAAAGCGCTAATTCCAAAGCTCAAAGAGTATCGCAAGAAAACTGAAAAGAAGCTCGAGCAAGTCGAGAACCCAAAGTAAAGGAGGCTGTGATGTATCGTCGTTTTTTTCTGTGCGTACTATCTGTGCTGCTGGCGATAGCCTCTTGTATCGGAACAAGCTGCTGCACAAAAGCGCCCGAAGAAGAGTAGTCCGAAAGAAGCAACTGCCAAAAAGGAACCGAGGAGCAAGGGTGATACAGAAAGCATGACTCTAGACAAAATCGATATTGTGTTTCGGGTTCAGACACCAAAAGTTAAACTTAGCATTGAAAGAATGCCCCTTGATATAAAGACTGAACATGAACGCTTTGGTGATATTAGCAAGGAAGTAGAGATGCGAGGGCAGAGAACGCTATACAGTAACAGAGTGTATGAAAAACCAATATCCATCTCGCCGAGGGATATTGCCAACCGTGAGCGTCAGTAGAGTCTTTACAAGAGAAGCATTAGAAGCCAAGCGATGCTTGGCTTTTGCATTTCATAACCCGCCCTGAAGAGAAATCGGAATTTGATAATAGAGTTTGGTGTTTATAAGCGTGAAACTTTTTAAGGATGAGGGAGCACAGCATACATCGCAGGCGCTACACACTTCTGCACACCTTACTTGCCATTCTGCTATCGCTCAATCTCGCCTACGCACAGATTGAACGTCGGACTGTAGCACCTGACCCTATCAAGCAGTATAGTGACCAAGTTCTGATAGGAATAGACCTCATATATAACCTAGAATTTGCGAAAGCAGAAAAAATTTTTGGCGAAATCCGCAACAAGGACCCAAAGAGCCCAGTGGGATACTTTTTCTTGGGAATGACGCTATGGTGGAAAATTATGCTAGATATGGATAACACAGACTACGATGATGAATTTTGCGACCTGATGGAAAAAACTATTGAAGTCTGTGATGAACGCTTAGAGCGGAATTCAGAGGATATTGAGGCTCTATTTTTCAAGTGTGGTGCACTCGGCTTTCGTGGGCGACTGCGAGCAAATAGAGAAAGCTGGTTCAAGGCAGCAAGTGATGGCAAGGATGCATTGCCTATCGTTAATAAATTGCGCAAACTTGACAAGGATAACTACGATATTCTCTTCGGTCTGGGATTATACAACTACTATGCGGAAGTTATTCCTGAAAAAATTCCTGCTGTAAGACCATTGGCATTGCTATTCCCGAAAGGCGACCGCAAAAAAGGCATTGAGCAATTAGAGCTTGCATCTGAAAAAAGTCGCTATGCACGCTCTGAATCACTCTACTTTCTTTTGCAGATTTATTATGTCTATGAAAAGGATTATGTCAAAGCAGTGCACTATGCTCGCCGACTGTATGAAAAATATCCAAGAAATGTTGTGTTTCATACATTTTTGGGGCGAGCACTGGCTTCAGGTGGATACTGGCATGAAGCTGAAATGGTTTATCAAGATGTGCTGCAGAAGAGCAGGAACAAAGTTGAACACTATGGCGACCGCGCTGCAAGAGAGGCTCACTTTCACTTAGGCGTGGCAATGATGAATAGCCGAAAAATTTCACAAGCAATGGAGCATTTCAAGCATGCTGAAGCACTCTCCAAGAAAATCGACAAAGAACCTTCGCCTTATCAAGCTCTAACCATGTTACGACTTGGCATGATTTACGACTTGCAAGGCGACCATGCAACTGCAGTAGCACACTATAAAAAAGTGCTACAGATGAAAGACTATCAGAACTCCCATCAACTGGCAAAAATGTATATTGACCATCCCTTTTCAGGATAAGCACAAATGCAATACTTTCTCCTGAAAACTGAGCCTTCCGAATACAGCTTGCAAATGCTCCAAAAAGACAATCAAACTGTATGGGATGGTGTCAAGAACGCTTTGGCTCTAAAGCATCTTCGCACAATTAAAGCAGGTGACCTGTGTTTTATCTACCACACAGGCAGTGAGAAACAAATTGTGGGCCTGTGTGAAGCTATCACTGACGCTTATACTGATGAAAATGATACCGTCGTATGCAAAGTGAAATTCAAAGAACGCTTTGCCAAACCGCTGACCTTAGCCGAAATAAAAAAGGATAAGCACTTTGAGAACTTCGACCTCATACGCTTGCCACGACTTTCCGTCATGCCCGTGGCTTCATCGCTTGCCGAATATATTTTGAAAAAAGTAAGGTAGGTGTTAGAAGAAACACTAATACTTTGCGCATTTGCAGGGCTTGCTGGGTTTATTGACTCTATTGCAGGTGGCGGAGGATTGATTCAATTGCCAGCGCTCTTTATTGTTCTGCCACCGCAAACCGAAGTGCCTGCAATTTTGGGTACCAACAAGCTATCCTCAATTTGTGGCACAAGTGTAGCGACATGCCAGTATGCACGGAAAGTTGATATAAATTGGCAGGTTACCATATATGCAGCCATTCCTGCATTTATCTTTTCTTCAATTGGCGCAAGTGTGGTCAATTTGTTCGACAAAAACATCCTGCGCCCAGTTATTCTGGTACTGCTGGTAGCAGTGGCATTATACACGCTTGTCCGAAAGAACTTTGGAACAGAACATCTGCCGAAACTTCCCAGAAAAAAAGAAAAACTGTATGCAACGCTCGTTGGAATGGGTATCGGCTTCTACGATGGATTTTTCGGACCGGGCACAGGAAGTTTTCTCATCTTTCTGTTTGTTGGTGTCTTTGGGTTCGACTTCCTGCGTGCATCAGCCATCTCGAAGGTGGTAAACTTTTCAACCAACTTGGCGGCAGTGCTTTACTTCGGGATAGGTGGCAAAGTGATGCTTTGGGTCGGTTTGCCAATGGGCTTGTGCAACATTGCAGGAGCGCTGCTGGGCGCAAGGTTAGCCATACTGCGCGGCAGCACATTTGTCCGCACACTCTTTCTTCTCGTGATTTTTGCAATTGTTGCTAAATTTGGATACGATACACTTCGTTTAATCATCATCTAAAGTGCCAAAATGCGCATGAACAAGCAGGTCTTCAACGGTATTTTCATGTTTTTAGAACAACTCGGCAGTGCAGTGTGGGTTGGCGGAATTATCATGTTTGCTGTAGCCGTAGCAGGCACAGTCTTTCGTGAAGCAGGAAGCATAAATTTAGCTGGGCATCTGAATGGAAAAATTTTAGCACGACTAAACCTGATTGAAACTGCAGGTGCAATTCTCATGAGCATCTCTGCAGTGTATTTCATGCTCCAGCCTGACACACGCGACACGACAAGAATCGTCAAGACTGTGCTACTAGGCTTGATGGTGCTACTCCTCATTGGCTACGGCAAGTTCATCACAGACCAGCTCGAATACCTGCGCACCGTAGAAATCAAGGACTTCGATAATTTTGATGTGTCTAAACAAGCATTCCGAGACGAATTCAATCGCTTGCACAAACTCTACACCACGCTCACCAGTGCAAACTTGCTAATGGGTATTTCGTTTATAGCTCTGTCTGCATTCAGCAAGGCGAAAGAAAGTATCTTGCAGTAAAAATTTCCAAGAGTTGAGAAACCATATTGCCAAACCAATCATGCGAAAAACACCAATTGTCATACCCATTCTGGTAGCCGTGTTAGTGTATGTGGGCTGTGCACTCGAAAAGGGACAGGTGCAAGAGAGCAATCAAACACCCACAGCAAAAGTTGAAAGTCTTGCCAGCCTAAGCTCATTGTATGCTCAATCTAGGACGGATGACATTTCCAACTCACGGCGCAATGCTATTACACAGACTGTTGCTGTGGCAGGTCCGTCAGTGGTCGGTATCAATGTAACCGAAATTCGTGAATATCAAGTGCGCGACCCATTTAGCTTTTTCTTTGAAGATGACCCTTTCTTCGGACCGTTCATGCGCCGACGAAATCAAACCTTGCGGCAAGAGGTCAAGAGCTTGGGCTCAGGCTTTTTCATCTCCAGTGATGGCTACATCGTGACCAATGCGCACGTAGCAGGCAATGCTGTAAAAATTGTCGTAACTACTATAGATGGAAAGCAGCACGATGCACGATTGGTCGGTGTAGATGACCTCACCGATATTGCTCTGCTCAAAGTCGATGATGGGGGACCATTTCCTGCACTCCGACTGGGCAATTCAGATGATGTAATCGTGGGTGAATGGGTTATTGCAATGGGGAATCCCTTCGGGCTATTTGAAATCAGCAATAAGCCTATTGTAACTGTGGGGGTGGTCAGCTCAACAGGGCTAAATTTTCCTGATGTGCAAGGTCGCTCCTATCGTGATATGATTCAAACCGATGCGGCAATTAACAGTGGCAATAGTGGCGGACCGCTGCTGAATGCAAATGCGGAAGTCATCGGCGTCAATACCTTCATTTACACAGGGGGCGGTGCAGGCTCAATCGGAATTGGCTTTGCTATTCCAATCAACCGTGTCAAGAAAATCGTCGATGAACTCAAAGTAAAAGGCAAAATTGAGCGGTCGTTCAAGGTAGGGATTGCTGTGCAAAACTTAACGCCACAATTGGCAAGGTATTTTGGACTCGAGCAAGGACAAGGTGTGGTGGTTGCCAATGTGGAAAAAAACTCTTCGGCAGACCGTGCAGGCATAAAGGTCGGTGATGTCATCATTGAGGCAAATGGTCAAAGAGTGAGAAATGAGCAAGAACTTCTATTTGCCGTGCGAGAAATGCGGGCTGGCGAAATTCTCAAGCTCAAGATAGTGCGAGACAGAAAGCTCATGGAACTTTCGCTCAAGCTCGAGAAGTGATGCAGAAAGGCAAATTTGAGCAATATCTTTGGCTTTGGCGCACCATAGCCATTGCCGCAACGCTGGTGGTAATGGTCGTCTGCTACAACAAACAGATACAATCTCCCACACGCCTGAAAGGCGACATCAACATTTTTGTCAATATTGCCGAATCCATCTACAAAGGCGAGCATCCCTACATAGACCCTGAAGATGGCTACATGTTCGTCTATCCGCCTATGTCTGGCGTGGTGTTCATTCCATTTATCCGATTGCCAATTTGGGTGAATGTACTTTGGCTGGTGGTCCTGAATACCTTGCTGGTTGGCGTGTCTATCTTATTGGGATATGAAGCCATGACGGGCAAGAGATTCCGGGCGCTCCCAATAAGGGTACAATGGGCAATTGCAACGCTCACAATTCTTCTTGGGGCACGCTACATTATCTATGAAATTTCAAGCGGGCAGGTAAATCTGATTGTCATGAGCCTGACCGTGTTTGGGCTGTGGCTTATCACGAAGCAAAAAAATGTGCTGGGCGGCATTGCACTGGGAATAGGAATTAGCTTCAAGCTACTGACGCTGCCGCTGGGACTGTGGTATCTGGCTAAGCAAAGGTGGAAACTTGTCGGCGCTATCGTCTTGGGGGGCATTATCTGGATAGCCTTACCATCACTATTTCTTGGCATAGAACGCAATATTGAGTTTTTCTCCTACTTCGTAATAGAACGGGTGCTAAAGAATGCTCCAACTGCTACTGAACTCCCGTTCAAATACATTGACCCGACAGGCATTGCATTGCAAGCTGACAATATTTCAATGTCAGCGCAGATGATTCGGCTTTTCACCAATACGGCGGCATTCGAGCATGATGGCATTTTGCACTCGATTACCATTTTGGAGTTGCCAAAAATATGGCTAAGCATCTTCAAAGCCACGCTGATTCTGCTACTTCTGCTACCGATTCCATACTATGCTTACCGCTATCGCCACAAAAGTGCAAAGCTCTATGAATGGGGCGGGGTGGCATTAGCTTGTGCAACCGTGCCTGCCTTTTTGCCACAAGCGCATCAGTATCATGTAGTGGCACTGCTTCCAGCATGGCTTTACTTTGCCGTCGCCATAGCAGAGTGGAAGGTCAGAGATAAGTGGTTTATTGGTTATGTCAGTGCGGCATTTGCGATAACACTTTTAACAAGCCCTGACATTATTGGTTGGTATCTTGCCAAGCTCACACTGGCGTATGGCGCATTCCTGTTTGTGGTAGCGCTGACCATAGCCGCAATTTTCAGGCTCACGGATGTGTGCAGTAAGTTGGGCATCCCTGAAAACGCTACGGAAAAAGTGGAAACAGAAATGCTTACGCATGGCACCTAAAGCTGATGGCTTTCAGGCTGAAGAACAAGCTCGCCAAGCACGAGTTGGTCAGGCTGAGTGGCACAGAGCAAAATCATATCGGCGGCTTGGTCGACGGTAATCATCTTCTCGCGCTGAACGCGCATAGTAATCCTGTCCCAAAAAGTTGTGTTGACACCGCCAAAGTGCAGCAGTGAAATTTTTACCCCATCGCGCATCAAATCTTGCGTCATGGCTTTCGAAAGACCAGTTACCCCATACTTGGAGGCAGAATAGCCGGACGACATGCGCATCACAGCCTTGCCTAAAATTCCGGGCAGATTGATGATGTGACCAGATTTTTGCCGCACCATCACTTCGCTGGCGAATTTTGAAGCATAGAACGTGCCTTTGAGATTGACATCAATCATTTCGTCAAATTCTTCTACCGTCAGCTCGGTGATGGGTTTAAGATGCCCAACTCCAGCGCTGTTGAGCAGAATGTCAATTCTACCAAAGTTCGAAACAGCTTGGTCAATTAGTGCTTTAACTTCAGCAGCTTTAGTTACATCACATGGCACCACGAGAGAATCGGTATCGTAGAGCTTGAAGAGTTCATCAGCAAGGGCTTGAAGTTCAGAGTGCGTGCGACTGGCTAAGACTAATTTGGCACCTTCGCGTGCAAAGCGAATTGCACTAGCTCGTCCAATGCCGCGGCTGGCGCCAGTGATAAGAGCTACTTTTCCTTCGAGTTTCATGGTAAGTTGGTTGGTTTAGAAAACTTCACTCTAAACCGCTTTTCGTCATGGTTCGTTTCAAGCTGGATTAAGCGCTTTCACGACGATGCGCTTTGTAGTAGTTGATAAGCCCGTTAGTGGAGGAGTCGTGCGAAGTGACAGGCTCATCATCGGCAAGTTCAGGTAAGATATTTTTTGCAAGTTGCTTGCCAAGCTCAACACCCCACTGGTCAAAGGCGTTGATGTTCCAGATGATGCTTTGCACAAAGATTTTGTGTTCATAGAGGGCGATGAGACTGCCAAGTGTGCGTGGCGTAAGTTTGCGAAAGAGAATTGAGTTAGTAGGTTTATTGCCTTCAAAGACTTTGTGCGGCAAGAGCTTCTTCAACGCAGCACCCTTCAGCCCTTGCGCTTTGAGTTCAGCAAGAACTTCTGCTTCGGTTTTCCCTTTCATTAGGGCTTCGGTTTGGGCAAAAAAATTTGCGAGCAAGATTTGATGATGCTCGCCAATCGGGTTATGCGACTGGCACGGTGCAAGAAAATCGCAAGGGACAAGTTTCGTGCCTTGATGAATGAGCTGGTAAAATGCGTGCTGACCGTTTGTGCCGGGCTCGCCCCAGACAATCTGACCAGTTTGATAGTCAACCACTTTGCCTTGCTTGGTGATGCGCTTGCCATTAGATTCCATATCGCCTTGCTGAAAATAGGCGGCAAAACGAGATAAATACTGGTCGTAAGGAAGAATCGCATAACTTTCTGCACCGAAAAAGTTGTTGTACCAGATGCCTAACAGGGCGAGAATGACGGGCATGTTGCGCTCAAGCGGAGCCGTGCGGAAGTGTTCATCCATTTCAAATGCGCCCGTAAGCAATTCTTCAAAGTTTTCAAAACCAATTGAGAGTGCAATCGAGAGCCCGATGGCAGACCAGAGCGAATATCGTCCGCCAACCCAATCCCAAAAGCCAAACATGTTGCGCAAATCAATGCCGAACTTTTCAACTTCTTTGGCATTTGTGGAGAGTGCAACGAAGTGTTTGGCAATAGCAGATTCATGTCCAGTGCGTTCCAAAAACCAGCGTCGTGCCGTGTGTGCATTCGTGAGCGTCTCCTGCGTAGTAAAAGTCTTTGAGGCAATGATGAACAGGGTAGTTTCAGCGTTGATGACGCGTAGCGTCTCGGCAATGTGTGTGCCGTCGACGTTGGAGACAAAGTGCATGTGTAAGTCGCGCTTGCTGTATGGTTTTAGGGCTTCGCAGACCATGGCAGGACCTAAATCCGAGCCACCAATGCCGATATTTACGACATCGGTGATAGGTTTGCCCGTATAGCCAAGCCACGCTCCACTGCGAACGGCTTCACAGAACGATTTC
This sequence comes from Candidatus Thermochlorobacter aerophilus, assembly GCA_002794105.1. Taxonomy (GTDB): domain Bacteria; phylum Bacteroidota; class Chlorobiia; order Chlorobiales; family Thermochlorobacteraceae; genus Thermochlorobacter; species Thermochlorobacter aerophilus. The sequence continues at coordinate 76,749 of PHFL01000072.1, read as the reverse complement.
ATCTGCATCAATACACGATTGACTTCAGGCATAACATCTTTGCCATCAACTTCAATCGGGCGATTGGCGCGATTGCGCAAAGCAATGTGTAGAGCTGGACGATTTTCCGTGAAATTGATTTTTTCGCCACGAAACATTTTCTCAATGTGTGCCTTAACTTTGGTCTGTTTTGCTAGCTCAATAAGCAAGTTGAAGGTTTCTTCAGTGATGCGGTTTTTCGAGTAGTCGAGTAAAATGTCGCCAACTTGAAGTGAAAACTTCTCAAAGCGTTTAGGGTCTTTGGCAAAAAGGTCGCGCAGATGCAGTTTAGAGACTTTTTTGTAATGAGCAGAAAGTTTTTTCCAAGCTGGCAGTGCGGTTAGTGAAGGCATAGGTTTTGGTATTTTAAATTTGGCTGAAGTATCGAGAAAATACAGAAATTGTAAGCATGTATGAAGTCATGAAAAGTATTGCTGTGTGGCAGCGGTTCAAGGCAGGTGAGTGGGTGCGATTGCTAGTAGCTGGGACAGTAGCGCTGTGGCTCTTGCTGGCGTGGCTGGCGCCTTACTTTGCAGCTCATGGTCGTTACGACCTCTACGCAGTTTTTAGAGGTGCATGTCACCAAGTGGCAGAACGCTGTTTCTGCATCTATGCACAGCCTATGGCGCTGTGTGCACGCTGCACAGGGATTTACAGCGGAATCATGCTTGCCGCGCTGCTGTGGGCAAAACCCTGCCAGAACCGCAAGATGCTCTTAGCACTCTTGGGCAGCAGTGCAAGCGTAATGCTGTTAGATGTTGCACTGGAAACCATCGGCGTGTATCATAATGTGAAATGGCTACGATTTGCAACAGGCATGGGATTTGGCATAGCACTTGCGCCAATTCTGGTCAATGCTTTGACTGATGTGCTAACAGAGCGCGCTGGTGCAAAAAAGACAACAAAAAATCTTTCGCAATTTTCATGATAAGTTTTATATTTACGCCTAGTAATTAACGCAATGCTAAAAGGGTCAGATAGCTCAGTTGGTAGAGCAGAGGACTGAAAATCCTCGTGTCGGGGGTTCGATTCCCTCTCTGACCACAGATGTAAGATTGTGCAGACGAGCGCTCGACTAACACTTTAACGCTGCATTAAAACTGCTACCATGACTGATATTTACATGCTCCGCAAGCTGGAGCAGGTGCGTGCAATAGCCGACCCCCTGCGCATTCGCATCCTCAACGCACTATGTGAAAAGCCCATGACCACAAAACAAGTGGCAGAACATCTTGGCGAAAACATCAACAAGCTCTATCACCATGTCGATGCACTCGAGGCGGCAGGACTCGTCAAGCTGGTAGAAACCAAGAGAAATCGTGGCACATTAGAGAAGTATTTTCAAGCAGTTGCCAAACACTTTACACTTTCCCCCGTGCTATTTGAGGTACGTCTGGATACTGAAGATGATTTATCGGAACTGACATTTTCATCAGCTCTACAAGCAACATTGACCGAGCTCAAAGAAAGTCTGCAAGAAGGGCTCATCAAACCGAGCAGTAAGCGACATTTCTTTGCACGGCAGTATGTTCGGACTTCACGACAGAAAGCACAAGAACTTAGCAAGAAATTGCAAGACTGGCTCGAGGAGTGTGAGAAAGCAAACACCGAAAATGGAGAAGTTACCTACGCACTAACAGCAACCTTTTATCCGGTGGTGTCAAAGTCAGAGAAAGAGAAATCTGCACGCGCTGTGAACGGCACAAAAAATGGTGCCGCGCGCCGAAAAACTCGACCGCTACTGTCGTAAAACGAGAGTTTTTGTCATTAAAACATCTTGCATCAAAAACTAATGCAACAATGAACACAGTTATTCTTATCTACGGAGGGCTTTTAATTGTGCTGGGTATTATCGGCTATATTCAATCGGGCAGTCCGACAAGCTTCATTGGTTCAGCAGCGGGTGTGCTGGCAATTGTTGGGGCATACCTCTACCAGACCCAAGAGTGGGCAAAGTGGCTGTGCTTTGCCGCTGCGTTAGGCATCATTGGTGGCTTGGGAGCAAGATTGCCCGGAGCATTTTCCAAAATCAGCTCAGGCGAAGCGACACTCGGTGAATACTGGGTGCGTTTTTCGCTGGTTGGGCTATCGCTGCTATTTATTCTCTACTTTTTCTTCGGCTTGAAACAAAACACTAACACTGCATCGTAGCAAAGCATCTTGCGAATACCAAAAGAGTTTTGTAAATACCGACAATTCATCACGGTAGAAAATCTGCAGACCAGTATGAGAAAAGTATTTTTGACCGCCATCCTCGTTGTTGGGATTTCTCTATCAGCGGCAGCACAGTTTAACAAAGATGTGCCGCGCCAGACTGTCGAAGACGGTACAGTGGCAATCTTCCGAAAGCCCACCGAAAGTTTCTTTGGGCAATTGTTGGGACCTGCTTTCGACGAGAACCACTTCCAGATGTACCATTCCTACACGCTCACATACAATTCCCTCTTTGGGAATACTGTCGGTGAGTATGTCAATACAATGATTTATCAATTCGATTTCCCACTGACACTGCGTGCTGATATTGGCGTCCTTCATCAACCGTTTGGTACAACGCCGATGCAGCAGCAATGGATGGGCGGGCAAAATATCTTTCAAGGCGTCTATCTCAAGAACCTGCAGGCTGTCTATAAGCCCATGAAGGATATCACCATCGGTCTAAGTTTTCAGCAGATACCACAAGGGCAGCTATTCTGGGCAAATCCTTGGGGTATGGGCAGTATAGGCATGATGAGAGACCCAATCTTGGGATGGTAAAAGTTTCTCTTTCATGGCGCAAAATCGCCGTTGGTTGAAGGGAGCACTAACCACAAACCGACGGCGATTTTTATTTTACTTTCCATGAGATATGCTATTGCCATTTGGCTACTGTGTGGTGCAGCCATAGCAGCGGCGCAACCGCGTGCACCGTTCCAAATGCCAACACTGATTGCGGATGCGAAAGCAGGTATTGGAGCAATGGTTCCACCTGACTTTTCACGCTGGAGTGAAACGGTGCGACTTGTTCGCAGCCCTGATGTGCGCACCAGCCTTGAACTGGGAGGCGCATTGCTGCTAAGGCTAAGCGAATCGCTCTACGGTGGCGCTGACCTCAGCTACACTTTTTTCGAAGATGCTATTGATGCCACCACTGGCGCGCAGCAACTGCGCCTGAGTGCAGGTATGCTCATGCCGTCAGCTGTTATAGCCTTTGTGCCTATTGAACCACTGCAAAGTCAAGCACTGGTAAAACTTACCTTTGGGGTAGGAGCAATTTTCGGCACGGTAAGCAACACGCTGGCTGTGCCACAGTCGTATTCGGCGTGGGGCGGCACCTTGCTTACTGAGTTTACGTTTGGGTTACCGCTTGGTCAATTTCTGGTTGCAACCTTCAATGCTGCGTTGCGCGCTGGTTTAACTGGCGCGGCACAAAACAGCAATGTCCGCTTAGAGTATCTCGATAGCGATAGACAAGTCAAGCCTGTAACGCTCACTTTCCTTGTGGGTACAATTCGCTTTGGTGTGGCTCTCAAACTGTAAGCAGAGCATAGGTTAAGTTCATCCTGTCTCTTGATAAGTACAGGGCTCAAGTTGTCCTGCATATTTTGGCGCAAGAATCCGTATTTTACTCGGCAGATTGCAAAACGAAGTAAGGAAGTACAGTAATGACCATCAAGTTTGGAACATCGGGCTGGCGAGCGGTTATTGCCGATGAGTTCACTTTTGCAAATCTCACACTGGTGCTTGAGGCGATTGCATGCTATCTCAAACAGCAACATCTGAGTGAAAAAGGCATTATCATTGGGCACGATACGCGTTTTGGCGGCGAAGAGTTTGCCCGATATGCCGCACGGCTCTTGGCTTCTGAAGACATCAAAGTATTTTTGTGTGAGCGAGATGTGCCAACGCCTGTTATCAGTTATGAAATTCGGCGCAGACAGGCAGGCGGCGGTATCAACTTTACAGCATCACATAATCCACCTGAATATCAAGGCTTGAAATTTTCTACATCCGATGGTGCGCCTGCGCTGCCTGAAGTGACGCAGCAGTTTGAGCAAACATTTGCCAAACTCTATGCTGAAGAAAAAGCCAATCCACGCAAGCGGACCTATCCGGAGTTTCAGACGCTGGTTGCGCAAGGTAAGATTGAACTCATTGACCCCAATCCACCATATCTGCAACGCCTGCGGGAGATTGTCGATACCAAAGTCATTGCCGAGTCAGGCATCAAGGTAATTTACGACGCCATGTATGGCACGGCACGAGGATACACTGATAAGTTCCTAAAAGATTTAGGCGTGAATGTAGAGACGCTACACGATTACCGAGATGTCTATTTCGGTGGTCGTCCGCCAGAGCCCTCAGAGCGGAACATTCCAGAACTGATTGCACGCGTCAAAGAGCTGGGTGCAAAGGGCGAATTTGTTATTGGCATCGCTAATGATGGGGATGCCGACCGATATGCCGTGGTGGATTCGACGGGCACATATCTGCAAGCCAATCAACTGCTGGCGATACTTTTTCACTATGCGCTCAAGCATAAGCCTTGGAAAGGTTGCGTGGTGCGCACATTAGCTACCACACATCTCATTGATGCAATTGCAAACAAAGAAGGCATAAAACTCTACGATGTGCCCGTAGGGTTTAAATACATTGGCGAAATCATGATGCGTGAAGACATGATTGTCGGTGGTGAAGAATCCAATGGGCTATCGGTGTATCAGCATGTTCCAGAGAAAGATGGAATTTTGGCATGTTTGCTATTTGTGGAAATTACGGCAAGGACTCGGCAACCGCTCTCAGACTATCTAAAAATGCTCTATGCCACATATGGTCATTTTGTAACGGTGCGAGAAAATTTACGTTTAAGCGACGAGCAGAAAATTACCTTGCTGGAGCGATTGCAAAGTCAGCCACCGATGTCAATTGCAGGAAAAAACGTGGTTAAAATCGATAAGCGCGATGGCGTAAAAATGATTTGTGAAGACGAGAGCTGGCTGCTTGTTCGCTTCAGTGGCACAGAGCCAGTGGTACGCTTCTATGCCGAAGCGCACAGTGAAGAACGAACCCAAGAAATTATTCGCTTTGCAAAAAGTCTTATTTGAACCTAAACAGTACGCGGAACATGAATATCAAAGACATGGCAGGAATGCTGAAGCAGGTTCAGCAAATTGGTCAAAAAATGGAAGAAGTGCAACGCGGGCTTGCCAAGCTCAAAGTGGTTGGAGAGGCAGGCGGTGGCATGGTCAAAGTAACTGCCAATGGCAGGCATGAAATTCTCAAAGTCGAGATTGAAAAGGATTTGCTCAACCCTGATGACCAAGAAATGTTGTGTGATTTGATTGTTGCCGCAACTAATAAAGCTCTGCAAGAATCCAGCCGAGCCGCCCAAGAAGAAGTGATGAAAATAACAGGGGGCATGATAACCAACATGGACTTCCTTAAAGACTTAAACATGGGCGGAGGAACGGCGTAAATGCACTTGCGGCGATGGAGAACTGCTACTCTTGTCTTCTTTTCCGCACTGTGCCTATGGGCAGGTATTACCAAATGGACAAATAGAGAAACCCGCATAGAAGCGCTGATTAGCGAAAGCGATGAAAAGTATGAAAACCCCGAAGCGCGCTACAAGTGGGAGTTAGAGCAGCTTGTAGACCCCTACACAGGCAAACTGCCTGAAAACATTCGAGACAAAGAATTGCGGTATGCAAACACACTGCCCAGCGACGATGACCTAAGCGAAAGACAACTCTTGGGCGTTGTTACCCAAGGTACAAGGCTAAAACCAAAGGGAAGTGTGCAGACACTGTCACAGCCGCTGCAAGCTGTGCCGTGGAATTTTCGTGGACCTATCAATGTAGGCGGGCGAACTCGCGCACTTGCCGTGGATGTGAGCAATGAAAATGTCATCCTTGCAGGCGGCGTATCGGGCGGTATGTGGCGCAGTGATGATGGCGGACGAACTTGGCGCAAGACCACATCGCCTGACGAGCTGCACAGCGTATCTTGCCTCGTGCAAGACACACGCCCGGGGCGACGAAATATTTGGTATTACGGCACAGGCGAACTGCGCGGCAATAGCGCAAGTTCCAACATCGGTGGCGGACTCTATCGCGGTGATGGCATCTTCAAGTCCACAGATGGCGGCAACACTTGGGCACGACTGCCTTCAACAGTTACAAATGTGCCACAAGCTTTCGATAATTACTTCGACTGGGTGTGGAACATTGCTATTGACCCCTCAAACCTGAATGAAGATGAAGTGTATGCGGCGACAATTGGTGCAATTCACCGTAGCATCGATGGCGGCAATAGCTGGCAAGTGGTATTGCCCCGAGGCGGAAATTTTTCTAACGCCACAATCTCACCGCGCTTCAATGATGTGGCTGTAACTTCTCAAGGCGTGGTCTATGCAGCGATGAGTTCAGCAACCAGCGATGTATCGGTACCTGTAGCACAGGGACGAGGCATTTGGCGTTCCGTCGATGGTATCAACTGGGTGAACATTACTCCGCCAGATTTTCCGACTACTTACAATCGCTTTGTCATTGCAATTGCACCGTCTAATGAAAACATCGTCTATTTCTTGGGCGAAACTCCAAACAGCGGATTCAACGGGGCGGAGCGCGACTGGACAAGCCTATGGCGATACACATATCTTTCAGGCGATGGCACCGGTGCAGGAGGACGTTGGGAAAATCTCTCGGCTAATCTACCTGCTTTCGGCGGCACAGTCGGCAACATGAACTCGCAGCAAAGCTACAACCTCGTCATCAAAGTCAAGCCCGATAACCCGAATGTGGTCTTCATTGGGGGCACAAATCTCTACCGTTCTACTGATGGCTTTTCTACAAACACAAACATAACTTGGATTGGCGGTTACTCCACGCTCAATAATGCCAGTCTCTACCCAAATCACCATTGCGACCAGCATTGCATTGTATTTTTGCCCTCCAATCCAAATGTCATGCTAACTGGCAATGATGGCGGCGTTCAGCGCACAAACAACTGCATGGCACAAAATGTAGTGTGGGAGAACTTATCGCGCGGTTATATTACCTCTCAATTTTACTCTGTGGCAATTGACCAAAGTGGCATCAATAACATTATCATCGGTGGCTTACAAGACAACGGCACATACTTTGTAGACTCACAATCAGCTGACACAGATTGGCGCAACATAGCAGGTGGCGACGGAGGATACTGCGCAATTGCAAGCGGAGCTAACCCATATTTCATTTCATTTCAGGAAGGCAGAATATTGCGAGTCTCACTTGGGTCAGATGGCAGAGTATTGTCTGCAACACCTATCACGCCAGCAGGCGCCAGCAATATGCTCTTCATTAACCCTTTCGTCTTAGACCCGAACAATAGCAACATTCTTTACACCCTCGGCAATGATAGAGTCTTCCGAAATACACAAGCGCTAAGTGCTACCTCGACTGTAGGATGGGATACACTGCCATCGCCCTTCGCAGGTGCAAGACTGACAAGCCTTGCTGTATCGCGCATACCAGCTAATCGGCTATACTACGGCACAAACAACGGCAGGGTCTTCCGTGTTGATAATGCGCACTCCAATCAGGCAGTGACCACAGAAATTACGGGCACGAACTTTCCAAGAATCGGAACCACAACCGTAGGCTATGTAAGTTGCATTGCCATAGACCCCACTGATGCAGATAAAGTGCTTGTTGTGCTCTCAAACTACAACATTCAAAGCCTATTCTACAGCGAAAATGGCGGCACAAGCTGGACTCCAGTTGGCGGAAATTTAGAAGAAAATCCAGACGGCACAGGCAGCGGACCAGCCGTGAAATGGGCAGAAATTCTGCCCGTGCAAGGCGGAACAGCCTACTTTGTAGGCACAACCACTGGTCTTTACGCCACAGCACGGCTAAATGGCATGCAAACGCAATGGGTGCAGCAAGGGCGAAGAAACATTGGTCGTGTGGTGGTTGATATGATTCGAGCTCGCCAAGCCGATGGATTGGTCGTCGTTGCTACGCATGGCAACGGAGTTTATAGCGCAAACATCACAAGTCTGACGCCGCTTTCTGCACAGACCAATGCGCCTGTGGCTAATGCATTTCGTTTACTGCAGAACTATCCCAATCCTTTCAACCCAACAACTATCATTCAGTATCAATTGCCAGTAGCCAGTCCAGTCTTGCTCAAAGTCTATGATGCCTTAGGCAGGGAAGTAGCAACCTTGGTCAATGAACGCAAAGATGCGGGCATGCATCAGGTAGAATTTCGAGCCACAAATCTGGCAAGTGGAACATATTTCTATCGGCTGCAAGCTGGTCAGTTTGTCGAGACGAAGAAAATGATACTGATAAAGTAGACACGGTGGTGTGAGCGAATTGAGAAAAAAGTGGGCGCAGAAATACTGCGCCCCTATTCGTTTGTGCCTATCAATTAAGCAATTGTGATGTCTTTGTTGAGATAGACATCTTGAATTGCGTTCAGAATAGCTATACCTTCTTTCATGGGCTTTTGGAATGCTTTGCGTCCAGAAATCAGCCCCATGCCACCCGCTCGCTTGTTGATAACGGCAGTTCTCACAGCGTCAAAGAGGTCGTTATCACCAGAGGCACCGCCTGAGTTGATAAGCCCCACGCGACCCATATAGCAATTGATAACTTGATAACGGCATAGGTCAATTGGGTGGTCTGTAACAAGGTCGGTGTACATACGGCTATCCGTCTTGCCGTATGGATTTTCTTTGGTGCTCAATGCCTTGTATCCGCCATTGTTTTCGGGCAACTTTTGCTTGACAATGTCGGCTTCAATCGTGACTCCCAGATGATTGGCTTGCCCAGTAAGGTCAGCCGAGACATGGTAGTCCGTGCCATTGACCTTGAAGGCTGGATTGCGCAGGTAGCACCAGAGAATAGTTGCCATGCCCAAATCATGCGCTTGCTTGAAGGCTTCAGAAACCTCGATAATCTGACGATTGGATTCAGCAGAACCAAAATAAATGGTTGCACCGACAGCTACGCAGCCCATATCAAATGCCATCTTGATATTGCCAAACATGATTTGGTCGTACTTATTAGGGTAGGTCAGAAATTCGTTGTGGTTGATTTTGGCAATGAAGGGAATTTTATGGGCATACTTGCGTGCTACACTGCCGAGCACCCCAAATGTGGAAGCTACAGCATTGCACCCGCCTTCAATAGCAAGCTTGACAATGTTCTCACTATCGAAGTAAATCGGATTCTTGGCAAACGATGCACCAGCAGAGTGTTCAACGCCTTGGTCGACAGGCAGAATGGAAAGGTAGCCTGTGCCTGCAAGCCTACCCGTATTGAAGAGCAGTTGCAAATTGCGCAAAACCGCTGGGCTACGGTCGGAGTGTAGCCAGACACGGTCAATAAAATCAGGACCAGGCAGATGCAAATGCTCTTTAGGAACTTTGGCGCGATACTCTAAAAGATTTTTGGCTTCAGCCCCTAAAATTTCTTCAACATCAATGGTGAGATTGCTCTCGGAGATGACGGTACTCATAGCTGTAATCCTGTTTGGTTGGAAAAACTGTTCATTTTTGAGGCAGCGCTGAAATATAAGAAAATTTTGTGCGGTTTGCGCCAAAAAGAAAAGAAAAACTTGATGGCAGAGTCGCTCCAACTGGAAAAGCAGAAAGGCGGCTTTTGTAGTCGCTACTCAAGACACTATTTTGAACAAAATCTTCATGCACTTTGTGTGCTTTGTGGTAGAAAACACAAAAGACATAGAGACACCCTGAAAAGGGTGCCAATCTGTGCCAAGTCCATTTGTGCGCGCTGTGTGTCGTTGGTATGTGGATTCCTCACTGACGCTCGGAATGACACAAAGGGAATGCCCAGAATGACATAGTGTATCATGCTAAGCGTCAGTGCAAGGTTCCTTTTTTGTCATGCTGAACGAAGTGAAGCATCCATAGTGGATTTCTGACTTGCCTATAACGCTACAGCATCATGAGAAGTTAGAGCAGGTTTGAACTTCTTTTTGTCTTTGAACAAAATAACAAGCATGACAATGACTGCGATTCTCAATTTTTTCACGGAGATAGGAGAAATCACACTGATGTTTAGTGGCGTGCTGAAAAGTCTGACACGCTGCTTCAAAGACCGCAAACTTATTGTATCGCAAATGTCGCACATTGGCGTCGATTCGCTACCGTTGGTGGTGTTGGTCTCTATCTTCACTGGCGCCATTGCTGCTTGGCAAGCGGCTTACCAGATGAAAGGGCTTGCACCAATGAGCCTTGTCGGCGGCATTACCTCTCGTGTGATTATCATTGAACTGGGACCGGTGCTCACAGGCATTATCATTGCCGGGCGAGTCGGCGCCTCTATTGCTGCAGAGTTAGGCACCATGAAAGTCACAGAGCAAATCGATGCTCTCGAAATAATGGCTATTAACCCAGTTCGATATTTAGCAATGCCACGCATTTTAGCAACTACGCTCATGATGCCGATTCTTGTCATCTTCGCCAACCTCGTTGCGATTGCTGGTGCATTCGTGGTCTCTTCTTCTTTCTTGGGACTGACGGTATCGGGGTTTTTTGACTCGCTGAAGAATTTCTTCTACATTGAAGATGTAATCAGCGCGCTGCTCAAAGCCGCTATTTTTGGACTGATGACCTCTTCAATCGGTTGTCACATTGGCTTCCGAACCGATGGCGGTGCAGAAGGCGTCGGCGTCTCGACCATTCGCAGTTTCGTGGTTTCTTCTGCCACTATTCTCATCGGTGATTATTTCCTATGGCTGTTCCTGTTCTAACCTCAAGCATATGAACTCGTAGACGAACAAAAACAATTTTACTTCAACCGTTTTACCAAATGATGATGTGCTCACTCCTCATCGTGTTGCTACTTCTTCCCACGAAACCATTTGAAGGTTCAGTTCTTTTTAGCGTGTCGGCTCCAGAGGTCAAAGATGGCAATCTGGTCATTATGCTTTCGCGCTACGGAGCAAAAGCCATTTTCGATGGCAAAGACCAAGCCTTTGAGTTTCTCATTCCAAAGCAAGATAGCGCCGCCTACAAACTCAATGCCTACGGGAAAACCTACAACATTGTCGGACTTAGCGACTCACGGCGACTGGCTGAAACGCTGGGAAAGTTCGATGACTATGTCATCGAAAAGCATGGACAAGAAACACTTTTGGGCTACACCTGCGAACACTTCACACTCAAAACGAAAACCCGCACGCTTGAGCTTTGGACCGCACGCGACATCTTAGATGCTGAGCAACTCACTAAACTGGCGGGCACCGTCACACTCTTGGGCTTAAATCCACGCATGGTGCAAAAAATGGTGGAAGCAGGCGTAGCCGGTTTCCCGCTCAAATTGCGCGCCGAAGAAAATGGAAAAGTGCTGACCGTGATAGCCAAGAAAGCAACAAGGAAAACTTTCCCAAAGTCAATGTTTGAAATCCCCAAAGGCTATAAAAAAATCGAGAGCGAAGGTGTGCTATCGCGTTAAACAGCTTGGGTCTATGCGCTTGCCAAGAACTCAAAGCACGGCTGAAAAACAAATTCGGCAAACGATTCAGGCAGAAGGGTTTGCTCCAGACTGCGCTGCGAAAAAATGTAGCGACCATCGCACTGAAAGCCAAGTTCAGCCCAATTGACGGCATTGAGCTGTTCGCAAAGCTGATGAAGATTGACCTGCTGATTGTGTGGAAACACGGCTAAGACCGACCCGTCGTAGTCGTTGCTCTCATGAAGGAAAAACGGGCGCGGATAGCGCGTTTTGCAATTGACATAAATGCGCTTTCTATGGCTCTGATAATGCACTCGTCCCCAAGTCCACCAGTTTGATTCATCAAACCGTTTGATGCGCCTTGCAAGCAGTCTTGACTTGAAACGCTCAAGGTAGGGCGTGTAGTGATTGAAAATCATGCGTCGTGTTTTGCCATCTTTGACCGTCGTAGAGCAGACGAAATCCCTATTGCCAAATTCATCGCTGGTGAAGACTTCGTCATCGCCGCTGACAGCACCGACCTTTACGAAAAAAACATGATTGAAAGGCACAACATAGATTTCATTCGTGAAAAGAAGTTGTCCTGAAATGTAGGTAAATCTTCTCTCTTGCGTGTAGCCCTTTTCGTCGGTAAAAGTGGTGCGTCGCGAAAAATTGTCTTTTTCAAATCGCCAGATGGCGCAGTTTGGTGTGTAGCTACCAAAGATGCGCTTGTCGCCCAGTTCAATCCAGTCGGTAATGGTGCCGAGAGTGTAAAGAAAGTGGTTCAAATGTCGCGCGGCGGTAGCTTTTAGAAAGTCGCGAGGTGTAATAAAAATCAGCTCACCATTTGCCGTAAGGTGACGCAAGCATTTTTCGATGAAGAACAGATAAAGATTGGTGCGCTCATCGAAAAATTGCATACAAAGTCGTGCTTTGGTCTCTGGCAAAATGTCTTGAAAGCGCACATATGGCGGATTACCGATAATGGTTTCAAAACGGTTTTCAGTGGGGTAAGCAAAAAAATCCATAACAAGTGCTGTTGCTGGGGCAAGCGTGGCATCGAGTTCAATGGCAACGCAGTCAGGGATGCGGTTAGAAAATGCGCCATTGCCACAAGCAGGCTCTAACACTCGCCCACGATTTTTCCTAAGAGCAAGCATTTGCTCCACCACTGCAGGCGGCGTGAAGACTTGACCAAAGCGTTTCACATCAGCCATGTTTGAAAACCTGTTTGGTCAATGAAAATAAAAAAGGCGATTCGTTTCGAATCGCCTTGTGAAAGTCGTTTGAAGTTGCATTAGCGTAAGAAAAAGCCCGGAACCCATTCAAAGAATCCTCTGAACTCGCCACGGCGACCGCGAAGCGATAGCGGCAAGCGTCCAGCACGCTCCTGCGAAAGGTCGATATTGAACTCACGATTGACTTGTCGCTCTTCGTAGGTCTCACCTTTGATGAAGGTAATGTTTGCTGTATAGGTGCCGCTAATTGTGCCTGAAGTAGCACGCGCATAGATGTTTTGGAACCGACGAGTGCGGTTAAGCGGAATAACTACATTGCTAAGCGTTGCTGTCACAGTGTGGTTGCTGATGCGCTGTGCATTGCCAATTGTCAGAGAGTCAATGGCGGAACGCCGATACGGTGCCGTAGAATTGATGGTCATGATGGGGTTTGCCGTATCAGCCAAAGAAATGGTGCCGCGCACAGCGCCCTCGAGCCGCGTCAGACGATGAGAAATGCGAGGGTTCTTGAAACTGCCAGTGCAAGAGTCAGGCACGATTTCGAAGGTAACAAGGTCGGCAACTTGATTGTTGGTTCGGAAAAACTGTTGCCCGACACCGTTACGCGAAAAGCGCAACCGATACTGACGAGACCAACTGCCTTGCACCATAGGTGTGTTGAGTGTGCGCTGTACAGTGATAGTCCATGTCTGCGTAGCAGGGTTATACTCACGGCGGCGCACGACGCCATTGCGACTTAGCATGGGGTTGTTGTGCAAAAATTGGGCATCATCAAAGAAAGCAAGTGGGATGACGGTGCCATCGAAAGTCAGTTCCACAATGTCGGTCAGTTGCTCATGCAGTCCGCCGTTGTCGGAGCCCATGGCGCTGGCAATCACTTCTGCGGCATCCATTGAGGCGAGCAGACTCTCGTCTTGAATGGGTTCTGTGGCATTGCGGCAGCCGATGGCCACCAAGGAGAGTGATGCAGCAAGCGTAAGAATAGAAAATAAACGTGCCATTTTTGAAAAGTGTTTTTAGTTGATTAAGCATTAAAACGATTACCTACCTGAAAGTGGCACCTTACGATTTGTGCCAACTTTCACTGCAAAAGACGATGGAGAACAAGGAAAGGTTTAATGGCAACTGTATCAGCATGCGTGGCGTCACAGAAGTTGTCAAAGAAGAGCAAGACAAAAACAAACAGGGAGAGCCGTCGTAAGAAAGCAGGCAAAGAGGCAGCTGGGATGCTGTAAATGTGATGGTTTTGTTGCCTATCTTTATGTTGTTTTCAAAATAAATTCAAAAAAGCAAAATACTTGCATTTTGCTATCTGATGACACTGTCAGAGAAGTTAGAGTTCGATAAAATTCTTCGCTATACCGAAAAGCTCTGTCTATCGGAGATGGGCAGAGCAAGGCTCAATCAAGCTGGTCCGATTCTTTCACTGACTGCGCTCTCGTTAGAACTGCGTAAAGTTGCTGAGCTCAAACGTCTCATTGAGTCGGGTGAGGAGTTGCCAATTCCATCGCTGCCCGATACGAGAGAGCTCTACAAAAAATTGGCGATTGAAGAAAACTTTCTACAGCCAAAAGAGTTGCTTCAAGTGGCGGCGTCACTGCGCACAGCAGCACAGCTCAAAAAGTTTATCTTCAACCGACGAGAGACTTACCCCAATCTCAATCTGCTGACCGAAAACCTCTGGATGGAAAAATCCTTGCAGTATGAAATTAACCGTGTGGTCGATGAGTTTGGGGAAGTGCGTAGTTCGGCAAGCGATGCGCTGGCGTTCATTCGCAGTTCGCTGGAGCAAAAACGCATGACATTGCGTCGCAAAATGGAATCGCTGATGCGCCGCTACGCAGAGGCAGGCATGCTCATGGAAGAGAGCATCACGATTCGCAATGGACGAATGGTCTTAGGATTTCGCGTCGAGCACAAGTATCAGGTACCGGGCTTCATTCACGACTTTTCGCAGTCTGGACAAACTGTGTTCATTGAGCCGTCAGAGACCTTGATGCTCTCAAATGAAATTCGCGATTTGGAAATTCAAGAGTTGCGAGAAATTGAGCGCATTTTACGTGAGGTGGCAAAATCGCTACGCCAGCACCTTGAACACTTGCTCAACAATCAGGAGATTCTCTGTGAATTTGATGCCCTCTATGCCAAAGCGCGATTTGCGATTGAGACACGCTCGGTCATGCCTGAACTGTCTGAGCAAAAGTCACTCCGCTTAGTAGAAGCCTATCATCCATGGCTACTTTTGACGCACAAAAAGCTCGGCAAGCCGACCGTGCCGCTGTCGTTGGAACTGGGCGATGAACATCGAGCGCTGGTTATTACTGGACCGAATGCTGGCGGCAAATCCGTAGCCCTGAAGACCATAGGGCTACTGTCGTACATGCTCCAGTTTGGGTTCTTGGTGCCATGCAGTGAAACCTCGAGATTTACGCTCTTTGATAACATCTTCGTTGAGATAGGCGATGAACAATCTATCGAGAACGACCTCTCGACATTTAGCTCGCACTTGCAAAACCTGAAAAACATTTTGGATAACGCCACAAGTGAGAGCCTTGTCCTGATAGATGAGATTTGTTCAGGCACTGACCCTGAAGAAGGAGCGGCAATTGCAACGGCAATTCTCGAAAGCCTGATTACACGGCGGGCACTGACGGTTGTCACCACGCACCAAGGCATGCTGAAGGCATATGCACATCGCCGAGAAGGCGCCATCAATGGTTCAATGCAATTTGATGCAAGTGAACTGCGCCCAACCTATCAATTCCAAATGGGCTTGCCCGGCAGCAGTTTCGCATTGGAAATGGCTCGCCGAATGGGCTTTGCGCCGCACATCTTGGAAAATGCCCAGCGCTTCATGGGCGAAAACAAACATGTGCTCGAAGACCTGATTGCAAAACTTAGCTTTGAGTTGCAAGCTGTACGCTCACAAAAAGCCGAACTTGAGCGCGAGCAAGCAGAGCTAAAACGCCTGACTGAATCGTATCAGCAGAAACTTCGAGCGCTTGAGCAGGAGAAAAAAGAACTGCGACGCCAAAGTCTGCAAGACGCTAAGCGCCTACTGGCTCAAGCAAACCAAGTGATTGAAAAAGTCATCAAGGACATCAAGCAAAGTCAAGCCGATAGCGAAACCGTTAAACAGGCACGAAAAGAGCTGGAGAAAGCTCGCAAAGAGCTAGCAGCTGAAGAAGCCAGCCTTAACGCAAGTCAAAGCTCAGAAACCCTGCCAGATGCCACACTGCGAATTGGCGACAAAGTCAAACTGCTTGATACACAAAGCGTTGGCGAGATTTTGGAAATCGATGGCGAAGATGCTGTGGTCAGTTTCGGCAGTTTCCGAATGAAAACACAGCTGCGCAACCTTCAGAAAATCTCAAAGAAAGAAGCACGCGAGGCGGAACGAAAAGAACAAAAAGCGAGTGCCGCGACCACGAGCGCAATCAAGGAAGTGCCCACCCGATTAGATTTGCGCGGACTGATGGGCGACGAAGCCATCTTGCGCGTGGAAAAATTCATTGACGAATCCATCTCGCATGGTCTTCATAAAGTCGACCTAATTCATGGCAAAGGAACGGGCGCACTGCGCAAACGCATTGCAGAGTATCTCAAGTCAGATAAACGCATCAAGAGCTTCCGACTGGGAAATTGGGATGAGGGTGGAACTGGCGTAACCGTGGTAGAGATATAAATGCTTCTTGTGCATGGCTATCGGAACAGGGCTTTGATGCTTCCCCATGTGCGGCGCGTCGTAGAAGTTTGATAGACAAGCGAAGTTTGCATTTCGTCGGTGCGCGTCGTGCCTACAATGCGCAAGATATAGGTGTAACGAGTAGAAGAAAATGCGGCAGGCAGCGGTGCTGTGCTTGCCATCGGTGCAAGACGCGCCACATTCATATCGACAACCTCATAACTGCTACCCGACCCCAAAGGCTGAACAGTTGCAATCAATGTCAAAGATGGGTCATTGTCTGTGCGGCGATAGACCTCGTAGCGCACCAAGTTGGATTCTACAGATGCCGACCAGCGCACATAGATGCGGTCAGTGGCAGGCACGGCAACAAAGCGTGAAATTGAGGTATTTGCCAGTGCCAGTCCAGAAAGAATCAGCAGTGTAAGGTATGCCAAAGCTGATGTTCTCATAACTACGCAAGTTACGAATAAGTCAGCAGGCACTCAAAATTCAGTAATACAAACTTAATACCAAAAATGATGGCGCGGTGCTTATCTCGAAAAGCAGGTACTTTCACCTAAAACACTTTTCCCCATAGCCGACAGCCATAATGAAAAATAAACTCGTCGTGTCGTGCAGCCTTGTGCTGTTTTTCACACGCTTTGCGCAAGAGCGCTTTGTGTATGGCTAATTCGGATTGCTGGGGGCGGAAAATCGCGCGCCGCTATCAGGAAGATAACTTGGTGCGGCTCGGTGATGCTTCCCAAGTCTCAAATTGCTCGAGTGCAATCAGTTGAAACTGAACATCTTTTCGCGTATTGATTTTTCGGCAGGTGTAGCCGCGTCATTTAGCTCAAGCACATCGACGATGCTGCGTTGTGCGCCAACTTTGCCAGTCAGTGTAAGGGTTTTGTTTTTGCGTTTGACGGTCAGCCGCGTAGGGGCACCAGCTTTGAGCCCTTTGAGAGAGAGGATTTTTTCCAAAAGCAAGCTGGAGCGACTGGTGTCAGCATCGTCAATGGCTAAAATTTCGTCATTTGGTTTTAAGCCCATGCGTTCCGCAGGAGATTCAGGCAAAACGCTTGCCACTTTCAGTGCCCCATTTGAATCAGGCTGAATGAAATACCCCATTTGTGGAATCATCGCCTTGCGTTTGCCATAGTGCAAGCCTGCTTTTGCCAAGTAAGTCTGAAGCGGCAAAGTATCGCGCCCGGCAATGTAACGCGCATAAAAAGGCAAGATGTCCACGTCTGCAAGGCGTGAGAGAACAAATGCGAGAGAGTCGTCGTGATACGGTTTCTGCGGCTTGCCGTATTCTGCATTGAGCTTGAGCAAGAGTTCATCGGTGCCGTGTTGATGCGGGTGATGTGTGCGCAAGTAAATATCCAAAAGCATTGCAACCACTGTGCCTTTGATATAAAACGGAAACATACCGGAGGCATCTTCAATGTGCGCTAATCGGCGACTGAGTGAAACGAGACTTTCCTGACCGCCGCCAAAGGGTGTTTGCAATAGGTGAATACGCTGCAGCATGTTTTGCAAAAACACTGAGCATGGAAGTACGCCGCCCTTGACCATCAAAAGCTCTGCATAGTAGTCCGTCATGCCTTCCACGAACCAAATAGTAGAAGTTTGAATAGGGCGCTGGTAGTCGAATGGACCAAGCAAGTGGCTATGAATGCGCTTGGGATTCCAGAGGTGAAAGAATTCGTGGCTGATGGTGGTGGCAATTTGGTCATGCCGAACCTTATCCCAGTCAAAGAGCGGCATGTAATAGACGGAGGAATTGCGATGCTCGAGCGCGCCGAATTGAGAAAAAAATGTAGGGCGCACGAGGCGAAAGATGAAGAGATATTTGGAGTAAGGCAGTTCGCCAAAGAAACGGTAGTGAGCCAAAACAATCTCGTGAATAAGGGCTATCAAGCTGTCAGGTTTTGGCGGTGAATCGGCGTCAATGATAACGCTGTGTGGCTTATGGAGTATGGAGAAATCGTAGCGGTGGAATTTGCCAAGTATCACTGGGGCATCAACAAGTTCATCGTAATCTTTGGCGTAGGCGCTAAGAGAGTTCGGCGCAGTTTCAATCGCAGAAGCCATTTGCCAACCTTCGGGCAAGCGGTAATGCACCACACAAGGGAAGTCTTTGTAGCCTTGCAGGTAGCCGAAAACATTCGTGCCGTTGAAGTATCCGCGTTGCAAATTGAGTTCGGTGGTTTCGGGGTAAAGCAGGTCAGGGCGATGCATCTGCTGGATGCGATACTGAATTTGGGCAAGCTCTTTGGCAGGAAAAATTTTCCATGAATTGGTATCGAGGCGGACGACATGAAGCGGCTTGCCATAGCGGTCGAGAGCGACAAGATTACGCAGATATTTGCCATAGTGCGTCAGTTGATACGCGCCCGGAGCCCATGCTGGCAAAGAAAAAATTTCTTCATCGTGAAACGACAATCTCTCAAATGAGAGTGTGATAACAAATTCCCCTCGCTCGGGCTGCGTGGCATCAATGGTGTAGAGAACATGCGGCGCGCGGTCGGCACGACTGGGTGGGCTGGTGCGGCAGCTTTGAAGCAAAAGTGACGCAGAGATGATGAGCAGCACCAAAGGAAAAAAACGAGTGAGCATAGAACCTAAGCACATTAAAAAACTAAAATTCAAATGCGTAACTTGCTGACACAAACATTAGCAGAAAAAACAAAGTTATGAAGAAATTTGCGGTTATCATCTCGTCTCACGGCGAAGTAGAAGAACCTAATTTTTCGGCGTATCGCAATCAAATTCAGCATATTTTTCATCATGCGTCGCGCTACATGCAGATTCCGAAACTGGCTCAGCAGGTGATTCCTACCGTCGGTGGCGCATTGATGACGCTCAAATACAAGCGCGAAAAATATCGCTCGCCACACAATAGCATTACACGCCAGCAGGCTAAAAAAATTCAGGCATATCTTGCACAGATGAGCATGGCAAAATCCATTCACTTCGATGTGATGGCAACATTTGGAACCACGCCGCCTTACACCGAAGCACAGTTACAGGAAGCCGTCAAGCGTTACGATGGCATCATCGTGCTCACCATGAACCCTATCAATAACGACCTCTCTTGCGGAACGCTCTGCCGCTTTGTTCAGCAAACATTTCCTACAAAAGACCTAAGCAAGTTTAGCTTCATCGGTGGGCTGTGGCAAGATCGCTTGCTGGCAGAAGTGTATCGAGATTATGTCTGCTCACAACTCAGGGGAGTTGCGCTACAAGGAAAAGTGGGGTTGATTCTAATTATGCACGGCACGGTCGTTGCCCAAAAAAATGGTGAGCCCGTCTCATTTCGCAATGGGCTGAAAGAAACTGAAAGTTTTTATGCGCAACTCTCCACGCTACTCAAAGCACAGACAGCGTGTCGCTTCTCTGATATTACCGTTGCATATTTGAACCATGCGGTCGGCGGCAAATGGACCTCGCCCAACATGAGCGAAGCCATCGCGCACTTCAAAGCACGCGGAGTGGAGACAGCAGTAGCATTTGCCAGCGGATACTTTGCCGAAAGCAGCGAAACGCATCATGCAGCAGAACATCTCTACAGTGCAGGCTTCAAACATGCCCACTACATTCCATGCATCAACGATTCGGAGGCATTTGTCCAGTATCTGGCAGGGCGCGTGCATCGCGCTGCGGAGGGATTGCTCAAACGCCAAGAAATGCTGAGTAAATAACTCTTATTGCGGTGCTGCAAAACTTAAAGCGTGAGAGCAAAAGTAATCAGGAAGTAAAAGATGGCGTTTTTCGGCTCATTGAATGTGCCAAGCTGTCGGGGCGGTAAGGGCGGCAGTGGCTGAAGCTCAAGAATGTAACTGGGCGTGTTGAGCGGAAAAGCAAGATGTGCCGAAGGGGATAGGCGAAAATTGCCAAGCGTGTAGTCAAGTGAGAGAGAAAGAGACAGATTGAGTGGCAAAAAAGAGCTGGCAAGAAATTCTTGTCGTGTAATAGCAGAGCGCCTCTGGTCGCGCAGAGCAGTGCGGCGTATGGTAGAAAGCGGCGTGCCTGAAAAGCAAATCGTGTAGGAAGGCAGAGTGCCCGTGTCAAAACTGATGCTGGGTGAAAGAGACAGTAGCCCACCAAAAAACGACTCAAAAATAAATGTGCGTGAAGCACTCAGCGTAAGAAAAAGATAATTCAGCGTGCGAGAAAAGCTGTAATTGATGCTCAGGCTTGGTGTCAAAATAGGTGTAGGGTAGGTCAGGTAAGCGCCGAGATTGTCTGAAATGATTGAACTAAACTGCACACTACCCGAGCTAAAGAAGTAGCGCGAGTATGTAAGCCCGGCACTAAGGGTCTCAAAAAAGGTGCGTTCCAGACCGAGATGAAGGGTGAATTGGTCGAGAAACTGCGCTTGCCCAAAAAGTCCAACCAGTTCCACGCCGCCCCAAAGCCCTATCTGATGAGTGTATGTCATTGAAAACAGCATCGTGCTACCGCTGACCACATCGGAGTCGTTGCGTGTCAGAAGGTTCTGCTGCAGACCATACCAAATGGATTGACTGTTGAAAGATAGGCTAATATCCAGACCAATAGGCGTGCTCACCGTCGGAAGCAGGGTATCAAGCTCATCGGTTTCATTGGGCGCTCGAGCAGGTGTAAGTCCAGCGGCGCGGTCAGCTTTTTTTAGTTCTGAGACGGCTATCAGTCCCTCCAAGTGTTCGGAGAGCTTTGCAATTTGCTGGGCAAGTAGGGTGTCGAGTTGTTGCTCAAACTTTTCTAAGCGTGCATATTCGGCAAACTTTTGAGCAGTGATTTCACGTTGCCTTTCTTCTGGCGAAAGGGAAAGCAGGAGAGCGTTCAAGGCTTGCAAGCGCTCATACTGTTCGGTGCGAAATGTGGCGATAGCCGAGTCAAGCAAGGCGCGTCCATCGGCGGCTTTGCGTTGGATATAGCGTTGCAAGCTGGGCTCAAGTCGGCGTGCGGCACGCTCGAGCACCATCATTTGAAAGTTTTGCCACTGCGTCAGGGCACCGTTGCCGATTTTTTCAGCTTCGCGAATAAAAGGCAAAAACGGTGCAGGAATATTGCGAGGAGGAGAAGTTGGTTTAGTGCTGTCAGAAACTAATGGCAAAATCTGCGCTGGCAAAGCCATCGCATGCAGAATCAGCAGCACGGAGGCGAATGCTGTGTAAAAAACTTTCGTCATTTGTTCGTCGTTATCAAAGCTTCAGAAGACTACTGGAACAGATGAATTAGTTGCATGGGCAATTGATTGCTCGAAAAATCTGCTCCGAAACATGCGGCTGTTCAAAGGCTCATCACCCAACCCAAATATAGGCATGCTGTGGTTTGTCATGCTGAACGAAGCGTGGTGCAGTGAAGCATCCATGCACTGGATTCCTCGCATGTGCTCGGAATGACAAGAAAAAATACTCGGGACTGACAAAAGATGCTTTGGACTAACCAAAAATGTGCAGGATATCTGTGTGCTGTGGTATAACGACCAAACAGAAAGTTGCTCGGAACGAACCCAAGTAAGAAAGCAAGCGAAATAATGGCTCAGCAAAGATGTACTCATTCTTTTGTCTGAAGCTTTTTGCATGCTGAAATTTGAACACTCCTACCATGAAAAAAGAATCAGTCTGGGATTATCCTCGTCCGCCGCGACTTGAGCCTACATCGCGCCGATTGCGTGTCGTCTTTAAGGGCATAACAATTGCCGACACGACCAACGGGTTGAGAGTGCTGGAAAAAAGTCATCCACCTACTTACTACATTCCGATGTCAGATGTGGAGATGAAATACCTTCGCTCTTCGACGCATCGCTCATGGTGCGAGTTTAAAGGAGAGGCGATTTACTGGACGATTCAGGTTGGAGAGCATAAATCGCCGAATGCGGCATGGAGCTATCCCAACCCAATGCCGAGCTATGCGCTATTGCAAGACCATATTGCGTTCTATGCCAGTCGTGTCGATGCCTGCTATGTGGATGATGAAAAGGTAACCGCGCAGGAAGGCGATTTTTATGGCGGTTGGATTACCAGCGACCTGATTGGTCCCTTCAAAGGAGGTAGGGGCACTTGGAACTGGTGAAGCATTTTCAACTTTTGTGTAACTTCGCTGCATACTGTGCTCAAGTAAAAAAAGCAAACTGATTGAGCAAGCAAAATCCTTTAACTCAACACACAAATTTTTATGGAATGGTTCAACGAATTTCGGCATTGGATTGCGCCTGAGACCATTGTGCAGGCAGGCTATGTGATTATGGCATTGGTCATCTTTGCCGAAACAGGCTTGCTGGCAGGGTTCTTTTTGCCCGGAGATTCGCTGCTGGTGACCGCAGGAATTTTTGCGGCGCGTGGCGACTTAGACCTACTCTTTCTCAATGGGTTGCTTATCACTTGTGCGATTGTCGGCGACGCAACAGGTTACTTCATCGGGCAGCGCATGGGTGAAGCACTCTGGCAGCGACCTGACTCGCGTTTTTTCAAGCGAAAGTATGTGGAACAGACGCAAGCGTTCTACGACAAGCACGGCGGAAAGACCATTATCATAGCGCGCTTTGTGCCGATTATCCGCACATTTGCACCTACAATGGCGGGCGTTGCCAAAATGGGCTACACCAAATTTGCCATATTTAACATCTCTGGTGCTGTGTTTTGGGTTGTTAGCATGACTCTGGCAGGGTATTTTCTTGGCAAGATATTCCCATCTATTGCAAAGGATATCGATAAAGTTATCATCGTGGTCGTGGTGCTTTCACTTCTGCCGATGGTGTGGCATGCCCTCAGAGAAAAATACTCTAGACCGCCGCTGGCTATGCAAGAAGAGTAGCAACTCTCCATAAGGCATACAAGCAAGTGTGAGCCGTGCAAAAGTTCATCTGACACGGTCAAAATAGGTATCGACAGTAAGAGATGACGGAGGAAATTAAAGTCGATACACTGGTAATTGGTAGCGGCATTGCAGGTTTATTTTTTGCGCTGAGAGCGGCAAGGCTGGGTAGCGTGCTAGTAATTACGAAGAAAGAACGTTCGGACTCGAATACCAACTGGGCGCAAGGTGGAATTGCCGCCGTCCTATCCCCAGACGATAACTATGAATTGCACATCAACGATACGCTTGAGGCAGGCGCAGGGCTATGCAATCGTGAAGCAGTGGAAATCTTGGTGAGGGAAGGACCTGAGCACGTCAAGGAACTGATGGCAATGGGCGTGCAATTTACCATGAAAGATGGCAAGCCCGACTTGGTGCGCGAAGGTGGGCACTCTAAGCATCGCATCTTGCATGTGGCAGACTTCACAGGGCGAGAGATTGAGCGAACGCTGCTGGCACGCGCTGCCGAACATCCAAATATCCAAATTTGGGAACATCATATTGCTATTGAGCTCATCACCGAGCATCATTTACGCAAAAAAACAAACGACATCACGTGCTACGGTGCATATGCGCTCGATACCAAAACACGGCGCTTTAAGAAAATTCTCGCCAAATTCACGATGCTGGCGTCTGGTGGTTGCGGGCAAGTCTATCAGCATACCACTAATCCAGAGATTGCTACAGGCGATGGCATAGCCATGGCGTATCGTGCTGGTGCGGAAATTCACAACATGGAGTTTATCCAGTTTCATCCGACTACACTTTATCATCCTAAAGCCAAATCGTTTTTAATTAGCGAAGCGGTGCGTGGGTTTGGTGGTATTTTGCGCAATTCAAAGGGTGAAGCCTTTATGGCGCGCTACGACCCACGCAAAGAGCTGGCGCCGCGCGATATTGTAGCACGTGCCATTGATAGCGAAATGAAAAAGTTGGGTGATGAATGCGTCTATCTTGATATTACGCACAAGCCAGCAGACCAAATCAAAGAACATTTCCCAAACATTTATGAACGCTGCTTGGCGTTAGGAATTGACATTACGCGAGAACTAATACCAGTAGTGCCAGCGATGCACTACTCCTGCGGAGGTGTGGCAACAGATTTGTATGCGCGCACTACCATTAATCGACTCTATGCATCAGGCGAGACGGCTTCGACAGGTGTGCATGGCGCCAACCGCTTGGCAAGCAATTCCTTGCTGGAAGCCTTGGTCTTTTCGCATCGTGCATACATAGACATGTGCGAGAAAATCAAATCCATCTCTCACAGCACGGGCTTCCCTGACTGGGATGAGAGCGGCACAGAATCGCCAGAAGAGTGGATTCTCATTTCGCATAATCGCAAAGAGGTACAACAGGTCATGAACGACTATGTGGGCATTGTGCGTAGCGACCTGCGTTTGGAGCGAGCACGACGGCGCATTGAATTTCTCAAGGAAGAGACAGAAGCGTATTACAAGCGCACCAAAATTTCAGAAGGATTACTGGAGCTAAGAAACATTATCAAAGTGGCTAAGCTCATCATTGAAAGCGCCATAAAACGGCGTGAATCGCGGGGCTTACACTACACTACCGACTATCCCTACCGCGACGATAAACACTATCTGCGCAATACCGTGCTGCGCTCATTCTGAACGCATCTCCGAATTCAATGAAGTGTCTTTTCTGGCTTGAAGCACTGGGCAGGCATTGCGGTGAGCGGCACACAAAGGGTTATGGGCTTGGCAAAGTGCATAAATTTCCTCGAACCCGTAGTCAATCGTGATTTCTTCACCGGCGGCAATTTGGCGGGCGGCAACAAGATAGAGCGAGTCAGAATCTCGCTCTATCACATAGCAATTGGGCTCGCAATGATGATTGATGTAGCGAATCTTGCCGCTCTGTGAAGTATCCAAGTAGCGATGCTCATCGAGATAGAAAATGTAGACATTGTTTTCTTCGTTTTCGCGGCGCAGACATTCTTCAGAGTCCAGCACTTCGCCAGTGATGACCATGATGATTTCATCCGGCTGGCAGACTTTCTGTGTGAAAATGCCAAGCCCTTGAATTGGTGAGGGTTGAACAATGATGTAGTCAGGGTTTTGTAGTGCCTCATCAGAGAGAAACTTTAGCATGGTTGGTGTAGAAAAAGTGTAGTCTATGAGTTTTTGTATCTTTGTGGCTTAAACTCAAAAAACAAACATCTGTGGCAAGTCGGTCTGCGAAGTCTCCTAAAAAAACATCAAGCTTATCTTCCAACGATTCTCAAGTTGTGCGGCGTCCGCGCATTTTGGTTACGAACGATGATGGCATTGACGCCGAAGGTCTCGAAATGTTAGCCAAAGCCATGAGCAAAATCGGTGAGGTGACCGTAGTGGCGCCAAATTCACCGCAGAGCGGCATGAGCCATGCTATGACACTGGGTCAGCCTTTGCGTATCAAAAAAGCATACAAGCATAAAAAATTTTTCGGATATGCCGTCTCAGGCACACCTGTCGACTGTGTGAAGGCGGCACTTGCACAGATTTTGCCCGAAAAGCCTGACTTGGTAGTCAGCGGTATCAATCACGGTAGCAATACGGCTATCAACATTCTTTACTCAGGCACGGTGGCAGCGGCGCGCGAAGCGGCTATTGCCAAAATTCCTGCCATTGCCTTTTCCCTGACTACTTATAACAATCCAGATTTCAGATATGCGGCAAAATTTGCCAAACAGCTGGCGCTCAAAGTTCTTAAGCATGGCTTACCAGTAGGAACGCTGCTGACAGTCAATATTCCAAATTTGCCCGAAGAAAAAATCAAGGGTGTGGCAGTCACACACCAAGGCAAATCCAAGTGGCACGAAACCATGATTGAGCGCGCCGATGCCTACGGCGAACCTTACTACTGGCTACGCGGCGAACTGGTCTTGCAAGACGATAGTCTCGAAGATGATGAGTTTGCCATTCGAAACGACTACGTCTCGGTAACGCCCATCTCATTTGACCAGACCAATTACGCCTTTCTAGAAACGATGCGAACGTGGAATCTAAAAAAATAATGACCCTATCTATTCCTTATTCCGTCTTCGGCTCTGGGCGCAGTGCGTTCAACAAGCTGTTTGTAGATTATGTGGCTGGCAATGAACGCACTAGCAACATAGTGCAGAACTTTTTTTTCGGTGATTACCGTAGCAAAGAAGTGCAGCAAAAAAAACTGGAAGCACTCTCACAAACCGCATATCAGCGTGAGCAACTGGTCGAGATTTTAGAGCGGCAAAATCGAGCGCTGGGCGCTTCCATCAAGACCCTTTCACAGATTCAGAAATTTGTATCAAGCAAAACGGTAGCTATTGTCACTGGGCAGCAGGTCGGAGTACTGACCGGCAATCTCTACACGATTTACAAGACACTTTCGGCAATTGCCTTCGCCAAGCGCATGAAGCGAGAGTTTCCAGACTACGAATTTGTCCCCATCTTTTGGCTGGAAGGCGAAGACCATGACTACGAAGAAGTTGCCACGCTCTCTATCTTGGTAGAAAACAAATTGCACACCTTACGCTACCGTGAGCCAAGTGTTAAAGAGCGCACCATGACGGGACGCATTCGCCTGAGTGCAGAAATCTCGCAATTTGCAACCGAGGTTTTGGCAGCACTATCGCCCAGCGAGTTTAAGCCCAGCGTAGCTGACCTGATTCGCCAAACTTACCGCGAAGGCGAAACCATGCTCTCAGCCTTTGCCAAGATGATGAACGAGCTCTTCAAAGATGAAGGATTAGTGTGCCTCTCCAGCGATGAACGAGCATACAAGAAACTCTGCACCAAACTTTTTCTCAAAGAATTGAGCACAGCACCAGAAAGCTCCGCAAATGTCATTGCCCAAAGCGCTTTGCTTGAGGAAGCAGGCTATGATGCACAAGCCAAAGCTAAGCCCGTCAATCTCTACTTGATTGAGCAGCACCAGCGATGGCGTATTGAGCCGCAACAAAAAGAAACTTATCTGCTGCAGCCCATTCGGCGTGTTATTTCAAAAAGTGAGCTTTTGGAGCTGGTCGAAGAAGCGCCAGAACGCTTCAGCCCTAATGTCATCATGCGCCCAATCATGCAAGATTGGGTGGTGCCAACCTTTGCCTACATTGCTGGCCCAGCAGAGGTTGCCTACCTTGCGCAGCTCAAATCCAACTACGCCTTCTTTGGGGTGCAGATGCCCTTGGTCGTGCCGCGCCATAGCCTTTCGCTTGCCGAACCAAAAGTCAAAAAAGTCTTCACAAAACTCAGCGAGCTCATGGCTGAAGAAGACCGCGCATCACTCTATGCCCAGTTCTTTGCCAACAGAGAACAGCTCACACGACAAGCGATTGACAAATTAGAGCGCATCAGCATAGAAAAATTGTTCGCACAAACTGAAACGCAAATAAAAGCTGCACTACAAGCACTTGGCATGGAACTTGCGCGACTTGACCCAACCTTAAAAGAAGCAGTAGAGACCGCCAGCGGCAAAATGTTTTATCAAATCGGGCATCTTAAGGAAAAAGCTTTTCGTGCGGAAAAGCAAAAACATCAAGACATCATCATGCAGCTTGAAAAATGCAGTCTCAATCTTTTGCCCAATCATACCCTGCAAGAGCGCATCATCAATGTGTGTTATTACCTTAGTAAGTTCGGCTTTGATATGCTCAAGACCCTTCAGCAGGCAATTGAGACGCACTCAGAACTTCAGCATTTGATTGTGGAAATGTAGCTTTGTAAAAAAAGAAATATGATGAAGTCTATTGCCAATCTACGCAAGGAATACACAAAGGGCTCACTCAGTGAAAAGGACTTGGATGCCAACCCTTTCAAGCAGTTTGAAAAATGGTTTGAAGAAGCAAAAGCCGCAGGCATTGAAGAACCCAATGCCATGGCCTTGGCAACTGCTACAAAAGACGCCAAGCCATCAATTCGTACCGTGCTGCTCAAGGGCGTGGATGAACGTGGGTTTGTCTTCTACACCAACTACGAGAGCCGGAAAGGTCGAGAACTTGCTGAAAATCCTTACGCAGCGTTGTGTTTTCATTGGCCGCCTTTGGAGCGGCAGGTCAGCATTATGGGCATGGTAGAAAAAGTCAGCCGAGAAGAGTCGGAAGCCTATTTTCGTTCCAGACCGCTGACCAGCCGCTATGGCGCATGGGCGTCGCACCAAAGCGAAGTGATTGCAGGCAAAGCTGAGCTTTTGAAGCGTGCGGCAGAAATGGCGCTCAAATACCCAACTGGCGATGTGCCCTGCCCACCCTTCTGGGGCGGATACCGCTTGCTCCCCAATGAAATACAATTCTGGCAAGGTCAACCCTCGCGCCTGCACGACCGCTTCCGATACCTCAAACAGCCTGATGGAACATGGAAAATCGACCGACTCTCACCGTGACGCAGAAGTTGCACAGAATTTGTAAACTGATTTGCGCCACTTCAGCCTCTCATTTCTGCCCAAGACTACTTGGTCAATTAGAAATGCTGGTTTAATTCAAAAAGCCGATTGTCAAAAAAACGATTGAAACTTCTCATGAAAAAACGATACACCTCTGTAGGTTTCTACAACAATCAAATAACGTGTGTTTCTATGCGCTTTACACGCGTCGCAGGTCTCTGCTTGCTCTTTGCACTTCTGCTCTCCACACCAGCCAACGCCCAACAGGCGGGCGATTATCGCTCTACCATTGCCGTTTTCAACTGGACAGACTTAAGCAGGTGGGAACGATTTGAAAATGGATCATGGCAGACGCCGACTCCATCCCAAGGTTATCCTGGTCAATATCCAGGCACTGGCACGGTAACCATCCGCGACGGCGCAACGGTTACCATTGACTTTAACATTCTGCCTGAAAACCAAATTGGTGGGCTGGTCGTCAGCGGCACCTTGCAGTTTGATAATACCAGCGGCAGAGTTTTGACAGTTGGCTCGGGCGGGGTGACAATTGCTCCGGGAGGGCAGTTTAACGCATCAGGAACACTCAAGACAATGGAAACGATACGCATACCCTTACGATTCAAAATGGCGGCTCATTGACAAACGACGGAACGATAAGTTTCCGTATTCCCGATGGTGCATTCTTTGATATTGTCAACATCAACCTATCAGGCAATCTGGAAGGCGCAGGCACATCAACCTTCAACAACATCACCTTCAACGGCACCAGCAACCAAACCATCTCAATTGGCGGCACGATCTACAACATTCAAGCCGTTACTTACAACAACACGGGCACAGCCCCGAATAACCAAATTACTAACCAATCCACAACCTTCACGACGGCAATTAACCCCGGCACATCAACCTTCACACGAGGCAATTATCGCCACGATAACACGGGCATTTACAATGTGAGTACAGGAACGGTAGCTTTCGGGGGCGCAGATATGACCGTAACCGTCCTGCAAGGCACAATGAATTTCGCAACTGGAAATAATGTTCTCGATCAGCTCAATCTGAATGGTGGGGATTTAATTGTGGATGGCCCAAACGCAGTCGTGAACGTGGGCGGCAACGAAACAACGGATAGGCAGAAGCTTCTAACAAACGGCACGACGGCAGACATTACGGTGCAGAATGGTGGCACGCTTAATGTAGGTAACGGCACCTATGGAGACATTCGGTTTGATGGCAATGCAGGCACGATGTGGGTTACAGGAACGAGTATTACAGGAAAGAGTAGCGAAGTCAACTGCGGTAGAATTGTGACAGGCAATAATGCTGGAAATGGTGGTACACTCACGATTTCAGACGGTGCTATTATGCGAGTAAGATACAATGCGACGACGGCAGGTCCGGCGGTCTTATTCAGAGGCACTTCAACTATCAGGGTGGAATCAGGGGCGCAGTTCTTGATAGGGAATCCCACGAATAGCACAGGCAATCTCGAGGCCGACGAAAATAATAGCTTCGTGCGAAATATGACTGTAGATAATGCTACTGTGCGCGTCTACGGGCGGTGGTTAGTATCAGCTGGGGTAAATAACACTAACACCAGATTTGATATCGATAACGGGAGCCAGTTTATTGTTAGTGAGAATGTCATCAATGTGGGGGCGGCACAGACGTGCAATCTTGGGCGAGCCACGATTAACGTGAACAGCGGCTCAACGGTAAGGCTGTTTCAGAATGCCCAGTCAGCAAACAACGTAAATGTATGTGTGATTGGTGCAGGTGGACAGTTTGAACATTAATGACGGGCTATTTGAAGTGTTGGGCGGTACAAATGTTGAGAACCTGCTCTTTGCGGGCAATACGGCGATGCAAGTATTCGGCACGCTCAATGTAGGTGATGGCTCAGGTGCACCAGAAAGTGCACGGCTCTACATTGGTCAAAATACCTTACCTGAACTCCCTAACCCAACCAACCGGCGGTTTTTGGATATCGAGCCAGGTGGTCAGATGATTGTGCGAAGTGACGCAGAGGTACTAATTGGCGGCGGCAATCGTGGCACCTTACAACTGGTGGGGAACGCAACCTATACACAACAAGGTGGAACTGTGAATGTGCGAGCCTCATTCCAACTTGGGAACGGCTCTTTAGCTACTGTCAATAATGGAGAGCTAAACGTTGGGGTAAATCAAAGCAATGGTGGAAACTCAATCACATTTCCAGTCGACGTGACGGCTGTAACAAGATTTATTTTGAATGGTGGCACGGTCAATGTAGGAGATGGAAACTCTTCGTTTGGAAGCCCTACTGCGGCGGGTAACTTTGGCAATGGTAATAACAACCCAGCCTTTGCAAGTGCAAACTATGCCAGCTTAGAAATTACAGGTGGAACACTTAACCTCAATGGGCGCTTTACGCTAAATGACGCCAACTACCGTTTTATCATGAGCGGTGGTGCGTTCAACATTAATCCGTCGGGCGACCAAGACATCACAGGCACGCAAAACGCCTTGAGTTTCAACCGTGGCATTGTGCAACACTCGGGCGGCACAATAACGATTGTCAATCCAAATCCGAATGCTGGCGGAAATAATACCACCACAGGTGTCAGTTTCCGAACATCACCATTGGGAGACCCAGACGCAGGCGCCTTCCTCACAGGGAGTACGACCCAAGCAAATATCAACGCCTGTTTTACAGGCACAAGTGTGATTCGCTTTGGCAATGGGAGTTCTACCACGCCCGGCTCTGCAGAAGGCTTTGAAGTGTGCCTCCATCCATCGCACACTTACAACAACTTTGTGGTTAATAATCCTTCAGGAAACAATCGCTTTGTGTGGCTTTATACGCCGACCAATGGTCAAACTCTGAATTTCAATGGCAATTTCACGGTAACTGCAGGCGAAGTGCGTCAAGGGCGTCCAGCTACGCCAGCAGTACCGAACGTGCTAGTTCAAGGTGTCGGGAGCGGTGAATTTACATTAGGCAATAATGCGCTATACCGCATCTACAATGTAGCGACAGGTAATCCTGCCCCGATTTATGGAACAGCCGCAACTATAGCATAGACTTCAACAGCACAATTGAATACATGAGCGACGTGACCTAGCGGGCAGACCGTGTCGCTACCATCAGATGTAGAATTCGGCAACCTCACCATCAGTGGGCCAGGCACGAGAACTGTGACGCCAGGCAACGCCGTGCGCAATACGCTCACGCTCAACCAAGGTGTGCTGAACGTGGGAACAGGCAATTTGACCATGCGAAATAACTCGCGCTTGGTCAGAGCAGGAACAGACGCAAGCGGCATTCTCCAAGCGGGCAACAC
The DNA here is from genome assembly GCA_002794105.1 of Candidatus Thermochlorobacter aerophilus. GTDB lineage: Bacteria > Bacteroidota > Chlorobiia > Chlorobiales > Thermochlorobacteraceae > Thermochlorobacter > Thermochlorobacter aerophilus. Next base: position 44,861 of record PHFL01000072.1, on the reverse strand, counting down.
ATTAGGACAAGCCGCTGGTGACCTTTTCCGAATTATCTACCGAGGCGTAAGCAAGAATTTTCTCAACGAAGAATTTACGGGCGCAGGCAATAAGTCTCTGGAAGTAGACCTCAATGTCGGCGAAACGGTCACACAAAATGTCGATCGGACCATCGTCGATCTCTTTCTGACACAAGGCACGCTCAATGATGGCGGCAATGTGCTCTCGGTTACGGGTAACATTTCTGGTAACGCGACGCACACCAGCACAGGGAATGGACGCATACAGCTGACAGGAACTGGCGCGCAGACAATCTCGAATGCACCAACCTTAGGCAACTTCCGTCTGAACAAACCCAGTGGCTCAACGAGCTTAGCGCCAGGTGCTTCGCCAACCATCACGGGTGTCTTTGACATCGATCAAGATGATGGTGCGAATAGCGGTATTTTGGACATTGGGGATAATCGACTGTCGTTTGGGTTAAATGCAAGTACGGCGGGCACATTTAATGCGAATCGAAAAATTCGCCTAAGCGGTTTGCTTACGGCTTTAGGGGTTAGGAAGAATTTTCAAGCTGGGCAAACCTTTACCTTTCCCATCGGCGTGGGTGCACGCTACACGCCAGCACGCATGAGCATCGTGGCGGCAACAGGCAGTGATTTTATCACCGTGACGCCAATTGCACAAGAGGCTCCAACCAATAGTGCTGCCTTAGCCCTTCAATACTACTGGCGCGTCGAGGCAGGAACAAATATTACGGTGACGAACATCTCACATGCCTACCAGTATGAAAATTCTGATGTGGAGAATGTCCCAGCAGATGCCGCAATCTATCAAGCGGGACGTTTTAACACCAGCACAGCACAGTGGACAGCGCTCACCATCAATGAAGTTGATGAAGGTCTCGACCTTGACGGCAATTCTCTTGCAACGGGCGGGCGTATTCGTTTCCCGAATGTGAATTATGTAGACGGACTTTTCACAGCGGGCGAAGGGGCAAAGTTCAACAATGGAACTGTGGTACCTTATTACAGCCTCGCCAACGCAACAGGAAACTGGACTGTGGCGGCATCATGGCGCACAGATGGGCATACGGGCTCAAATGTGCCACCAGGTCCCCCCGGCTTCGATAACCCTGTGTTCATTGACCAAAACAGCGTAATCTTCTTGAATACTACGCTGCCGCAAGCCGTGCCCTCAGTGACTATTGGTCCAACAGGGCGATTGCGTTTAGATGTCGATCCCGGTTCTGTGTCGTTCGGCACGGTATCGGGCACAGGCACACTGGAGCTAAGAGATGATGACGGCAATGGCATTCAGTTTCCAGTCGGCGCATTTACCAGCTTTCTGGGCGTGACAGGTGGCACCGTAGAATATGGCGGTGCTCAAAACTACACCTTGCCGTCGGCACCAACAGGTTACCGCAACTTGGTCATCTCGGGCAATGGCACCACTAAGACCTTCCCTGCACAAAAACTCACCATTTCAGGCAACCTGACTGTGCAAGGTGGCGCAACCGCTTTGCTATCTAATGCAGCGGATGGCGACATCATCATTACAGGCGATGCTGTCGGCGGTGGAAACCTCACGGTAACAGGTACTGGAAGTGTGCTTCGCTTTATGAACGGCACGGCCAGAACCGTTACGGTCGCAAATAATGTGACCGTTGGTGCAGGCGCAACCTTTGATGTAGCAACCACAGGCACTGCCGTTGCAAACGAACTCTCAATTGGCGGCAACTTAACGAATAACGGCACTTTTGACATGAGCGATGGCACGGGGGCAAGTGTCCGCCGTGCGCGCGTAACTTTCACTGGCACGAGCAATGCCACGATTTCAGGCACAGGAGCAACAACGGACTTCAATGTCTTGCGTGTCAATAAAGGCACTTCGCAAACGCCAATTCTTGATGTGACAGCCTCGAACTTTACGCTGTCGGGACCGACAACCAACGATAAATCGCTCGTGTTGGAAAATGGCACCTTCCGCGTATCGGCAGGGCATACCATCACGCTGAGCACAGGTTCATCAGACTACATTATTCCTGGCACGGCGCGCTTGTGGGTGAATCACCCAAGTGCCATCGCAAGAATTCAATCTGGGGCATCGAATAATCAACTCGTGCTGGAAGGCACGCTTCAACTCTCCGATGGGCAAATCCAAATTGGGAACGATAACACCGGTGTGGCTGAAAACAGCATCGTCTATCGGGGTAACACATCGGTCATAGAAGTCAGCGGCGGCA
>PHFL01000072.1:40426-42616 GCA_002794105.1 Candidatus Thermochlorobacter aerophilus | reverse complement strand
AAATAACACTAACACCACATTTAATATCAATAACGGGAGCCAGTTTATTGTTAGTGAGAATGTCATCAATGTGGGGGCGGCACAGACGTGCAATCTTGGGCGAGCCACGATTAACGTGAACAGCGGCTCAACGGTAAGGCTGTTTGAGAATGCCCAGTCAGCAAACAACGTAAATGTATGTGTGATTGGTGCAGGTGGAAGTTTGAACATTAATGACGGGCTATTTGAAGTGTTGGGCGGTACAAATGTTGAGAACCTGCTCTTTGCGGGCAATACGGCGATGCAAGTATTCGGCACGCTCAATGTAGGTGATGGCTCAGGTGCACCAGAAAGTGCACGGCTCTACATTGGTCAAAATACCTTACCTGAACTCCCTAACCCAACCAACCGGCGGTTTTTGGATATCGAGCCAGGTGGTCAGATGATTGTGCGAAGTGACGCAGGGGTGCTCGTTGGCGGTGGCAATCGTGGCACTTTACAACTGGTTGGCAATGCAGTTTATGTTCAAGATGGTGGAACAGTAAATATCAGAGCATCGCTTCAGCTTGGCAATGGTTCCTATTTTCTGATTAACGGACCTGGCACTGTGAACATCGGCACTTCTCCCAGTTCAGGCGCAAACACGGTAACCTTCCCAGCAAACCCTACAACTGAAACGCGCTTCCGTGTTGATGACGACGGTGCAGAGGTTAACATCGGTGATGGTAATGCCAATATGGTGATTGGAAACGGAGCAACAAGGTTAGATAATGCTGATGCTTTTCTTGGTGCAGGGTTTGTTAGTTACGAACTCAATCGTGGCACGGTGAATCTAAACGGGCGATTTTTGCTCAACGACCCGAATGCGCGCCTCGTCATGACAGGAGGCACCTTTAACATCAACCCACAAGGCGATAATGATGTCAGTGGTGCGCTAAACACTTGCCACTTACAGCGCGGGATTGTGATTATGACTGGGGGAACTTTAACGATTGTCAACCCGCCTGCAAATGCAGGTGCCGGGGTTGCGTTTTTGGTCAACCCACAAGGAACGCCTGGCGACGGAGGTGCAGGTGCAGTGCTCAGTGGCGATACCTTAGCGGCAACACCCGTGAACTTTTCAGGAAGTTTAATTCGCTTTGGAAACGGCGTTTCAACTGCGCCTGGCGCGGCAAATGAAGGCTTCGAAGTCAATCTTCACAATTCCCATACCTACGGCGATTTTGAGGTCAACAATCCTTCGGGAAACAATCGCTTTGTGTGGTTTTATTCAACCCCTGCAAATAGCACGATTAATCTAACCAACTTAAATGTGGTAGCAGGCGAGTTCCGTCAAGGGCGTCCCGCAGTGTAAGTCCGAACACGCTAATCAGTAGCGCAAGCGGAAACTTTACGTTGGGCGCAAGTGCAGTTTATCGCATTTTTAACACAAATCCTGGGAATCCATTTCCGTCGGGCTTTGCAAGCTACACCTTCACGCCGGGTTCAACGGTAGAATTTAACGGGAATGCTTCACAAACAATTGACGCACGGGCATACAGCAACCTTGTAATTGCAGGCAACGGCACTTATACGCCAAACAACGGCACAACGGTATCCGGCACATTGACATTGCAAGGCGGCTCGCTCAATGCGGGGTCAAACTTAACAATGGGTTCTGGCTCAACCTTGCGCCGAAGCAACGGGCACATTTTGAATGTAACGGCTACGGGAGGTTCAGGCTACACGGTCGGAAGCCTTGTAACTTTTACGGGCGGTGGCGGCTCAGGCGCGCTGGGCATTGTGACTGCTACCGGTGGCGGCGGTTCTAACCCTACCATTGCGATGATTAATCGCGGGTCGGGCTACACATCGACGCCAACCGTATCGGGCGGCGGCGGCAGTGGCGCAACCTTTACCGTAACCATCGGCGGTGGCAGTCTCTCTTCCGCAACCGATTTAGACGGACCGAACAACAACGACTACACCGTCGAATATGCTGGCACCTCGCAAACGATGGGCAACCTTGAATTTACAGGTGCAGGACCACGCTCGCTCCGCATTAACGCGATTACAGGACAAACCATTACGCTCAATGCCGCACGCACCCTCACACGCACGGGAAGTGTCGGCGGCAACTTAGAACTCCAAAGCGGTAATTTCAGCGATGGCGGATTTATTCTTGATGTGCTGGGCACCTTGAGCGGCACGGTCGATGGCGCGCACACCGGC
>PHFL01000072.1:0-40406 GCA_002794105.1 Candidatus Thermochlorobacter aerophilus | reverse complement strand
TTTGATGTAGCAACCACAGCACTGACGTGCAAACGACTCTCAATTGGCGGCAACTTAACGAATAACGGCACTTTTGACATGAGCGATGGCACGGGGGCAAGTGTCCGCCGTGCGCGCGTAACTTTCACTGGCACGAGCAATGCCACGATTTCAGGCACAGGAGCAACAACGGACTTCAATGTCTTGCGTGTCAATAAAGGCACTTCGCAAACGCCAATTCTTGATGTGACAGCCTCGAACTTTACGCTGTCGGGACCGACAACCGACAATAAATCGCTCGTGTTGGAAAATGGCACCTTCCGCGTATCGGCAGGGCATACCATCACGCTGAGCACAGGTTCGCCAAACTACATTATTCCCGGCACGGCGCGCTTGTGGGTGAATCACCCAAGTGCCATCGCAAGAATTCAATCTGGGGCATCGAATAATCAACTCGTGCTGGAAGGCACGCTTCAACTCTCCGATGGGCAAATCCAAATTGGGAACGATAACACCGGTGTGGCTGAAAACAGCATCGTCTATCGGGGTAACACATCGGTCATAGAAGTCAGCGGCGGCACAATGACCATTGGCGGCGCAATTCGCCCTGAAAATTCGGCATCTCCGACGCAGTTGATTTATACCCAAAGCGGCGGCACGGTCATTCTTTCCAACAACCGTGCGAATGCGCCAAATGCAACGTCGCCCGGTGTCAACCAAATCACAGTGGCGGACTTGCTTATCCGAAACGCAGGCAGTCAGTTCAATATGTCGGGCGGGTTGCTCCGCATCGATAGGCGCAACCCAGTCGGCGGCGCAGGTGGTTCAGGTGTTGCAATTCGAATCGATAATGCCTCGCACAACGTGACGGGCGGCACCGTGCAAGTGATTTCCAGCGCAACCAACGTCAATCAGCCATGCGCGATTGTTTCCGTCGTGCCGTTCTGGAATTTGCAAATTGGCGACGGCACCTCTTACACGGCAAACGTGGGCGGTGCGCAAGCGACACCCCAAGATTTTGTCGTGCTGAATGATTTCACCTTAAACACAGGCGGAGAGTTTAGGCTATATCGTGTGACTGGAACAGACGGGCAAGAACCGCGCAATTTCACGGTGGGTGGAAACTTTACCGTGCAGAACGGCACGTTTGCTGTTGGCTCAACTTCGACTGTCACGTTCAACGGTTCAGGACTTTCGGGACAATCAGCACCGCAGGTGATTACACGCACAGGCGGCGGCACAATTACCTTCCGAAATGTCACGCTAAACAACACCGCCTCGCCGAACACCGTGCAACTGGGCGCAAATACCGACCTTGCCATCATTGGCAACTGGACGACCACAGCAGGCGTTTTTGATGCCGAAACCAACACGCGCACCGTAACTTTCAGCGGCACAACGGCACAAACCATTAACGGCACGACAGACTTTTACAACCTCACGATTAACAATGGGGCAGGCGTAACGCTCGCAAGCGGCACGCTCGGTATCCGCAATACCGTTGGCTCAGGTGGCGTGCTGACACTGACAAGCGGCGTTTTAGATATTGGCAACAATGGACTCGTGATTCGCAATACCGATAACACGGCGATTGGCGGCACGCCCAGTGCCACGAACATGATTCGCACCAGTGGCTCGGTTTCCGCAACAGGTGTTACCAAGCACTACAATGCGACCGGTAACTTTACGTTCCCGATTGGCACTGGCACAAACTACACGCCCGCGCAACTCAATGTAACTGCAAGCGACGGCGCAGGCACCATCACCGTTGCCCCCGTTGATGCGCGACACCCACTTGCGACAGGAAGCAACAACGCCTTGCTCTACTACTGGCGCGTAACCCGCACCGGGCTGGGCAATCCAACCGTCTCGCATACCTATCAATATCCCGCAACGATTACCGAAGAAGGAAACACTGCCCTCTATCAAGGCGGCTACTATGTGCCAACCACTTGGACAACTAATGCTGCCTTTACCCGAACCGCAGGTCCGCCAAGAACCGTTGTGTTCCCGAACATCAACGTCATTCAAGGCGACTTTACCGTAGGCGAACCATCAGCTTTTGGAACGTTGACCGTCTATTACAGTCTCGGAGGTAACTGGAATGTCGCAGGGTCATGGTCGACAGTGGGGTTTGGTGGCCCGCCTGCAAGTAGTCCACCAGGAGCAAGTAATCCCGTTATTATCGGTAATAATCAAACCATTACCATACCCGCTACAGGCACGATAAACGGTGCCTCAACCGAAATTCAAGCAACGGGAACGCTGGTGGTGCAGCGAACGACAGTGCCACCTATTGGCACAATCTCTGGCAACGGGCGACTGCGCTATGATGTAACGGCAACCCCAACCTTGCCGCCGCTCGACGCGACCTTCTTAGCCAGCGGCACAGTCGAGTATGCCAACACAGCCGCTTACACCCTGCCCACAACGCCGACCACCTACGGCAACTTGGAAATCTCAGCAGGCACAAAAACCTTAGCGGCAAACACGACCATCAACGGCGATTTGACTATCTCCGGTGGCACGCTGAATATGCAAGGCTTTACGCTCAACCGCGCCAGCTCGGGCGGCACCATGACGATGGGCGCAGGCACCACGCTCACACTGACTGGCACAAACAATTTCCCTGCGAACTACGGCACATACAACCTTGCGCCCACCAGCACGGTGGATTACACAGCAAATACAAACCAAACCATTGCCGCTGTTACCTACGGAAACTTAACGCTAACCAAAACGGGAGGTGCTACAAGTGAAACAAAAACCTTGGCTGGTGCTACAACCGTTGCGGGTAACTTGTTGGTAAGAAGAACCGGTGGAACAGGAAACTTGACCTTTGCCACGAACAATCATAACTTAACTGTAGGTGGCAATTTTACCCTGAATAATCCCTTCCCTGTAACAGCATTCAACGGTGGCACTTCAACCGTAACCTTCAACGGCACGGGTGCGCAAACCATCACGCGCACGGGCGGCGGCACGCTCACCTTCAACAACATGACCGTCAATAAACCCAGCGGCACGCTGACCTTGGCAACTTCAACGGCGCCATCAACAGCTTTCGGTGCCCGGCACGCTCACGCTCACGAGTGGTGCCTTCGCGATTGGCGGAAGTGCAACGGTTCCAAACACGCTGGCACTCGGTGGCACCGTCAGCGGCACAGGCACGATTACCGGCTCATCGAATTCAGATATGAGCATTACTGGCACAGGCGCGCTCGGCACGCTGAACTTTACCACGGGCACGGGCGGACAAACCTTGCGCCGTCTCACCGTCAATCGCACGGGCTCGTCGCCCACCGTAACGCTGGGCACAAACCTGACCGTGGGTCAAGGAATTAACAACCCAGATTCACTCTATCTCTTCAGCGGCATTATTCAAACGGGCACGAATGTGCTCACCTTAGCCAACCGAAGCCAGTTTGGACATGGTAGCCCAAGTGCCTTTGTGGATGGCATTCTAAGGATGACCTATCCTGCTGCGACAACACCGACCGCTCGTTTCTTTCCAATCGCTGGCGATGGCATCTATCGCCCCGTCTCGGTATCGGGCACAGCCACAGCAGTCACAGAGGTTACCGTCAGAATGATTAACACAGCGCCACCGGGCATACCGGGTGCAGGACTCAACAACCTCTCGGGCGTGCGCTACTACCGAATTGACCGCTCTGGCACATTCAGCGGCACGCCACGCGTTCAGCTAAGCATCAATACCGTTGACCCGGTCGATGAATTTGCCTCTAACCCAGGCGGGCTGACTGTCGCCTCTACCACGGACAACCCGCCAACTGGCTCAACCGTGTGGCAAGCTGGGGGTAATCCGGCGGCGGCCTTTACACCATTCCCAGCGGCAATCGTGTCAGCTGACATTGCAAGCCTCTCGTCGTCATCGCTCTGTGTGTTTGTCACGGCGGCGAGCACAGTGCCAAACGACAATCCGCTGCCTGTGGAGCTGGTGAGCTTTGCCATCACCGCCGTCGATGAAGGCGTCAAACTCAAGTGGGAAACCGCCTCCGAAGTCAATAACGCCGGCTTCATCGTCTCGCGCTCTCGCTTCCGAGACAGCGGCTTTGAAGAACTCGCCTCCTACCGCACCCACGACGCCCTTGTCGGCAAAGGCACCTCCACCACCGGCGGCAAATACGAATGGATTGACAAAAGCAAACTATTGCCCGGCGAAACCTACTACTACAAGCTGGAAGATGTGGATTTCAACGGCGTCATTCACACCGCAGAAGTCAAGGAATTTGTGATGCCGAAGGAGTATAGTTTGAGTCAGAACTATCCGAATCCGTTCAACTCGAGCACGGTGATAGAGTTTAATTTGCGTTTGCCGAGTCGGACGGTGTTGGAGGTGTATAATGTGTTAGGTCAGCGGGTGATGACGGTGGTGGATGGGGAGTTGAGTGCGGGGAGTTATCGGTATCAGGTGAATATGTCGGGGATGGCGAGTGGGATGTATTTGTATCGGTTGCGCAGTCGGGATTTTGTGGCTACCAAGAAAATGATGCTCATCAAGTAGAGCTGAAGAAGAGAGAGCTCAAAAACAGCGAAGGCGTTCCGAGTGGGACGCCTTTTTGTTTTGTGCCTCTGTCTATGTGCAGGAGAGTGAGGTCATGCGGTCTTCCGAACGCAGTGAGGAATCCAGTATGGATGCTTCACTGTGCTTACGCTCCGTTCAGCACGAAAAGCGTGTTATGGCATGCACCTCTGTGTCGTTCCAAGCATTTTCTCTGTCATTCCGAGCGGTAGCGAGGAATCCATTACATGGATGCTTCGCTCAGCATGACCGTGCTATAGTCGTCAAAAAAGCTGTAACACAAAGCATAGGAAACCATTTTGCAAAGGTTGCAGTTCATCATGAAAAACTCTTTGTAATACCGATGGCTCAAAGGAGTTTGGTGTGGTTTCGCAACGACTTGCGGTTGCACGACCATGAAGCACTAACTGCAGCCCTTGCAGAGTCCAGCGACATACTTCTGCTATACTGCTTCGATGAGCGCCAGTTTGGCAAATTGCCTTCTGGTTTCCCAAAGACAGGAAAATTTCGTGCAAAGTTTTTGATTGAAAGTGTCGAGCACTTGCGTCAAGCCGTGCGTGAGCGCGGAGGTGAGCTACTGGTGCGAATGGGCAAGCCTGAACAGATTATTGCAGACCTTGCAGGGGCGTTAGGTATCACAAGCGTCTATTTTCATCAGGAAGCGACCAGCGAAGAGCAGTATGTGGAATCTGCTCTGCGGCAAAACTTAAATGCACTTGGTGTGCGCACAAGAGAATTTTGGGGTAGCACACTCTACCACAAGTCTGACTTGCCAATGTCTATTGAAGCTCTTCCTGATGTGTTTACAAACTTTCGTAAGCAAGTCGAGAAGCATGCACAGGTGCGACCGCTGTTCCCAACGCCAACACGCCTAAAACACTTTGCAGATGTTGAAGCAGGAGAAGTGCCAACGCTACAGGGTTTGGGACTGGAAGAACCACAGCCTGATGTGCGTGCCGTCATGACCTTCAAAGGTGGTGAAAGCCAAGGACTGCAAAGACTGCATGAATACATCTGGCAAAAAGATTTGCTCAAGACTTACAAAGACACGCGAAATGGATTGATTGGGGCAGATTACTCCTCGAAACTTTCGCCATGGTTAGCCAATGGTTGTCTTTCGCCAAGAAAAGTCTATGAAGAAGTCAAAAAGTACGAGGCACAACGCATCGCCAACGACTCCACCTACTGGCTAATTTTTGAACTGCTCTGGCGCGATTACTTCCGCTTCATCGCGCTAAAATATGGCAATAGGATATTTCATAAGTTTGGCATCAAGGGAAAACCAAGAGAGTGGTCTCATGATAGAGAGGCTTTTGAAAGATGGGTGGTCGGTAAAACTGGACAGCCATTCATTGATGCCAACATGCGTGAGCTGGCGGCAACAGGCTTTATGTCGAATCGTGGTAGGCAGAATGTAGCAAGTTATTTGGTGCATGATTTGAATGTGGACTGGCGTTGGGGCGCCGAATATTTTGAATCAGTACTTATTGACTATGATGTGTGCAGCAACTACGGTAACTGGAATTATGTAGCAGGCATTGGCAACGACCCACGAGAAGACCGCTACTTTAACCCAAAACGTCAGGCGGCACTTTACGACCCGAAGGCAGAATTCATCAAACGATGGATACCTGAACTAAGCTCATGGGACGCCAAACGTCTCATCGAGGCAGATAGCCTTGAGTACACTTAAATGTCATGTTCTTCTTTCTCAGTGGCGGCATCGTCTATGGGAACAGGGTAATTACCACTGAAACAAGCAGTGCAGTAACTACCTTGTTCACCTTCATATTTAGGCACGCTTTGAAGGAGTCCTTTGTAGGAGAGATAGGCTAATGAATCGACCCCAAGTTCTTGACAAATTTTCTGAACATCGCCGCCAAGTTGATGGGCAATAAGTTTGTCACGCGTCGGAAAATCCATACCGTAGAAGCAAGGGTTCATGATGGGTGGAGAACTGATGCGCATGTGAATTTCTTTGGGATGAGCTTCACGCAGCAGTTGAACCAGCATTTTGGATGTAGTGCCGCGCACAATGGAGTCATCGACGACCACAATGCGGCGGTTTCTAAGAATGCCGCGCACGATATTGTATTTGGCGCGAACTTTGAGTTGACGGTCAACTTCTCCCGGCTGAATGAATGTGCGTCCAATGTAATGATTGCGAATTAAGCCAATTTCAAGGCGAGCTGATAAGCCGTGCTTATTGCTCTCAGTCACAAAGCCCAGTGCGGCAGTATTAGACGAGTCAGGGACGCTAATCACGGTAACATACTTTTCGTCTTTTTCAGGTTTCAAGCCAGCTTCAAGAGCAAGGTTTTTGCCTAATTTGCGTCGAACTTTATCGACAGACTCACCAAAGACGATGCTATCAGGACGCGAAAAATAAACATACTCAAAAATGCATCGAGCTTTGCGCGGCGAATGGGGCAAGTACATGGTCTTAAACTCGCCAGTCTCAACAGTGTTCTGATCAATCATGAGAATTTCTCCGGGCATGATTTCCCGTTCATATTTTGCCCCAATGAGGTCAAAGGCGCAGGTCTCGCTAGCTAAGAGATAAGCTGGTTTGGCTTTTTTATCGCGAGGTTTTTTTATGCCAAGTGCAAGCGGACGAAACCCTAAAGGGTCGCGGGCAGCAATAAGCGCATCATCAGTAAGAATAACCAATGAGTAAGCACCTTGCACTTGTGTGAGAGCATCATAGATACGCTCGAGCGTCGTAGGCGCTTTGCTGCGGGCAATAAGATGTAGGATAACTTCCGTATCAGAAGTAGCTTGAAAAATTACGCCATCTTCAGAGAGCTGTTTGCGTAAGGTACGGTGATTACTCAAGTTGCCATTATGTCCAAGCGCCAAATGCCCACCCTTGTAACTGACAGAAAAAGGCTGAATGTTCTGAATTGTCTTAGCTGAACCTGCCGTAGAGTAGCGATTGTGTCCGATAGCAGCCTTGCCCTTCAGATGTGAAAAAATCTGCTCATCACGAAACACTTCAGAAACCAGACCAAGTCCTTTGTGGCTACGAAATACGGGTTTTTGTTTTTCTGTATCAAAGTCAGAAACCACAATACCAGCGCCTTCTTGCCCACGGTGTTGCAAAGCATATAACCCATAGAAAGTATCGATAGCTGCTGTCGGAGAGTTGTATATACCGAAAACACCGCACATGAACCCTTAAAATGTCAAGTAATTAAGCACGCCTATAGCGACCATGCCGATAAGTGTTTCTGACGCCAAAAAAGAAAACAACTAGGCAAATCAGTGCAATAAGATAGGACTTTGAAACGAGCAGAGAAAAATCTTGGCGAAATTTTAGTAGACCGAAGGCACCAAAGAGTGCAAGCATGAGAAAACTAAGCGAAAGGATAAACACGGCATGTCTTGCACTACTATCCTGATAGGTCCGACTGCGTCGGAAAATGACATAAGCGGCATAGGTGAAGAGCATGAACCATAAAGTAAAATGCGCACCCAGCGAAAAGGAAGCAAAAGAACTTAATTCAGGAATGAGTACCTCCGTTTTGAAGGGCAAAGGTGGTGCAAGGGTAACAACCAGCCTATCAATGAACTTGGGGTCAATTTCAGCAAACTTTAGCTTGTAGAGTAGCCACTTCCAAAACCACTCATTGTAGAAGGCAGTAATGACAAGAAAAAGCACAGCTAAGCTGGTTGCAAAAAAAAGGTCATAGCTCTTTCTGGAGCGTGTAAAACCGATAGCAAACATAAATGAGCAATAAACAAACCACAGCAGCGAAATCTGCCAACCAAGCCAGTAGAGCTGACCATAACTGCTTGCCGGTAGAATGCCAGATAGTGCAAAAGATGAAAGCAGAAAAAAGATGCCTTTGGAAGCCAAGCAAAGAACAGCTAAAGCAGCATAAGTCAAAGCATGTGCTTGAAGACGGTCGGTGTTTTTGATGCGCTTGCTCCGATGATACAGCAAATAAGCAAAGAGCCCACCAAGAAGAATCAGCAAGAGCGACTCAAAAAATTGAAAGCACAGTTCGGGTGAAAGCATCTGGTCAAACCAGTATGATATGGCTGATTGCTTGGAGAGACGGAGAGAATCTTCTAAAGTCTTGAGCTGTGTGAGGCGTTCAAGAGAATCTCTGAGTAGAATGTGTTTGTTGGGCATTCTGGCGTCTTCAACGTCAGCATTGTCGCAAAAACTTGCTTGAGGAAAGGATGTGTGGAGCTAAGGAGACTCGAACTCCTGACCTCTTCAATGCCATTGAAGCGCTCTACCAACTGAGCTATAGCCCCTTTCGTAGGGAGCAAAGATATAATGATTTTTCGACTTATGCAAAGCGCTCAGACATAACTTGGTCGAGTAACATACTCAATCGGGTCACGAATGCCTGCTTGCTCAAAGGCTCGCAACCTTAGTGCACAGCTATCACACACGCCACAGGCAATGTCGTTAGATTGATAGCATGACCATGATAGCTCAAAGGGAGCCTCTAACTCCATGCCACGGATGACAATCTCCCATTTTTTCATTCTAATTACAGGTGTAACGATTTCAATGTGAGTCGTCGGTTTTGTGCCAAGGCGAATGACCAGATTAAAGGCGTCATAGAATTCCTGTCGGCAATCAGGATAACCGGAGGAATCTTCTTCGACGGCACCAATGAAAATTTTATTAGCATGAATGACTTCTGCCCAGCTCGTGGCCATGGCTAAGATATTGGCATTGCGAAAAGGCACATAACTTGTTGGTATGTCGCGGCTGTGTAGATTCGCTCGTGAAACAGGAATTGAAAAGTCAGTCAGGGAAGAACCGCCGATTTGAGAAAGATGCCGCGCATCAATCACCAAACGCCGCTCAATACGGTAGTGGTCGCAAATATCGTGAAAAGCCTTCAGCTCGCGCTGTTCAGTGCGCTGCCCGTAATTGAGATGCAAAGCAGCAAGCTCATAGCCTAAATGCTTAGCAATCGCTGTGGTGACCAAACTATCCATGCCACCGCTTAAAAGCACAACCGCTCGCATACTTTTCTGGTTAATCTTATGTTAAATTTTTAGAAAGATACTCATTTGCCGCATGTCAACAATAACCATGGCTCTAAAAGCGCTCTGAGGTATATTATTGCTCAAACCTTAAACCTGTCGCAAAATTGGTAAGAACAATTGCGCTTCTGCTTACGGGTCTGCTGCTGACATGCAGCAGTGTTGCGCAGCAAACTTCTCAACCAGTGAGGCTGAATCTGACTTGGTATCTTGATGCAACCGCCGACATGGATATTGCGGCAGGCGAACTGCCTCAGGCAACGGTGCGACATTTGACCACCAGCACATTTTTCCCACTCGCATGGCAACTCTATCAATCGCCTGATGTGTCAACAACACTCTGCATCTCCTCAGAGACCTTGAAGGCGCTTGTAGACTATGTGGCGCGCCTACGCGAATTTATTGACCTTAACAACAATACCATCGATGCAGACAGCTATCTCAAAAAGTATGGCGGAGAGACCGACCCATGGCTCGACATCTTACTTAAACCCTCTACTGCACTCTCTGCCAAAGAGTTAGACATGATGCTCAATATTTCCAAAAAGCAAAAACATCACGCCTTCAGCGTCAGCGAAAGTGTCTTAAAACGATTCCCCGAGTATGCACAATTGCTCCCCAGCGACATGCAAGTAGGGCAAATCATTGGCACGCAAAATCGCGCTCTTTACACCGTGCGCGACCGTATCCGCATCAAGTTTTTTTACACCATTGCGCATTTTGATTTGTCGCTGCTGACCACAAAGTATGTGCTGCCACTCTACGCCGCAAACGGTCGGCTTATCGACCCACGCACCGGTCGTGGACAAGCACTCACACTTGAGCTAACTGACTACTTTACATGCGATAACAACAATACGCCTGACAACCTGACCGATGACCGCTACGAACTGGCACGACCTATTGGCGAAGATGACTGCCAGCGACTTGTAGTAGAAACCTACAAGATGATGGAAATGGTGCTATTTATGCTGCGTCAAGGCACCAAAGCTCCAGCTGGCATAACACAAAGCAAAAACTCTAAAGAAAAGCAAAAAACATACAACATTGATGTGGCTACAACACCAGCTTTCAACGCCCTTTTGCCATTGTTGATAGATTTCAGCGCAGCACAGGATGCGTTAGGTGAGGCGGCAGACCTCCCGCTCAAATTGCATGCGCAGGCAGATGCCAAAGCACATGTCATGCGTGCCGCATACCGATTCAAATCATGGATTGGGGAACTCCCAAAAGGATTTGTCCCGCATGCCCTGATGGTCTCGCAAGCTTCACTGGGGCTCTACGAAGAACTGGGTAAGGTGTGGCTGCTTTGCCCAAAAGAAGCCTTGGCGAAAGCCTTGAAAAAAGACAAAAGTCAAATTCAACCTGCAGAAATAGCAAGCCCATATCAAGCTAAAGGGTCAAAGGTGTGGCTACTCTTTGATGAGACAGATGCAGTGGAATCGCTTAAATCGCGCTTGCAAGCAAAAAACTGGCAGGAAGAAATGCGCACATGGTTTGAATCGCTAAGCATGTATGCAGGGAGCCAAAATCTGCTTACCCTGTGTATAGACTTGAGCATGCTTTTGCATCACAACCTGCAAGCTTCACAATTTCTTAGCACATTCTTTAATGCCATAAATGTGCAGAGCAAAGGCAAAAAAAGTAGCATCATCACACTCAGACCAAGTGCACTCTTTGAAGCCCAGCCCAAAAGCAAGCAAAGTCAGATAAAACAGCTCAATGCGTTACCACTCTCGGCAAACATGAGCCTTGAGACATGGATAGACAATAAGGAAAAGCAACTGGCTTGGACCTACCTTGCACTCGTGCGAGCAGACCTTGAGAAAACAAACGTAGCGCCGCCACCAACTGATGTAGAATGCAAGCCCCTAAAAGCAAGTAAAGCACAAGCAGAATCGGGCTGCACAGCCGAACAGCGAGCATGGTTCGAGCTCTACGCTGCACAGCAAGCATTCTGGTTCGAGCGCTACGGTCAAAAAGTAGCTGAAAGCAACAGTGAGCTGGAAGAGATGGATAGAAATTTCAGAGCACATCTCGAGCAAGTCTATGAACAACTGGCTCGTGCAGGTATTGCCGTCGAGCGTAGAACGCTAGCACCTATCATTCTTCCACAAGAAAGACGACCACAGCGCATGCTTGACGCAAATGAAATTCAGTGTGATGGATTGCTCACAGAAGCAGAATGGTTCGAAAGCGCAGGTGTTTTTTCACCCGACCATGCTGAAGACTTGCCACTTGAAAAATGCTACTATGGCATAACAAATGACGCCTTCTACTTTGCGGCTGTGGCAAAAAGCGATAATCTCAAAGCACTGCTAAGCGATACAACGGTGCGACTTTCACTACTGCTAGCGTTTGAAGAAAATTCTGTTCTCGAATTCCCCTTGCGTCCTGTCAAACAAGCTGGAAGCCAGCTTAAGCTGGCTATAAGTGAAAAAGCACTGGAAGTCATCGTGCCATATTCAGAGTTGAGGCTTGCAAACCGTATTGGCTTTTTGGGAGCAATTGCTGGGCAGAAGCGTGTGCATGATAAAGATGCTTACTTGGGAATGGCACTATCTTGGCAAAAGGGAGAAAAAGTGGTTCGCTTTCCTAAAGAAAATTTCAGAACTGTGCAGGAAGACATCGTCAACACTGTGGAAGTGCGCTTTGAGTTGGATTTGTCAGCATATCCAACGGCACGACGGGCAGAACTGGAGATTTTAAAACCGCAGCTTTCTGCACAGAAAATTTTGCTACGCGACGATGGTCGGCAAGGTGATGAGAAGCGCAACGACAAAATATGGTCAGCGCGACTTCGGTTGCGCCGCGGTGAATTGATAGAGTATCGTTATTGGGTAGAACAAAAAAGTGAAGGGCTGGAAAGACCGCGTGTGTGGCGCGTAGACGATGGTGTCAACACGCCCGGACGTGCAGTGGTGCAAGATACCTTTGAAAAGTTGGTGCGATAGGAAAAAAGAACGCTTCTCCCGAAAACCTCAAGCTACCTTGCACAGGAAGTTCTGCATTGCCCAAATTACATGCTATGTCGAATAGCCGCAGTAACTTTTTCAGCGGCATTCTTGAAACTGTCGGCAGGAATCAAATTTAAGCCCGAGTCATCGAGCATGGATTTTGCAAGCTCAGCGTTAGTGCCTTCCAAACGGACAATGACAGGAATTTTGATATCGAGTGCCTTTGCTGCCTCAATGATGCCAGCAGCTACGCGGTCGCAGCGCACAATCCCGCCAAAGATATTGACCAAAATTGCCTTCACACTGGGGTCAGAAAGAATAATCTTGAAACCAGCTTCTACCGTTTTTGCACTTGCGCTGCCGCCGACATCCAGAAAATTAGCAGGCTTTCCGCCTGCAAGTTGGATAATATCCATCGTTGCCATAGCCAGACCAGCACCATTGACCATGCAGCCGACATTACCATCGAGTTTGACATAGTTGAGATTGGAAGCAGAGGCTTCCACTTCAAGTGGGTCTTCTTCGCTGATATCGCGCAACTCAAGAAACTCCTTGTGGCGAAAAAGCGCATTGTCGTCAAGATTGATTTTGGCATCTAATGCCAACACTTGACCTTCTTTGGTGACTACGAGCGGGTTGATTTCAGCCAGTGAAGCATCAATTTGCTGATAGGCATGGCAAAGAGCAAGAATAAATTGCACTGCATTTTTGAATTGTTCGCCCTCAAGACCTAAAAAGAAAGCCGCTTGACGAGCCTGATACGGCTGAACTCCAAGCAAAGGATGCAGGTGCTGCTTAAAAATCTTCTCAGGAGAATGTTCAGCGACAGCCTCAATTTCCACGCCACCTTCTGTGGAGACCATCAATACATTTTGCGAGACAGCACGGTCGAGTGTGATACCTAAGTAAAATTCCTTCTCTATGTTGACGCCTTGCTCAATGAGCAAGCGGCGAACTTCTTTGCCCGCTGGACCGGTCTGATGGGTAACGAGCTTCATGCCGAGCATTTTTTGCGCTACATCAAACGCTTCGTCAGCGCTCTTGACTACTTTGACTCCGCCAGCCTTGCCACGCCCACCTGCATGAATCTGCGCCTTGACAACTACTACTCCACCACCTTGTTCAGCAAGCAAGGTCGAAGCAGCAGCCCGAGCCTCTTCAGCACTGAAAGCCACAATGCCTTTGGGCACGGGAACATGATAGCGTCGCAGAATATCTTTGGCTTGATGTTCGTGAATGTTCATGGTAGAAGAGCATGAATTAGTTGCTCAAATAGATTGCAAACCGGCACTGGACTTGAATTCGCTAGGAGGATGAAACCAACGCTATGATTTTGCATCTTCGCCGACAACTTGGTCTTCAGCGCGACGCACTGAATTTTTGTATTTGCGCAAAAACTCTAAACGGTCTTTGACTTTTTCCATCGGAACTAACAGTTGTTGTTTGTTGAGAATTGCGCTTTCGCGTGTGTGATAAGTAATATCGTACTCATTGCTCATCACAATTGCTTCTTCGGGGCAGACTTCTTCGCAGTAGCCACAATAGATGCAACGAAGCATGTTAATTTCAAAGGTAATCGGGTATCGCTCCTGCGGAAGGTCAGTCTCACTGGCTTGCATAGAAATAGCCAGTGGTGGGCAAACACGAGCACACAAGCCACAAGCCACACAGCGTGTTCCAGTCTTATCTTCGCGCTCTACGAGCACAGGACGACCGCGAAAGATGGCTGGCGGTTTCCACCTCACTTCGGGATAAGACATCGTAGGTTTCGGACGAAACATCTGCACAAATGTGTAAGCCATAGCCTTGAAAATCTCGGGCAGGTAGAGCCGCTCAAGGAACGAGAGCTTGGTGCGCCGAATCGGAGGATTCTTAGACTGCATAGTACAACTGATAATAAGGTTAATGAAAAATCTTAACACAATGAGCCCACAGCCTGAATCTCATTTCAGGCTGATGCGGCACTTGATGCTACACTGTGCAATGCAAAAAATTATGCCGCAGAGTGAGAAGCCAAACGCCGAGGTGCTGTCTTCTTCTTAGCAGTCTTGTTGTCAGAAGACTTGGGCGTATCGGTAACCTTTGCATCTTTCAGTGCCGGACAGCAAGACTCTGGCGCACAAGATGACTTAGAAGCAGTTGCTGGGCACGATGACTTTGGCTTTGAAGCGTTCTTGGCGTCTTGTGCATATGAGGCAGCAGCAAGGCTGAGGACGAGCAGCGCAGTAAGCAGTAGGTCTCTCATTGAATTTTCCTTTCCGTTTCTTGGTTTGAAGTTTTCGATACAAAATAGCACAAAAGGCTAAGGAACAATATAACTCAGGACGACAAAGATGCAAAACACATTACGAACTCAAGAACACGCGTCTCGTGCATCGAGTTCTATTGAGCTTGAAAAAATTTCGCTTTCGTCGCTTGTAGAAACTCTCAACCTTGGCGAAAAGGTGCAAGCGCTGCTGCTATCTCTGCAAGCAGGGCGAAAAGTTACGCTATCGGGTTTGTATGGCTCGCTGGGCTCAATTCTGCTGGCTAAGCTCTTTGAAGCAAAATCGTCACCAATGCTTATTGTTGCTAAAGATGAGATGTTGCAGCTCTATGAACAAG
The DNA here is from genome assembly GCA_002794105.1 of Candidatus Thermochlorobacter aerophilus. GTDB lineage: Bacteria > Bacteroidota > Chlorobiia > Chlorobiales > Thermochlorobacteraceae > Thermochlorobacter > Thermochlorobacter aerophilus. The sequence continues at coordinate 25,310 of PHFL01000072.1, read as the reverse complement.
ATTTGCAAGAGCTTTTGGGCGAACGCTTTGTCATAGATTTTGTCAGAGACCCAGCGCTGGTGCTCTCGTCGTTGATGGCGGGTGAAAAGAAGATAGTGCTAAGCACGCCATTGGAACTGGGGCGAAAAGTGCTCGCGCAAGACAAAGCGGCACAGTGCCGCTTGACTATCCGAAAAGGTGAAGCTGTAGGCTATGAGCGCTTGCAAGCATTTTTACAAAGCAACGGTTTTGAACGAAAAGACTTTGTAGAGCAAGAAGGTGATTATGCCATACGCGGCTCTATTGTCGATGTCTTTTCCTTCGGTGCGCTGAAGCCCGTGCGGATTGAATTCTTTGGCGATGAAATCGAGTCTATTCGCAGTTTCGATGTCAATACTCAACTTTCGAGCTCACAGGAAGATGAAACTGAAATTGTGGCGAATTTGGTCGGCGTAGCAGATGCTGCCGAGTCGATTTTATCATACCTGCCGTCCGAGAGCCTTGTGGTAACAAGCGTCTTCGATGATGAAGATTTCGGGCCAAGCGACAGCGAATACTTTTCGCGCCACGAAATTGAAGCTAAACTGCAAGCCTTTGCAGAGTTGCAATTGCTCTCACTGACAAAGGGCAACTTTCATTTTGAAGCCGAGCCCCAGATGCGATTTGGTTCAAACTTTCATCTTTTTGCCGAGTCGCTGAAGAAAGATGCAACGCAGGGTGTTCAGAGCGTGGTGGCAATGGTGTCACAAAAAGAGCTTACCGATGTAGCAGAATTTTTAGTAGCAGAGCATGCCGCTGAAGAGCGTGCACCACTGACGCTCTACACGCTTGCGCTCAATCTCTACGAAGGCTTTCGGTTAGGGAATGTATCGCTTTACACAGAAGCGGATGTTTTCGGCAAGCTCCATGTGCATCGGCGGCATCGGCGCCGGCGACGCAGACAGATTTCCCTGCGAGAGTTACGCGCACTCAAAGTTGGCGACTTTATCGTGCACGAAGACTACGGCATCGGAATTTTCATGGGCTTGGAAAAAATTCAGGTTGCAGGCGCATGGCAAGAGTGCGTGCTCATTGAGTATGAAAAAGGCGACAAACTCTATGTCAATCTTCAGAATTTGCACTTGCTCTCCAAGTATGCTTCAGGCGAGGGCAACAAAGCAAAGCTTTCTCGCTTGGGTAGCGACAAATGGCAGCAGCAAAAAGAGCGTGCCAAAAAGCGCCTAAAAGATATTGCACGCAACCTTATTGAACTATATGCCAAGCGCAAAATGACCAAGGGGTTTGCAGCGCCGCCCGATAGTGTCTGGATGAGAGAGTTTGAAGCAGCTTTCATCTTCGAAGAGACCCCAGACCAGCTCAGTGCAATTGAAGCAGTCAAGCGCGATATGGAATCGCCAGCGCCAATGGATAGGCTCATCTGTGGCGATGCAGGATTTGGCAAGACCGAAGTGGCTATGCGCGCCGCCTTCAAAGCTGTAGAGGGAGGCAAGCAAGTTGCCGTGCTGGTGCCAACCACGATTTTGGCGCATCAGCACTTTCAGACCTTCAAACAGCGGTTCCAAAATTTCCCCATACGCATTGAAGTGCTAAGCCGATTTGTACCAAAATCGGAGCAAAAACGCATCATTGAAGAAATTCGAACGGGAACGGTCGATATTGTCATCGGCACGCATCGCTTAGTGTCGAAAGACGTTAAGTTCAAAGACTTGGGGCTACTCATCATTGACGAAGAGCAACACTTTGGCGTGGCAACAAAGGAGAAACTGCGTGAGGAATTTCCAACTGTTGATACGCTGACGCTAACGGCAACGCCAATTCCGCGCACGCTGCAATTTTCAATGATGGGCGCTCGCGACCTTTCAATTATTTCTACTCCGCCGAAAAATCGTCAGCCCATTGAAACGATTGTCCATGAGTTTGACCAAGAGCTCATTCGGCAAGCCATTGCACGAGAGCTAGCACGTGGTGGACAAGTGTTTTTCCTACACAACCGCATTGATACAATTGAGCAGATTTTTGATATGCTCAAGCGCCTCTTTCCGAAGGCAAGAATACGCATTGCACATGCGCAACTGCCCGGTCGAGAGCTGGAGCAGATCATGATGGATTTTATCGAAAAAGAAATTGACATTTTAGTCTGCACAACGATTGTGGAGTCAGGGCTCGATATCTCGAATGTGAATACAATTCTTATCAATCGTGCCGATACCTTAGGGCTGGCAGACCTCTATCAACTGCGTGGACGTGTGGGGCGCAGCGACCGAAAAGCGTATTGCTACCTGCTTACGCCACCGGCGTCAACGCTGACACCAGAAGCTTTGCAACGCCTCGCTACTATTGAGGAAATTTACAGAGCTCGGGTCGGGCTTCAACGTCGCTCTGCGCGACCTCGATATTCGCGGTGCAGGTAACCTCTTGGGAGCAGAACAATCTGGCTTCATCTATGAACTGGGGTTCGATTTGTATCAGAAAATTTTAGAAGAAGCCGTGGCTGAACTCAAATCCACAGAGTTTCAAAACATCTTCAAGGAAGCCGAAGCGCAAAAATCTAAGCCAAATAAGCCAACTGAAATAACTTTCTTTTTCAATGCGCTAATTCCAGATTACTATGTGGAATCGGCATCAGAGCGGTTTGCACTCTACGAGCGCCTCTCGAAAGCTACAAGCGAAGACGCTTTAGCACAGCTGAGTGCAGAGTTGCAAGACCGCTTTGGCAAGTTGCCCGAAGAGTGTGAGCATCTTTTGCTGGTGGCGCGTCTAAGAATTGTAGCCACAGCACTCATGATTTCGCGCATTGAAATCATGGAAAAAAAATGTGTCTTTACTTTCCCCGAAGGCGAAGACAAAAGTTTCTATGAAGGCAAAATTTTCGGAGCCGTGCTGGAAGCCGTAAGCACAGGTGCGCTAAGCCACTATGCGCCAGTCTTCAAGAATGAAAAACGGCTCAAATTGGAGATTTCTTTCCCAAAGAGTTACAAAGACTCACCAAAACAAGCAGTGGAGACCGTCTTAAGCATTTTGGAAAAATTCCAGCCTGAAGCACAAGCCTTGAGCGAAGCATAAAGTCAGCGTGAATCCGTCTTGGGAAGATCGAGCTTGATGTGAAGCTCGCGAAGTTGTTTTTCTGAGACTGGCGTTGGTGCGCCGGTCATCAGGTCTTGCGCTTTTTGATTGAGTGGAAAGGCAATGACTTCACGAATGTTGTGCTCATCGCGGTAGAGCATGACCATGCGGTCAATGCCCGGAGCAATGCCACCGTGTGGCGGCGCGCCATGTTGAAACGCACGAATCATGTGACCAAATTTCGCATCAACTTCTTCTTTTGTGTAGCCAGCAATCTCGAAGGCTTTATACATAATTTCAGGCTTATGATTGCGAATGGCACCGCTTGAAAGCTCAATGCCGTTGCAGACAATGTCGTACTGATAAGCCAAGATTTCCAGCGGGTCTTTGCTAAGCAGTGCCTCTAAGCCGCCCTGTGGCATGGAAAAGGGATTGTGCGAAAAGTCAATTTTCTTTTGTTCCTCGTTGTATTCAAACATGGGAAAATCCACAATCCAGCAAAAAGCTAGCAAGTCTTTATCAAGCGCATAATGTTTGCCGAAGTAATTGCGCAGAGCACCCATAGCTTTGCAGGTTTTTTCCCATGTACCAGCGGCAAAGAAGACCACATCACCAGTTTCAAGAGAGAGACGGGTTTTAAGGCGTTCCTTTTCTGCGTCGGAAAGAAACTTGTAAATAGGGCTTTGTACTTCGTTTTCACGGTAACGAATGTAAGCCAGACCGGGCAACCCGAGCTCGGTTTTGGCGTAGTCCTCTGCTTTGTCGTAGAACAGTCGCGGTTCATTAGCTTTGCCTTTTAGAACCAATGCTTTGACACAGCGACCTTTTCCTGTGTTTTGTGCAAAGACCTTGAAAGAAGAGCCCACGAAAATATCTGTGACGTCTTCAATCACTAAGGGAATGCGGAGGTCAGGTTTGTCGGAGCCATAGCGGTTCATGGCATCAAGATATTTGATGCGCGGGAAGGGAAGTTGCATGATGCGCTTGCAAGACAGCACACTGGTAAGATGAGCAAACAATCCTTCCAGTACCTCAAAGAGCTCATCTTGCGTGATGAACGCCATTTCCATGTCAAGCTGGTAGAATTCACCGGGACTTCGGTCGGCACGCGCATCTTCATCGCGAAAGCATGGTGCAATTTGGAAGTATTTGTCAAAGCCAGCCACCATCAGTAGTTGCTTGAACTGCTGCGGTGCTTGAGGCAAAGCATAAAACTTGCCCGGATGCAAGCGGCTGGGCACAAGGTAATCGCGTGCGCCTTCAGGAGAGCTACAGGTCAGAATCGGCGTTTGAATTTCATGAAAGCCTAAGCCCACAAGGTATTTGCGAATCTCGAAAATCATCCGTGAGCGATACAAAATGTTTTCATGCAGGTGCTCACGACGTAGGTCAAGGAAGCGGTATTTTAGGCGCAACTCTTCCGAAGTAGGCACTTCATCGGCAATCGGAAAGGGCAGGGGCTCGGCTGCATTTTCAACAGTCATGGCATGGACACGCACCTCGATTTCACCAGTTGGCAAATGCTCGTTGATGGTATCTTCTGCGCGTGGCACAACCTGACCTTGAACTGTAATGACCGACTCTACACGCAAGTGCTCAATCTGATGAAAACTATCAGCATGATAGGGCTCGAAGACCAGCTGGCAAATCCCCGTGTGGTCTCGCAAATCCACAAAAATTAATCCGCCGTGGTCTCGCTTGCGGTGAATCCAGCCAGCAAGTTTGACCTCCGTAAAAATGTGCTCACGGCGAAGCGCGCCGCAAAAGTGTGTGCGATAAGTCATTGAAGGAAAACGCTAAAAAATCGAGATAGAATCTCAAATATAGCCAATCTGGCTTGGGGAAAAAATTAGTTCATGCCTCAGCTTGCAAGAAGGTTGCATCGCATCACGGCGAAGCAGGCACCTCACGCTTGAAGAAAACATATCCACCGCTACGCTTAATGACCTTAAGTTCTGGAAATTGCTCATACCATTTTGCGCCATCGAGCTTGGCAACAAAATAAGCGGGCTTCTTAATTGGACCTGTAGCCAGCCACTCATGGTCAAGCGTGCTGGGGCTTTGATTCGGGCGCAGGCGCGCATAAAAATACGGCGCATAGCTTTTGTAACCTGTAACAATGTAGCAATCTTCATCTTGCAGGGACTGATAGAATCGAATCGGCTCGGCTTGCGTGTATGCCTCAACCTTAGGCGCAATAAAGAGCGTGAAGAAATGTAGCGTAAGCGCACTGGAAAAAAATAGCGTGCCAAAGCCAAACTCGAACTTTTGTTGTTGCAATAGCCATACACTAAGCATAACGAGTACAAAATAAGCGGCGCCAATAAGCCATTCATATCCGCTCCACGCAACTGGCGACTGCAAAACTGCCCGCACTAGCTCATCTTTAATGAAGGGCAAAATCCATGATGGGTGAGAAATGACAATCGGAAAGAGCACAAGCAGAAGTGCAATCAAACTGCCAAACACCGCACACGCTACGCTGGCGGAAGTACGCCATGCAGCTTTGCCCGAAAGAACTTGGCAGATTTGATGCGTGGCAAGGAAGGTCAGCGGAAAGTAGCACAGTGAAGAGTAATGCGCAATCTTCGTCTGCGAGATGGAAAAAATCGTAAGCACTACGCCGAAAAGAATAATCATCAAAAGTGCAAAAGCAGATGGCGTATCACGGTCAGCGGCAGCACGGCGAAACGCTGGCAACGCAATAAACGAAGCGGGAAAAACCCCAAACAACAGCACCACGAAGTGATAGTAAAACGGCTGACCATGCCCTGCCACAGGCTCACGAAAAAGACCAATCTGATAGCTGATAAATGACCAAAGAAACCACCATCCGTGTTGCACAGTCTCTAAGCCATACCATAGCGAAGAGACCACAAGCGCAACAGCGCCGAACAGCAGTGCATCTGTTATTGTCAGCACCCAGCGTCTGAAGCGGTAAAAAGAAATGAGGGTGTAGATAATGCCCGATAATCCTGAAACCAGAAGCGCAACAGGACCTTTGGTCAAGATACCCAGACCGATAAATGTGCCAGAGAAGATAAGATACTTTCGCCGTTGCCAAAGCGGTGAATTTTCATCGAGAGTGGAGGCAAGGAAAAAGCAATACACACCAAGAAAAATGAAAAGATTGAACACGGGGTCAATAATGGCGGTCTTGAAGTAGAAATGAGGCAAAAAGGAACCGAAGTAAGCCATTGCCCAAAAAAGACCAAAGCGTTCATTGTAGAGCCGCCGCCCGATGAAAAAAAGCACAAGCAGCGTGATGGTGCCGCAAAGCGCATTAGGCAGGCGAGCCGCAAATTCATTGACCCCAAAAAGATGCATAGAAAGGGCTTGTAGCCAGATAAAAAGAGGCGGTTTTTCCCAGAAAGGCTCAAAATTGATTTGCACACGCGTGTAATTGCCTGTAACGAGCATTTCACGAGCTGATTCAGCGAAATTGATTTCATCCCAATCAAATAGATGCACCGTGCCAAGAAACGGCACAAAAAAAGCAAGCGAGACAACCGCAATGATGAGGCTGTATCGCACTGCAAGTGAGGTCTGAAGCAAGCCAGAAAAAAAGGTTGTCATAGCGTAATGAAGTGATGAAAATTTTTGCCTAAATAATTAGATGCAGCAAGACGATATTTTCGCACCGCATCCAAAAATGTTCAAAAATAGCATCCATGAGCGAGCTATCCTTATCACAGTCTCTGAGCGAGAAAATTTTGCAAGGCGACAAGCGCGCGCTGGCACGATTGCTGACACGCATTGAAAATAATGATGCGTCAGCAGAATCTATTCTTTCGGAGCTGTATGCTAATGTGGGAAGAGCTTACCGCATCGGGATTACGGGTCCGCCGGGCGCAGGCAAAAGCACCATTACCAGCAAACTTACACGCCATCTGCGGCAGACAGGTGAGAAAGTTGCCATTATTGCCGTCGACCCCACCAGTCCCTTCACAGGTGGTGCGCTGTTGGGAGATAGGGTTCGAATGAGCGAAGTGATGCTCGATGAAGGCGTATTTATTCGCTCTATGGCAACACGTGGCAGTTTGGGCGGCTTGGCAAAGAAGGCTACAGAAGTTGCCGATGTGCTCGATGCAGCAGGCTACACGACCATCATCTTCGAGACCGTCGGGGTCGGACAATCCGAACTTGATGTGGTGCATGCTGCTGACACTACCGTGGTGACCTTAGTGCCAGAGTCAGGAGATGCAATTCAAGCCATGAAAGCAGGGCTGATGGAAATTGCAGATATCTTTGTCATGAACAAAGCTGACCGGCAAGATGCAGACAAAGCCGTGCAAGCCCTATCTACCAGCTTGGAACTGCGCCAACATTCAGCGCAGGCGTGGTTGCCAAGAGTCGTCAAAACCGTGGCTACAATGGGACAGGGCATTGCGGAGTTGCTACAAGCCATCAATGCCCACCGAGCCTTTCTGGAAACAGACGCTCGCCTTGTGGAGCGACGACGAGAGCGGCAACAAAATTTTGTCCAAAGTGTGGTCGAAGAAAAATGGCGACAGACCTTCTGGACAGCCCAGCGCATAGAAGAACTGCGCAAACGAGTCATCCAGCATGAATCACCATACAAAATTGCTGAAGACTTGCTACAGAAAAACCCGTGAGCCTCAAAAAAGCTGAGTCATCAAGCAAGAGATGAGGAGTTATCAAAAGCTTGCAAAGTCCATAACTCTTTAGCACATTCTTACGTGTTCGTCCAAAACGACCATGTGCACAAAAGTTTGTGCACTACGGAAAAAAACAAAGACACTTAGATTTTTTGGTGCCAACTTTGAAGGCAGCAGGAGGTGGCGATGGGCTTAGGAGATTGGATACGGGGAATTGCCACAGCAATTTCAACAGTAGGGACAGCGGCAAAAACGGTCGCAAAGCACGTCTCTGCAAAAGCTGATATTGTGATTCCAGAAAAAGCATGTAACCTATTTCTTGAAGCGATTACTAAGCGCGACAGCGTAATTCAAAAGCCTCATTTGGTCATTCACGACAAGTGGTTTGAACTGAAATTTTTTCACGTTCAGCCACTGGGGCAGACGCTGTTCTGTGTTTTGCCGCTGCACATTGCCGAGTTGATTATTAATTCAGAACATCACTATGCCGTAATTGAGCGCGCTGGCAAAATCTCCATTGTATCAAGTAGCTTCTGGCAGGGCTTGTGGCACAAGCTATGGCAAGTTTATCTCAACACAAGTCGTGGCGAGAAAAAAATCCTGCAAGCTATTGCGAAAAGTGTTGAGCATATTGACTTTCTGCCTGCCTTTCGCCTGTGTGGCGGAGAAATCCGTCCCGCTGCGTTGCGTTTCAACCTAACCAATGTGCTTAAGCAGAACCAAGTGATGTCTTTGCTCATGGAGCATGGTATCACGGATATTGTGGGCATCTCATCGGTCAGTGAAGAGGAAGGGCAATTTGTGCTCAGTGTGCGCATCGGCAGTAAGGTGGTCGACTCGCCAAGAAAAGCCGAGATGATGTTTAGCCTGCGCCAAAGCATGAGTTGAACATCGGCTCAATAGTTAATGATACCGCCATCGGCAGATGCTGAAAGATGTGTATGCTGAAGTGTGCCTGCTCACATGAGACGTAAATTGCTTTACAAATCCACACTCTGCAAGACTGCCAGAAAGGCCAGCTCATACGAAAGGCATGAAAATGCTATATTGCAAGCAACTCAACGGCAAAAGCAGAGAATGCCTTCAACAGCGCAGCAAGGATGGCAGACAGACGATTTACTGGTCGTTAGGCATCTGAAAACATACTTTCCCATTCGCAAAGGTATTTTTTCTAGAACGGTCGGCTATGTCAAAGCCGTCGACGATGTCTCTTTTACAGTTCGGCGTGGGGAGACGCTGGGATTAGTGGGCGAGTCAGGCTGCGGCAAAACAACCTTAGGGCGCAGCTTGCTAAGATTGATTGAGCCCACTGATGGTGAAATTTTTTTTGAAGGAAAGAACATTCGCACCATGAAACCCCATGAACTGCGTGTCTTGCGCAAAGACATGCAAATTATTTTTCAGGACCCCTTCAGTTCGCTCAATCCACGCCTAACCGTCGGGCAAATGTTGCGTGAGGTCTTAGAGGTACATCAGTTGGCAGAAGGCAAAGCCGCCGAAAAGAGAGCCGCAGAACTTCTGGAGCAAGTGGGACTGAGCGCGCAGTATCTCAATCGCTATCCGCATGAGTTTTCAGGTGGGCAGCGTCAGCGCCTAGGTATTGCGCGAGCGTTAGCCGTAGAGCCGAAGTTTATCATTTGCGATGAGCCCGTTTCGGCACTTGATGTCTCAATTCAATCGCAAATCATCAACCTCCTAAAGGATTTGCAGAAAGCATTGGGCTTGACATATTTGTTTATTGCGCATGACCTATCCGTCGTGGAGTATATTTCTGACCGAGTGGCAGTGATGTATTTGGGCAAGATAGTAGAAATTGCTGAGTGTGAAGACCTCTATCGCTTGCCGCAGCACCCTTATACAGAAGCCTTGCTGTCGGCAGTTCCTATTCCTGACCCTAAACTCAAACGCAAGCGGATTGTGCTCACAGGCGATATTCCAAGTCCAGCAAATGTGCCAAGCGGTTGTGGCTTTCATCCAAGATGCCCCAAAGCAGAAGAGATGTGCAAACAGCTGATGCCACAGCTACAGGCAATACCATCCAACCCAATGCATTATGTCAGTTGCTTGCTCTATGAGAGCAGCCGACCATCAGCCAGCAAGCATGAAAAGTGGTAGCGAAAATGTTTTGAAAACTTTCAACTCACCTAAAAAATATGTCGGAGCAAAGGTCAAAACGAGGGTCGCGTCGGCTTCTTATCATCTTTTTGGTCTTACTGGGACTGTTGGGCGTGCTGACCGTCATTCGCGCGCTTCAAACCAAGAGCACGATTCCAAAAGAAGCTGTGCTCATGATGTCGCTCAGCGGCAATTTGCCTGAACGAGTGTTCATTGATGCGCCATCTTTTTTTGCGGGGCAGCGTCCAGTGCTCACCTTTCAGAGTGCTTTGCGAGCATTGAACCGCGCAAAAGAGGATAATCGAATCAAGCTCATCGTAATGGAGATTTCAAACCTTTCGGCGGCATTTTCCAAGCTGGCAGAATTGCGAGAAGCCGTTGAAGAGGTGCGCAAAGCAGGAAAGGATGTATGGGCATATCTAAAAGGCGGGGGCGATAAGGAATACTACATGGCAGCGGCGTGCAGTAAAATCTATGTTGAGCCGTATAGCTTCTACCTCATTGATGGATTAAGTTTAGAGAACCTCTATTTCAAAACCACATTAGAGAAAATCGGAATAGAAGTTGAAGCCATTCGCCGAGGCAAATATAAAAGTGCTGTCGAGCCGCTGATACGCGATAGCCAAAGCGAAGCTGACCGAGAGCAAGACGAAGCCCTGCTCGATGCCTTCGACAAAGCATACATAGAAGCCATTTGCAAAGGACGAAATCTTTCCGAAGCACAGGTCAGGCAACTTATCAACGATGTCGCCTACTTTTCTGAAAAGCAGTGTGTTGACTTCAAGCTGGCAGATAGCATTGCCTACATGGACGACCTCAAAGAACAACTTAAGGCACGCTTTGCGGCAAAAAGCGATAAGGAGGTCTTTTGTTCGCTTTCCGACTATGAGGCAGAAGAAGACCGAAAAGGTGAAAAAATTGCCGTCGTCTATGTTCAGGGTGGAATCATTGATGGCAAGAGTGTGCTACGCCCGGATGGCAACGACAATGTAGGCGATAGAGACATCACAAAAGCCCTAAGAGAAATACAAGAAGATGAAACCATAAAAGCGGTAATTTTGCGCATCGATAGCCCCGGCGGGTCGGTAACTGCATCCGAGAAGATGTCGCAGGCGATTGTCAAAACAAAGGCAAAAAAGCCAGTGCTGGTATCAATGTCGGGAGTGGCGGCATCGGGCGGATATTGGATATCGGCAGAGGTCGAGAAAATCTTGGCACATCCGCTCACCATCACAGGTTCAATTGGCATTTTTGCTATCAAGCCTAACCTGAAAAAACTGCAAAACGAAATCGGACTCAAGCGAGAAGTGCTTTTGCGCGGCAAATTTGCAGACTCTTTCAATCTGTTTGAGAAACTCTCGCCAGAAGCCTATCAAAAAGTAGATGCGCTCATTGGTGAAGGCTATCAACGCTTTCTTGAGCATGTCGCTGAAGGACGCAAAATGAAACCCGAGCAAGTCGACTCGATTGCACAAGGGCGCGTCTGGATTGGTCAGGCGGCAAAATCCATCGGTTTAGTCGATGAACTGGGCGGATTTAATCGTGCCGTGGCGGTAGCAAAAGAATTGGCAAAGCTCGACCAAAATTCACGAGTGAGGCTGGTGGAGTATCCAAAGCGCACAACATTCTTTGATGCGCTATTTGGCGAAGACGACGATGAAGAAAGCGCTTGGGCAAAACTCTATCGCCAGCTGAAGAACAGTATAAAGGGTGAAATATGGACAGAAATTTTGGGGCAAAGTGAGCTCACAGAAAGCGCTAAACGCCAAATCCGTTATTTGGAGAACATGCTAAACGCAAACTTCAAGCTGTGGGCACAAATGTCGCGTGAAATTGTCATCAAATAGCGCACGCACTTGGAAGAGTATCGCAAATACCTGCAGCCAGCTGTAGTCTCGCGCCTTGGCACGATTGAGCTAAAGGCAAAGATGATTGTCGAAGGCTTTATCACCGGACTGCACAAAAGTCCCTACCACGGCTTTAGCGTGGAATTTGCCGAGCATCGCCAATACACCTTCGGCGATGAACCCCGCCACATCGACTGGCGCGTCTATGGCAGAACGGGCAAGTATTACATCAAGCAGTATGAAGAAGAAACCAATCTGCGCTGCTACATTTTGCTCGATGTCTCCAGCTCCATGTCGTTTTCATCTTCCAAAGACCTTCTGCCAAAAATCGAGTATGCCAGCTACTTGGCAGCAGCACTGACGCTGTTCATGACTGGTCAGCGTGATGCCGTCAGCCTAACCACTTACAGCGAGACCTTACAGACCTTTCTGCCGCCCAGCCTCAAGCCTTCGCACCAAAACTTGATTTTGAAAACCTTGCATCAGACCAGCCAAGCAGCGCAACAAACACGCGGTCGGGGCACTAACACCGCCGCCGCACTAAAAAAATTTGCCGAGTATTTGCAAAAACGCAGCTTTATAGTCGTGCTAAGCGATTTTTGGGATGAGCCCGAAAAGCTCATTGCGGCACTCAAGCATTTCCGACACCGACGCAACGAAGTCATCGCCTTCCACATCCTTGACCCAAAAGAACGAGACCTCAGTTTCGACAGCGATGCAGAAATGATTGACCTCGAGACAGGCGAACGCCTCATAACCAGTCCGCGCCAACTTCAAATCGCTTACAGGACAGCTTTCGAAGCACGTGAGCGCACACTGAAACAGCAACTCATCGATAGTGCCATTGACTATGTAACGATTGAAACCTCACAACCTTTTGATGTCGCCTTGCTGGCATATCTCAAAAAGCGCAGCATGTTGGGATAAGCACATCGCGCTAAAGAAAGGCTTTGCGGAGGCGCACCAAATCGTCTAACTTCAAGCAAAACTTTCCAAACAATGCGCAGAATACTGCTTTCTGGAACACTGCTTGGCATACTGCTCACTTGGGTTGCGGTCGTGAAGGCGCAAGACTCGGTGAGCATTCTTTTCCGCTATCAATCCCTTAGCTCGCCAGCGCCGACGCGCGTGCATTTTCCCGGAGAGTTCAACAACTGGGGACCCAATACCAACGGCAATATCGCATCAGGCACACCGTCACAAGGTGATTTCAATACGGCAACGGGACTGTGGGAAAAAACAATTCGCTTGCCGCTGGGCACATACCAATACAAAATCAATGAAAACGGTGTGGTTGCAGGCTGGCGCACAGACCCGCTGAATCGGCGCTACAATCCAGCAGACAATGATAATTCCATCCTGACCGTTGAACCGCTTACGCTCTTTCAAGTAGCGGTCTTCCCGTATGTCAGTGGCTCACTGCCGTTTGGCGAACGCTTTGTGGTGCGAACCGCTCGCCCAGTGCTCAGTGCAGGCATTTTTCGTGCGCAAACTGTAACCATAAGCTCCCTGTCGGCAAGCCTTGATGGCGCACCAATTGCAAATCCAATCTCGTTCTACAATGCGGCAACAGGAATTTTTTCGTATCAGCCGCCTAGCAATGTGCCAGATGGCATACACACGTTTCGCATTTCAGTAACAGGCTCAAATGGCGTAACTCGAACAGACTCCATTCAATTTGAAGTGCGAGCCCGACCCATTCAGATTGAAACGCCAAGCTTTGTTACGCGCAAAGATTCGTTCAATGTGGGCGGGTTTGTCAGCGACAGTCGCATTTCAGCCGTGCAAATTAGTGTCAATGGCGGCGCAAGTCTCACGCAAGCGGTCATATCTGGCGGATTTGATAGAGTAGTGCCCTTGCAAAATGGACGCAATGTGATTCGTGTCAGTGCTACCGTAGGGAGTGAGACCTTCACCGATAGTGTCATCATCACCAAGTTTGTGCCGCAGGCACCTGTGGCAGTGGCGACGGTAAGCGTATCAGGAAACGCAATTACGCTGTCGGCAAGTGCAAGCACCGACCCACAAGGTCAGGCACTGACATTTGCATGGCGCGATGTAGAAGGCGTGCCGTTAGGACTATCAGGGCGAACAGGCGAGAGCGTTACCATCACAAAACCGACGCGCCCAGGCGATTATCCCTTCCTGCTGATTGCGCGTGACCCAGACGGCAATGCCGATACCGTGCGACAATACTTCACCGTGCGTGCAAGTGGCGAAGTCATTGTGCCAAGTTATGAAGCCGTGCCAGATTGGGTGCGCCAAATGCGGCTGTATCTCCTATTTCCAAAAGCGGCATCAAATCAAAATTCGGGTATCTTGCGCGACCTGATTGCTCGCGGCAAATCGCCCGGCGGATTGGAATACATCCGAGACATGGGCTTCAATACCATCTGGATAATGCCCGTGATGAAAACCGATAACGACCGCATTGATAACGGTATCGGCATCGGCTACAACATCGTGGATTTTTACTCAGTGGTCTCGACATACGGCACAAGGCAAGATTTCAAGGACTTCGTGAGTGAAGCGCATCGTCTGGGCTTGAAAGTCATTTTGGATGTTACGCCAAACCACACAGGGCGCAACCATCCTTGGGCAGTGAGCGCACGCACCTTAGGACGACGCTCCCCACACTTTACATGGTATCAACGCACCATTCCGACATCAGGACCGGCAACAAACACTAATGGGTTGGGCTGGGGCACCGATGCGGCAGGGTTTGTCTTCTACGGCGGCTTTAGCCAAGCCTTGCTCAATTTTGAATGGAGCGATTTGGATGCGCGTCACGCCATGCTCGAGGTCTATAAACATTGGCTCAAGGAATTTGACCTCGATGGCTTCCGCTTCGATGTCTACTGGGGACCGCACCGACGCAACGGGCGAGCCAATTTCGATGAATTTCTGCGGCGAGAATTAAAACGCATCAAAGGCGATATTTATTTGCTGGCGGAAGCAGATGGAACGGGCATTGGCAGCGAGAGCATTTTTGCAGACCATCAATCTGGCGGCCTGCGCGGCGGCGCCGATGCTGGCTACGACTGGAAACTCTATGGCGGCGTCATTCGAGGCTTTAACTTCACGCCGCAAGCCATTAACGCCCTGCACAATGAACTCTTCAACGGCGGCTACTATCCCGGACCAAACTCTTTCTACATGCGCTTCTTGGAAAATAAAGACGAAGACCGCATTGCTTTTCTCTATCGCACAGCCGACACGCTAACGGCATACCGGCGCACGATGGCAATGGCAAGCGTCATCTTCACAGCGCCCGGACATCCGATGCTTTACTGCGGTCAAGAAGTCGGGGCAGGATTTCCGACCACGGCAACCAACTTGGGCGAACCAGACCTCAACGTGCGCCGCCGCGGCATCATTGACTGGAACCATCCGGGACGCACGCTACTGATGCCACACTATCAACGGCTGGCACACATTCGCGCACAATTCCCAGCATTTTGGACACAAAACTTTCAGCGCCTCATGCCAAGCAACAACAACGATTTCATCTATGCCTTCACGCGACCGTTTGAAAATCAAAATGCAATAACCGTTGTCAATTTCTCCAACCAAACACAGAGTGCTACCTTCAATTTGCGTGCGCCCGGTCTGGTGAGCTTTACAGGCGGTATTGAAGACAACGCAACCTATTTTCTCAACAATCTTTACGACAACACACGCCGGCAAGTGCGTGGCGCTGAACTAAGTGCTGTATCTATCACGCTACCGCCATTTGGCACAGCAATTTTCACGCTCTCGACAACGCCAGATGCAGTGGTCATCCAAAATCCGCTTTCAACGCCAGCAGAGGAGCAACCCATGCCCAAAACCTTTGCATTGGAACAAAACTATCCAAATCCTTTCAACCCAAGCACCACTATTCGCTATCAACTGCCGCAGAGCGCCACAGTGAGCCTGAAAATCTATGATGTGCTCGGACGCGAGGTCCAGACTTTGGTCAATGAGCGTCAAGCCGCAGGACAATACAGCGTGCTCTTCAACGCTAGTGGCTTAGCAAGCGGGGTGTATTTTTACCGATTGCAAGCTGGCAATTTTGTTCAAACAAAAAAAATGATGCTGCTTAAATAAGCTGCAAAAGTGTTAGAATTTTCGCATGCCGAATTGCAAATTGAAGATGCTGAAAAGCAAGTTTGAACGCACATGAGTCTATGTGGTGTGGCCTGTGCGAAAAAGAAACCTTTAGATAACGAATGTCGGCAGAAATTTGTCCAATTCATAAAGTCCCCTTGGTGCTCTCGTATCGCGGTGTCAAGCAGGTGCCCGAGCTGAATGCGAAGCTGGAAGGGTTACCGATGCTGTACTGTCCAGTGTGTGCCGCCGAGGGCAAAGATTCGGCGCGCGAATTGGAAAGCGCGCTGACCAACGCATTCGTGGCTGAACTGCGCAAAATGATAAACAAGGTCAAATTCAGCACGCATTTGCACCGACCTGAAATGACCTTCAACTTCAATCCGCACAAAGCGCGCTTAGAGCAAAGCGGACTGGCTGAAAAAAATGCGGCACCACGCAATGGCGCCACACATCTTCCTGACAGCGACATTCGCAAACGTCTCGAAAACTTCGTGCCCCAAAAACCGCTCTATTCGCTCGATCGGCTCATCTTGGACAGCAAAACACAAAAAGCTTTGCAAGATGTGCTCACGCTCATCGAGCAGCAACGCCTGATTTATGAAACATGGAATTTGCAATCCATAGACCGAACCGGGCGCAAAGTGGCACTGAATTTCTATGGTCCGCCCGGCACGGGTAAAACACTGGCAGCGGAAGCTATTGCCAATGCCTTAGGCAAAGAAATTTTGATGGTAAGCTATGCAGAGTTGGAGTCAAAATACGTAGGTGAGACGCCGAAAAACATCAAAGCCGCTTTTGCCAAAGCCGCCAGCACTGGTGCCGTGCTCTTTTTTGACGAAGCCGATTCCATCTTAGGCAAACGCTTGACCACCATTACACAATCGACAGACCATAGCGTCAATCTCACACGAAGCACCACGCTCATTGAGCTCGACCGTTTCAACGGATTGGTCATTTTCGCTTCCAACTTGGTGAGCAATTACGATAGAGCATTTCTACGCCGAATGATTGCTCACATTGAGTTTCGCCTGCCTGCAAAAGCGCAGTTGAAGGAAATTTGGCGCGTGCATCTGCCACCGCAGTTACCAGTGGAGCCCGATTTGGATTTTGAAAAACTCGCTGAACTTTCACTTGGTGCATCAGGCGGAGATGTAAAAAATGCGCTGTTACTTGCTGCCGCAACGGTTGCTGCACGACCAAAACATGAACACATCGTCCGCTTCAGCGATTTAGCTCAAGCCATACGCACCATTTTAGACCAAAAGCAAAAAGTTTTAGACTCGCATCACGAATCTGCTTAGCTATGAATGCATCACAAGACCTTACGCGCAAGGCGTCGGCACGCTCACGCAACGGCAAAGCCCCACACAAAGAGAGACCGCAGCGCAAAGCCACCTATGTGCGCAAAACAAAAGAGACCGATATTAGCGTCTCGCTCAATCTCGATGGCGAAGGGTGCTACGACATTCAAACGGGCATCCACTTCCTGAACCACATGCTCGAACTTTTTGCCAAACACTCGCGCATCGACTTGCAACTTAGCTGCAAAGGTGACCTGCATGTCGACGACCACCACAGCGTGGAAGATATAGCAATAGCGCTGGGGCATGCGCTGGCAGATGCACTCGGCGATAAAGTTGGCATTGAGCGCTACGGTTATGCTTTCGTTCCAATGGATGAGACACTGGCGCGCGCTGTCGTGGATTTAAGCGGCAGAAGTTACCTCGTCTTTCGCGCGCAATTTTCACGCGCCAAAATCAGCGATATGGCAACCGAAATGGTAGAGCACTTTTTCTTCTCGCTGGCAGAACATCTCAAAGCCAACATTCATCTGGAAATACTCTACGGCAAAAACACGCATCACAAAATCGAAGCACTCTTCAAAGCCTTTGCCGTGGCGCTGCGTCATGCAGTGAAGGTGTCTTCAGACCAAATTGCCTCAACAAAAGGCACCTTGAAATAAGCTATGGCGCAGCAGGCAAAGTAAAAGGCTGGATAGATTGCAAGCGGTTGAATAAATCTTCAAAACGCATATCGCCGCCGTAGTGGTAGCCCGCTGGCAAGCTAGGCAGAGAAGGAATACGCCACTCGAACGTGACAGGGATAAAGGGTGTCAGTTCCACTGCGGCATTTCCGCTGGTTTCAAGGAAAATGGGCTGAATGCCATGAATTTCTGAAATAATCAGACGCGCAAAATTATTGGGGTTATCGTAAGCAAAGCCATAGTGAATTTCAAAGAAGACTTGCGCTGGCTTATCGTAGGGATTAATAAGACGCAAGGATTCATCGGCGGCATCTACAGAAAGCGACGCAAGTTTTCTACCGGTGCTATCGACAATCATCAAGGCAATGTCGGTGTTTTTGTTGTAGTCTTCCTTGCTCATGGATACACGCATGGTCAGCGAAGCGTCTGATGCGTTAAGCATTACAGGCAAGCGATAGATTTGTCCAGCGTAGAGTGTGTCAATGATGGTGCGACTGTAAGAGCCAATTCTGGCACTCACGCTACCACGTACCATGCTAGTGTTGGAGTTGGTAACCGTAGCTTGCAGAAGCGTAGGCGTGAGGGTTTTGATGTCGAAGCTCACGCGCTCAATCATGACTTCCAAGCTAAAGCGCGAAAGTGTTTTGGCACTGCTTTCAGCTTGCACGACCACCTCATAGACGCCCGGTTCCAACTGCCGCACCACACTGACGCTGGATTCATTTTCCCCATCAGGAATGAGCGGAATAGGTGTAACCACAGCGCCTTTTGGGGAAACCACTGCACCAGTAACCTCGCAATCAAATCCTTTTTCTCGCTGAACACTCACGGTAAAAGATGAAGCGCCTTTTGGCACAGCAAAGAAGTAGCGACGAATTTCACCGGGCTTAAGGGTTTGGCGCGACAAGGTAATCAGCCCTTCGTTATTGAAGGTGTATGGCACAATAAGCGTATTGTGTAGCTCAAACTCCACTTCAGGGAAAGAAGATTGGGAGGAGCGCTGCGCCGAAGTGGCAATGACCTTAGCGTGGTAAAGACCGGGAGTGCGAAGTTGTCTGCGGTCGTAAATGACACGAACCGTGGTGCCAGCACTGCCGCGCATCAGCACGTTTTTCTGCGGAAGTCGTAGCCATGGTGCTGTTGAGCGCAGTTCAAGCACGCGGAAAAATTTTTCCTGTTCAGCGGGGCTCATCCTAGGAGGAAATTTTGGCAAAACTTGAAAAAGCTCCGCTTCGGGAATGACCGTGCTACGATGATACGCAGCAGACATGCCATACTCTGTGCCATGAACAGTGGAGGCAACGCGTATGGTGTAGTCAATGGCGCGCTCTGCAAAGCCGCTCTTGCGATAGGCGCGCAAGGCGTCAAGTGCGCGTGGCACATTAAGTAAGCCTGCGCCACAATCGAGCTCGTTGTAAGCTAATGTGGGACCTAATGGGCGAGCAGAGGCACGCAAGGCACGCTTTATCACGCTCTGCGAGTAAAAACCTGCCCTCACACCTTCTGGGTCTTCTTTCAGCAAGGCACTAAGTAGCAAGGCAATTGCGCCCGATACATGTGGCGAAGCCATACTGGTGCCGCTCATCAGCGGCATTTGAGAATGATTCGGCACGGTAGAAAATGCCGAGCCGGGCGCAACAAGGTCGGGCTTCGGCGTCTCTGCGCCGCGGCTGCTAAAGCTCCAAATGCTATGCTCTTTCTGGTCTAAGCTATAAGCATCGTAGGCAATGTCGCGGTTGAGCAGGGCGCCAACAGAAATGACTCGCGACGCTGATGCAGGTAGCCCCGTTGATGAAATGCCCGGTCCTTCATTGCCATTGGAGACACACACATACAGATTTGGGGTAACCTCCAGAAGCGAATCCAAATACTTTTCTATATCGGCATGTCCTTCTAATTCGGAAGCAACGCCGAAACTCATATTTACCACCACAGGCTTCGGTTGTGTTCGTGCTAGATGTGCCGCATAGTCGTATGCCTTTTTCATACTGCCTGTGGTGCTCAATTGTCCGATTCTCCCGTCGCTGATTTTTAGGCTGATAAGCTCAGCGCCCGGTGCAATGCCGTTGTAGCCCGGTTGTAGTGGAGTAGCATAGATGTTGTAGCCAGCGGCAATGCCAGCAACATGCGAGCCATGCGCACCATCATCAAAGTGCAGCACAACAAGATTGCGCTCAAGAAAGATGTTCAGCGCACAGGTCATAACGGGCAGTTTCGTGCTGTCTTTGGGCGTGAAAGTGAAAGTGTCAAAGCGCTCCTTGTAGGTGCGAAGCGGTTTTTCATCGGCAAGATTGCCATTGGCATTACAATCCACAAAAGCAACTGCACCATCGTGAGTGCGGTAAGCCACAATGCCAAACACCGTTTCCGATTTTCCGTCGCCATCAACGTCCGATACTTCGCTATTTTTTAACCGAGATTCATCAAAAGCACCGATGAAGTAAAGCCCGTCTGCAGGTTTGGGCAAAGACTCAATGCCTCGCAAGCGAAGTGCATGCACTGTATCGACTAACTCCACGCGACCGTCTTGCATCAACACTTTCGCTTTGATAAGCGGCACATCGCCACCGCCCGAAAAATCTTGCACATCAATGACCTTAGGCGTGCCAAGCGAAGTTTGCTTCAATCCTTCAATGCCCATATCTATCCCAGTGTCAAGAATGACGATTATTACCCCACGCCCATCAGCTTGAGGATGCTTTTCCAAAAAGACATCAACGCCGCAAGTTGTCTTGGAAATAAAGCTCAGTTTATCTGCCTTAATTGGTGGCTGAACATCTTGAGCAAAAACTGAAGCAAGAGAAGACGCAAAAAGGAAAGCAAGCAGCACGCTATTCCAACGAAGCATATGCGGTGTTTGCAACAATTAAAATCAAAAGGCGTAGAGAGCTACGCCTTAAATATCACGGTTTTAGAATGCTTTTACAAGACCAAACCCTTTACTTAACCTCTCTGTGAAGGGTGCGGCGTTTGAGATAGGGGTTATATTTCATCAGCTCAAGTCGCTCGGGATCGTTGCGCTTATTTTTTTCGGTCGTGTATCGCGAAGGGGTTTTGCCCTCCTTGCGTGCCTCAGTGCATTCTAAGGTGATAACGACACGGTTACCTTTCTTTGTTGCCATGGCTTGTATAGTTTCAGGGTGTCTTGAAAAATGAGCGCCAAATATATGCTTTCGTCAAGTTTTCTGCAATAGAGTTACAATCGTAGCACAATTGCCGCAAATTCGTTAACTTTACACTTTAACTTTCTCGTATAAGTTGTTATGAGTAGTAAGCGCACAATTTTTCTCTTTGCTGTAAGTGTCGTAGCGATAACGCTTGTTGCAGTATTTGCCATCCAGAAGGCAGATTTTTCACGCCAAGAAATCCCTGTCATTGCCAAAGTGCCAGCCTTCTCGCTCCAAGACCAGCATGGCAATACCTTCACTGAAAAAGACCTGCAAGGCAAAATCACCATTTGGGATTTTTTCTTTACGCGCTGTCCCGGTGCATGCCCAATCATGACAAAGCAAATGGCAGAACTCTATAAACTCTATGCGTCTTCACAACGCGTGCAGTTTGTCTCGGTAACCGTCGACCCAGAATACGACACGCCTGAAGTCTTGCGTGAGTATGCCGCCGCAAATGGAGTGGTGGATTTGCGCTGGCGATTTTTACGCGGCTCAATTGACAGCGTGATTACACTCTCGGAAAAAGGATTTATGCTACCAGCCGAAAATCTGCCTGCAGGACACAGCACCAAGCTCATTCTCATTGACCAAGAAGGACAAATTCGTGGTTACTTCAACCATAATGACAACGCTAGCATCTCTGTGCTAAAAACCCAAGTGCGTGAATTAGCCAAACCATTTCTTGCCGAAGAAGCTGAAGCACGCAAAAAAGCGGCTGAATCACAACAAAACTGAAAGGAGTAAAGACAAATGGCAACCTTGGATTTGAAACAAGCCAGTGAAAAGACACTTGCTCTGATAGTCTATGCGCTCTCCATCGTAGTCGTGAGCTTAGTGGCGTTTTTGATTTTCTTCCCGCAAGTCCTTGCTATCGAGAGCGGCATCAATGTCTCCTACTTGCCAAAATTTCATGCGTTTATCAATGGCACGTGTGCCATATTGCTGGTGGTGGCTTACTTTGCTGTCCGCAGCAAAAATATCGCCCTGCATAAAACATTGATGATGAGTACTTTTGTGCTCTCGAGCATTTTTCTCATCTCATATGTGATTTATCACTCGCAGGCACCGGCGACAAAGTTCGGTGGCGAAGGCGCTATTCGCTACTTCTACTTTTTTGTGCTGATTTCTCATATCATTCTGGCTGCAATCATTCTGCCGCTGGCGCTTTTTACAATTGCTCGCTCATGGCGCGGCGAGTTCGATAAGCATAAGAAAATTGCGCGCTGGACCCTGCCACTCTGGCTCTACGTCGCCGTAACAGGTGTACTAGTCTATGTGCTGGTTTCACCTTACTACAACTTTCCGCAGTGAGCCCTAAACGCCACATTCAGCTACCCGATGCGTTTTATGTCGCGCTAAACAGCGCAACTGATAGCGTGCTCTTAGAAACCGCTCGCTTCAGCGAGGACAACTTTCGTTCATTTTTGTTTCATCAACCTGTTGCGCAGCTTTCAACCCATCGCTTGGACGCAGTGCCAGCGCTTTTGGCTGAACTGGAGCATTTCCTCGAGCGTGGCTACTTCATAGCTGGATACTTGACCTACGAAGCTGGCTTTGCCTTCGAGCCCTGCTTGCAGAGCTTGAAGCACGAGCTACCATATCCACTGGTCTGGTTAGGCGTCTATGAACCGCCACTGGTGTTTCATCATGGCAGAGGCGAGCTGATAGGCAGGGCAGAACACTTGGTCAAAGCGCCGATTGTAGAAGACTTTCAGGTCTGCGACACGCAGCTGGCAGCAGCGGAGCAGGAATACACGAAGAATATCGAGCACATTCGGGACTACATCCGTGCTGGCGATGTCTATCAAATCAATTTCACCACGAAACTGCGCTTTCGCTTCGAGGGCTCGGCACTATCGCTCTACCGCTGGCTAAAAGCCAAACAGCGTGTGCCATACAGCGCAATCGTGAAAACAGCAGATGTAACCGTGCTATCTTTTTCACCTGAACTCTTTTTCCGACGCACTGGCTCAAAGCTCATTTGCAAGCCGATGAAAGGCACAATGCGGCGCGGGCTGACGACGAAAGAAGATGACAAACTGGCACAAATGCTGCGCCATGACGAAAAAAATTGCGCCGAAAACTTGATGATTACCGACCTCATTCGCAACGACTTGGGACGCGTGGCAAAATGCGCCAGCGTATCGGTACCTGCCCTCTTCGAAGTGGAGCGATATGAAACCCTTTGGCAAATGACCTCTACGGTTCAAGCCGAGCTGCAAGAAGGCAAAACTTATCTTGAGCTCTTCAAAGCAATTTTCCCATGCGGTTCAATTACTGGCGCGCCGAAAATTCGTGCCATGCAAATTATTGGGGAATTGGAAAAAGAGCCGCGCGGTATCTACACAGGTGCAATCGGCTTTATTTCGCCGCATCAAGAAGCCGTTTTCAATGTGGCAATTCGCACCGTGGTATTGCAAAATGGGCAAGGTGAGTGCGGTATCGGCAGTGGCATTGTGTGGGATTCAGACGCAAAGCAAGAATTTGACGAATGTCAGCTGAAAGCGCGGTTTTTTACTGCACCTGCCCCGCAATTTGAGTTGCTTGAAACCTTGCGATGGAGCAGTAAATGTGGTAAGTATCTCTTTCTCAGTGAGCACCTTGCCCGCTTGGCTGATTCGGCGCACTACTTCGACTTTGAATGTAACCAAGCTGAAATTGAGGCACAGCTGATACAGCTCACCCAATTTTTTGACCCCAAGAAAGACTACCGAGTGCGTCTTCGGCTCAATTCGGAAGGAAAAATAAAGTGCGACTATAGCGAACTCTATGAGCAAGAAGAGGTGGGCATGTGCAAAGTAGCGTTGGCACGGGAACGGACATCGTCGCAAGATAAATTTTATCGCCATAAAACCACCTATCGCCCACTCTACGACGCACTGTATCAGAAGGCGGTAAAACAGGGCTTTACAGATGTCTTGTTTTTCAACGAACGTGGAGAGCTCACGGAAGGGGCAATAAGCAATGTTATCGTAAAGAAAGGCGAGCGATACCTGACGCCCCCGCTCTCATCTGGCGTATTGGATGGCATTTACAGAAAACACTTCTTGCAAACCCAGCCACACGCTCAAGAAAAAGTGCTGTACTTAGATGACGTGCTGACAGCAGACGCAGTATGGATTTGCAGCTCTGTGCGCGCCTTGCGCCAAGTGCAAGTGCAGGAACACTACCTCTCACTTGAAGCCGATGAACGAATCGGGGATGCCAAAGGGAGCGCATCATAACGCTAGAGCACGAATGAGACACAATTAAGACAGGTTCTAATCAGTGTCGCAAAGGGAACGACAAGGGAAGAAATCCGATTATGGAGGATTCAGGTTGTAACTCTCGCCGAAACTTCATAGCTTGCCATGATGAAGTGTGAAGAAAGCTATGAAGTACTGAAACAAAAAAGTCAAGGAGTCGCATTGAGTTATGTGTGGCGCAACTGTCGAAAGGAAACTCTACATGCTAATACTTTCCATCAAAGCGGACAAAAAGCAGAGCAAAGCCCCATCTAAGGCAAAGTCGGGCAAAGCAAAAGCGGCAAAGAAATCATCACAGCCTACACCGGTGACTGCTGCGGCCGCTGAACAGGCAAAGCAGGCACATTTGTCTCTGCCTGATTCTGCATTGCCAGTAGTACATCCAGCCGACACACTGACGCAAGAGGAGATTGCGGATTTCAATGCAGTGGAAGCGCTCACGGATGAGGACTTGATGCAAAGCGAGGCAGCAACACGAGCCAAAGAGCCTGAGAAGCTTACGCGTGCTGAAATTGAAAAGCAGCGCGATTTTCAAAGGGAGGCGATGGTGCACATCGATTCGCTCTACAACTTTGCTTTGCGCATGACAGGCGATCCAGAAGATGCTAACGACCTTGTACAAGAAACCTACATGAAGGCGTATCGCTTCTTTGACTCTTTTGAGAAAGGAACGAACTGTAAAGCATGGCTGTTTCGGATTTTGAAAAATAGCTACATCAACAAATATCGTAAAGAATCCAAAGAGCCTGACAAAGTAGACTACGATGAGATAAAGGAGTTTTATCACTCCGTGAAGCACAGTTCTTTAGATTCCAATGACATGCAAGAGAAAATGTTTGCAGAGCTGCTCGATGATGAGGTAGCCCAAGCGTTAGAGAGTCTGCCAGAAGATTTCAAAGAAGTGGTGCAGCTCTGCGACATAGAGGGATTCACATACGAAGAAATTGCCAACATGGTCGACTGCCCCATTGGTACTGTGCGCTCAAGATTGCATCGTGGTCGCAAAATTCTCCGCGAAAAATTAATGGAATATGCAAGGCAACACGGCTACAAAGTTAATCATGACGACGGCGTGGATGAGTAATTGGATGTCGCTCCGACACCAAGTTTCACATGTGTTTCCACATTCGTCTATAGCAGCAGTTCAACAAGGGGTTTATCAACGCAAACCAAAGTAGTAAGATGGATTGCAGAGA
>PHFL01000071.1:156969-162498 GCA_002794105.1 Candidatus Thermochlorobacter aerophilus | reverse complement strand
TATATTGAAATAAATGATTACAACAAGAATATCTATAGTTATTTTGCTAAAAGCAGCAGACTTAATTTAATAAAGATAGAAAAAAACGTATTTGGATCAAATCCATTATTGCCTATGTCTGTTATGATTTTTGAAGTAAAAAAATAACTAATCATAGAACTAAAATTAATAATGCCTTTATGCAAACCAAGCAAATTGATTTTTGGCAAGGAGAATTCGGTAAAGAATATACGGACCGAAACATCTACAAATCCATTGAGGAATGGGATAAGGAATATGTAGAGTGGTATGGAATTGCCAAAACAACGCTGAATGAGCAGTTTTTAGGATTTTTAGATAAGGAGAGTAGCACCATCTTGGAGGTTGGTTGTAATTTAGGCTATCAATTACAAGGATTGCAAGCAATTGGCTTTAAGAACCTCTATGGAATAGAATTACAACACTACGCAGCCGAGAAAGCACGCAAATTGCAAACAAATATCAATATTATTCAGGGTTCGGGCTTCGATATACCCTTTAAGGATAATTTCTTTGATGTGGTTTTTACCCATGGTGTCCTGATTCATATTGCTCCTGACGACTTGTTGGCTTTTACAAAAGAAATTGTTAGATGTTCAAAAAAATATATTTGGGGCTTGGAGTATTACTGTGAAACTCTCAAAGAAGTAACATACAGGGGCAACAAAGGATATCTATGGAAAATGGATTATGCAAAGTTTTATTTAGATAATTTTCCTAACCTCAGATTGTTAAAAAAAGAGTTGTTGCCTATTAAAGTAGAGCAAGAACGAGGTAATGTAGATAGCATGTTTTTGTTGGAAAAATATAACTAAAATGATAAAAAGTTATATGAAAAACTCTAAAAAAGTATGCTTTCAGGAAAATCAATTTTAGTAACAGGCGCAACAGGCTCATTTGGAAGAAAGTTTGTTGAGATTGTGCTCAAAAAGTATCCGGACATTTCGAGGTTGGTGGTATTTTCGCGTGACGAGCTTAAACAGTTTGAGATGTCGCAGGTATTTCCACAGTCTAAGTATAGACAGATTCGCTACTTTCTTGGAGACGTGCGCGATAAAGATAGACTTTACCGAGCGTTTGAAGGTGTAGATTATGTTATTCATGCAGCGGCACTGAAGCAAGTTCCAGCGGCTGAATATAATCCCATAGAATTCATCAAGACGAACATATTAGGAGCAGAAAACATCATAAATGCAGCGTTAGACCGTGGCGTCAAAAAAGTTATTGCCTTATCAACAGATAAAGCTGCTGCACCAATTAATCTTTATGGGGCAACGAAATTATGTGCAGATAAACTGTTTATATCTGCCAATAATATGAAGGGCTATCACGATGTGGCCTTCTCAGTAGTGCGATACGGCAATGTTATCGGTTCGCGAGGGTCAGTGATACCTCTTTTCTTGCAAAAGCGCAAGGAAGGTGTTATTCCAATCACTCATCCAGAAATGACGAGATTTAGTATTTCTCTCGAGGAAGGTGTAGAGATGGTTTTACATGCGCTGGAGCACGCAAAGGGCGGAGAAATGTTTGTTCCGAAACTTCCATCATACCGTATTGTTGATGTGGCACAGGCTATTGCACCGAACTGCAAGCATGAGATTGTAGGAATTCGGCCAGGAGAAAAATTACATGAAGAGATGATTACTGAGCACGATTCAATAAATACATATGATTTCGGACAGTATTATGTGATTTTCCCCTACACTCTATCTGAAGATATGAAGGATTTCATAAAGAAGAATAATGCAAAGCAAATGCCGTTAGGTTTTAGATATAGCTCTGGGACCAATACGAGATGGCTAACAGTTTCGGAAATTCGAGACTTAGTAAAAAAGCACATAGACCCAAACTTTTCTGTTGAAGAAAAATATGAAACGAATTCCGTATGGTAAGCATCATATTACCGATGAGGATATAACAGCTGTTGTAGAAACGTTACGTTCTGACTTTCTGACTCAGGGACCGAAGGTTCAAGAGTTTGAAGAAAAATTTGCTCAATATGTAGGAGCAAAGTATGCAGTAGCAGTATCGAGCGGAACAGCAGCACTGCACCTTTCAGCCTTAGCGCTCGGAGTAAGACAAGGTCAGAAAGTCATCACGTCACCTATTACTTTTGTGGCATCAGCTAATTGTGTTCGATACTGTGGCGGTGAAGTCATATTTTGTGATGTGAACCCTGAAACAATCCTGATTGATGTAGAAAAGGTGGAAGCAATTGTAAAGGGGAATCCGCAAGTGTCTGGTATTATACCAGTAAATTTCGCAGGGTACCCAGTTGACTTGTGTGAGCTGAGGAAGGTAGCTGACAAGTATGGTATGTGGATTCTTGAGGATGCATGCCATTCTCTTGGTGGGTATTTCGTAGATGGTAACAATATCAAACACTACTGTGGTGACGGTTCACTTGCTGACTTAGCTATATTCTCCTTCCATCCTGTGAAGCATATTGCAACTGGCGAAGGAGGAATGATTACTACTAACAGAAAAGACTTATATGAAAAACTCTTAATGCTAAGAACCCATGGAATTACACGAAATGCTGAGCTGTTCACAGAGAATCATGGCGGTTGGTACTATGAGATGCATGACCTTGGGTTTAATTATCGACTAACGGACTTGCAAGCTGCTCTCGGAATTTCGCAACTTTCTCGTGCAGAAGAGTGGCTAAGACGTCGTAGAGAAATTGCACAGAGATATAATGAGGCGTTTTCAGGTTCTTATGTTAAGATAATTTATCCAAAAGAGAATGTCTATCATGCATATCATTTATATGTTATTCAGGTTGAAAACAGACTTGAGCTTTATAATTACCTACGCTCAAAAAACATATTTTCGCAGGTGCACTACATTCCAGTTCATCTGATGCCATACTACAGGAGACTGGGATGGAAAAAGGGAGATTTTCCTAATGCGGAGGGTTACTACGAAAGATGCCTTAGTTTGCCGATGTATCCGACACTCTCAGATGAAGAACAGGAATTTGTGATAAAAACAGTGCTGGAATTTCAAAAATGATGAAAATAACATTTATGAGAAGATGAAAGTGGCACTCATCACCGAGGGTAGTCAAACAATTGGGTTTGGTCACATTACTCGCCTGATGTCGTTTTATCAAGCTTTCGAGGAAAAGGGTATTATCCCAAAGTTTTATGTTAATGGAGATGATACGATTCAATCCTTGCTGAATGGGAGCGATGTTGAAATCATCAATTGGCTTGAAAATAAATCGTCATTCTTTGAAAAAATAAGTGACACGAACATTGCAATAGTTGATTCATATCTTGCAGATATGGAGTTTTATAAGAGGCTTTCTGAAGAAGTCGACTTATTAGTATGTATTGATGATAACCTTAGAATTCAGTATCCAAAAGGAATTGTCATTAACGGGACATTTGACGCAGAAAATTGGAAGTTTGAAAAGAGAAAGGATGTTACTTACTTATTTGGGAGTAGATACATGCCGCTTCGCAAAGCATTCTGGGACGTTCCTGAAAAAGAAATTTCCGATACTATTGGAACTGTGATGCTGACTTTTGGCGGTGAAGATTCAAGGAATATGACCCCGAAGGTTTTAGCGCAGCTCAATACAACCTACCCAAATCTGAAGAAGAAAGTGGTGATAGGAAAAGCTTTTAAGCATATTGAAGAAATTGAGAAAAATAGAAGTGAAAATGTAGAGCTTATTTTTGCCCCAGATGCAGAGGGTATGAAAAAAACTATGCTTGAAGCGGATATTGCGATTTCAGCGGGCGGACAGACACTATATGAACTTGCATGTGTTGGAGTACCAACAGTTGTAGTGCAAGTTGCAGATAACCAGAAAAAACAGTATCGAAGGAGCTATGAAGTTAGGAGTCATAAGTTTTGCAGGCTGTTGGAATGATCATGACATAACCTGTAAGATAATATCAAAAATAAACTCTCTAAATACTAGGTCAGAGCGAGAAAAAAAGTGTAAAATTGCAAGGGGATTAATCGACAGAAATGCAGTTAGGAATCACATTCAGTACTTATTGACATAAAATAACCTTATGTTTACAATAAGATGATAAAAAGAAGATTAGTAACAGTCCAAGGAACAGCACAGATGCTTGATTGTGTTTCGTGTCTGCAATTTCTTAGAGAACTTGACTCTACCGAAACAGAAGATTACTTACTCATTGGCTCCTTGTGCTCGTCTGATGAAAATTTCGTTGAGGCAATAATTGATTCTGCAAG
Organism: Candidatus Thermochlorobacter aerophilus; assembly: GCA_002794105.1. Classification (GTDB taxonomy): domain Bacteria; phylum Bacteroidota; class Chlorobiia; order Chlorobiales; family Thermochlorobacteraceae; genus Thermochlorobacter; species Thermochlorobacter aerophilus. The sequence continues at coordinate 158,262 of PHFL01000071.1, read as the reverse complement.
GATTTGGAACTGGAAAAAAATCCTTCATTTGTCTTGGGATATGGAAGAAAAATGGCTGAAAGGAATCGATACTGATAGACTTGATTGCATAAGCACTGTAAAAAATCAATTTGGTATAAGTGAAGTTGATGAATGCATCTGCTGCCGTAACACCCAGCCTGTCAACGAGTTGGCTGCTAATTTCTCTCCAAATTCTAAGTTTTTTGTATATGGAGATATAGGCGTGCTTGATTCAATCTTAAGCCCTAGATACCGCAAACCTGACGCAGCATATCTTTGTTTCCCTATTGAATACTCCTACAGGATTTTGGATAAAATAGATTACAAAGTGGTGCCAAAGAAGTACTTTCAGCGTGCTATTGATCTCTACATTGAATCATCTGAAACTATTTGCCAGAATCAGTCCTCTGTGAACTACCTTAAACATTTAGCAGCCGAAAATAGTCTTCTATTCCTAACTACATGGGTTATTAATTCGGTAGAGAAAGAGGCTGATATGTATTATAAAGCACTGCTACCATACATCGAACGTTTTAAGAACGTCGTTGTAAAGTTACATCCTAGACGTGATAAAGAAAAAGAAAATGTCTTAGATTTACTTGAAGAAAGGTTAAAGTCTCACTCAGTCAATGTCTTCAAGTTCCCGAAAGTTTTAAACTATGTTCCTATTGAAGTTATCTTTAGGCTTGCTCCGTTCAGATCCGTTCACACTTTTATTTCCGGGTCATGCATGACCTTAAAGTGGTTGTATGGCACAGAAGCATATTTCGTGAACAGGGAATTATTATCAGAGCATGCCCGTGACTTCTTCAAATGGATTGACCTTGATTGGGTTGAAACTATGACTTTAATCCAAAAAAAGATAGATACTTGGAACGGTGTCGATATTCTTTACCGCTATCCTCTTTCAAAATCTTTGAAAAGAAAATACGGATATGTAAAGGCATTCGCCTTTAGCCTGCCTAAAAGAGCACTATCAAAATTGAGAAAAATAATAAGAAAGGATTATGAAAAGTGATGTCTTATATCACCATCTTGATGAAATTCATAATACGCGCTCTGCCAGCATTATTTTGCCTATGCTCTTTGAAATATACAAGCCGAATTCCGTTCTTGATGTTGGAGCTGGTCTAGGCACTTGGCTTAAAGTTTGTATAGATTTAGGGGTTAGCGAAGTTTTAGGCATTGATGGTGAGTATGTTGATATGAGCAGAGTTGTAATCCCTCACGAATGCTTTTTACGTAAAGACTTAACTCAACTCACGCATTCAGAAAAAAAATACGACCTAACGA
>PHFL01000071.1:152447-153405 GCA_002794105.1 Candidatus Thermochlorobacter aerophilus | reverse complement strand
GCAGGAGATTGGCCTCTACATGTAATCAATGCTCACTATGGAAAAATCTTTTTCATGGACGAAGTAATGGCAGTTTATCGCATCCATAATCTTGGAGTGTGGTCATCTATGAATCACATTGAGATGTTAGAAAAGGCAGCAAAACTTTTTGAAATCGTCTATGAACACTTAAAAATCAAATCAACATTAGTGTCCTTAGTCTTATTTTATAGACAGTTACTCAAGTACTATGTAGGTAAAAGAGATGTAAAAAAAAGTCTATACTATTACATAAAGCTTCTACTTCGTGACCCTTTCAATACTATTAAGTGGTCTGTCTCTTCAGCTTTAAAGATATGTCATCGTCATTTAAATCTTAATGTTCGGATAATACGCTTTACATTCTAATAAAAACTAAAAGTTTAATTTTGGTTGTCTCTTCTGGAACTGTTGATTTGAGAAAAGGAGCAGACTTATTTAGTCAAGTCGCCATGAAATCCTTGAAAAAAAGATCAAATCTTAAATTTGTTTGGGTTGGTATGTATGACAAATGGTTGCTGCATGTGACTGCTATTGATGCTCATAATTTAGGAATTTCAGATAGCGTTCAATTTACTGGAGAAAAGACCAATCCGATTGACTACTTCGCATCCGCAGATATTTTTTTGATGACTTCGCGCGAAGACCCATTTCCGCTGGTAAATTTGGAGAATGCTTCTCTTGGAAATCCTATTATCTGTTTTGATAAATCTGGCGGCAGTTCTGAATTAGTTGGAGATGACGGCGGCTGTGTAGTGCCGTATTTAGACGTTGAGAAAATGGCGGCTGCGGTTGTCGATCTTGCAGACAATCCATTTTTAAGAAGCGAATATGGAAAAAACATAAGAAAACGCGTTATAGATAATTTTACTGTGGATAAGCAAGCTCCAATTATTTACAATATAATAAAAAAATATTTGTAATCTAAATTTACTATCTC
>PHFL01000071.1:149411-152427 GCA_002794105.1 Candidatus Thermochlorobacter aerophilus | reverse complement strand
GGCGCAATAACGATAAATATCTTGTGGAGGAGAAAGATGCTTAATATAGTAATCCCGATGGCCGGGCGCGGTAGTCGTTTTCAGAAGGAAGGCTATACTCTGCCCAAACCACTTATTCCCGTGCTTGGAAAGCCGATGATTCAAGTGGTTATTAACAATCTGCGCCCGAAAGTAGCGCATCGCTTTATCTTTATTTGTCTTCAAGAGCATTTAGAAAAGTATCAGGTTGCTGAAAAATTAAAGGCTTGGGCAAGTGAAGGCAAAGAAATAGTTACAGTTGACCAAGTTACTGAAGACGCGGCTTGCACAGTTTTGCTCGCAAAAGAGTTTATTAACAACGATGAACCGCTGATGATAGCTAACAGCGACCAATGGGTTGATGCAGATGTTAACCCTATTTAGAGACTATGAATCGCGAAAATGCTGACGGCTTGATTATGACCATGTAAGCAAATGACCCGAAATGGTCGTTTGTACGATTTGACGAAAATCATGAAATTATTGAAGTTGTAGAAAAAGAGGTTGTTTCCAATGGAGCAACGGTTAGGATTTACAACTATAAGCACGGCAAAGACTTTGTGCGCGTCGCCGAGCAAATGATAGCCAAAAATTTTCTGGTAAAGAAGCCGATGGAATGTATGGACTGGGAACATCTGCTGCCCTCAAACTCTTTGAAAAACAACGACAAAAAGCGGAGTGGATTTTTGAGCGATAATCATTAAGAACTCAGTGAATTTTATGACTATTTCTACGATTATTCTTTGTGCGGGTAAGGTAGATATTTCTAATCTGCCGATTGGCACAAATATCTCTAATGCGACAATCCCTGTTAATGGGAAACCTGTGATTGCATGGATATTAGATGACCTTATACGGAAGGGCTTTAGAGAGAATATTCATATAGTCGTTCGTGCAGAAGATAAAAAGTTGCAAATGTTACTTCTTTGTGTATATGCTAAGAAGGCTGGCGTAAAATATATTCCATTAGTTGAGCCGAGCAATATTTTGGTTTCGTTATGGGCTGGGCTATCTTCACTATCCGACGAGGGAGCAGTACAAATCATCTTGGGGGATACGCTGATTCGCGATGATTTTGAATGTAAGCAGGACATGGTATATGTGGGTGAAGTAGATGACTCAAAGCGTTGGTGCTTGGCACTTATGGATGAGCATGGATGGCTAACTGAATTAATTGATAAAAAAGAAAATCAATATCTCTCGAGGCAAGCTTTAGCAGGTTACTATTTTTTTGCTGACACGCCATTACTGAAGTCAGCCGTAAAACAGAGTCTTGAAAGTGGTGAAAAAGAACTTAGTGCAGCAATTCGGCTGTATATGAAAGAGAAACCCATTCAGACACGCCGTGCCAAGGAGTGGTATGATTTCGGACACATTGATAATTTGCTAAATGCTAAACGCAACTTGATGCGCCCACGATACTTTAATCAGCTCGAAATCAACCCTGTCTTAAATACGATTAAGAAAAATAGCGAAAATACTGAAAAACTGCGTGATGAATTAGACTGGTATTTACAGATACCCGATGAGTTAAAAGCACTTACACCCAGAATCTTACACTATGAAACTCAAGGAAATCAAGTTGAAATCACACAAGAGTATTACGGCTATCCAACACTGTCAGAGATATATGTTTATTCTGACTTACATCCAGAAAATTGGATGATTATTCTGCGACATCTCATAAGAATTCACCAGCAGTTTTGCAAATATAAAGCGGTTATGCCAAGTGATGTGCTCGTAGATATGTATATCACAAAGACAGAAAAGCGCTTAGTAACACTGATGCAGAGTGCATACTGGCATGACCTTTTAAACCGAAAAGAGATTATCTACAATGGAAGAGCTTATCAGAATTTTGGGTTGCTAAGACCATTTATTGAGACGGTAGTAGAAGAAATGAAGCAGGATTTTTTGCCGTGTATTATTCACGGTGATTTTTGTTTTTCAAACATTCTCTATGACTTTGCTAATCAAATCGTGCGTTTGATTGACCCGAGAGGCAGTTTTGGAGTGAAAGGCATCTATGGCGACCCAAGATATGATATGGCAAAGTTGCGCCATAGTGTGGCAGGAATGTATGATTTCATCGTCTCTGACCTTTTTGATGTGAGAGAGAGTGAGGATGGATTTCAAGGAGAGATATTCAATATGCAGAATCTTAATCCTGTGATTGAAAATTTTGACCAGAAATTAGTGGAAAGCGGCTATAATCTCCAACATATTAAATTTATTGAGGGATTGCTATTTATTTCAATGTTGCCATTGCATCAAGATTATCCGAAGCGTCAGCTAATGATGTTTCTGACTGGTATTGTGCGGCTCAACGAAGTAAAAGAGTTTTATACGTTGCAGCAAGAGTCTCAACTGCGAAAGCCATTTACAGTATGAGGATCGTTATTGACCTTGACGGGACAATTTGTCCAATCAAGCAACCACATGAAAATTATGCAGACCTGAAACCACTTCCTAATGCTGTGGAGCGCATTCGACAACTGCGTGCAGAAGGTCATTATATTATTATCCAAACAGCGCGACATATGAAAACTTGTGAAGGCAACTTAGGATTAGTAATGCAAAAGATTGGTAAAATAACGCTGGATTGGTTAGAAAAGCATGGTATTGAGTATGATGAAATCTACTTTGGTAAGCCAAATGCAGATGTGTATATTGATGACCGAGCCTTGCGCTTTGAGAACTGGGAAGAAATTGATAGTGTGAAATTACAACAATTTGCAAAAGAGCGATGAAAGTTATTGTGCCAATGGCAGGAAGAGGAAGTCGATTCAAGAATGTAGGTGAAACGACGCCTAAGCCTTTAATTCCTGTGCTTGGCAAACCAATGCTCTACTGGGCATTGAAAAGCATAGACGGCTTAGAGTATTCTCAATTAATTTTTATAGCACTGAAGGAACATGATGTAAATTTTGACTTAAAAAAAACTTTAAATAAGCTTTATGGTGATGACATCACATTGATTTTAATAGATGAAGTGACT
>PHFL01000071.1:141309-147351 GCA_002794105.1 Candidatus Thermochlorobacter aerophilus | reverse complement strand
GATACACTAATTAAGAAGTATAAAATACCGCCTCCAGACTTCCTTAAGATTGATACCGAAGGTGCAGAGTATAGTATTCTAAAAGGTTTAGGAGAGTTTAGAAAATATGTGAAGTTTGTTTGTATTGAAACACATTCCTTGGATTTACACAATAGTTGCAAAGAATGGATAAAAGAAAACCACCTAAAGATTTTGAAGGAAAAGCCTTTTACATCCGAGCATTTAGGTTATTTATGTGCGTTAAAAAATGATTGACTCTTCACAAATTAGTGTTGTTGTTCAAGGTCCTGTGTCGTCAATAACACGGCGTTGCTTGTTAAGTGTGAGAAAGTATTTGCCAAAGGCAGAAGTCATTTTATCCACTTGGGAGAATTCAAATGTAGAAGGGTTGTCTTTTGACAAGGTTGTTTTTTCAAAAGATCCGGGTGGCGTGCTGTTAGGAGAGTATAAAGGTAAAAAGTATTACGACAATCTGAATCGGCAGATTGTTTCTACGAGAGAGGGTTTAGTGCACGCAACACGACCGTTTTGTATTAAGTTTCGGACAGATATGATTTTTACTTCCACAAGATTTTTGAGATACTATGACCGATACCCGAAAAAGTTATCGCTAATGAATTTTTTTGAGAGACGCATTATTACCTGCGATAGCTTTACACCGAATCCTGAACGACTTGTCCCGAAGCCCTTTAGCCCAAGTGACTGGTTTCATTTCGGTTTAACGAGTGATGTTAGAAAACTTTGGGATATTCCGCTTGAACCGAAAGAGTATTCCACTTGGTTTTGTCATCACCCCCACCCGCCAGATGTTAAGGAAAAAGATATCATGCGTTACCGTGCTGAGCAATATATCTGGCTATCGTGTTTGCGAAAATATACTGATATTCCGTGTGAGCATCAATGGGATTATGGAGAGCATAATCGCGAATTACACGAATTAAGTCTAGTGAATAATTTTATCGTGCTATCAAGAGAGCAGGCAGGCATAAAATTTATGAAATATGGTATTGGTATTCGCGGTTGGGCAGCGTTCTATACCCACTACGAATGGCAGGAATTATACAAAAAATACTGCGACCCTGAATTTCCTATAACGCCTGACTTTGAAACAAAAGCCAAAAAATTTTTGGCAGCACAAATCAAAAAACGGAAATGGCTTGATAAGATGATTGCGTTTTTTGACTATCGTTACAATCGTATTACAGAAGCATGGAACTCAGAGCAACGATGGAAAAATCTTGAATTATTATTCAGAAACGCATTTAGAAATCTTGATGCTATTTCAACTGTCTCAAAAGATTTTTCTCTGCTCAGTTTCCCGAAGGAAGTCAAGCGTATTTTGGTCATTCGTGAAGCGGCGATTGGTGATGTGCTGTGCATGACCCCTTTTCTGAAAAATTTGCGCAAGCTATATCCTGATTCAAAAATTGATTATGTGGTGGTAGATTGGGCGAAAAATGCGATAGAGACAAATCCGAACCTTGACCATATCTATATGGTGTCCAATGAGCATATTTTGGGAAAAAGTTGGAAAGTTGCCTTAAAGCGATTTTGGTTTTATCTAAAACTTTCACACCAGCACTATGATTTGGTATTTTGTCCAACCACGCAACTTATTTTGAAGTTTCCATTGATATTTTTCCGAAAGGCATACAAAGTTGGGTTTTCTACTGAGCCGAAGGAGCGATGCACAAAATACAATTTTATGTTAGACGATTACGTTTATATTGATTTGAACGAGATTCCGCGCACGCGCCATGTTGCAGTTCGCAATTTGGAGATGTTAGATTTGATTTCTAAAACGCCGATTCCAAGAACCGATAAGTTAGAGATTTTTCTGACCGAGAAGGAGCGTAAGACGATAGACCAACTTTTTGAGCGTTTAGGTATTCAAGATTCTGATGAGTTGATTGCGATTGCGGCGGCGGCAGGCAGCGCGGTTAAATCTGATTCAGTGATTAAGACTGCGCCACCTGAAAAATTTATTGAAGTGATTGAACGATTGCGCCAGAATAATCCTCATCGGAAGTTTTTTTGCATTGGAGCGAAGTCAGAGCGCAAGTATGTTGACGCGATGAGCATTTGTGACGAAACGCACGTGTTTAATGTTTGCGGTTTATTATCTTTGCGTGAATCTGCTGAGTTGCTCCGGCGATGCAGTCTTCTCATCTCCAATGATAGCGGTGCAACACATTTAGCGTCTGCATTAAGTATCAAGCATATTGTATGGTTTGGTGCTACTGATGATGTAGAGTTCGGACCGTATCTGAATCCTAATGCGGTGGTTTATCGTGTTCATTTGCCCTGTGCGCCATGTAGGAAAAATGAATGCACTGTTTCAGAAAACGATATACCCAAAAAATCGCAGCGACCATTTTGTCTGAATTTAATTGATACTCAGCAAGTGAGTGAAATTGCTGAAGAGATGTTGCGTAAAAAGAAATTTATGTCAAATTTAGTATTTCAACAGTGAGAGGGCGAGATGAAATTATTAGTTGTCGGTATTACTTATCTCTCGCGTATTAATTGGGATAAGTATATCACGATGGCAAGACTGTATCCTGATTCAGAATTTCGCGTGGTGTTTCCAGAACGCTCTAAGGATAACTTTGGTAAAGAATTAATTGGGCAAGCAGCTGACTTTGGAAATCTCAAGTTTATTCCACTTCCAGCATATCTGGCACAATATGAGACTGGGCACATCTATGGAAACGAATTCAAAAAGTTGATACAGGAATTTCGTCCTGATGTAATTTTAGTCGAGCACGGTGCATTTGCAAATTCTTTGGCGCAAGCGATTTGGTATAAGAAGAAATTTTCACCAACGACAAAGGTTATTTTCTTTACATGGTGGAATCTGCCATACAAATTACCTTTTCCAAGGAATGTGATAGAGAAGTATAATTTTCAGAATACAGTCGGTGCAATTACTGGGAACATGGATGCAAAGGAAATTTTAGTATCACGAGGCTACTGCAATCCAATCGAGGTAATTCCACTTTTAGGGGCAGACGAGAATACATACATGCGCAGATCGCAGCCAGAGCTAAGAGAAAAGTATTTAGAAAAAGAGCAAGTGGGGCTGCTGTATGCTGGTCGAATTCTAGAACAGAAGGGTATCTTAACACTGCTGCGTGCTATCAAGCGTCTGAAGAAATTGGAATTAAGGACGAAATGGAAACTGCTGCTACTTGGTGACGGCAAATTAAAACCAGTAGTAGAGAATTTCATAAGAGAAAATAGGCTTGAAGCGGTCGTCACACTTCTGCCAGCCGTAGATCATTATGAAGTCATCAAATATATGTGTATTTCTGACATTTTTATTTTACCTTCAGAAACGATGCCATACTGGAAGGAACAATTTGGGCATGTTCTGGTAGAGGCGATGGCATGCGAGAATGTGGTGGTAGGCTCAAGTTCAGCAGAAATTCCGAATGTAATTGGCGATGCTGGCTTTATCTTCCCAGAAAAGAATGATGAAGCTCTGGCATCAATTCTTGCACGGTTAGTGGAGCATGATCAATTGCGCAAGGAATTTGCACAGAAAGGGCGAAAGCGTTTCTTGGAGCATTTTACGCATACAGAAATCGCTAAAAAGACCTTTGAAGCATGCAGGAAATTCAGTAGCCTAAGAGAAAAAATTATTGCGACAACATGAATGTGATACTTTCAAATGTAGCCAAGCATCATGCTTATCAAACTGCTTTGGCACTGCAAGAGGCAGGGCTACTAAAGAAATTCTATACATCATTTTATGCTTTGGAAAAGCCACCGCTAAGTCAGAAAATTTTGCGAATGGCTTTGCCCGAGAATTTAAGAAGAAAAATAATGAATCGCAAGCAGGAAGGATTAGAGGAATCATACATAACAAGTTTTTTCTTTCCAGAGATTTTAGAACGAGTTCCCCTGATTCCACGCCTGTTTGGACGGTATAGAATTATGCATCTAAAAAATAGCCTATTTGACCAACGCGTGTCAATGCAGAACTTAGAATGTGATGTGTTTCATGGTTTTGAGGGATGTTCGCTTTATGCGATGAGGAAGGCGAGAAAGTGTGGAGCGATAACTGTACTCGATGAAGGAACATTTCATCCAACGGAAAGCCGATATTGGCTGAAGCAGGGATATGAAGATGCGAAATTGCCTGTGCCAACATTTTTGCAGAAAGAGGATAGTGCAGTACGCCGAAAGTATCTTGAATTTCAAGAAGCAGATTTTATATTTGTTGCTTCTGAAAAAATTAAACAAGATTTTGTAAAATATGAAAAGTTTTCACCCGACGCTATTTTTGTGGTGCCATATGGATTTGACCCTTCAAGGTTCAAAACTGCGCCAAAACATCATAGTACTTTCAGGGTATTGTTTGTGGGTCAGGTCGGCGTAGGGAAGGGCGTGTTATACTTGCTTGAGGCATTTAAGAGATTGCGAGTGCCAGATATAGAATTGGTGCTAATAGGTAACATCCAAGAGGGTTTTGAGCCTGTTTTAGCCAAATATGCTGGCATGTTCAAGCATTATCCGAGTATTGCACAACATGCCCTAGTAGAAGAATTTAATTCAGCAGCGGTATTTGTGTTGCCATCTTTGGTGGAGAGTTTTGGAATGGTAACCTGTGAAGCGATGGCTTGCGGCATACCCGTAATTGTTTCAGAAAATTGTGGTATGCAACCGCGCAACGGAATAGATGGATTTGTTGTGCCGGCTCGTGACATAGAAGCACTAAAAGAAAAGATTTTATTACTCTATGAAAATGAAGAGCTGCGCCGCAAGATGGGTGAAAGTGCAGCCGAGTATGTAAAGCATTTCACTTGGGAGCACTATCGTGCAAGGGTGCAGGGCGCATACACTCGGATTGAAGAAAGGCACTTTATGCACAGTAAGCAGGTAAAGCACTTGGTCGTTTAGACCACATTTCAGGTAACCGCCCGAGAATTATCGAGGGCAAAAAATCTGGATGGGTATGAGGAACAAACATGAAGCATGTCATTCTCTCACATGCTGGTCGTCATCATGCATATGAGACAGCATTTGCGTTACAATCAGCGGGATGGTTGAAGCGGTTTTACACGCTATTTTATGATGAAACTCATCCATCGCTAAAACATCGTGTGCTGCGCTCACTGATTCCAGAGTCACTTACTAGAAAGAGGAGTAATCGATTCCGTGATGGGCTGGATGAGACGAAAATAACCTCTTTATACTTGCCCGAACTCTTGGAACGCTCTCCCTTAAAATATGTATTTGGAAGCTATAATATGATGAGTCTTAGAGGAGAATTATTTGATAGGATGGTGGTCATGCAAGACTTAGAATGCGATATCTTTCATGGGTTTGAGGGGTCGGTACTTTATTCATTGCGAAAAGCGAAAAAACAAGGTGCAATCACAATTTTAGATTACCCGATTTTTCACTATGCCACAATTCGTGAGGTTTTGGTTGATGAATACAAAAGTCTGAAGTTGGAAATTCCAAAATTTCTTCTGAAAAACGATATGAATATTGCAAGAAAAGAGCAAGAAATTAGTGAGGCTGACTACATCTTTGTGCCAACAGAAAAGATAGCGAATGATTTCGTAAGATATGGGAAAGCGAGAGAAAAGATAAAGTGTATTACATATGGTTATAATCCAAATCGCTTTTTTGTTGGAGAGAAAAGAGATAATGTGTTCAGAATTTTGTTTGTCGGGATTATAGGAGTCAGAAAAGGTGTTCATTATCTTTTGGAAGCAGTTAAGCAACTAAACCTAAAAAATGTAGAACTGCTTCTGATTAGTCCGATTGACAACGAATTTAAACCAATTTTAAGACGTTACGAAGGACTGTTCAAGCATATCCACTCCTTGCCAAACGAAAGTTTGGTGCGAGTGTATCAAAATTCGTCAATTCTGGTGCTTCCATCACTCATTGAGGGATCCTCTTTAGTCATATATGAAGCAATGGCTTGTGGCTTGCCTATTATTGCGAGTGAGAACGCTGGCGCAATTACCCGCAACGGAATAGACGGATTTGTCGTGCCAGTTCGGGACATAGAAGCACTAAAAG
>PHFL01000071.1:140386-141289 GCA_002794105.1 Candidatus Thermochlorobacter aerophilus | reverse complement strand
CCGATTGAGGAGAGTTTAAGCCTGTTTTAAGTCGATACGAGGGATTATTCAAGCATATTCATTCACTACCGAATGTCAGTTTAGTCGAAATCTATCAAAATTCATCAGTGTTTGTATTTCCTTCTCTGGTTGAAGGTTCTGCATATGTAACCTACGAAGCGATGGCTTGCGGTTTGCCAATTATTGCCAGTGAAAATGCTGGTGCTGTTGCTCGCGATGGAAAAGACGGATTTATCATTCCGATTAAGAATATTGAGATATTAAAGGAAAAAATTTTACTGCTTTATGAAAATGAAGATCTGCGCAGCAAAATGGGCGAAAGTGCGGCGGAGTATGTGAAGCAGTTCACTTGGGAAAACTATCATAAAAATATACAACGCGTTTATCAAGAAATTTATCAGAATCACCATGCTTGATGAATCACTAAGATATTTAATCGTGTTTTCAGGGTCGGCTTTAATCTTAGCTCTTTTCTTGCTTTCACCAATGCGTTCGGTGATGTATATTGTTGCGTTCCAAAAGGTGATAGATATATTTTGGTTTATAAAAGTGAATATTGCAGGCTTTCCGTTAAGTGTTCAGCGTGCTGTGTATGCTGCACTCCCTTTTATTCTCTTCCCGATAACTCTTTTTGAGGGCGCAAAGCGAAAAATTCCTTTCCCAATGCCTGTCATTAAATTATTGATGATTTTATTTGTTATCTGGTATGCTCTTGGAATACTTCGTGGCTATGGAGAAATGCAGTATGCTGTGGAAGCACTCTTCAAACTTATTTCAGGCTTAACAATGTTTGGAATTGGTTGGTTTTATTTTGATGATGAAGAAAAGTATGATAAATTTGCTAAACTGTTCATATTTACATATTTGGTAACATTTTCAGGGTGTGATGTTACAGTTTCTAGG
>PHFL01000071.1:138294-140366 GCA_002794105.1 Candidatus Thermochlorobacter aerophilus | reverse complement strand
TCACGCAAGTTCTTCTCAGACATTTTGCAATCTTGAGGGTGGACTGTGGGCAGCAAGTTTGAGCGGAAGAACGGCGATTTGGTATAGGTTGCTCGATAGCTTCGAGAACCAATCGTTTGCCGATAAATTTTTTGGAGGAGGCATGCTGCGCCATTCCTTGGATATCAACCTCATCTATGATGGGAAGCCCGCTTCAGCGCATGCAGATGTGCTGGAGTTCATGTATGACCTTGGATACTTAGGACTTGGCGTGTATCTCATCCTGATATTAAGCCTCTGGATCCTGATTTTGAAGAACCTGCAGCGGTGTGCCACAGGCAAGTATGACAAGAACTTGGTGATGAAGTATTTTGTCTGGGTGACAATTTTAGCATTCTATACCTACAGTATCTTTGGCTGGTCATCACGCTGGACAGCACTGACATTTCCATTTTGGTTTCTCGCTGGTTTTGCGCTTAAACCACCTGCCTATTATGCGTTAAGACGATTTGAAACGGAATCAAATGTTATTCAGATACAGCCTAAATTAACATCACAACTTTACTAACTAATAGATGACTGCTTTTCAATCCGCTTCTATCATTCTTCCTGTGATGAATGAGACATATTCGCTTCGCCAAACAGTTGAAATTATTGAGCAAGATTGCAGTAAAGATGTCAAAGAATATCTTATTGTAGTTTGCGACCGCACAAAAAAGGAAAGTTTGGAAGTTTGTGAGGAGATAAAGTCTAAATATGGCAGTCGTGTTAAACTTCATATACAGAAATTGCCGTTTATTGGAGGCGCGATTCGTGAAGCGTTTGAATTAGCCAGCGGTTCGCATACAGTTCTCATGGCAAGTGATTTAGAGACACCACCAGAAGTGGTTAAAGTAATGATAGAACTTGTAAAGCAAAGCCCGAATATTATTGTAACGGCGTCGCGCTGGATAAAAGGGGGAAAATTTTATGGATACAATCCTTTGAAAAAGTTCCTTAATTTTATCTTTCAGCGAATTTTCTCTATATTCTACTTTGTATCTTTAACTGACATGACTTATGCATATAGAATTTTCCCTACAAAACTCGTTCAGTCAATTCAATGGGAAGAACTTAAACACCCGTTTTTGCTTGAAACGATTGTAAAACCCTTGCGTCTTGGCGTAAAAGTGAAGGAAATTCCCGCAATATGGAAAGCAAGAACCGAAGGTGAATCTCAAAATACTTTTTTCGCAAATTTTGTGTATTTCCGCATTGGCTTTCGCGCAAGATTTATGCCGAAGTCTAAAATTCTAAAACCAAATATAACTTACTTACTTTCAGACTAACATGAAAAAAGTCATTGTTACGACAACGATTAATCCTGTTACAGAAGCATTACGGCGATTTCAACAGATGCAGGATTGGGAATTAGTTGTCGTCGGCGACTTGAAAACGCCAAAAGATTATGCTTCACAACTTGAACGCGGTATTTATATTACCCCTGAAATGCAAGAAGCAAGAGACAAAGAACTCTCTGATGCGATTGGTTGGAACTGTATACAGCGTAGAAACTTCGGTCTTTTGTGGGCGCACGATTTAGGAGCGGATATTGTGGCCGTAGTTGATGATGATAATATCCCTTATCCATTTTGGGGCAAGGATTTAAATGTCGGAAAAGAACTTGAAGTTAATTTCTACGAAACTGACCTTCCTGCGTTTGACCCTGTTGGTGCCACAAATTACCCTCATCTCTGGCACCGTGGATACCCGCTTCAATTGCTCCCAAAACGAAATTATACAAACAAATCGCGCCGAAAAATCACAGTCGATGTTCAAGCAGATTTCTGGAACGGCGACCCTGATATAGATGCTATTTGCCGAATGGAACATGCCCCCGATTGCACATTTGACGATAACTACTTTCCAATCTCAAGCAATAAACTTGCACCTTTTAATTCTCAAAACACTTTTATTTCAGGGAAATGGTTGAAAGATTATTTTCTTTTTCCTCACATCGGCAGAATGGACGATATATGGGCGGCTTATTATGTGCAAGCAAAAGGCTGTCATGTAGTTTTTTCAAAAGCCTCTGTGTTTCAAGCACGCAATCC
>PHFL01000071.1:46642-138274 GCA_002794105.1 Candidatus Thermochlorobacter aerophilus | reverse complement strand
AAAGCTTGATAAAGTATTCAGAATACTCTTAATTGGAAGTATAGGATTTAGAAAAGGTGTTTATTATCTTTTAGAAGCTTTCAAGCAGATAAAGCGCAGAGATATGGAGTTAGTTTTAATTAGCCCTGTTGAAGATGATTTCAAGCCGATTCTTTCGAAATATGGCGATTTGTTTAAATATATTCCTTCAGTCCCTCATGCTCAGTTAAGCTACTATTATCAAAATGCATCTGTTTTTGTTTTGCCTGCGCTTTTAGAACCGTTTGGCATGGTTGTAGCAGAGGCAATGGCTTGCGGAGTGCCTGTTATTGTTACTGAAAATTGCGGCATGCGTCCAAGAAATAATCAAGATGGGTTCGTCGTCCCAATACGCGATGTTGAAGCTTTGAAAGAAAAATTGCTACTACTCTATGAAAATGACGAGTTGAGACGCACAATGGGCGAAAGTGCGGCGGAGTATGTGAAGCAGTTCACTTGGGAAAATTACCATAAAAATATACAACGCGTATATCAGGAAATTTTTCGTAATAGCCATGCTTGATAAGTCCTTGAGGATATTTGATTTTTTAGGAAAGATGGTGACAGACTGAAGCAAAGCGGGGCTGAAAGATGTTGACCTTGCTTGCTGAGTGCTACTGGTAACGAGCCTGAATCCTTTGTTTAGGAAAGCAGGGAAAGATTTGGCCAAGATAGTATAGGAGAGATGAGGAGATACAACGCATGTCTGACTTGCAAGAAACCATCAAATTGCTTAGATTCACAAGCGAAACCTTCCTCATCATCCAACAGAGAAAAAACTTCTGGACCTGTTTTGAAAGAGCAATCGGCGTCGTGTCTGTAGAGTTGGCGACACAGGATGAGCGGTGCCAAATCGAGCTATAGCCGCTATGTGCAATGTCCAGAACATGGAGAAAAACTTGCTGCGGAAGTATCAACACTAAACATCACGATGGAGAAATAGGATGATGCTGACACCTGAGGTCAAGTTGATAATTGTCATCATAGGCGTAGCGCTGATTGTGTACACCTTTGTGTTATCGCCACTGCGCTTGGTCATGTATGTGGTGGCTTTTCAAAAGATTATTGACATATTTTGGTTTGTAGATATCTATGTGGGTGGAGTGAAGCTAAACATTCAGCGTATCGTCTATACGCTACTGCCAGCCATACTAGCACTCGTATTGCTGGCACTCTCATACGGTAGAGTCAGGAAGTATCCTTTCAGTACAAAAATTGCGCCGTTGATGGTGTTCTTTGCAGTCATTGTAACGATTAGCTTTTTACGCTCACCATTCCCAGAAGATGCTTCTGGCACTGTATGCCAAGCTGATTGCGCCATTTGTAATGTTCGGTGCAGGCTGGTATTACTTTGATACCGCCGAGAAATTTGACCATTTTGGTCGCCTGTATGTGTGGTCATACATCGTCCCATTCATCGGACTACTCCTGCAACTAACGGGCATCTTTCAACTGGCAGATATTGGTGTGGCACAAATGACTTATGCTGATGTCGGCCTTGAGGAAAAAGCATTTAGGTATGCTGGCTTCTATGCGGACTCCTGGCACGCTGGCAATGCCGCTCTATGTGCTCGTTCCACTGTGCTACTACTTTCTGAGCAAATCAGATGAGCCAAATCGGCAGCGATATTGGCTGTTTATATTGATGGCTGTGGTGGTGGTAGCTGCATCTTTCGTACGAGGTGTGGTGCTGGGGGCTGGGATTGTCACAGTAGTATGGTTGTGGCTTAATAGACGGTGGGGGTTGCTGGGCTTGTTCCTTGCTGTAGCACTACCGCTCTTTTTCTTTACTGATTTCTCACGCAAGTTCTTCTCAGACATTTTTGCAATTCTTGAGGGTGGACTGTGGGCAGCAAGTTTGAGCGGGAGAACAGGTATTTGGTATAGGCTGCTCGATAGCTTCGAGAACCAATCGTTTGCCGATAAATTTTTTGGAGGAGGCATGCTGCGCCATTCCTTGGATATCAACCTTATCCATGATGGGAAGCCCGGTACAGCGCATTCAGATGTGCTGGAGTTCATGTATGACCTTGGATACTTAGGACTTGGCGTGTATCTCATCCTGATACTAAGCCTGTGGATTCTGATTTTGAAGAACCTGCAGCGGTGTGCCACAGGCAAGTATGACAAGAACTTGGTGATGAAGTATTTTGTCTGGGTGACAATTTTAGCATTCTATACCTACGGTATCTTTGGCTGGTCATCACACTGGACAGCACTGACATTCCCGTTTTGGTTCATTGCTGGTTTTGCGCTTAAACCACCTGCTTACTATGCAGCGCAGGCAAAAGCAGCACAAGAGCAAGCGATGTATATTGAACTAAACCCACGCCTATCACCATACTAATGCAACTCTCAATTGTGATACCGGCTTTTAACGAAGAAAAGCGCATTGGCGCATCTCTTCAGGAAATTGTGTCATATCTGCCAAAGCACTTTTCAGATTGGGAGGTGATTGTCGTAGATGACGGAAGTTCAGATGACACGGCAGAGATTGTCCGCAAGTTTGAAATAGAAACACCAACCTCACGATTGGTCTTAGAGCGTCTCGACGAAAATGCAGGAAAGGGAGCAGCGGTCAAACATGGCGTGATGCGTGCCAAAGGAGAGATTATCTTATTCATGGATGCAGACCTCTCAACACCTTTGTCAGAGATTGCCAAAGTGATGCGCCCATTAGAGCAAGGCTTTGATGTGGCAATCGGCTCGCGTGGTCAGCCTGACTCGAATGTGGTGAAGCATCAACCATTTTACCGCGAAGCAATGGGAAAAATTTTCAATCGTATTGTGCGGTGGATAGTGATAGACGGCATTCGAGACACACAGTGTGGATTCAAGGCATTCCGGCATCATGCGGCTAAGGAAATTTTCTCACGTGTGCAAACCAAGCACTTTGGGTTTGATGTAGAGGTACTGCTCTGGGCAAAAAAGTTAGGCTTCTCTGTAAAAGAAGTGGGCGTAACTTGGATAAACTCGCCGAACTCGCGGGTTTCACCCATCAAGGACTCTATGAAAATGCTCTTTGGTCTGTTTGCTATAAAACGAAGCATCAACACACGCTTTGCAGCCGAACAGAGGCAGAAAGTGCAGCAACTCAAAGCGTTATCGAACTATGAACCGTAACCTGACCAATGTAATACGTTTCATACTCGATGAATGCCTGCCACCGATTATTCGAGATAATAAGTTCTTCATGTATCCCTTGTTCTACATCTGGTTCAAGCGCAAAAACATTGACAAAATTATGAACCTCAAATCACTGGTTTATGAGTGGTCGGATGAGGAGTTTGCCAAATTTTACCAAGAACTGGATTCTTTGGCGCGAGACCGAGAGACGGACTTAAACACGAAGTGTATTGAATTTATCATGCAAGCATTAGACCCAGAAGCCAAATCCCTAATAGATGTAGGTTGCGGAGGGGGCTATTTTGCAAACAAAGTAGCTGCACTGAAAAAGTATGAAACTCATGCATGCGATTTATTAGACCATGTAGAGATAGTGGGCGGCACATACCATAAGGTGAACGTAGAAAATCTTCCCTTTGCCGATAAATCCTTTGATATTGTAACCTGTCACCATACGCTCGAGCATGTTCGACATCTTAGTAAAGCTGTGGCAGAACTCAAGCGGATTGCCAGACGACAATTGATTGTAGTGGTGCCACGCCAGAGATACTACTACTATACGCTCGATGCGCACATTAACTTCTTCCCAATCAAATCTACCCTTGTTAGCCTGATAGGCATACAAAATCATATATGTGAAAATCTCTGGGGAGACTGGGTCTATATTGGCTACTTGAACAAAGAAGCCAGATAAGTACATGATAAAGAGTGCCAAAAAAACCGAAGTGCCAAGGCTGGTTTGGATAATAGTAGTATTCGCCACCTTGTGGTCACCAGCTGTGCATCTCTTCAAGATTTTGAATACGCCAGACTCGCATACTTACACCTTTATACAGGGCAGAGACCCATCGGGCTGGGTATGGACAATAGAATCACCAAAAGAAAACTATCTGTCATCAATTGTGCTCGAGAGAGATGTCAATATCTTTCTACGAGCCGGTGCCTTAGCACATATTTTCGTGCCATATGGCTGGGTGGCTATGCTGCTGGGAATTCCTGGTCCGATTATGCTCATGCTGATAGAAATGCTGTGGAACGGTCTATGTGCATGGGCAGCATATCGATTCTTCTACACATTTCTGAAGAACGAACAAATCGCTTGTGCAGCGCTCATACTTACCTATTTTGCTTCTGGAATATCAGGAACTTGGCTGACGCTCAATTGGCTATGGCAAGGTATCAGCACGGGTTCATGGCAACATGCATTTTTTTTGCCAAACTGGGTTGGGGAGCATCATGTACTTAGCTTTGAGTTCTACGAGGGTAATCAATTGGTGACTTTCACAAGCATGAACCGCCCATATTACTTGATGGCACGCTTTTTCGGACTATACACCCTAATTCTACTTCATGGCGTGTATGACACATCGGAAGTAACAATTGACAAGAAAAAAATATGGTTTGCAAGTGGCATGCTTTTTATGGCAACCTTTATCCATCCTGCCTCGGCATTGATTTACGGCGTGATGGTCGTCATTTGGACACTGGTATATGCTTTAGCGGAACAAAAGGCACAGCCTAAAGGTCGCAGCGCAAAGCAAGTGCTTCAAGCTGGTGGAACAACACTATTAGGCTTGGTTGTAGCAGCAATACTTTGGAAGCTGTATCAGCAAATTCCAGAAGCAAAACTATCGGTTGCACAATACACTGTGCAGCTCTATAACGCTGAGGTTGTGGCAATCTGGACGGGTATCGCACTGCTGGTGACCGCATCTTTTGCAGTACTCATGCAGCAGAAACGGCATCGCGCATTTTATGTGCTCATCTTGCTGGCGAGCGTGGCGGCAACAATTGGTCTGTCGGAATTTATCATCAGAGATTATGCGGCGAAAAGCCGAGCGTTATGGCTTGTATTAAGCACGGCGTTGCTAATAGGTGCATTCTTCTGGAAACGAATGGATATTCTAAACTGGATTCAGGCTGGAGAAAAAACACGAACCGCTGTGCTATTGGGGAGTTGGGTATTAGCTATTACCGCCATATCGGTATCGCCGCACCATGATGCGCTGAAAGTTGTAGAGCAAGGTGCACTGAATCTGGGGGCGCTCACGGAACCAGTAAAGAGAATTTTAGAATTCGGCACAAATGTCTATGCCGCACGCTTCAAATTGGGAATATGGATTCCGCTGTCAGGTTTGTGCGCATTTCTACTTTATGAGTATGGGTTCAAGTCGCTAAAACCGGATGTGATAATTGCAGCTATTCTGGTTCTGTCCTTGCCTTCCCAACTGGCGTATGTATGGCGCTGGACATCTGATTCAGGAGGATATATGGGATATGTGCCAAAGAGCCATATGAAAGCATATGAATTTCTCAAACAGAAAGAGGGACGAAATGTGTTATGTAGTGTGGAAACAGGCTTGTATATTCTCAACGGTGCTAAAAAAAGACCCTTGCTGGGCTATGGGGAAGACATAAAAGAAAGAGCAGATGATGTGATGCGTTTTTTTCAAAGCGATGATGTGCATTTGCAGCAAGAAGTTCTTAGAAAGTATAAGATTGATTATATCTTTTTGAGTGAGCATGAAAGACAGCTTGGGGGAACAGCAGAAAAGTTAGCAAGGTATGCGAAAATATATGACCAAGACGGGGTGCAAATTTTTGAAGTCTCAAATCAATCGGCGCACGCCCCTTAGCCATGCATTATCACTTTCAAAGTTTGTGAGCACATGTTTTTGGATGTCTGAAAATCTAAAATTCAATGCGAAAATATGTCAGAAAAAAGCGCATTTTCTCTCTATCTCATAAAAAGTTACTTAGCAAGACAGCCGCGCCAATGCCCCTACTGTGGCAGTTTCGATAATGAACTTATTGCGCGACGTAGGCTCATCATACAACTTCGCAAATGCCATAATTGCGGCTTGATGTTTCGCTATCCAAAAGAAACCCCTGAATACAATCAGAAATACTATCAGCAAGATTATCAAGAGGGAATTACAACCGACATGCCTTCACTTGAAACCATTGAGAAGTGGAAGCAAGTTAATTTCAAAGGCACGCCCGTTGATTTTACCGAAAAATTAAACTTATTAAATCTTTTCATTCAACGTGGTAAAGTGCTTGACTTTGGTGCATCTTGGGGCTATGTCTCCTATCAACTTTCCGCCGCAGGTTACGATGTGTATGGTTATGAAATTTCAAAAGTAAGAGGCGGATATGCTAAAAAGCATTTAGGAGTCAGAATGATTGATTCACTTCACGAATTGGAAAAATATCAAGAGTGCTTTGATGCAATTTATACCTCTCATGTCATAGAGCATGTGCCTTACCCCAGAGATTTGTTTAACTTATTTCTAAAACTGTTGAAGCCCAAAGGAAAATTAATCGCATTTGTCCCGAATTGTGAGTCCATGTCGCAAATCATGGGTCACGGCTTTGGTATGCACCATGTTTTAGCGCTGAATAAAGAATTTTTAGAGCCTGCTCTTCTCAATCAAGGATTTGAAAATACTTTCTTCACTTCCTCCCCATATAATTTTGATAAGATTAGGAAATTTGCTGAAAGCAATGTGAAATATGACGATAAACTTGAAGGAGATGAACTCTTCTTTGTGGCGACAAAAAAGTAATCAGCAACTGTATTTCGCTTAGTTCAGTGATAGCGAGACACTCTAATGTGGATGCTTCGCATTGCTCAGCATGACAAACTGAAGACATGCCGAGTGACTCTGCGCGTTGCCGAGCATGTCCATTCAGCCGTGCCGCCCCAAGCATTGCATCCCTTGCCGATGCCCTACCGTTCAGATTGCATTCCACACAATTTTGGCCACTGGCTTCTCAATCTTGAAAGATGGCGTTGAGCTGGCGTCGTTCTCCGATACGCCGTCGCTACGCAGCAGAGGCACGACGAGCGAAGAAACACACTACTGATTTGTGGATTCAAAAAGTCAAGGTCGGCAACGTGCATCAATATCTCCGCCGAACCGATTTGAACGACACGATTCTGATTTGGGCACGGTTACGCTCGCGGTTATGACCGCCACATGAATACAGGCTTCTTACAGAACTATCCAAATCCATTTTAATCCGACGACCGTCATCACATGTTGGCTCAAAGAATCGGGCGAGGTGCGCTTGGAACTCTTTGATGTGTTAGGCAGAAAGGTTGCCACGCTGGTCGGTGCAAGGCAAGGGGCAGGCTCATACACCAACGCTGCTCGCTATGAGCTTTCAACGGGCATGTATTTTTATCGCTTGCAGTCAGGCAGATTTGTGGCAACGAAGAAGATGTTGCTTGTTAAATAATTGCTAAGGCGTAGGTTCTTTTGCGTTCAAGTTCTTAGATTTGTGGTGAGCATCTCGCTCGTCTAAACTAACCCCAAAGCAAACTATGAAAACCTGCAATGTTCTTTTTTGCACTCCTCACTGCAGCTATGTTGAGTGCATGTACCATAGTGACGCCAGTTGCGGTTTCCAGCAACCCTATCGGACCAAAGGTTGGTCAAGCAAGTAGCACAATAATTCTCGGCATTATTGGCTTTGGTGATGCCAGTATTCAAAAGGCAGCAAAGAACGCCGGTATTACCAAAGTCTCGACAGTTGATATGCAGACGAGCAATTATTTGGGCATTGTTGTAATCTACAATGTGATTGTAACAGGCGAATAGGACTCAAGGTCATTGTGGTAAGCGAAGGAATCGCTCACGAGGCGATTCCTTTTTGTTTCAGCGAACAATGAAATACTCATATACGCTGCTCTGCTTGCTTCTTCTGGCTAATTGCCTTGCGGCTTGCAAGACATCAATGCTAATTCAATCTTTTTCCACGCAATTTGGCTTGATGTACTTCGTTAGGAGCGTTGAATTTACAGGTGAAGATGGAAGAGCCGAGCTTGATTTTACATATCGCGAAAACGATACGATGCTCGTTACATGCAACTTCACATTAGAATCACCTTCACCTGACATTTACGCACTTCAGCGCGCATTCTTTCAAGTTGAAGGCAAAACGATTGTATGCGATTCACTCAGATTGATGTTTACCACGCGTTCCGAAAACACAGCACGCTACACCTCAACGCTCACGAAGGAGAAGTTTCGTAGTCTTTTTACTCACAATCGGGCACAGTTTGTTGTGCAAGGCAAATTGAGACAACTGGTATTTGAGGG
Organism: Candidatus Thermochlorobacter aerophilus; assembly: GCA_002794105.1. Lineage (GTDB taxonomy): Bacteria > Bacteroidota > Chlorobiia > Chlorobiales > Thermochlorobacteraceae > Thermochlorobacter > Thermochlorobacter aerophilus. The sequence continues at coordinate 130,022 of PHFL01000071.1, read as the reverse complement.
CAGAGAGTCATTTGAGAAAAATGCTAAAGCAGTGCGACTTGATGTGCTAAACCTGCCATGAAAACGGGCGTTTGGGATGAATTGCCATTTTTTGAAATGATAACATGCCAGTGCAAGTTGTAGAATTGCGTCAAATGTTAAATTGCAGCCGAAGAGTTGTAACACATCGGGCGATAAATACGCCATGAAAATTGGCATAACTTGCTATCCGACATATGGCGGCAGTGGCGTAGTGGCTACGGAGCTTGGTAAAGCATTGGCTGGAAAAGGACACACGGTGCATTTCATCAGCTACAGCTTGCCATTTCGCTTGCGTGAATTTTCAGAAAACATCGTCTATCATGAAGTAGAAATCAGCACCTACCCGCTTTTTGAGTTTCCGCCATACTCGATTTCGCTGGCGTCAAAAATGGCGGAAGTGATGTGCTACGAAGAGTTGGATTTGCTACATGTTCATTACGCCATTCCCCATGCCATCAGTGCCTTTCTTGCTCGCGAAATTCAGCGTGACCAAGCCACACTGACAAGAGTATGCAAAACAACGAAAATTATTACCACACTGCATGGCACCGATATTACACTGGTTGGCATAGACCCAAGCCTAAGTGGCGCAGTGCGACTTGGCATCAATCAATCTGATGGCGTCACAGCAGTGTCGCAGTATTTGCGAGAAAAGACCATGCAAGATTTTCATCCACTCAAAGAAGTGGTCGTGATTCCAAACTTTGTGGATACGAAAGAATTTGTGCGCCGAGATTGCATGCATTACCGCACCGCATTTGCTAAAGCCGATGAGAAACTCCTGATTCACATCTCAAACTTTCGCCCAGTCAAACGAGTAAAGGATGTGATTCGAGCATTTGCATTGATTCAACAAAAAGTGCCAAGCCGATTGCTACTGGTCGGTGATGGTCCTGAACGCTCCGAGGCAGAGCACCTATCGCGCGAGTTGGGAATAACTGAGCGGGTCAGATTCTTGGGCAAGCAAGAAGCAGTAGTCGAGCTACTCTCCATTTCCGACCTAATGCTCATGGCAAGTGAAACGGAATCCTTTGGGTTAGCGGCACTTGAAGCAATGGCATGCAGTGTGCCAGTTGTAGCCTACAGGGTTGGCGGTCTACCTGAATTAATCAAGGATGGTGATAACGGCTATACTGTATCCAAAGCAGATGTGGAAGCACTGGCAGCACGAGCAATTGAGCTGCTTAGCAATTCATCGCTTTATGCGCGTATGGCACACTGCGCACGTGAAACAGCCCTGCGCTACGATACCGCCTGCATCGTTCCACTGTATGAAAAGTTTTACAAACAGGTGCTTGCCGAGTAAAAAGATTTTGGGACTATCCTACAAAAAGCCTATCTTTGTGAAGCTAAAGCCGATTGCTACCCTACACACCCAAAGCCATCATCTCGTTGGCAAAAAATCTAAAATTGAGAAGGAACGGGTATGAATAAAGCATCAAAACAAAGCTCCAAAGCTGCGATTTCTCAAAAAGACATTCTGGAGTGCCTCATCATTCTGGTGATTATGGCAGCGTGGTTACTGCTTAGCTAATCGAAGTTATCCATACGCTAACCCCACACGGTAGCGTGGCGTATTCCCCCCTAGCGAACCTAAATGCCATGCTACTGATTCAGCCACAGTTTTAACCCTTGTAGTCGCCAGCCTCAATACTTATATTCCAAAGCAATACAACTGCACCTTTTCCAATTCTCTATCAACTCAACATCCTAGTCAAGCCATGGCAACTGTCGTACTCAAAAACGTCGAGAAAATCTACGAAGGGGGCATCAAAGTCGTGCACGATTTCAACCTAAGTATTGCAGACAGAGAGTTTATCGTAATGGTTGGTCCATCTGGCTGTGGGAAGTCGACGACGCTGAGAATGATTGCAGGGCTGGAGGAAATCTCGCGTGGAGACTTGTTCATTGATGGTCGGCGCATGAACGATGTTCCGCCCAAAGACCGCGACATTGCCATGGTGTTTCAAAATTATGCACTGTATCCGCACATGACGGTGTTTGAGAACATGGCGTTTGGCTTGCAGTTGCGCCGCGTACCCAAAGAAGAAATCAAGCGTCGTGTCATAGAGGTGGCAAAGACGATTGGACTGCTGGAGTATCTCGACCGAAAGCCAAAGGCACTGTCGGGCGGGCAGCGCCAACGCGTAGCATTAGGGCGGGCAATCGTGCGCAATCCGAAAGTCTTTCTCTTTGATGAACCGCTCTCGAACCTTGACGCCAAGCTACGCGCACAGACACGTACAGAAATCTCGAAACTGCATCGCATGCTGGGCGCAACGATGATTTATGTCACACACGACCAAGTGGAAGCAATGACCATGGCAGACCGAATTGTGGTGATGAACAAAGGCGTCATTCAGCAAGTTGATACACCGCTTAACCTCTACAATAATCCTGCAAATAAGTTCGTAGCAGGGTTTATCGGTAGCCCAGCTATGAATTTTATTCAAGGGTCGCTGTATCAAAATGGCGCACTTTGCTTCAGGGATAAAACTGGTATGCTGGACGTGCGCCTGCCCCAAAACATTGCAGACAAGTTGAAAGCGTATATCGGTGCCGACATCACGATGGGTATACGCCCCGAGGATATTCATGATGTCAACGAAGTAGAGAAAGTTGCTGTAGCGGCTCGTGCAAAGTTACACCTTGAGATAGTTGAACCAATGGGAAATGAGATTTTCGTCTATCTGCAACTGCCAACAGTACAAGAGACCAAACATCTGGTTGCACGTCTTGACGCACGTACGCCGCACGAGTTCAGTGATGAATTTGAATGCGTAATTGATGTAACTAGAGTTCACTTTTTCGACAACACTACCGAAAAGGCGCTGGTCTAATGCTGAAACCTTGTAACCGCGTCCATTCTGTCATCTCGCTTTTCATGCTTTGGTTATCTGCCCCCTTTGCACTACAAATTTGTATGGCAGGATGGAATTTAGAGTAATGAGTATAGATAACAATCATGTCAGCGCTATGCCAATGCTGCATATCAACACTTAAAGTGCTACTGGCTGAACAAGACATTGCATGCGCTCCGAAAAAAGGACTAGCTGAAATAAACAATCCGTAACAAGAAAATTGCTATCGTTGCATTCGGGATTTTCTGAAGCCTCGTATCAAGAGCACTCCAAGTATGCCGCACAGGTGATTAATAGCGTCGAGAAACACTGTGACTTAGTTGGTGCAAAGGGCAAGGATGCACAGCATGTGCAAGACGGAAATGTTTTAGGACGAAAATCGTGGAAACTTGATAAGTTGGCTCACAGCGTCGTTGATGCAGGAGCTTCACTGGGCAATTTTCCGACCTATGGCATATAAACATTCAGGGAATTATAGGAATATGTGCCATCGTTGAAGTTGGAATAGATGAACAAAGCGGTGGTTTTGAGCAGCGTGGCAAGAGTATTCCCACGCGGCAAATTGAGACGGGTTATCCTTGTCTATGATGTGCAAAATCATGCTATTGCCATAATCAAGTCACTTACCGAAACGGGTTTCCTAAACACACCGCTAACCATCATAGATGACGGCACGCTAAGTGTGAAACTGACAAAGTAACTGAAATGCCTAACAACGCGCCATACTCTCGTCCGGCTTTGTTTTTGCTCGATGGTATGGCTCTTGTCTATCGTGCTTACTATGCGCTCATGCCAGCACGCATGCAAACCAAAACCGGGTTTCCAACCGGTGCAGCATTTGGTTTTACCAACACCCTCATCAAACTGATTGAACATTATGCGCCGCACTATATTGCCGTTGCTTTCGATAGTAAAGAAAAAACTTTCCGACACGAAAAGTATCCTGAATACAAAGCTAATCGCCCACTGCCGCCTGATGACCTCTTAATGCAGCTTGAAAAAATCTACAGTATCGTGGAAGGCTACGGAGTAAAGACCGTACAGATGCCGGGCTACGAAGCCGATGACATCATGGGTTCGCTGGCTAAAAAATTTGAGACCGAGTGCGACATCTTTCTTGTCACGCCAGACAAAGATTTTGCGCAGCTTGTCAATGAGCATATCCACATTCTGAAACCATCTAAAGACGATGATGCATTTGAGCACTATAGTCGTCAGGAAGTCAAAGAAAAATACGGCGTCTATCCTGAGCAAATCATTGACATGCTGGCGCTGATGGGTGATAGCTCCGACAACATCCCTGGCGTAGATGGAGTGGGACCTAAGACAGCGGCAGCACTTCTCAATGAGTATGGCTCCTTAGAAGCGTTACTGCAGAATGCGCACCTCATCAAAAAAACAAAATTGCGCGAAAACCTGCTGAAAGCAAAAGACCAGCTGCAGCTCAGTCGGTTCCTTGTAACAATTAAAACCGACCTGCAAATTCAAATAGCTATTGAAGAACTTGAGCGAAAACCGCCGTTGCCAGAGCTGCTGATACCAGTGCTAGAAGAATTAGAATTCAAGCAATTTCTTGCCCGCCTCAGACGCGACAAAAGCATCGTAATAGACGACAGTAGCCAGCTTGCAGAAGCAGACCGTGCAGCCGACCCCGACGATGACATCTCATTTGATTTTGGGGCAAACATTGGGGAAGACTATACCAGCCAATTGCCGACACCGCAGTCTGTAGGAAACTACACACTCATCAACACACCAGAAGGGCTAACAGAATTACTACAAAAACTTGAGCATACTAAAGAGTTTGCACTTGACACAGAAACCACAAGTCTGGATGCTTTGGAAGCGCAGTTGGTCTGCATTTCTTTTGCCGTCAAAGCGTGCGAAGCTTATGCTATAGATTTTCGCCATACACTCTCAATGCAAGAAGCCTTGCAGCGCCTGAAGCCGATTTTAGAAAATCCTAACATTTGCAAAGTCGGGCAGAATCTCAAGTATGACTACACCGTGCTGAAAAACTACGATATCACGCTGGCACCGCCATATTTCGATACCATGCTGGCAAGCTATGTACTCAATCCAGATGAGCCGCATAACTTAGACGACATGGTCGCCGAATACCTAAAGTTGCGCACTGTGCGCTACACCGACCTTGTGGGAAGAGGAAGACTGCAGAAGAGAATCGAGGAAGTGCCCATTGAAGACCTCAAAAATTATGCTTGCCAAGATGCAGATATGGCATTGCAACTCAAGAGCATACTTCATGGAAAGCTATCGCACGAGCCAGCTTTGATGAACATTTGCACAGCAATTGAATTTCCACTGCTGCGGATACTGGCTGAAATGGAGTATGCTGGGGTTGCAATCGATACCAGTGTGTTAAGCGAGCTTTCAAAAACCTTAGATGTGGCTATTCAAGAAGCGGCGCAAGCAGTCTATGCTGCTGCTGGAGAAATCTTCAACATCGATTCGCCCAAGCAAATTGCGCAGGTGCTGTTTGAGAAAATGAAACTTCCCGTTAAAAGACGCACCAAAACGGGCTACTCTACCGATGTAAAAGTCTTGGAAGAATTGGCGGAAGAATTTCCGATTGCAGGAAAAATTTTGGAGTACCGTAGCCTACAAAAGTTAAAATCCACCTATGTGGATGCACTGCCGTCGCTGATTCGCAAGAAAACGGGCAAAGTGCATACCTCGTTCAATCAGAGTGTGGTAGCAACAGGGCGGCTATCTTCTTCGAACCCAAACTTGCAAAACATTCCTATTCGTACGCCGATTGGTAGACAAATCCGCCGAGCATTCGTGGCCAGTCGCCCCGATTACATGCTACTTTCGGCAGATTATTCCCAGATTGAATTGCGTATTGCGGCAGAGCTGTCAGGGGATGAAACTATGCAGCGTGCCTTCAAGAATGGTGAAGATATTCACAGTGCAACGGCAAAGGTGATTTTTGAGACGCAAAACATTACGCCAGAGATGCGTCGCAAGGCAAAGGAAGTCAATTTTGGTGTGCTCTATGGCATTCAACCGTTCGGTTTAGCACAGCGATTGGATATTAGCCAGAGCGAAGCTAAAGCCATCATTGAAAATTACAAAGCCAAGTATCCCAAAATTTTTGAATTTCTCTCACGGGTCTTGGAGCAGGCTAGAACGCAGGGTTATGTTGAAACTGCATTGGGGCGTCGTCGATATTTTAAAGACATCAAGCATAAGAGCTTTTCTATCCGAAATGCGGCAGAGCGTGCTGCCATCAATGCGCCGATTCAAGGCACAGCCGCAGACATGATTAAACTGGCAATGATTCAAATCGATGAGCAAATTCGCTCAGAAAAATTGGAGTCCAAAATGGTATTGCAAGTTCACGATGAACTGCTCTTCGATGCGCCGAAGGCAGAACTCGATGTGCTATCGGCAATAGTAAAAAAGCAGATGATAGAGGCGGCACAGCGTGCTGGGCTCAAGACTGTACCTGTAGCTGTGGAAGTTGGGATTGGAGAAAATTGGTTAGTTGCGCACTAGTATGGCAAAGAAGCTCAGTCCACCACTACGTCGAAAAAACTTCGTAACATTTGACGAAAATGATTGGCACGGGGTAATCTACGGAGTGCAGGGACCTTATTACCTTGTGCATACGCCACAAGGAGAGACTTACACCTGCAAAACTCTTCGTACCACGCTCAGCGAGAATCCGAACTCTACGCTGGCAGTGGTTGGCGATAGGGTGCGCTTCCGACCGTTGGAAGAGCGTAATGATGTAGCTCTGCATAACGGTATCATTACTTTTGTAGAAAAACGTCGCAGCGTACTTTCACGCAACAGAGAACGACGACGCAACCGCAGCGGCGAAACCGAACATGTTATCGCCAGCAACATTGACCAACTCGTAATTGTAACATCTATCACCGACCCACCCTTCCGACCAAAGCTTGTTGACCGATACCTTGCGTTTGCAGAATTTGAGCGACTAGCTGCCCTGCTTGTGCTAAACAAAGTTGATTTGGATGCTGAGCATCTTGCACCGTCGCTATTGAAGCTATACAATGAACTGGGCTACGATACGCTTGCAATTTCAGCAAAGACGGGCGAAGGCATAGAGCAATTGCGTAGCAAGCTCATCGGCAAAACATCTGTATTGAGCGGTCACTCTGGCGTTGGAAAAACCACGCTCATCAATCAGCTGACAGGTAGTTCGTTACCAACAGGAGAATTGAGTGAAAAAACACGCAAAGGCGCTCACACTACCAGCAATGCCATCATGTTAGTGGTGTCAGAGCCACACTCAGGTGAGTATGGATATGTAATTGATACGCCCGGCATAAGAGAGTTCAGTTTGGAAGGCATTGCCCAAGAGGAATTGAGGCATTTGTTTGTTGAGTTTAGAAAATATGCACCGAATTGTACCTTTTCTTCTTGCACACATACTACTGAACCAGATTGTGCGGTGCGCGCCGCTGTGGAGCATGGCGACATTTCGCCCATGCGTTACGAGAGCTATCTAACACTGTTTGCAGAAGCAAAGAAAATCTGAAGACGTTGGTCCAAAGGTTAGTAGGCCGTTCAAGCAAGGTGGCAACCTGACATCAGAGGCTAAAGTAGGTCAGTCAATCACACTTCCTAAGTTACAGATACATGAAACGCCTTGAGGGGAAAGTTGCCGTCATTACGGGCTCGACGAAAGGCATTGGCAAAGCTATTGCGCAGAAATTCTTAGAGGAAGGAGCTCAGGTAGTAATTTCCTCGCGTAGCCAATCAAATTTGCAAGAAGCGCTCAAAGTCCTACAGTCGCCTAATGTGCGCGGTAAAACCTGCAACGTGGCTTGCTATGGCGAAGTAGAAGAATTGTTAAAATTTGCATTGGAGCAATTTGGCAAGCTCGATGTGTGGATAAACAACGCTGGTGTGGCAGAACCTTACCGAAAAATCGTAGATGCGCCACCTGAAGCATGGTATGAGCCTATCGAGGTCAATCTCAAGGGCACATATCATGGTTGCCGAGCGGCATTGACCTATTTTCTAAAGCAGGGGCACGGAAAGATTATTAACATGGCAGGAGCAGGCTCAAGTGAGAAGAAGTTTGATAGCACGGCATGCATAAGCGCATATGCTGCCACAAAAGCCGCTATCAAGCGCCTGACATTTTCGCTGGCGGAGGAGTACAAAGATACTGGCATAGAAATCATGCTGCTCAACCCAGGCATGGTGCGCACTGAAATTTTAGGTACGCGCCATCCTACGCCTGAAATGCAAAAGCGATTGGAACGCTTTCGCACCATTCAAGATATTTTTGCACAGCCACCCAGCGTGGCAGCTGAACTGGCTACCAAAATGGCAAGCCAATGGAGCGACGGCAAAACTGGGCTATTTCTTTCAGCACTAAGTCCGAGTCGAGCCAGAGTATTGCTACTGACCTATCCTTTCCGAAAATGGCTTGGAAAAATCAACCGAGAAGAATACTAATACACATGGGCACAAAAGTCCTGTGGCTACTTTTTACGCTGAGTAGCTTTGGCTGCTATTCTTTCACAGGTGCTGCCTTACCGCCTCATATCAAAACGATTGCAATTCCTATTTTCAATGATGAATCACGTAGCGGTGTGCCTAACTTGCGTGAGCGCCTGACACAAGAGCTAACCAAGCGTGTGCAAACACAAAGTCCGCTGATTATCGAGCAATCGCGCGCGCAAGCTAACTCCATCATTGAAGCTGTGGTCACAGCCTACTCAGATGTGCCAAGCGTGATTGGCGGGCAGACCGAACGCGCCACACAAAACCGCATTACCATTCGCGTTTCAGCCACATACCGTGACTTAGTCAAAAACAAAATCCTCTTCAAGCAAGATTTCAACGGTGTACAGGATTATCCAATCGGTAACTTCCAAGCTCAACAGGAAGCGATTTCACGCGCCATCACAACCATTGCCGATGATATGCTGAACAAGATTCTTTCAGGGTGGTAACAAAGAATGCCGACGGGTTGTCGTGCCGGGCGAAGCAAAGTGAAGCATCCATGCTGGATTCCTCGCTACCGCTCGGAATGACATCTTCGGTCTTGTCATGCTAAGCGAAGCATCCATGAGTGGATTTCTCACGGGCGCTTGGAATGAGGAAAGGCATGAAAAGCATCAAACATGCACGCTCACAGAGCGGTCTCGTTGAGCCAATCGCGAGGCTTGAGACAGCGCAGAAGCACGGCTTCGCGTGAGTCTGGCGGCGGTGTATAGTTGTATTCCCATGCGGCTTCCTTAGGAAGTGACATCAAGATTGACTCAACACGACCGCGTGTTTCAAGTCCAAAAAGTGTACCACGGTCATAGACCAAGTTAAACTCCACATAACGACCGCGCCGCAGGCGTTGAAAGTGTTTTTCCTTCTCACCAAAGGGCTCATGCCGCCGCCGCTCTACGATGGGGATATATGCTTGCGTAAAAGCATCGCCACAGGATTTGACGAACTCAAATGTGGCACTCAAGTTTTCTTTGAGATAGTCGAAAAAAATGCCGCCAACGCCGCGTGTCTCATTGCGATGCGCAATAAAGAAGTATTCATCGCACCATGCCTTGAACTTGGGATAAAAGTCAGGGTGGTGCTTGTCGCAAGCGGCTTTATGAACACGATGAAAGTGTTGGATATCCTCGAGAAAGGGGTAGTAAGGCGTAAGGTCAGCACCGCCACCAAACCATGCCGTTTTCACAGAGCCATCGGGATGATATTGCTCAAAGTATCGGTAGTTGCAATGCACGGTGGGAATCATTGGCGAGTAAGGGTGAATGACTACAGAAACCCCAGTGGCAAAGTATGGTGTGACATCGGTATTCATTTTAGCGGCCATCTTCTCTGGCAAAAGTCCCCAGACAGCAGAGAAATTCACCCCGCCTTTTTCAAAAACTGCACCATTTTGGATGATGCGTGTCTTGCCGCCGCCCCCCGTGTGATGTTCCCACACATCCTCAATGAAACGGGCTTTGCCATCGAGAGCTTCAAGCGAGGCTGAAATATGATCCTGTAAGGATTCAAAGTAGCGCTGAACTTGCTCTTTGAACAACATGGTGCCGTAAGTTTTAGGCAAGAATAGTCTTTAAGCAAAGAAATGTCAGCAGAAGTGCATGAGCGTGCTCAAGAAGCAGCAAGATAACGCAAAATACCTCGTATAAGTTCTGGAGCTCAGGTTATTTTCATGACGAGGTAACAAGTCCCTCGAGACGGTCTTCCAAGTCGGCGTATAAATCGCGCAACTGAGCAAGTGTGTCGGCATCGGCTTGCCACAACCCGCGTCCAGCCGCCTCGAGCAAGCGCCCAGCCATATTTTTGAGAGCGGCAGGGTTGAGACTCATCAAGCGGTTGCGCATCTGTTCATCAAGAAGGTAAGTTTTGGCAGATTCATCGAAGACCCATTTATCGACAGCTTTTGCTGTGGCTGACCAGCCCAAAAGGTAGGTGAAGCGACTAGAGATTTCGGCAGCACCGCTGGCTTGATGCTTGAGCATGGTCTCATACCACTTCGGATTGAGCAGTTTGGTGCGAGCTTCCATACGCAAAGTAGATTCCAAACTGCGTACCGTGGTCTCAGCGGTGAAAGACTCAATGTAGCTGACTTGGACTTGCTTGCCTGTGCGCTTAGCCACTGCCTGACGCATGGCGCCAGACTCTGCAAAGTAGTGTTGATGGTCGGTAATACCGTACTCCACTGAATCAATTTCTTGCGAGATGTGCTCGACCTTGGTCAGCAAAGAATCTAAGACTGCGGCACAGAGTTTGCCTTTCTTCGTACCGCCATAAGCATAGGCATTACGCTTGAAGAACATCTCACCCAGTTCATTTTCATCTTGCCAAGAACTGCTTTCAATCATGTCATCGACATAGTTGCCATAGTCGCCGGGACGTTGGGTGAAAATTCGCGCTGTAGCATCTTCGAAGCTTACATGCTTTTCTGCTATAATTTCCTCAACATGCTTTTTGATGAAGTTCATTTCTGGAGCCTCATCGGCTTGGGCAGCATCTTTGACCAGCCTGTCTAAGAAATCAATTTGCATGGCAAAGGTATCGCGGAAAATGCCAGAAGCCATCATGAGCACATCAATGCGGGGACGCCCCAGTTCAGACAGTGGTATAAGTTTGTAGGCAGAAATTTTGCCATGAGCATCTTTTTCAGGGCGTGCGCCTATCAGAGCTAAGACGATAGCAATGGGCTCGCCTTTGGTTTTGATGGTATCCATGCCCCAGAGCACTTGTGCCACTGTTTCAGGAAACTTGCTGGCGGAGTTGCAGTGAGCGGCAAGCAGTTTTTGTGCAATCTGTTGCCCACGCTGCATAGCTAATTCCGAAGGAACACGCCATGGGTCCATAGCATGGATGTTACGACCAGTTGGTAGCACGCGCGCACCATCGCGGATGACATCGCCACCGAATTGCGGAGCAACATAGCCGCCGTTCAAACCATTCAGCAGCGAGTGAAGCTCGGCTTGATTAGTAAGCAGTTTTGAGAGCAAATCTTTTCCGGCTTGGATGATGCGTGCTAACCGTTTTTGTTCCTCTTGCGAGAGCATGCGTGCATGAGATGCTGAATGCTGAGGCATAAACTTCTCCTTTCTAATGTTGAACTAAATGTGACTCAATCTGCAGAAAGATACAAGAAGTTGAGCACGCATGCAATCAAAGCGGCAAAGCGGGCGTAGGGGGTTACTCAGGGGCAACTGGCGAAGAAAGTTTATGCAAATAATCAAAAGTGTAGAGACCCGTCTGATGCCCATCGCCCCAATGCGGTTGAATGGAGTAGTTGCCCACAACCTCAATTTTTTTGAGGTCATACATGCCCGGCACAAACACTTTCAGTTTGGTCGGCTGATAGCTTTCAAATAGCACAGTTTCGCCCTTGCAGTTGGCGCAAGGACATTCATCACGCAATTTCTGAAGCGTAATGTAAGTCACTTGACCGTTGCTCCACGTGAGTTCTAAGGCATTATCCCGATAGCGTTTAATTTTGGCAAGTTGCATAGTCAGACAGGTAATTAAGGTTGAGAAAGCCTGTGACGCAATTCTAACACTTCTTGCAGGCGAGGCGTTGCACAAAGAATTTATGCAATAGAGTGTATATTCAGCGCTATGCAAAGTTCATCACGGCTAATATACTTTCTTTCGGCATTAGCCCTAACCTGTGAAGCACTTTTGCTGATTATTGACATTGCCCTATTCTATGCACAGCAAGCCCTCATGCTTTCAAGCGAGCCATATATTCTCAAGGATGTGCTTGCAACTGTTGCATTTGGAGCCCTCTACATCATTATTCGCAATCGCATCAAGCATAGCGCTGCCCCAGATTCACAAATCTGGATAGAGCCTGTCAACGCTTTCTGGCAAGGGTTTGTATCGCTGGGACTGCTGGCGTTGGCAATGGTGCTAACCAATTGGGTTGCGCCAAAATCAAACTACGACATCATGCCATCTACGGAAGTGTTGCGCGCACAGTCTCTGCAAGCAGTCTTCAAGACGCATCTGGTAACCATCTTTTTAGGAGCAGTGCTACTTGCAGCACTGGTGTTGCTGGAAAGGCTGATTTTATTTCGCCGCACAAAAAATACGCAGTCAAACTTTTTGGCGATGGTCGCATTGCTGTTGGTCAAAGCCATGGCAGAGTTAGGAAACTTACCCGGCGAATCGAATGATGGGTTTATGACCGTGATAGTCTCGCTACTTGCTGCGGTTATGATGCTGGTCAATGCATTTCGGCTCTCATGGGTGTTGCCATTGAGCCGCGATGACAAAATCCGTGCACTATTTCTTGTGCTGGGCATGGTAGGCGAGTTGGCGGTATTAGGACTATCGGATACTTCTGAACATTTGGAAGCATACAGTAGCGTGGTCGGCAACTTTTTGATAAGCGTATCAGGGTTTCTGACACTGTATCTGCTGACCACATTCTTCAGCTTGCTTGCATACTTGCCAACCTCTGAGGCGTTGGAGCGCAAAACCTCGGAAGTGAGAAATCTCTATGCCATGAGCCGTTTTGCCGCCGAAGTCTTCGATGAAGAAAAAATCTATTCATCTTTAGTTGGCTATGCATGTGGGGTAGCAGGCAAATCCGCTTGCGGTTGGTTCGACATCTATCAGCCCTTTGATTCAAAGGCAGTGGATGCTGACACAGCCGGACGCCTGCCTAACTTGCAGTGGAAGACAAGCAAAGGATTCTTCAAGACGGTTGTGCGGCAAAATATCTCTGAGAAGAACCTACACGAGTTTGCTGAAAAAGCCAGTTTTATATGGGAAGAAATGCTACGTAACCCTCGTCAGATTCGTGTCGATGATGTAGCAACTGACAAGCGCATTGTCAAAGAGAAAGCGCCTCTCAAGCTATGGACGCGGCGTTTGAGGAGAAGACGCAGTGCTGAAGAAGAAAAAATCGTCTCTACGCTGTCTGTGCCGCTCATCTCACGTGCCAATCTCATTGGCGTGCTCACCGTTGCAAAGGATGTGGAGTATGGCTTCATCAAAGATGATATTGAGCTTATTACAACTTTTGCTGACCAAGCTGCCATTGCGGTGCAAAACTCGCGCTTGATTCGCGAGGTCATTGACAAGGAGCGCATGCAGCAGGAACTGGCAGTGGCACAAAAGATTCAGTTGCGACTGTTGCCAAGTGCGCCGCTGGCAGTGCAAGGCTATGAAATGGATAGCGTATCGTATCCAGCATTTGAAGTTGGAGGCGATTTTTACGACTACATGCTGCTTGAGCAGAGAAATAGCCATGCCAGCAAATTTGGTGTGATGATTGCAGATGTTTCAGGCAAAGGTACATCGGCGGCGTTTTACATGGCTGAACTCAAAGGCATCTTTCAATCGCTCTGCAGGCTATACCCAAACAGTCCAGCTGAACTGCTCAAGCATGCTAACGAAACCCTATCACGCAGTCTGGATAGAAAGTCGTTTGTCAGTGCGCTCTACGCTATTTTTGATACGGAGCGGCATACTATGCGAATTTCCAATGCAGGGCACTGCCCAATGGTGCACCTGAAGGAAAACGGGGCAGAAATTGTCAGGCTGCAGGGTTTAGCTTTAGGCTTAGATAGGGGGCAAACATTCAACAAAGTCATCTGCGAAGTGGAACGAGCATTGCAGCCCGGCGATGTTGTGGTCTTCTACACCGATGGTCTCATTGAGGCAGTCAATGCAAACGATGAACAGTTTGGGTTCGAGCGCCTGTTGCAGGTGTTAAGCCAAATGCGGCAACAGTCTGCGACCGAGATTAAGAAAGCACTCTTTGAAGCCGTCAATGCGTTTGCTGGAGAGCAAGGAAGTATCAGGGATGACTTAACGATTCTTGTGGTCAAACGCTGTGCCACAGGTACATGAAACCTTTTCGATAAGCAGACGTAGAAAAAGTGGTCAAACACTCCCTATATTCACCCAAGCTCTTTAGCACGCTGTCAGGCGCAATTGAGCATGGGACGCAACTAACACAACCGAGCAAATTAGCATGGCATCGTTTTCAGCAAGCACGCGAGCCGTGGAGTCTGTAACGATTGTAGACCTTTCAGGTGACTTAGATGCACACACATCCGTACAACTTGAACGTGCCATTCAAGAGCTGATTCAAAATCAGCGCTACAATCTCATTATGAACTTCTCAAAACTTAACTACATTTCCAGCGCAGGATTGGGAGTGTTCATGGCATTTATTGATGAGGTTCGCAGCAAAGGTGGGGACATCAAATTTTCCAATATGCCCGAGAAAATCTATCAGATATTTGACCTATTAGGGTTTCCAATGCTCTACGAGATCTACAGCGACGAAAAAGAAGCAATTGAAAAATTCAAAGCTTCTGCAGCGCCATAATCCTTCTGTAGTGATGTCAGACAAGATACGAGCAACGCTGACCATACAGAGTCGGACTGGGGAACTGGAGCGTGCACGCCAATTTGTGCGAGAAGCGGCACTGAAATTTGGCTTTCCGCCAAGCGAGGCTGAAAAAATTGTCTTAGCCACAGACGAAGCCTGCACCAATGTCATCTGTCACGGCTACAACAGCGACCCTACACATAAGATTCACATTGCAATCGAGACCAACGGCAAATCCTTTGCGGTCATGATTGATGACGAGGGCAAAAGCTACGACCTACGCAAGCATGTAACACCCGACATGAAAAAATACTTTGAAGAACGTCATCGTGGCGGCTTGGGCATCAAGCTCATTCGGCTTTTGGTCGATGAAATTGAATACGCTGCACACGGTTCACACAACCGCTTAACGCTTACCAAACACCTTCCCAATTCTGACGCATAAGTGCACGGTTTTTGCCTACTAAGAGCTATCTTACCATAAACGGTAGGAAAGATGTCAGATGTGCACTCTCAATCTTCACCAGAGCCTTCCACGCAGGGCAACAGCGCCACTGTGTTCCAGTTCGACTTGAATTCACTGCTTGAGACAAGCAAAATTCTTAACTCGTCAGACAATTTACAGTTTATTCTCTCGCATATTTTGAGAACGGTCATGGGTAAGCTACTGCTTACTCGTGCCTGCATCATCAGCGAATCGTATCAGGAAAACTTGGAGAAAGTTTACCGTGTAGAGCTTGCCCGTGGACTTACTGGTGCACCAGAGACCTTTTACGACAAGGACGCCTTCGCTGAGCAGTTTCGACTGACACTTTTCCCCATGATTTCTCCAAAGCGAGAGCTGGGCTACTTGGGGCTTGGTGAGAAACTTAACAAGGCGCCATTTTCGGAAGCAGAAAAAAAATTTATTGAGTCATTTGTCTCGCTTGCTGTCATTGCCATTGAGAATGCCTACACACTGCTTGAACTGCGCCAGCAGAGCCGCTCACTGGATCAATCTGTACAAAAGCTGCGGACCTTGCTTGAGCTAGCAAAAGAGTATAATGTCAGCATGAGTCGCACCGATATTTTGCGTCTGTTGCTGCGTTCTGTAGCAGGGCAGATGCTCATTAAAAGTTGTGCTGTTTATGTGCGGCACAATGGCAAGATTCGTGCAGAAGTGTGTCAAGGCATGGAGTCGCCGCCATTACCAGAGGCAGAGTTGCAACGGCTGTTCATGGAAAGCACACCAGTCAAACTCAAACGTGAGCACTATCCAGAACTGTACGACGCTGAAATGCGGATAGCCGTACCGCTACGTGCTGGCGAAGATACGCTTGGATTGCTCCTGACCAGTGCGCGCTACAGTGAGACCATGTTTTCCAGCTCCGACCTCGACTTTATGGCACTGGCAGCATCACAGGCGGCAAACGCACTCGAGCAGCAACGGCTGTTTGAAGAAATGCTCAAAAAGCAGGCTATTGAAAAGGAACTGCAAGTTGCACGCGAAATTCAAGCCGCACTCTTGCCACAAAAGCTACCAGTGATGTCAAACTATGACATCGCAGCCATCAATATCCCAACCTTGCAAGTCAGTGGCGATTACTACGATGTGATGATGCTGGATGATGAGCATCTCTTCATTGCCATCGCTGATGTAACTGGCAAAGGCATTCCAGCGGCACTGCTGATGGCAAACTTGCAGGCTTCCATCAAAGCCTACCTGCTCTCCTATCATCCTCAAACCTTCAATCTTTCAAAGGTGGTGGGAAAAATCAATACCATCATGTATGAAAATACACCAGCCGATAAGTTTGCCACGTTCTTTTGCGGAATTCTAAACTTTAAGACACGCGAGTTCGTATCTGTCAATGCTGGACATAACCCGCCATATTTGGTGCATGCTGACGGCACATACACCACGCTCAAAAAAGGAGGAGTAATTCTGGGAGTTGTTCCAACCTTAACACCGTATCAGACAGAGCATCATCTGCTACAAGCTGGCGACGTGCTTTTTCTTTACACCGATGGTATTACTGAAGCCATGAATCGTGAGCATGAGCAGTTTAGTGAGGCACGCTTGGAAAAATTGTTAGTGGAGCATCGCAAGGAAGGTGCATCACACATTTTGCAGGCTGTGCTGCAGGCTGTCAAGGCATTCCAGTCAGAGGAACAACAATATGATGATATGACCGCAGTCTGCATAAAAGCGCAATAAAGTGCTGACCACACAATGCACAAATGACATGCACACCAAGATATTTTTGCATAGCACTGCTGATTAGTATAAGTGTTATCTGGCCTGAGGTACAGGCACAATCAATCCCATATTCGAGAAGTCGTTTGGAAAAAGCGCCCTTGGCAGTAACACTTCACGGAGTGAAGGTGAGCTTAACTGCTGAACTATGGTATGACCACATGCCGACCGTAGGTAGTGCCTCAAAAAAGCATCTTTTGGGGGTACTTCGGCTCGTGGGAGAAGGTAACCGCATGCCAGCCATAGCTATCGACCGAGCATGGATTTTGTATCAAGACCGTCTTTGGCAATGTAGGGTCGAGAGACAATCGTTGGAGCCTAATCACACCGTAGCAGAGTTCCGCCTGCTCGATACGCCGACCATAGGGGAAATTCCTGCAGGCTCAGAAGTAACAGCAGTAGTGCGTTTGCGCTTAAAGAGCAATCGCCTGCGGCTCTTAAAGGCTCTACCACGAACTGTGCAGAGCGTTTACTGACGCCAAAAAGAAGTAGCACGCGCAATTGGTAATCCACCTTCAATCACGATGCGGCGTTCAGTGTCACCTACAGTTTCAATTCTAACCTGCCGTGCATGTTTAGGAATTAGCTTAGGGAAGCGGTCAGCCCACTCCACGATACAAACCCCTTCGCCATAGAAATACTCTTCAAAGCCGATGTTATACAGCTCTTCTGCATCGTTGATGCGATACCAATCGAAATGGTAGATTTCTACGGGCCTGCCTCGCACACTTCCGACATAGATATTGAGTAGTGAGAAGGTCGGACTTGTAATGTCGACCTCGACATTAAAGACATCGGCAATGCCACGCGTAAATTCAGTTTTGCCTGCACCCAGTTCGCCAATTAGCGCCACAATATCACCGGGTTGAAGTGTTGTAGCAAACTGACGTGCAAGTTCGCGTGTTTCTTCATGAGAGCGAGTTAAACATTCTTTCGTCAAGTGTGATGCAGTAGATAAGTTATTTAGAACGACGACGTAGCACAGCGCTCGAGTCTATTGGTAGCAGGGCGCTGCTAGTATCAGTGTCTGAAATAGGTAACTTCTTGCCACTAGGGGCAGGCAACGCAGAGTTGAGATTGGGCAGAGAGATGCGGGAGATAGCACTTGGCAGTGCAGTGCTATCAGTGTGCTGCGCGCTGTCGCTCTTGTGAGCCGAGCTACCAGATATCCATCGGCGAAAAGCATCAAGATATGCGCTCCAACGCATGCCCAATTCGCCCCAAGTGTGAAAACTTTCACGGTATGAGATGCCAATTCCCCACAGTTCCGCAATTGAGTTATTAAACAGGTTGAAATTATTAGGACCAAAATTGCGAAAAGCTTCCAAGACCAAATTGCGGCTGATACGATATTCCAAGCGTTGCATATTACTAATGGCGTTGCTACTGCGACCCAGTGAGTCGATGGCAGCAGTGGAACCTGAACCAGTAATGACCAGTCGGCCGTCTGTGCCCGGAACAGCATATTCAAACGAAAAATCGACGCCTGCAACTTGTCCGCTACGGTCGCGTGCAAAATCAATGTTGATAGCTTGCACGCCCTGAATGGCTGAAGCAAGTCGTGTAACTTGCGTAGAAAGCAAGCCAGCGCCAGCAGATAAGCCTGCGCCAGTTAGCATCTCGCTGGAAAGTGTGCTCGTAGCGCTACCCGGAGGAGCATACCATTGACGAGCGGTCAGTAGCGTTACAAAATTCAAAACAGCGTTAGGGTCTTCTTCTCCAACGAGGCTCGTGTTGGGAGCCTTGTAGAATCGCTCGTTGAGAAAATAGCCAATCTCAATGCGGGTATCTTCTACCGTGCCAGCAATGTGTGGGCGCAAGACAATAGTTTCAAACTCGTTGCGGGTTCGTGATAGCACACGAAGTGAATGACGAGCAAAAATGTCAAGCACGGCATCGGTTAAGCCGCCACCAAACCATTTCATCGTAGCGCCTGGCTCAATATCGAAGGCGACGCCGTAAAAGTTATATCGTCCTGATGTAATACTGGCTGAACCAAACACACGATAATTTAAGCGGCGCTTATTGATGGTAATTGCCATATCCTCAATCGTTGCATCTAGTTGTTCGCCCAAGAATCGGTCAAATACCAGCGTATAAACCAGCGGTTGAACCGTCGAGACGCGAAGCGACATGGACAGCGCATCGACAAAAGACGGTTTATATGCAGAGCGAATGGCACGAGCTGTCTCAGAAAGTTCAAATTCTTCATCGAGCGTCAAATTAAGTGTAGGATTGCGTCGCAAGCGGGCTTCAAGAGAAGTATCAGCTTCAACGATGGTCGTAATAAAGCGAGAAGCTTCCACAATCTGCGAGCCTTTGCTAGACCCTGAACGAAACTGCGTAAGCCGACCATTATCGAGACGCAGAGAGCCAGAGAGCATCGGCTCAGCAAGTGTGCCCGAAAAACGCAACTCATCTGAACTGGCAACCAATCTCCCCAAAAGCTCTTCACTTCTGCCTGCAGACTTATTGTAGAGCAAAAGCTTCGAAAAACTCAATCGAATATCAAATCGCTGAACATCGAAATCGGACATTTGCACAGACCCGCTGGTGACCAATACTCCACCTTGCCTATCTCGCATTTCCACACCTTGCCAACTTACAAGACTGGGTGTAAGCGCTGCACTGCCGTTGATAATATACTCCACATTAGAGGCAATAGCAGTTGTATGCAGATTTTTAACCCGAAGTAAGACATCTAACTTCGGGTGAGGGAAAAATCCAGAAAGCGTTGCACGTGCACTGATTTCGCCAAAGGTATTTCGCAAAGGCGCAGCAAATTCCAAAAAGGCGGGACTGATGTTTGGACAGACGATTTGCACAAAAAGGCGCTCTCGTTTTGGCAGGCGTTCTTCAGCATTGGGTGAAAGGTCAAGCGGAATGCGCCCCTCTCCAGTGATGTGGGTGTAAGGCTTGAGCGGTAGCTTGAGCAATTGGTAGCGAGCCGTATCGGTGTTGGCATGAAGCTCGAAAGTAAAAGACTTCTCCGTATCGAGATACTTACCAGCAAGTTCAAAGTGTCCGATGTCAATCGTCTCGTAGAAGAAGTTATCAAGCGTGGCACTTAGCTTAACTTCAGGTGCAGTGAAATTGCCTGTGGCAACCACAGAGAGATTGAGCAGACCACCGAGTTGGACGTTGGGAGAATCAAACAAGAACTGACGAATATCGGCAAGCGAAAAATCCTTGATGGTGAATGCAAGCTCACTACGACCTGAAAGTGAGAATTGCCCGCGCAGTGTAATTTCTTGCTCAGCATTGCTGAAACTGAAGTTTTCAAATTTGGTAAGTTCGCGGCTGATAAGGATTTGGGCTCTGCTATCATTTTGCCAGAAATAATTTTGCGTAGCAAAAGTGGCATCGCGTAAAGAGATGACATAACTATCATTGATGACGCGAATATCGGTATCCAAGTCAAAAAGCCCGCGAATGTTCTGATTGGTTGTGCGCAAGTTAAGATTAAGGTTACTCGGTGAATACTTAGCGACTAGGGAGGTTTTAACAAAGCGCTGATTGCTCACTTTCATGCGGAATACATTGGCAATGAGCGTGCCGCCGAGGTGATGAAAAGTGCGAGCTTGAGACGAATCTGGTTTCAGGTTATCGATGTAGTCAAGTGAGACGTTTAGCCGACGTGCGGCAAGAATGTTAGAAAAGCGCAGAGAATCAATCGTTAAGTTTGCACTAAAGCGGCAAAAGTTCGGCTGGCTTTCCAAGTAGCCTGAAAGCTCGCCAATCGCATTGAAGTAGCCAGATTGCAGCACCAGCGTAATATCTGAAAGACTCTTGAAACGAAGTTTATAGCGAACTTGAAGACTGGGAAGAGCCAGCAAAGAATCAGTGATGCTCCCTTCTTCTGCTTCGTCGGGTGCTCGCTTGCGGCGTGAGCTTTTCTGCAAATCCCTGAAAATCTTGTCGGAGCGAGCCATGATGCGCTCATAGCGTTTTTGCTGAGCGGGACTGCGGAAAATGTTGTTCTTAAGAACTTCTTCACTGACTACAGCACTCTGCAGAGACAGTAACTTCAGCAGTGTAGGAAGGTTGAACTGCCCTTCCGCTTCAAAATTGGCTACGTTGCTCTCCAAAGAAATGCGCGAAAGGCTATCGCTCTGGAAAAGCGACAGCGAGGCTTCTGTACCTGAAAGAATGTAGAGCTTGCCAACATGTGAAGAATCGAATGTGATTTTGAAATTGCCACTGATTTTGCTGAGGTCAAAACTTTCGCCATCTAATTCGCAGGTCATGTTCAGGTATGTGGTAAGGCTATCATCATCAACCCACTGGCTGAGGTCAACTTGCACTAGCTCGGCGCGACCCTTGTAGCGAGGTTCTTTTTGGCGCAGGTCCAGTTCGCCATTGAAGTGCAGTTCCTGTTCCCCAGAGCGAATGTGCAGTCCGCCCACAGCTTTCTGCTGGGCGATGTTAAGATTGAGTGTAGCTGAAGAAATATGGCGAGAGCCGAAGGAAGAAGAGTCGAACCTGCCGTTGATACGTGTCTTGACATCACGCAGCCGTAGAAAGTCTGTCCCTTCGCCGATGACTTCACCGCTGAAATTGATGTTGCTCTGCATGGAAGAATCACTCAGCACTGTGGCAAGATTAAGACGCTGCAAGCTTATGTCGCCAATATAGCGAACTGGGTAGCCCGGTCTAAAACTCATCTCTAAGTTGGCATTCAGAATACCTGCGTTCGAAGCAGCAGCCAGTTCAGCTTTGAAATTGTCTATTGTGCCACGGTATCGGCCTTCAAGTTCAATGGTGCCCAACCCGCGATAAGGTCGCAGACCTTCTAGCTTCAGAAGCTCTGACAGTTCAGGCACAGAGAGATAGGAATCGCGAACCAGTATATTTATCCAAAGCGATTCAAGTGAAAAAATGCCAACCACTTCACCAGAGAGATTGAGCAAACTTTGTGGCGTGCGCACATAGCTTGGTGAAAGAGTGAAATTGTTGAGCCAACCGCGTGCTTCAATTAGGGCGCCAAATTCACCAGCAGGCAGAGGCACATCAGGAACAATTGCTTGAAACTCTGTAGGCACAATGCATGAGGCATCTAAATCGATCATGAAACGAGTTTTTTCAATAGCGGCTTGTGTAATCGGAGCAAAGATGTTAATGCCGCTAAGTGAAGCATGGCAAGCAAGGCGTGAGGCGGCAGTTTCTACTCTTAACCCTAACACTTCTACCCGCTCGTCAGTAACCATAAAAAAGCCTGAGGCATGACGCAGAACCAGATGTTTGTGAGGCTCTTCAAACTGCAGTTTGCGCAAAATGAGGGAAAGAACATCGTTGCTGTATTCAAAATAGCAGAGCAAGTTAAGATTGGTGATATTCCAGTAGTCATAGACAATAGAGTCACGAGTAGCAGGTGCTGCACGCGCACGAAGCCAAATGATTTGGGCAGAATCTAAAGCGATTTCATCAAAAATGAGCTTTGGCAGGGTGCTTTCGGCAGTGTCGGCAGAGGTTTCAGGTTCTGACTTAAGAAGATTGAGGATGGAAAAATTGCCAGTTGTATCCTCATTGAGGCGCACAAAGAAGTTGCGTAGGAAAATGCGCCGAAAGTGAACACGATCTACAAAACCGTTCAAAAGACCATCATAGAGCACATCGGCAGCAAAATCAATAGCAAGTTGGTCGGCTGAAAGGCTCGGCACACTATCTTGTGCAACATAGACTTTGATACTATCTACCATCAATTGGTTAGGGAAACGAAAAGAAAGTTCATGAAACGCCAGCCGACCATTGAAATTCTCAGCAAAAAAGGCAATAGCCTTCTCTTTCAAAAACGCTTTTCCATGTTCGGTTTGAGCATAGCCAAAGAGTGCAGCTACGGTAGTACACAAAAGAAGTATCAGGTAGAAAGCATTGCGAAAAATAAAAACAGCCAAACGATATAACCACTCGGCAACAAAGGCTAAAAGCAAAATTATTTTATCACTCAAAGGCATCACATATTCAAGGGTTTCGATATGCCTTCAAAATTTTTTCAATTATGCCACTTGTAGAGCGACCATCCAAGAACTCAATGGTGCGCACTTCTCCGCCGTGGGCTTCAACAATGTCTTTGCCAACGATGTTCTCTACATCCCAATCACTGCCTTTTACCAAAATATCGGGCAGCAGCGTTTCAATTACGCGTAAGGGGGTATCGTCATCAAACACGACGACGGCATCGACGGGCTTGAGACGGCTTAGAATATACGCACGATCTTGCTCAGAGTTTATCGGACGCGGTGCGCCCTTGAGTCGGCGCACAGACGCATCGCTGTTGATGGCAACAATAAGCATGTCGCCAAGTGCTTTGGCTTTCTCAAGGTACTGCACATGCCCAGCATGCAGAATGTCGAAGCAGCCATTGGTGAAAACCACCGTCTTGCCAAGTTGCTGAGCGCGATAGACCAGTTGTTTGGCCGCGTCAAGTGGCAAAATGGCGCCATGTAAATTCATCATGCAGTTTTACGAAAAAGATTTGGTGTAAATTTGCAAACGCAATATAGGCAGTTGGTCAAGTGCCGCACGTGGCTTGAAAATACGAATGTATGGTGTTCTTCTGATAAAATTCAAGTTCAACACAGTGTCGTGACAAACCGATTTGCTTTGCTGTGAAATTCACATTTGATACATGAAGCGACAGGTAAAACGGGTGATAGACTGGATATTCTATCGGCTGGTTTGCATAGTGGCAGCTGTGGTGCAACGCATGTCAGATGAGCAGGTGTATGCTTTTGCAGAGCGGCTGGGAAAGTGGCTGTATGATGGGCTCAAACTGCGCAGAAAGTTAGTCGAGCAAAATTTGCAAGCGGCTTTTCCCGAAAAAAGTGCGGATGAGCGCGCCGAAATTGCCCGACGCATGTATCTTGGTCAAGCCATGAATTTCTTGGAGGTCCTGCGCCTGCCGCTGGTGCGCACCGAGCACGATGCCAAGGCACGTTTTGAAATCGATGCCAGTCTTATCAATGACCTATGTTTTTCAAAACAGCGTGGTGGCGTGGTGGTTTCAGCGCACTTCGGCAATTGGGAATTGATGGCAGTCTGCTGGGCACGGGTCGTGTCACCAGTAGCTATCGTCTATAAACCACTCTCCAATTCGTACTTAGATGCATTGCTCAATAAATGGCGAACAGAGTGTGGCAATGAACTTATTACCATGCAAGATGCGGCGCGTTTAGGTCTGCGCCGATTGCGTGAAGGCAAACTCTTAGCCTTGCTGAGCGACCAAGCTGGACATAGCGACGGATACTTCACAGAATTTTTAGGACAGCGTGCCGCCATATTCTTAGGCGCCGCCGTCTTTGCACTGCGCACCAATCTGCCCATGCTACTGGTGATGCCCGTGCGAACAGGCTTCGGCAAATACCGCTTGGAAATCACACATATCCCAACCGACGACTTGACCTACAGCCACGACAATGTACACAAACTGGCAGAACGATATACACGCGCCATTGAAGCCTATATCTACCGCTATCCCGAACAGTGGTTCTGGCTACACAACCGCTGGAAACATCCTGCGCCCACTGCGGCTGCCACAACCCAAAGCGATGCACAACTCTACAATCAGCCGACATGAGCCGCACACCAGTCAAATACACGCCGAAATACATCATTAGCGAAGCCATAAAATGGACGGAATACGGATTGCAGCAGGGCTTGATTCGCCTGTTGCGCTGGGTGCTCCCGCGCCGCAAGGCATCACTGCATCAAGTAGATTTTCGGACGGCGAAGGTGCTATTCCTGCGCCAAAATCAGATTGGAGATGCGCTGATTTCAACACCGATTTTTGCTGCACTCAAGCGCCACTATCCTGCAATGACCATAGATGTATTGCTCGACCGACGCAATGCCGTTGCATTAGAAGCAAATCCGCATATCCGCAAACGCTACATCATCAAACAAAAAAAGCTCGATATCCTCAGTGCCATACACTCCATACGAAAAGAGCGCTACGATATTGTGGTCGACTTGGTGCACTCAGCATCTTCCACCTCGACACTTATTTGCCTCTGTTGTAATGCGAAGGTAATTATGGGCTTTGAGCGACCAAATGATTTTCTCTATGACGAAAAGGTCAAGATGCCGACCGACAAACGCATGATGCGCCAACTTGCTGAAATCTTGCGCCTCTTCCAGCTCAACCCTGATGAGGAACCGCTGCTACCTTGCTTTCATGTTCCAGATACAGCGCACGCATTTGCCGAAAAAGTTATCAAGAAGGTATGCACAGCACCTGAACAAGCCGTTATCGGCATCAACATTTCTGCAAGCACAAAAACGTTCAAATTTTGGGGGACGCAAAATTTCATTGAGCTTGTCAAACATCTGCGCACCAAGCGACCCGATGCGGCGTTGCTGATTTTGTATGCTAAAAATTACTGCGAAATAGCTCAAGAAATTGCCAAGCAGAGTGGCGCAGCGCTATGCGATGAGACCAAAACACTTGCAGATTTTGCAGCTATCATTTCGCGACTGCATATCTTGATAACGCCTGATTCTGCTGCCGTGCATCTGGCGGATATTTGGCGCGTGCCGATGCTGATTCTCACGCATTTGCCTCAAGGTGAAACCGCGTGGTATCCGACTTTTGCACCGTTTCAGGCACTGCATGCGCATAATGGTACAGTTGCCTCTATTACGCCACAAGAAGTGATAGCCGCCAGTGAAGCCCTCTTGGAAAATGTGCTGTTAAGTCCCAAAACTTAGTGTGCCGTGCTGGCTACTGAAGGCATCTCAATAGGCAAGCCATGCAAGGTTTCTTTGATGAGAAAATCGACGACGGCTTTAATATCGCCACCGCTGGTTTCATAGACTTGCAACTGTTTGCGAGCGCTGGTGCCGTGCTCTAAAATCTTGTAGATGGTATTGATTTCCTTGCGTGAGCCAAGTTCTTCGACAGCATTATCGACAAAGCGCAAAAACTCCAAAATCAAATCTACGGTCGGAATTTTCTGTTTCTTACTAAAATCAATGAGCTGACCGGTCAGACCGTAGCGTGCGGCAAGGAATTTATTTTCCTCAATCAGCGCACGGCTATAGTGGCGAAACTGCATGTTGCGCTTGTAGAGATCGTAGAGTGTTTTTACCGTTGCTTGAATAAGCGCCGCAACGGCAATGGATTCATCGACACGCGTGGGAATGTCGCAGATACGAATTTCAATGGTCTCAAAAAATGGATGCGGGCGCACATCCCACCAAATTTTTTTGCCGTTGTCAATGCAGCCAGTTTGCACCAGCAATTTGACATAATCATCAAACTCCGTGTAGGAATCAAAAATGTCTGGAATACCAGTGCGTGGAAAACTTTTGAAGACTTGCGTCCGCCACGAAAAAAGTCCTGTCGGACGACCCAGCCAAAACGGTGAGCTGGTAGTCAGCGCTAAGATGTGTGGGAGCATGTAGCGGATTTGGTTCATGACCTGAATTTGTGCTTCACGGTCTTTGATGCCAACATGGACATGCAAGCCAAAAACAAGGTTGGCACGAGCAACATCTTGGAAATCGTTGACTAATCCACGATAGCGCTCATGCTGAGTGATTTCTTGGTATTTCCAATCAGAGAAAGGATGCGTAGAAGCGGCCACGATACGCAGTCCCTTGCTGATGGCAAGCTTGGCAAGCTCTGTGCGCAGCGCAACAAGATCGCGACGAGCTTCTTCAATATTGGCACAAATACCTGTACCAACCTCGACTACAGACTGATGCATTTCAGGCTTGATATGCTCCTTCAAAATACGCTTGCCATCTTCCAAAATTTGTTGAATATGGCTTCTAAGCTCTCTAGTATGCGGGTCGACAATCTGGTATTCTTCTTCAATGCCGATGGTAAATTTTTCCTTCTCCATGTACTCAATACTCCTTTGCTGTGAAATTTGTAATCCAGTGGTGCGAGATGAAATCCCAAAAAGATACAAACTTGCTGAGGTTTTACAAATAAGGCAGGAAACAGTGAAAATTCTGTGATGAAGTTAAACTTTTTCATTCTTTTCAACCAATGCTTATCCTTGCGGAAACAAATCTCATACAAACATGGCAAGTGTATTGTTGGACACAAAAACCGTTGCTGTAGGCACTATCTACTGTATCGGTAAAAACTACGAAGCGCATGCTAAGGAAATGCGCAATAAACTTGGACTGGAGTTCTCCGACACAGCAGCAACGCAAGAGCCAATTGTTTTCTCCAAACCAGCAAGCTCGCTCATTCACTCTGGTGAAAGTATCACTATTCCGCGCTTCAGAGGAAAAGCAATTTCAAATGAAATGCATCATGAACTTGAACTGGTTGTCTTGATTGGACGGCGTGCTGTGGAAGTCAGTGAAGAAAATGCAGCGGACTATGTGGCAGGCTTCGGGGTAGGCTTAGATATGACTTTGCGCGATAGGCAAACCGAAGCAAAGAGGAACGGTCAGCCATGGCTACTCTCGAAAGGGTTCCGAACTGCAGCAGTCATATCCAATTTCGTCCCCTTGCCATTGCATAAGGTTAGCGAAATGGCAATCGAACTCAAAAAAAACGGGGAGCGCGTGCAATTTGGCTATCCGCGTGAGATGACCTTCAGCATCAGTTTTCTTATCTCCTATCTTTCGCACATTTTTGGCTTGGAGGCTGGCGACCTAATTTTTACAGGCACGCCTGAAGGTGTGGGCAAAGTGCAAACAGGTGATAAACTTACAGCCATCCTATACAGCAAGACCGATGTGCTGGCTGAATTGCACACGCAAGTCAGCTAAATCTCAAACCAACGCAGCGTAGGCGATTGTGCCTGTACGAAAGGGCAGAAAAAAGTATCTCAAAAGGTAGGCTTTTTTATTGTGCAGATGCCACCCTGAGCGCCTCCCACACCTTGAAAGTGTCTGGGAGAATTTCCTAACACCTCACTGTGTATGCAGAAACCCTATTGAGCGAAGCCGTTCTATGATTTAAAGCCTTCTTTGCCGCTACAATGAAGTATTCTCACGACGAGAACAAGACGCTCTTGACAACAAAAATAACTACAACAGGCTATGCAAGAAATACAAGTCATTAGGGAAAGCATCACCAAAAATATCGCTGTACCGAATTCCGATTTGGAAGTGCTGAAAAAACATTTCCCCCACTGCTTCAATAAAGACGAAAAGTTTGACCTAGAAAAATTCAAAAAACACCTTGCCGAAAGCAAAATAAGTTTCTCTGCCGAAAGCTACGGGCTGGAGTGGCTGGGCAAAAGCTACGCACGACTCTTAGCCACCGACCCCGCCACTACGCTTCTCAAAGCCGACGAAACCCACAACACTAAACCTGAAAACGCAACCTCCCAAAACCTCCTCATCAAAGGCGATAACCTCGAAGTGCTTAAACACCTCGCCCATGCCTACTACGAAAAAATTAAAATGATTTATATCGACCCGCCCTATAATACTGGCAGCGATGGCTTTGTCTATCAAGATGATAGAAAATTTACCGCCAAAGAATTAGCAAAAATGGCTGGCATCAGCGAAGAAAAAGCCCAACGCATTTTAGACTTTACCCGAAGCAAAAGCAATAGCCATTCTGCTTGGCTCACCTTTATGTATCCCCGACTTTACATTGCCAAACATCTTTTGCGTGAGGACGGCGCTATCTTCGTTTCTATTGACGATAACGAAGTTGCTCAACTGCGACTGATGATGGATGAAATTTTTGGAGAGGAAAATTTTGTGGGAGTTTTTTTATGGAAAAAGAATAAAAGTGGTAATCAGAACTTAAAATATATTTCGATTCAACATGAATATATTGTTGTCTATGTTAAGCAATATGGTTTGGAGAAATGGACTGTGCCATACTCTAATGATGATTTGAAGGATTACGACCAAGTCGATGATAAGGGTATTTTCTATTGGAAAACGGCAAAACATTCAACCAGAGGGAGAGACATCAAAATAACTTATAATGGAAAAGAATACTTGGTTGAAAAATGCATTTATACAGAGAAGACCATAAAAAAAATGTTAGATGAGGGCGAAGCAGAGCTTAGAACAAGTCCATCAGGCAGTATTCTTTACAAGAAGCAAAGGTTAGGTGAAGGTATCTTGCCGTATTCATTCTTAGACTCTAATAAATTTCCTATGACCGAAGATGCAACTGAACATGTCAGTGAGTTATTTAATGGAAGCAGTGTTTTCGACAACCCAAAGCCTTCGCAATTGGTTGAATTTTTTGTAAAAATTTCAACAAAAGAAACAGATATTATTTTGGACTTCTTTGCAGGCAGTGGCACGACGGGCGATGCGGTGATGCAACTGAATGCGGAAGATGGGGGCAACCGCAAATATATTTTAGTGCAAATGCCTGAACCAATTGATGAAAAGAAGAACAAAACGGCTTACGATTTTGTGAAGAATGAACTAGGCGTAGAGTATCCCACAATTTTTGAAATTACAAAGGAGCGCCTGATTCGTGCCGCTAAAAAAATCAAAACCGAAACCATTGATAAAAAAATCGCTGAAAAGCAAAAAGAAATCAAGGAATTAGAAGGCAAATTAGATTTAGAAGATAAGCAAGAGAAAATCAAGCAACTGAAAGCCGAAATCAAAGCCTTAGAGCAACAAGACTTAGGATTCAAGATATTTGAAACCATACCGATATGGGACAACTACAACTATGAAGCCGAAAAATACGATAGTTCGCACACGCTCTTTGATACAGGCAAACTGACCGAAGACGATATAAAAGCCTTACTTACAACTTGGAAAACTTACGACGGCATTCCACTGACGCAAGAGTTGGAACCAGTAGATTTAGGCAACTACACAGCATATTATGGCAAAGGTAAGTTATATCTGATGCACAAAGGTTTCAAGACCGAACATCTCAAAGCCATTTTAGAAAAAGTTGATACCGATAAGCATTTTGAGCCACGCACAATTATTGCGTTTGGGTATCATTTTGAGAGTGCAAGGCTTCAGGAGCTTGCCGAGAATGTCAGAGCCTATAACAACAAAAAGAAAACGGAAATCAAATTCATCGCACGATACTAATATGAAAGGATTTCATTTTGAAAGAGATTTAGCACACCAAAAGCAAGCTGTAGAAAATACAATTGCTGTCTTTCATTCACTTCAAGTTGTGCATTCTTCGGAAGCAGAAAAAAACTGCATCAATCCTACAATTGAATGGGAAAAAGACCCCGAATACAGAAGAAACATTGAAAACATACAACGGCAGTATGGCATCAATGAGCCATTCAAAGGGAGCAACATTATTGATATTATGATGGAGACGGGAACGGGCAAGACCTATACCTATACCAAAACGATGTTTGAACTAAGTAAGCACTTTGGCATCTTCAAGTTTATTATTGTCGTGCCGACTTTATCTATCAAAGCAGGGACAATTGACTTTTTGCGGTCAGAAAGTTGCCGTGAGCATTTTAGAGAGGAGTATGGCAAGACCCTGCGTTTGCATATTGTAGAAAGTCAAAAAAGTAACAAAAACAAAAAATCTTATTTTCCGCTTGCTGTCAGCAGTTTTGTCAATGCTGGCAATTTTGAAAAGGATACGATTCAGGTCATGATTATCAATACAGGCATGGTCAATTCTGACACGATGGAAAAAGTCTATGATGGAATGATGTTTGACCGCTTCAGCAAGCCATTTGAGGCAATTGCCGCTACGAAGCCTTTTATGATTATTGATGAACCACATCGATTTGAGCAGGAAAATAAAACATGGCAAAATCTTCAAAAAATGAAGCCTCAGTTTATTTTGCGTTATGGGGCGACTTTTACGAGGTATGAAAATCTTGTGTATAAGCTGACTGCTGTTGATGCGTTTAATAGGAATTTAGTGAAAGGCGTCATAGGGCATATTATCGAATTTGAAAGTGGAAAGAATGCAGTAGTAAAGTTTATTGATTCCGACGGCAAGGAAGCGACTTTTCGGCTCAATGAGGAAGAGCCTGTGAAATTGAAAGAAAAAGAGAGTTTAGCAAGGGTTCATTCGGCGATGAACGGTTTGATGATTGAGAAGTTGAATAAAAGCGCGGTTGTTTTATCTAATGGGTTGGAACTGAAAAAGGGCGATAAAATCAATCCGTATTCGTATGCGGAAATCGTGCAGGAATTGATGATAAAAAGAGCGGTTGAGCATCATTTTGAAATTGAGAGGCAACTGCTTACAAGGGAAGTGAGGATTAAGCCTTTGACACTATTTTTTATTGACAACATAGAGGAATACCGAAGTAAAGAAGGGTACATCCGAAAAACGGTTGAAGAGTGTATCAAAGCTCAAGCTGAAGCGTTGCTGAAGACGGAGACGGATACTTTTTACAGAGCCTATCTTGAAAAGACGCTGGGAGACCTTTCAGCCACGCATGCGGGGTATTTCTCAAGGGACAACACGGAGAAAGATGAAGCGATTGAGAGAGAGATAAACGAAATTTTACACGATAAGCAAGCGATTCTGGATTTAGAAAATCCGAGAAGATTTATTTTTTCTAAGTGGACATTACGAGAGGGTTGGGACAATCCGAATGTGTTTCAGATTTGCAAGTTGCGGGGCAGTGGTAGTGAAATATCCAAATTGCAGGAGGTGGGTCGTGGATTGCGTTTGCCGGTCAATGAGTATGGCAACCGTGTGAAGGATGAACAGTTTTACCTGCATTATTTTGTAGATTTTACAGAAAGCGATTTTGTAGATAAGTTGGTCAGTGAAATCAATGATAAGTCTGGGGCAGTATCCATGGAAACGCCTTATACGAGTGTCAATCCTTTGTTGAAGATTATTCTTCAAAAGTATGCTGACCAATTTGCTGATGAGGAGAAGTTACTGGAGTATTTAGATGAACAAGGTGTTATCAAGCGAGATAATGATTTTAAGAAAGGCGGTTTTGAGTTTATTAAACAGCACTTCCCACTGATTTTTGAAGGGGTAAATTCCAACAAAGTGCGTAAAGCCACCGACGAGAAGAAGAAAGTGACGGTTAGAACTTCAAAGTATGATGAGTTGAGAGAGCTTTGGGAAAAGCTCAATGAAAAGGTAATTCTTGAATATAGGTTTGAAAACGAAGGTGGGTTTAAGCATTTGCTAACGGAATTTCTAAAAACGCAGAAAGATAGTTTTGTAAAAGATGAGGTTAGGGAAAGGCTTTCGGAAGTTCAGTTTCAAGAAAATAAGGCGGTTAAACATGAAAAGGAGACTATCCGAAATGGAACATCCGAGACAATTTCAACCATGAGGTATAGCGACTTTTTGAAGAAACTTGCAGAGGAACTGAATGTAAATATGCGCACACTTCATGAGTCTATTCGTGAGGCGCAAATAGATATCAACAACTATCTCAATCAGGCTACGCTTCGCAGAATTAAGCAACAATTTGATGATTACCTTATGACACAAGCCTTTGATAAGTATTCCATAGCGTATAAAAAAGTTTCCAACTGTATTCATCCGACCAAACTAACTGACGAGAACGGCAATGTGCTCAAAGAGATTTCGGCGACGGATGTGGGGGTGTTGTTTTCGGAAGAGGGGGTTGCTGATTCATACTTGTTTAATGAGCTGTATTACGACTCTGAATTGGAGAAGGAGAATATAACAACCGATATTCAAGAGGTAACGGTTTTTAGCAAGATTCCCAAGAATTCTATTAGGATTCCTGTTGCGGGGGGCAGGTTTTATTCACCTGACTTTGCATATGTAGTGAGGTTGAAAAATGGAGAGCAAAAGTTGCACTTTATTATAGAGGCGAAAAACTATCCTAACGAGAGTGGGTTAAGTCAAGAGGAGATTAAGAAGATTCGACATGCAGAAGAGTTATTTGGAGGGGGCGTAAAGATTCATTTTAAGACACAATTTTGCAATGACAAAATTAGCGAATTGATTAAAGAGATTTTAACTGAACAACAGTTAGTTCCACAAGCGCAAGCATAAGGTGCGATGTAAGCCTAGTAGCGATGTCGGCATGGCTCTAAAAGGTGAAAACAGTCGTCATCAGATAGTGAATAGTTTTGCTTTTTTCATGAAAAAAACAAAAAAGGCGTTCCGCTTGTGGAACGCCTTTATGGTTTCTGCAAGAGAACTAAACTTTAGTTGAAGATGTAGCGGATGCTGAACTGTGCTGACCATACATCGCTGATGCTAGCAGTGCGACGGAAAGATTCGCGCAGCAGCTCAGGACCGCTTGGTGTATTGACGAAACGCATTCTGAAGACTGGGACGCCATCGGGGTCAACTCTGACAAAATTGAGCGGGAAGGGCTCAACACGCTGCCAGCCGACGCCCCATTCGCTATTGAGTAGGTTCCCAACGTTAAACACATCAAGACGCAGTTGCAGAGTGTTGCGCTTGCCACCCAGCTCTAAGAAAAATTCTTGCTGAATACTAAGGTCTGCTCTGAAAACCCACGGGAAAAGAGCCCCATTGCGCTCGGCATACTTGCCACGACGGGTTTTCAGATAATCATCTTGGTCAATGAAGGCATCAAAAGCGGCTTGTTGCTCTGCAACGGTAAAGGTACGCCCAGACTGTGTGAATTGCTCAAAGCGCAGGTCACTGGCACGGTTTGGCACGAAGATGAGGTCGTTGTTGACGACGCCATCTTGATTCATATCGCCAGCATAGACATAGCTAAAGCGACCCTGTGGACTACCAGACCAGAAGAGCGAGATGGTAGTGGCACCCAAGCCAGCATACTCAATGCGGTAGCTGCCACTAGCAAGCACACGATGCGGCACTGCTTCTGAAGAGAAGCTTAGTTCAGGCAGGTTAGGATTGTTACGAATGGCATTGCTTGCCCAAGAGCCAAAAGCAATGCTCCCTGGGTTGTTATTGGCGTAGGCCTCGGTGTAAGTGTAGGCGACTTTGGCAAACCAGTTGTCGCCGAATGCCTTCTCAAGCTGTGCTGTCAGCGCAAAGGCATAATCTTCGCCAGAGTTTTGTAGCACGATGTTATTGACGATGTTGGCGTTGATGCGGTTGGCGTTGTTAGCCGTACCATCATAACGCAAGCGGTTGTCTGGACCGGCGAAGGTGCGTGTTGCAGGGCGTAGGTTGGCATTGATGTAGCTGATGCCGCTTAGTGTGCGTGAGAAAATACCATCAAAGGTGGCGATAATGCCCAGTGGCAGTTGATAGTCTATGCCGATATTGGTGCGCCAAACTTGCGGGAAGCGGAAGTTTGGATCTGTGGTTGCCAACTCAAAAGACGGCGGAAGTTGCGGATTGGCTGGGCGATACGCATTAACATCAGGCTTGAAGGGGCGGTCGCGAGTGTTGTTGAGTTCCTCAAAGCCTGTCAGCACGCCGTTGTTGCCCACTTGGTTGGAAATCCACACAAAAGCTGGCGGACCGGTGAAAATACCTGTCCCACCACGAACTTGGAGACTATTGTCTTCCAGAACATTCCAGTTGAAGCCCAAGCGTGGTGAAAAGAGCGGGATAGCAGCAGGTAAGCGGTCGGTGCGCGATTCAATCCGGTTGCCATTGCCATCACGAAACTCAAGTGTAGGCACAATAGGATTGGCAAGAGCGGTGTTTTCAAAAATCGGGATATCGACACGCAAGCCGCCCGTGATACGCAAATTGCTGAGCACTTGCCACTCATCTTGCACATAGATGCCCGGATACCAGACGCGCGTGGGTTGCACAGGCTCAGCACCGCCGGGCAGTGCGGAGTAGCGATATTGGAAACGGCGCAGCGTAACTGGCGAAGTCGTGCGGTTAGGATTACGCAATTGGTCTTCTGCGTCACGATACCAATCTGCCAGCGAACTATAGACATAAACGCTTTGTGAGCCGGGGAAGAAGACATTGCGGAAGCTGTAGTAGTTCAGATTCACTCCTGCCGTCAAGGTATGAGCACCAGCAAAGTAGGAGAAATTGTCTTGAAACTGGAGCGTGGTATAAGAGAGCTGGTTGCTGGGGGTAAATGGCTCAAAGCCAAATGAAATCAGCGTGGTGCCAGCCTCTTGAATTTCCACGAGTGGAAAGAGCGTTCCGCGCGAACCGCGGTCTTCATTTTGGTAAGTAAAGCCAGCAATCACCTGATTGGCAAACTTCCCGGCAAATGTAGAGTTCAGCTCAGCAATCACCGATTGGATGCGGTCGAACTGGATGTAATTGGAATTTTGGTAGCTTAGGGCGTTGATGCCAACACGGTTGCCAAAGCCCAGTGAGGCGCTATTGCTCAACGGAACATCGCGGCGAGCATCTAGCGCATTGTAGCGCAGGCTGACTTTGTGATTGTCATCAATGTTGTAGTCGAGTCGGATTAGCCAGTTGATACCAGAAGGTTGCTGCAAAGAATAGCCCTCAAACGGACCGGTCTCATAGCCAAAGTTGTTTCGCAAGAATTGGCTTAGCGAATCCATTTGGCTAAAGGTAGGGCGTGAGATGTTTCCGCCTTGCGTTTCGCCAGGTCGGCGAGGACGGAAAGTAAATGGTGTAGAGTTCTGTTCGGTCTCAGCAGCTATTGAAAAGAAGAGCTTATCTTGAACAATTGGTCCGCTGAAACGAAGTCCGCCTTGAATGTTACTAAAGTCGTTGACGGTGACATCAGAGCCAGCGGCACGTCGACCTAAGAAGCCTTGATTACGGATATTGAAGAACGCAGAACCTTGAAATTCGTTTGTGCCGCGGCGAGTTACAAGATTAATTCCAGCACCGACAAAGCCAGCTTGACGCACATCGTATGGTGCAATGCTGACATTGATTTCCTCGAGAGCCTCCAAGCTGATAGGAGCAATGCCAGCTCTGCCGCCAGGTAGGTCAGACAGACCGAAACTGTTATTGAAGTAGGAGCCGTCGACAGTGATATTGTTCAAACGACTGTCTTGACCAGCAAATGAATTGCCGCGCGCTTGCGGAGTCAGACGTGTAAAGTCTGTAAAATTACGATTGATGGTAGGCAGAGTCGTGATAGCTTCTCTGGGAATGTTGGTTACTGCACCAGTGCGGTCGGGACTGATGGCAGCGTTGCGCACCGCAGTAACAGTAACTTCTTGAGTTGTGGCAGATTCTTCAGCAAGCTTGAAGTTGGCAGAGCCTGCTGAGCCAAGCGAGAGAAAGATATTGTCAATGCTCTGCGTTTTATATCCGACATATGTGGCAGTAACACGATAGGGACCGCCGACGCGCATGCCTAAAATAGTGTAGCGACCATCAACCTGTGTAACAGCACCGTAGCGAGTACCAGAGGGCAAATGCGTAGCAATTACCGTAGCGCCAACGAGTGGTTCACCCTTCAAATCTGTAACAGTACCAATCAAGGATGAGGTGGTTACGCCTTGCCCCCACAGCGGCGAAGAGAGCGCTGGTAAGAGCGTCAGCACTATCAGAAATGTGATGGAATATCTTGACCTCATGGAACAGTTAAGTTTTGATGATTGAGAAAGAAGGCTTTGAAAGTCTAAGTCGGCGGCAAATATAGCGCCTTAGCGCCAAACTGGCATGTTAAGTTTTGATTATTGTGAAGTTAAATTTTTGTTAACTCAGCAAAAGACTTTTGTTCAGGAAGCAAAATGCAGAGCAGGTGAGGGCACAGACTTGGCAAGAGCGGATGAAACCTACGGGGCGCTGGTTGGGCGCTGCAGAAAGTAATCAGCTTCGGCAAAATCGCATACGCCGCCTACGGGTGGGTTACGCTTGCGTACCTTGATGTGCACAGCATCCAAAATAGGAAAATCCTGCATCAATTCGTCGGCAATTTTTTTGGCAACTGCCTCGATAAGGTAAAACTTGCGTGAAGTAATGACTTTGGAGATTTTGCCATAGACTTGCTCATAGTCGACAGTCTGGCGAAGCGAATCGGTTTGCCCAGCAGCTGAAAAATCAAAATACAGTTCAGCATCCACCTCATAGCGGGCACCGACCTTATGCTCTGCTTCGCCAACGCCATGGTAGGCGTAAAAAATAGCGTTCTTCAATCTTACGCAGCTGCGAAAGTGCGGTGAGTGCATAATGTGTGCGGTTTGTCTTCAGTATGGAGTAGGCTCGGCGTAGATAGCCCAGTTTGTATGTGCTCATTCTTCATCGGGGTCAGGCGGACTGGGTGTAGAAAACTCATCATACTGTTCGCGACGAATATGTGCGCCCAACTTACGCAGTTTTTGCTCAATCTTCTCGTATCCCCTATCGAGGTGATAGACGCGTAGCACTTCGGTTTTGCCTTTGGCAGCAAGTCCGCCCAAAATGAGGCTGGCGGAAGCACGCAGGTCAGTCGACATCACTTTTGCTCCGCGCAGAGTCTTGATGCCACGAACGATTGCACGGTTTTTTTTGAGTTCAATTTCTGCGCCCAAACGATTGAGTTCAGGAATGTGCTTGAAGCGCTCAAAGTACACATGGTCGGTGATGTAGCTGGTGCCATCGGCTTGGGTCATCAGGGCTGACCACTGGGCTTGCATATCGGTCGGAAATTTGGGGTAGGGTTTGGCTTCTACGCTGGTGGGGCGGAGCACATCTGGCGCCTGAAGCGAGATGCATTCCGGACCGATGGTGATATGGCAGCCAGCTGATTCAAACTTTTTGAGCACGGCTTTCATGTCTTTGGCATTGACATTAGTGAGTGTGATGCTCCCATGTGTAATGGCTGCTGCGGCTAGCAGTGTTGCAGCTTCTATGCGGTCGGCGATATTGTGCTCACGCACAGCATAGAGCTCATCGACGCCTTCAATTTCAAGCGTATGGGTGCCGATGCCATCAATTTTTGCTCCCATTTTGACAAGAAAGCGTGCCAGCGCTGTAATTTCAGGCTCGATGGCTGCGTTGGTAATCTTTGTTGTGCCTTTGGCAAGCACTGCGGCCATCAGTGCATTTCCAGTCGCCCCAACAGAGATAAGAGGAAAAGCAATCTTGGCACCAATCAGTCGCTTGCGCTTAGCTTTGGCAACAATATACCCCTCGTCAAGTTCAATTGAAGCCCCAAGCTGCTTCATAGCCTCAATGTGCAAATCCACTGGTCGCGGTCCAAAAGCGCATCCGCCAGGTAGCGACACACGAGCACGCCCGAAACGACCTAACAGGGGACCAAGAACGTAAATTGAGGCACGCATTTTTTTGACCAGTTCGTACGGTGCCTCAAAGTGTGACACATTCGCTGCAGAAATTGTCAAGGTATGGTCTTCATAGTCGACGCGTGCTCCGATAATGCGTAGCAGATTGGCAAGCGTATGAACATCACGCAAATCTGGAACACGATGAATAATCGTCTTGCCCGAAGCAGGCAAAAGTGAGGCGGCCATCAGCGCAAGTGCAGCATTTTTGGAGCCGGAGGTTTCCACCTGACCTGCTAAAGGCTTGCCGCCGTAAATGACCAGCTTATCCATGAGTCAGAAGCAGGTTTATCTACGATGCCCACTGTGTTGTGGACGGCGATGCCCACTGCGTTGTGGAGGCTGCGGCTTACGAGGCTCTACAGCATCTTCTGGCGGTGGCATAAGCGCCTTCATGGAAAGACTATACTTCGTCTTTCCAGTCTTGGGGTCTTGTTGAATGCGAATCAGTTTAACAGAAACTTTCTCACCAGTTTTAAGCGCATCGCTGACTTTAGTGACCCGCTTATGCGAAATTTCAGAAATGTGCAGCAACCCAGTAATCTTAGGCAGAAATTCTACAATAGCTCCCAGTTCATCACGCACTTCTTTGACTTCTCCGCTATAGACATTGCCTTCTTCAGGTTCAGTCGTCAGCCCCTTGATGATAGCAATAGCGCGTTCTGCTGACTCGCTATCGCTGGCAGCAATGGTAATAGTGCCGTCATCGGCGATATCAATCTCTGTATTGGTTTGTGAAGTGATACTGCGAATAGTCTCGCCGCCTCTGCCAATTACAGTGCCAATAGCTTCGACAGGGATTTGTATTGTAGTCAGGCGTGGAGCGTATTTTGAAAGAGTGGGACGCGGCTTGTCAATAGCTTGTGCCATTATTTGCAAGATTTGCAATCTGCCAACTCGGGCTTGCTCCAATGCGGCGGCAAGAATGTCGTAGTCCAAGCCATCAATTTTGATGTCCATTTGGCAGGCTGTGATACCTTCAGTAGTCCCAGCAACTTTGAAATCCATATCGCCCAAGTGGTCTTCGTTGCCAAGAATATCGGAGAGCACTGCATAGCGGTCACCTTCTTTAATCAAGCCCATGGCAATTCCAGCAACGGGGCGCTTTAGAGGAACGCCGCCATCCATGATAGCTAGTGTGCCGCCGCATACAGAAGCCATAGACGACGACCCATTCGACTCGAGAATATCGGATACGACACGCATGGTGTAAGGGAATGTGCTCTCATCAGGAATCATGTTCTTGAGCGCTCGCTCAGCCAAGTTGCCATGTCCAATCTCGCGGCGACCGACACCCGTCATGCGACCAATCTCACCGACAGAGAAGGGTGGAAAGTTGTAATGTAGCATGAAACGCTTCTCAGGGTCTTCGGTCAGTGTATCAATTAGTTGAACATCTTTCTTGGTGCCCAGCGTAAGAAAAACCAATGCTTGGGTTTCGCCGCGTGTAAAGAGTGCAGAGCCATGTGAGCGTGGAATAAGACCAAGCTCAATAGAAATCGGGCGAATATCTGTCAAGGAGCGCCCATCGAGCCGCACACGGTCGTTCAAAATCGTTTGACGCATTGCATCACGCTCACAGTCGTGAATGACTTGGCGGATAAGTTTCTCATTCAAATACAGAGCCTTTTCTGGTGAAGCGGCAAGCACTTCAGGTGTAATTTCCGCTTTGTACTTTTCAAGCACTGCAGCAAGTGTCTCGTCGTAGATAGCTTTGGTCTTTTCAGCGCGAACATCTTTAGGAAGGGCTTCGTGAGCCAATGCGTAAAGCTTATCGTAGCAGAGAGCTCTGACAAAGTCTTTCAAGTCCTCTGGCGGTAGAATCGGCTTGAAAGGACGCTTAGGTTTGCCTACCTCGCGTGCTAACTCCTCTTGCACTTCGCAGATTTTCTTAATTGCATTGTGTCCGAACTTAATTGCCTCGAGCATGTCTTGCTCTGAAATCTCATGCATCTCGCCCTCCAGCATGCAAATCGTGTCTTTTGTGCCGCCGATGCAAATGTCCATGTCGCTTTTTTCGAGCTCGCCAGTATGCGGATTGATGATAAACTCTCCATTGATGCGTCCGACGCGCACTTCCGCCATCGGCGTGTAAAATGGAATGTCGGAAATCATCAGCGCTACAGAGGCCGCCACACCGCCTAAAACATCGCCGTCATTGATTTGGTCAGAGGAAATAACCGTCACAATAACTTGAGTTTCGCTCGTGTAGCCTGCTGGAAAGAGCGGACGCAATGCTCGGTCAATCAACCGCGCTGAAAGAATTTCTTTTTCGCTAGGACGACCCTCACGCTTGACAAAACCACCCGGAAACTTGCCAGCTGCAGAATACTTCTCTCGAAATTCAACTTGGAGCGGGATAAAGTCTTGCCCAGGTACAGGATCATCCTTTCTTGCAACCACAGTAGCAAGTACCATTGTCTCTGCCAACCCAACGACCGCCGCTCCGTCGGCCTGCTTTGCCATTTTACCTGTCTCAATACGAAGAACTTTACCGCCCCCAAGATCGACTTCTTTCCTGACAACCATTTGTTGGCTGAATTAAGTATTAAATTGACGATACCTTGATGCTATAAAAAAATTTAAGCCCATAATATAAGAAATTTCTCGCCAAGTAATAAACACTCATTAAATATACTGCCGAAGATAACAATAAAATCACACGCACAGCATATCACGCAAAACTTTGTAACTTTACCACCTAGCACCAAAAGAAGATGTCTTTCAACAAAACCAGACCAAGTTAGGGAGTCAGAAATGAACAAGAGCTTAACTCGTCTATGGCTCAGCATAACCTTGATAAGCCTCATCTTTGCAACTGGTTGCTCCAAACAAGAACTGTTCATCGAAGGAGAAGTGGTCATGAGTTATGTCAATGTGGGTGATAAAACCTTGATAGACCATCCTGTTTTCTTACTTGCCGATAGCGTCGTTTCACAAAATTTGGAAAGATGGCGTATGGGATTCAAGGCAGAGTTAAAAGCTATTGATAGCGTGGAAAGTCGCCTCAATTTTATCATCGATAGCTTGCGCAAAGCTATTGCCAACGCAGGAAAAAATACAGAAGCACTCGAGAAAATCTTCATGGCGTATAACGATACACTCAACCTATTCTACAAGGAAAGAAATAAGTATAAAGCCAGCTTGCTGAAGACACTTATCATACAGTTGCCAAAGCTCAAAGGCATTAAAACCAATCAACAAGGCAAGTTCAGATTCGATGCCGCTACGCTAGGCACAGAACTTAAACCGGGCAAATATGTGCTCATGAGTGGCTATGATGCTGAGCGCCAAAGTGGCATACTCTTTCAAACTGTAGAGCTGACAGATAAACCTATTCGCACGCAACTTACTGTGCGAGACATTGACCCCGTGCTCAACTTCTATGTTGAACAAGGCAAAGAAGGCGTAGCGGTGCAAAAGTGAAACCCGCTAGCACAAGACTGAAAAATTACAAAGCCTAACAAAGCCAAATAAAAAGGGACGCGGCGTAGCGTCCCTTTTGCTTAACAGGTTCAGCAGTTACTCACAGCAACATGCCATTGGCTTGGTGCAGCATGAGCGCTCAGTATCGCAGCAACTGCTGCAACAGTTCGTGCAACCCTCATATGTGCAAGCTGAACAGCAGCACGCTGCATCAGCAACAGCCTCACTGTCTGGCAAGAAAGCAAGGCTTGAGCCGAGTGTAAGCATAACAGTAGCGAAAAACGACAACATTCTCTTACGCATATGTTTATCTCCAATTTTTAGTGAGTTAGTGGTGCTTTTTGTCCTACAAACACCTTGCCGTCTGCACTAAGGTTTGCAGCATATTTTGCTGGGTCAGCGGCAAACTTCTTGTCGCAACCGCTGCAGCAAAAGCCGTAAGTCTTGCCCGCATAGGATACCGTCTTGACTTTCGGATTGACTTTTTCACCCATGACGGGACAAAGCTCATTAAACGGTTTTTCAGCTTTATCGCCTGACGAACGGCTGGCAAACCCAAAGACCAGCAAGGCAAAAAGAAAGACACGCATATACGACAGTGTTGAAAGTTGATAACAAGTGCGCTTGGTGTATTAGCGCAACCAGAAACAACTCAAGCAGCGACGGGAAGGCAATCAAATGAGAAGAACTTCGCAGCGTAGATGAAGGGGCGGTTGTGCAGCAAGTGCCATGAAGCGTTCAGAACGGTCTTCACAAAAGCGAGAAATTGGCTGTGAGGGATAGACAAGTGTCACGAAACACTGCGCATGCGCACGTAAGGCTTGGTGGACCTGCTCCAAAAGCGGAAGAGCCTCGTTGAGTGTTGCTTCGGATGATGCTGCCTCGCAAGACGCACAGCACGGTGGAGCCGAAAAAGAAAGCATGCATGATTTTGCATTGCAGCATTTGCAAAGACCGCATGAATTTTCGTCGGAGCATACCCGTGCGTGAGAAAGCAGCAAGGCTAACACTAGTAGGATAGCAACAACCCTATGAATAAGCTGAACGCGCATACACAGAGCAAAGAAATTGCATGGAGGAAATCATACAAAAACGCCTGTTAAATTCCAAAATGGGTAACTGTCGGTGGTCCAAGAAAGTTGAGTCAGAAGTGCAGTGCCAAGAAAGCAGGTCGGGCGGTGCTGCATATCTAAGGCAAATCCAGAGACAAAGAGCGTTACTCGAAATCTGTACCAAAATAGGTCTGTACTTTGCCGAGCAGCCACCCATGAATTTTGCCATTGGTCGCAATAATATGACCTGATTTGAGGTAGTCATTATTGCCTTTGAAGTCGGTTACAATTCCACCTGCTTCTTTGACGATGAGAGCGCCAGCGGCAATATCCCATGCGTTAAGACCATACTCCCAAAATCCATCAAAGCGACCGCAAGCCGTGTAAGCAAGGTCAATAGCCGCAGAGCCGGGGCGACGAATGCCTGCTGTACTGACCAAAATATCCTTGAATAAGGCAAGATACTTATCCAGATGCTCATAGACTTTGTATGGAAATCCAGTAGCAA
This sequence comes from Candidatus Thermochlorobacter aerophilus, assembly GCA_002794105.1. Lineage (GTDB taxonomy): Bacteria > Bacteroidota > Chlorobiia > Chlorobiales > Thermochlorobacteraceae > Thermochlorobacter > Thermochlorobacter aerophilus. The sequence continues at coordinate 87,079 of PHFL01000071.1, read as the reverse complement.
GCAGCAAGCGTTCGCTACGAAAGTTGCGTGTCACTCGGATGCGTCGGTTGTTGAGGTAGGCGCCGCGCCCACGCTCGGCTGTGAAAAGTTCTTTGGTCATAGGTTGGTAGATGGCGCCGACGAGTAAATCGCCCTTTTCATCCATTAAGCCGACGCTGATGCAGAAAATAGCCAGTGAGTGAATGAAGTTGAGCGTACCGTCGAGCGGGTCAATAATCCAGCGCCGCCCAGAAGAGCCCTTCTCCAAAGTACCTTCCTCACCCAAAATCTCATCATAAGGAAAGCGCTTACGGATAGTTTCTACGGCAATGGCTTCAGACTCGCGATCGACTCTAGTGACAAAGTCGTTACGGTCTTTGAGACTAATATGTGCCGTAGAAAGCTGTCCAAAGTTTCTTCGGGCAAGTTTCCCAGCAGCCTTAACTGCGTTAATAGCAGTAATAAGTTCTCTGGTCATAGCTCCAAGCTACCTCAAGGTTTTTTTTACGGAACAAACGCTACTAAGGAAATGTTCAAGGAACAGCTAGCCGCAATTAGGCATATCAGAAGTGAAAACAAACTGCTGACAAAAGTTACCAGTGTCAAGTTCTAAAAAGCCACTCATTGAGCTTAGGTCGGTAAGTCGTATCTACAACATGGGTATGCTACCAGTGGTTGCGCTGAAAGATATAAGTTTTTCGGTGCTGGAAGGAGAGTTTGTCGCAATTGTTGGCAAATCAGGAAGTGGCAAAACTACGCTGCTGAATCTTATTGGAGGGATGGACCGCCCGACCTCTGGTGAAATCATTGTAGTAGGCAAGGTCATCTCGCAAATGAGCCGTAATGAGCTGGCGCACTATCGGCGCAACACGGTTGGCATGATTTTTCAGGCATTTCACCTAATTCCTTCAATGAGCGCGTGGGAAAATGTCGCCATGCCGATGCTCTTTGCTGGCAGGTCTGAATCGGAGCGGCAAGCGCGTGCCAAAGAATTGCTGGCAAGTGTCGGCTTGGCGCATCGCTACAATCATCGCCCTGTGGAACTCTCAGGCGGTGAGCAGCAGCGCGTGGCAATTGCTCGTGCCTTGGTCAACAATCCACACTTTTTGCTTGCAGATGAACCAACTGGCAACTTAGACTCACGTACCTCTGAAGAAATTGTGCACCTACTCCATCACATTCACAAGCAAGGTAAAACGGTATTGATGATTACACACGACCTCATGCTTGCCGAACAACTCTCCACACGTATCATCACGCTAAAGGATGGCGAAATTATAAGTGACGAAACCCACAAACCTGCCCTAACCAATCTGCCATTATGATTTTGAGAGACTTAATCAAGTTTGCCTTGAGTAACTTGTGGCGCGGAAAATTGCGCTCACTCCTGACCATTCTAGGTGTATCAATTGGCGTGGCAGCACTGATAGCTATGGTCAGTTTCGGCAGCGGGCTGCAAAAGACCTTCTCCGATGAGTTCAGCGACTTGGAGCTTTTCAACACCGTGCGTATTACGCCCACACGCGTCGATCTTTCAACGATTTTTTCGCTTTCTAAACGCACAGTCAAAAACATAGCTCAGCTTGACAAAAAAAACCCGATTATCTTAACAGACTCTGTACTACGCAAAGTTAAAGAAGCAGTCCACAGCACTGTTCCCAATGCACTTGTCTATCCAGAAATTATTTTCCCAAGCCGAGTAACTTTCGACACTATGGAAACTATTGTCATGACAGAGGCTCTACCTGCAGCGATGGCAGGTGTAGCGGGCTATCGGGAAATTCGAGTAGGCAAGTTCTTTGATAGCGATAGCAGTCATGATGTAGTCGTCTCTGAAATTTTGCTGACACGCATTGGCATTCGCTCACCAGAAGAAGCACTTGGCAAGCACATCAAGCTAACCACAGTATCACTGGATGCGCAGAAAGTGATGCAACTGGCACTTAACCCTATCCAATTAGCAGTAGGGCTTCCTGTGACTGAAAACAGTTACGACTTTCGCATCGTTGGGGTATTGAGCAGCGATATTCAAAAACTCTCCAGTGGATTTAGGTTAATCATACCAATTGCAACATCCGAGAAAATTAGTCGCCTAAATTTTCTTTCTACGATAGAGCTATTGCGTAACAATGAGCAAAGCGCAGGCTACCAAGCTATCATTGTGAGGGCATCAAATCAGAAGGAATGCGAACGGCTCAAAGCGGTGGCAGAGGCACTTGGACTAAATGCAACAAGCTTTACAGACCAATTTGAAGAATTCAAAAAACTCTTCATTGTCTTTGAATTTGCATTAGCGGTTATTGGCACGGTAGCACTTGTGGTAGCAACATTAGGTATTACCAACACTATGGTAATGTCTATTGTAGAGCGTTACCGTGAAATTGGCATCATGAAAGCTGTAGGTGCAGCTGACCATGAGATACGCAAAATTTTCTTCGTCGAAAGTGTCGTGATTGGATTCATCGGTGGTATTATCGGTATTGTGCTTGGCAAGCTTGCCACAGCGGCAATCAACCTGCTGGTCAATCTTTACATTGCCTCGCAGACGGGCACAAGAATCGAGTTCTTCCATTTCCCGCTATGGCTGATGCTAAGCGCCGTCATCTTTTCAATGGTCATCAGTTTGATAGCAGGACTCTACCCTGCCTATCGCGCCATGCGCATTGACCCCGTGGAAGCCTTACGCTATCAATAACAGCCACTGCGTGATATTTTCAGAGAGACTTTATTAACTTTGCGCCATCGCTGTAATCAACAAAACAACTAAACAACTCCAAAAAATTATTACGATGACACGCAACTTTTTGCTTGGCTTGCTATGCATGCTACTGCTTGCTTCGTGCGGCGGTAATACCCAAAAAGGTGAGGGACAGAAAGCGGCAACGCAAACCTTTCGCTGGAAACTTGTAACATCATGGGCTCCTAAATTCCCAGTCATTGGAGAAGGCGTCGAGCGTTTTGCGCAGTATGTCGATAGTGCCTCGAATGGCAGGTTAAAAATTCAAGTCTATGGCGCAGGGGAATTAGTACCAGGGTTAGAAGTTTTCAACGCGGTCAGTCAAGGCACGGCGGAAATGGGGCATAGTGCAGCCTACTATTGGGTGGGCAAGATACCAGCTGCGCCACTCTTTGCCTCGATTCCCTTCGGCATGAATGCGCAGCAGTTTAATGCTTGGTATTATTCAGGTGGAGGAAAAGAGCTCTGGGAAGAAGCCTATGCACCACAAGGTGTAGTGCCGTTTCTCTGTGGCAATACAGGCGTGCAGATGGCAGGCTGGTTCAATAAGGAAATCAAGTCGGTGGCGGACTTGAAAGGGCTCAAGATGCGCATTCCGGGCTGGGGCGGTAAAGTGATTACCAAAGCAGGAGGGTCAGCCGTAACATTGGCAGCAAACGAAATCTACACTAGCTTAGAGCGAGGAGTAATTGATGCGGCAGAATGGATTGGACCATACCATGACTACAAGCTCGGATTGCACAAAGCTGCAAAGTTTTACTACTACCCCGGCTGGCATGAACCGGGTACCGCTTTTGAGCTGATTGTCAATAAAAAAGCCTATGATGCCTTGCCCAGTGACCTAAAGCAAATTATCAGCGATGCGGCAGCACACATAAACATTATGATACTCTCAGAATTTGAGGCAAAGAACAATCTCTACTTGCAAAAGCTCATCAACGAAGAAAAAGTACAAGTGCGCGAACTGCCAAGAGAAGTGCTGCTGGAACTACAGCGCTTGGCTAAAGAAGTGGCAGAAGAAGAGACCGCAAAGGACCCACTGGCAAAGCGTGTCTATGAGAGCATGATGGCATTTAAGAAAAATATCATAGAGTGGAACAAGAAATCTGAAGATGCCATCCGTCCATATCTACAAGTGCAATAAACAAGCACGCTTGTGGCACAACCGCTTTGCGCAAGGTGCTCGAGCCAAGATGACAATCTGTTTTTGGTAGGTATGCAAACATACATTCGCTTAGTGAGCCGACTCAATGAAGTGGTAGGAAAGTTTGCCGCACTGCTAAACTTGCTGATGATTGCACTGGTTTGTTTTGATGTCGTGGTCCGATACGCACTCAAAAAAACCAGTGCATTTTTCTATGAGATGGAGTGGCATCTCTTCTCAATGGTGTTCTTGCTGGCGGCAGGATGGACGCTCCTTCACGACCGGCATGTGCGAGTCGATATTTTGTATGTGCGATTCTCAAAGCGCGGCAGAGCTCTGGCTGATGTCATTGGCACAGTGGTCTTTCTCCTACCGTTTTGCATCGTGATACTGGCAACCGCCATTCCTTACACACTGAATGCCTTTGTCTCCGGCGAAGGCTCACCTGATGCAGGCGGTCTGCCCTACCGCTGGGTCATTAAATCCATGATAGTCATTGGTGCTGGACTTTTGCTCTTACAAGGCATTGCGTTGCTTATAGAAAAGCTCATGTTGTTGGCAAAAAAAGAACACGAAAAATAATGTCAAGCGAAGCACTCACCCTTCTATTTTTCCTGCTCCTGTTTGCTCTGTTGCTGATGGGGTTTCCTGTGGCTTTTACACTGGGCGGCTTATCTATTGTGTTTGGCTTAGTGGCATTTGGCTTTGATTTCTTCAATCTTTTACCCCTGCGCATTTATGGTATCATGAATAACTATGTGCTCATTGCTGTGCCGCTGTTTGTCTTCATGGGCGTGATGCTCGAAAAGTCAGGCATTGCAGAACGCTTGCTCAATACGATGGCACTGCTACTGGGGCGATTGAGCGGCGGACTGGCGCTCTCGGTGATTATTGTTGGCGCAATGTTAGGCGCTACAACGGGCGTAGTCGGTGCCACCGTAACTACGATGGGCTTGCTAAGCCTGCCAACCATGCTACGGCGAGGATTTAGCAAGAGTTTAGCAACGGGCACAATTGCTGCGGCAGGGACGCTGGGACAGCTCATTCCGCCAAGTGTGGTTATGGTGCTACTAGGTAGCGTGATGAATGTCTCGGTCGGAGACCTCTTTGCCGCCGCCTTGATTCCAAGTGCTATTCTGGTGCTGGGCTATATGCTCTATGTGCTCATTGTAGTGCTACTCAATCCAAAAGAGGCGCCACCAATTGCGCCTGAAGAGCTCGATGCCTTTTGGCGCAAAGGCTTGTTGCAACGGCTATTTCGTGCAGTTGTCTTACCATTTTTTTTGGTGCTGGCGGTCTTGGGGTCCATCTATGCGGGCATTGCAACGCCAACTGAAGCTGCCGCTGTCGGTGCCGCCGCCGCTATGCTGCTCACCGCACTCGAAGGAAAACTCACTTGGGACGTGGTGCTGGATACCTGCAAGCAGACGACATTTTTAACTTCTATGGTGTTCATCATCTTGGTTGGGGCAACTGCCTTCGGCTTAGTCTTCAGAGGAATTGGTGGCGATGCCGTCATGGTGAATCTGATTGAACATGCTAACCTCAGTCCAACGCTCTTTCTGGCTTTTGTCTTGGCTGGAATTTTTATCGCTGGTTGCTTTATTGATTTCATTGAAATCATTTTCATTTTCGTTCCAGTCATCACGCCCTTGCTAGTAAAGTATGAGATGAACTTGATATGGGTGGCAATTCTTATGACGGTGATGCTGCAAACCTCGTTTCTGACGCCGCCATTTGGCTTTACCCTGTTCTATCTCAAGGGTGTTACGCCGCCAGAAATACAGACCACAGACATCTACAAAGGTGTTATTCCATTTATTGTAATTCAGGTCTTGGTGGTAGCAACCATTTTTGCCGTGCCTGAGCTGGGCTCGTTTGTGCCAAAAACCACACGCGCCGCTTTGCCTTAAAGCATGGCAGACATTAACTTGCCGTAGCACAACAGCCACTACAATGCTGCAAGCAAACACAACCCAAAATATCGATGGGGCTTTCGTTGAGCGTAACAAACTTTTGGCTTTTCCTGCTCTTTCTTTTCCTCTCAATCGCCTTAGCAGTTTTTACCTACCGCACGGCTAACATTTCACCAACGCTAAAGATGGTGCTGACTGCATTGCGTGCAGTAAGCATCTTGTTGGTGCTATCCTTGCTCACTGAACCTGCCTTGACTCGCACAGAAGTTCGCATTCAGCCGCCAACTTTAGCCATCGTGGTCGATAATTCGGAAAGCATGACCATTCAAGATGGTAATATCCGACGTGATAGCCTCGTTCAAATGACGCTTCGCCAATATGAGAGCAAGCTCAAAGCTTTAGGCAATATCAAGTTCTATGGTTTTGGTGCTGGCTTCAAATTCATCTCCCCTGATTCACTGTCGTTTGCTGAAAAACAGACCAATCTTTCCAAAGCTGTCGAAGAAATTTCACGCCTAAAATCCATAGAGAAACTTAGTGCCGCGATCATCATTTCTGATGGACAGTTCAATGCGGGCGAGACCCCAAGTTATGCGGCAGAACGAGCACCGTTGCCGATTTACACTGCCCTTGTAGGCGATACCAGCATTAAGCGCGATATTGTCCTGCGGCGCGTCATTGCCCCCGAAATGACCGTCGTCGGAACCAAAACCCCAATTTCAGCGCTCATCACGCAAGAAGGCTTTCGTGGCGCCACGCTGACTGCCACCCTGCGCAGTGAAAAGGAAATTTTAGAACGCAAAACGCTCACGCTGACCGCACCAGAACAAATGCTGGCATTTGAGCTTGTGCCAAAGCAGGTGGGAGAGACTCGGTTTCAACTCTCGCTTTCGCCGCTGGAAGGAGAATTTTCGGCGCGCAACAATTCGCAAAGCTTTTTTATCAAAGTGCAAAAGCAAAAGAAAAAAATTTTGGTGATTGCTGGTCTGCCCGACCCTGAGATTTCAGCAGTGCGAAATGCACTGGCAACAAGCACAAGCGTAGAAGCCATTTTCTTTTCACAGCGCAGCAGCAGCGACTTTATTGAAGGCGCACTTAACTTGGAACAACACAAGGACGCCGACGCCGTAGTGCTCATCGGATTTCCAAACACCATCATCAGCGAAGCTATCGTGGCACGCGTAAAGAGCTTTCTGGAAGACACAAAATTGCCTGTGCTCTCGCTCATGACATTTCAGAGCGCACCAGCACGGCTCAAAATGCTCGAGCCGTTTTTGGCAGTCAAAATTGGCAGAACCGCAGGCGATGTGTTGGATAATCTGGCTTCCATAAAGCCGACGCCGCAAGCCGCACAATTTTCCATTTTCCGACCGCTGGCAGCTTCGTGGGAAAATGCCATTCGTTTGGCACCGCCCGTCAGCTACCTTGACTTCAACTTTCAACCAAAGCCGAACAGCACCACGCTATGGACGCTGGGCATCCAGACACGAGTTACTGATAAAGTGCTCTTTGCCGTTAGCAAATCTGCAGACCGCAAAACGGCAACAATTACTGCCGTTCAGCTTTGGAAGTTATGGCTGTCGCCCGATAACGATGTGCGTGAGCTCTATCGCCAAACCTTGCTGGGCACAATTGAGTGGCTGACCACCAAAGAAGATTTGCGCCGCTTCCGAGTTGAACCTGCCGCAAAAATTTTCGACGAATCTGAACGCATCCTTTTTTCGGCAACTTTGCAGGACGAAGCCTTGCAACCTATCTCGTCAGCCACCATTTCACTTAAGGTGCAGAACACAAAAACCCAAGAAACTTACTCCACCGTCTTTGAACCCAGCAGTGAGGCAGGCGTCTATGGCACTGCTTTCGACCGATTACCCGCAGGCGACTACACGTTCTCGGCTGAAGCACGCGAAGGCGAAAACAGCTTAGGCGTTGCCAGCGGCAGCTTTTCAGTGGCTCAAACCGGATTGGAATTCAAAGCCTTGAATGCTGATGCGGCAAGCCTGCGCAGTATTGCAGTGCAGAGCGGCGGAAAATTCTACCTGATAGACAACTTTGAATCCCTGCTAACCGACCTCAAACGCGATGCCGCATTCCAACCGATTGAAACCCAAGTGCAACACAGCATGGAATTAGCTAATCTGGCGCCAACACTCGCTCTGATTATCGTGCTGCTTGCCACTGAATGGCTCATCCGCAAACTCCATGCAATGCCGTAAAAAGTCTGGCAAAAGCGTGAAGGTTACCTTTCTGTTAAATTTGTGTAGTGCCTTGCAGAAATTCCGAAAAAACGCAAAACTTACAAGACTCATACCAAAAAATAGAGTATCACGCGGTTTGTCATGCCGAGCAAAGCATCCATGCGGTGGATTCCTCGCTGACGTTCGGAATAACATCAGAGAGGCGCTTGGAATGATGCGGTTGGTCTTATCGTGCTGAACGGCGTGCAAGTTCCCTGTTTTTGTCATGCTGAGCGAAGTGAAGCATCCATGCACTGGATTCCTCGTTGCGTTCGGGATGACATCAGCGTCATGCTGAACGGCACATAAGCGAAGTGAGGCATCCATGCGGTAGATTCCTCGCTGCGTTCGGAATGACATCAGAGAGGCGCTCAGGATGGCGCAAAAGGAAATGCTCGAAATGAGCACGAGAACAATCGTAGTCAGGTTTTTTTGGTATGACTCTTATCCCAAGACTTCTCAAACGAATTGACATCCAAAACTTGCAACTTCTATGGCTGAAATCTTCGATGGCTCACTTCCAGTGGGGCTAATTGTGCTACTTTTTCTTTCGCTCGCAATTGCGTGTGGCTTTGAGTTCGTCAATGGGTTTCACGACACTGCCAATGCGGTGGCAACGGTGATTTACACCAAATCGCTCAAGCCGGTGCCGTCGGTGGTGTGGTCGGGCATTTGCAATTTCTGCAGTGTTTTCTTGGGTGGAATTGCGGTGGCGATTGGAATTGTCAATCTCTTGCCAGTCGAGCTACTTGTCTCCAGTGGGGCAGGGGTAGGCATGGCGATGGTCTTAGCGTTGCTAATTGCAGCGGTTATTTGGAATGTGGGCACGTGGTATTTTGGCATTCCCGCTTCAAGTTCGCACACCTTGATTGGGGCAATTCTGGGCGTAGGGTTGGCGAACTCTATGTTGCCCGGTCATGTATTTGGCAGTGGAGTCAATTGGTCAAAAGCAGGAGAGATTGGCTTATCGCTACTGATTTCGCCGCTGACCGGCTTTACGCTGGCGGCAGTCTTGCTCTTAGTGCTCAAGAAGTTAGCTCCGAATCCTAATCTGCATCGCGAACCGGAGGGCGATACGCCGCCACCATGGTGGATTCGCGCCATTCTCATCTTTACATGTACGGGCGTAAGTTTTGCACATGGCTCCAATGATGGACAGAAGGGCGTCGGGCTGGTGATGCTCATTCTCATCGGTATATTGCCTGCAAGCTATGCGCTCAACATGGATTACAGCAAAGCGCAGCTGGCTGAAGCCTACGCCGTATCGCAAGAACTGGAAGCATGGGTGCAGCGAGCGACCACTGCGCAGCTTGTAGTGCCTGCTGCCATGACGAACAATGAGGCTCAGTCACTCTATGCCACACTGAAAGAAAATTTGCATGCCATCCAAGTTAAATTGGCGGGCAAATCTTCCGTAGAGCAAATCCCGAAGCAAGAGCGTTTTGAGATTCGCAAAAATATCCTGCTTGTAACGAATGCGTTTAGTCAGCTCGAGAAGAACAAGCAACTGAGCTTGCCTGAAGACGTGATGGCAAGTATCAAGGCAAAGCTCAAAGTGCTACGAAACATCACCGAATATGCGCCAACTTGGGTAATTGTGGCGATTGCACTTTCGCTGGGCATTGGCACCATGATTGGCTGGAAACGCATCGTGGTCACTGTAGGCGAAAAAATCGGCAAATCGCATCTCACCTACTCACAAGGCGCCGCCGCTGAAATGGTTGCTATGAGCACCATTGGACTCTCATCATTTCTGGGACTGCCAGTAAGCACTACGCACGTGCTCTCATCGGGTGTAGCTGGCACCATGGTTGCACAAAAATCCGGTATTCAAGCCGATGTGGTCAAAAAAATTGCACTGGCTTGGCTTTTGACATTACCCGTTTCCATGTTACTTTCAGGCGGTCTGTTTTTACTCTTCCGCACCATTTTAGGCTAAGGTAAATGCAGTTCCCATAAACTGTGCAGTTGTGCACATTTGCCGCCAGCACATTGGCTTAGATTTGCCGAAATCTATCACACGCAAAGACTATGGAGAAGCTATCAACGAACGGTATAGAAGAGCATAATTTTTGCTACCGCATCTATCACTCACCGATTTTTGAGCGCTTCATGCTCGGCGTAATTGTCGTCGCCGGCTTGATTGTAGGCTTAGAAACCTCACCAACGATTGAAGCACAATACGGCGCATGGCTGCACACTATTGATAAATTGTTCTGGTTGCCTTTGTCGTAGAGCTGATATTGGGAATTGGTAGTCATGGCAGAACGCCGCTCAAATTTTTTAGAGACGGTTGGAACATCTTCGACACGGTCATCGTGATAGCATGCGCACTGCCGTATGTTGTCCCACAAGAAGCCATGCATACGCACTTTTTTGCTGTGCTCCGCTTGGCGCGTGTTCTGCGTGTGCTCAAACTTGCTGAACAACTGCAAGAGCTACAAATCATCATCAATGCGCTCTTCAATAGCTTGCCAAGTTTGTTTTATGTGTTTTTGTTGCTGGTGCTTTACTTTTACATTTATGCCGTGCTGGGCACGGATTTCTTTCGCACCGATTGCGAAGAATTTGAATCGCTACCCAGTGCCTTGCTCACACTCTTTCGCGTCGTCACCTTCGATGATTGGGCGGCATTGATGAAAGATTTGATGAAGCATCACCATCCCGTTGGCGTCGCCCTTTACTTTGTAACCTTCATTTTCTTTGGCGCCATGATATTTCTCAACCTGTTCATTGGCATTATCACCAGTGAGCTTGCCGAGCTACGAGAAGCACGCGCCGCTGTGGAACTAAAAAAGCGTGTCGAGACCCACACGCAAGGCACCGATGAGGACTTGCGTGCCATGGAAGAACAGCTGACAAATCATCTGCGACACACCGAGCTGATGCTGGCACAGCTGGCTGAACTGCGCGCCAAATTGCGCCACGACGCAACCAAAACGCACCAATCAGAACATCATGCCAAGTTAGAGCGTGCAGATAGTCCCTAAAACTTTGAGTGACCTGGCAGGTGCCCATGCTTATCGCAAGTGTGTGCGGAGTCAATAAAAAAGCCCTGTGTTACAGGGCTTTTGGGCAAGCATAGCGCAAAGTGGGCATCTGCTTGCTCGATGTGGGCTCCAGTGTGGAGCCAATAATTTTATTTTGACTTTACAGCTTCTGAAGCGCTGCTCAAACTCTTGGCAATCCAGCCAGCTATGCCTGACTTATCGACAATAGTTCGAGCAACATCCCCAGATTGCACAATAGCAAAGTATGGCAATGTGATAGTTGCCAAAATCGGCGCACCGATTACCATGGCAATAAACTGTGTCAGACGATCCTTGTGCGTCAGGTCGCTAATAAGTGCTGTTACACGGTAGGTGCCCATCAGTGGCAAAAATGGCGCCATGATGATGTTGGTAATGGCTTTGGTAGCGCCGTCAATGAAAGCATCAGGCTTATATTCTTTTTCGGATTTATCAAAACCTGCACCGAGCACTTCGGGTATTTGGTCCATTGCAGACAGGAAAGCTTTATCGATGCCTTTTTCACGAATGCGAGCGGAAGTAAAGTTTGCTGCCTCATACATACCCATAAGCACGTTCAAAGGTGCGGTCAGAATCAGTGAAAGGATGCCAGCAACCCACCGTTGCGATTCATCACCGCTCTTGACCAAGTCTGCCCCAATCTTAAAGCCCCTGTAGATACCTAAAATTGGGATGTAAGGCCAGCTGGTGCTCAACACAATCCATGCCGTCAGCCAGTCATTCATGCGACGTTGGGCAGGGTCGTCAATGTGTTCATACTTTAGCTTTCCGCTAATGTAGTCGCCAAACATCTCGAAGGCGTTTCTGCCAGTGTCTTTAATCTCGACCTTCATGCCAAGAGACTCACTGACCTCGGGCAGGAACTCAATGGTATGCGGCAAGGTAAAGTGGTAGACAAACGCTGTCGGCAATACGCGAATAGCGTCTGCTCCTGTTGCGTTTACAGCCATAGTTATTTCTCCTTTGTGCGATTTAGTTAGTGAAAATGTACTACAAACCCAGTGTTAAGACTAACTAAGACACTGACAAGTGTTGCTAACCGCTTCAAATTTAGCACATCTATACTGGGTTTTAAAGAAAAAACCGCCGTCCAAATCGGCTTTATCAGAGCTTGCTGAAAGCGCATTTTGGTCTATTTTTGTAGGTTTATTTTTCTACACTTAAAGTTTTTCAAATCGGTGTTGGAACATTGAGCTCACGAGAAATTTTCCAATCCGCCCTCAACGAAAGCGAAGGGGTCATCAATGTTCGCAAGTATAAGCCTGAGGCGGCAAAGACAGTCAAGGTCGAGCTTGAAAGTTTTCCAGACCCGTTGCCGACGAGTGTAGCTGGAAGCACTGGCTCACTCAATGAAGAGATAGGTGCGGCACTGAGTGAGATTTTAGCAATCGTCAAAGAAACGATTCAAGCGCGCACTGTAGCTTTCTGTTGGGTCAATCGTGCCAAAAAAAGGTTGATTGTCTCGGCGGTACAGACCGATGCGCAAGATTTTACCTCAGAAAAGTCGCTACCGTTTCAGAGCGATGCGGTTACACAGATTGTCATTGCAAAAAAGGCACAACTCTACACTGAAATCAGTGCTAGTGATGAACCAACGCTCATTACTTACTACAATGCGCCCAACGGCATCAAAGCATTTATGGGCGTGCCAGTCTTTTACCACGACGATATCTTAGCCGTGCTATTTGCCGATAGCTTAGCAAAAGGCGCCTTCGGGCACGACGATGTACATTTGCTTAGCCGCTTCGGCAAACTTTGCTCTGCCTTTATCGAGAAGTATGACCTGAAATCCAGCTACATCGATACTCTACGTTTTGCAGAGTCTGCCCAGCAATTGACACATCATTTGTATCGGACGCTAGACCTCAATGTCATTCTGAATCATTTCTGTGAGAGCATTACACAAGCAATAGAGTTTGACCACTTGGTACTGGCTTTGCTAAATCGCAAGGCAGAGTTGGTGGTAAGAAAGTCTATCAGCAAAAGCCACTACATTGCTGAAGGATGCATCATTGACTTGGAGCGTTCGGCGGTTGGACATGCTGTAACGAATGGCAGTTACGGCGCGATTGATGATTTGTCGCAGCTTGGAGAGGTGCCGCGCTTTTATGTTGGCGAAGCGGCGCAGCCGAGCACTACGGCATCTGTGGAAGGCGCACCACCTTCCTTGCCCAAGCAAGGTTCGATGTTGATTTTGCCGATTCGTTTGGGCGAACTGACGGCAGGCGTTCTGACCTTGGAGCATGGACAACCGCGCTACTTCAACACGGAGATTTTCAAGAAGGCACGCTTTTTTGTCGAGACGCTTGCACTGGCGCTACACCGACTGCTGCTCGACGACCAGCGCCGCACCATGACCCCAATTGATGAAGAGACCGGTACGCTGTCGCTACGCACCTTCTATGCCCGACTTAGCGCTGAGATTAATCGCTGCTTGCGTCATCAGCAAGAGTTGGTCCTGATTTTAGTCGAGTTCGATGCACAAGATATGCTCAAAAAACGCTACAGTGCCACGGCACTAAGCATGATGATGCGCCAAGCTGCCAGCCTCATTATGGCAAACACTCGCAGTTATGACCTTGTTGCTCGCTTCGGCGACTTCAGCTACGCCATTTGTTTGACTGGCATTAGCGAAACCCATGCGCGATTTTGGGCTGAAAAAATTCGCGAACAAATCTTAAATTTCGCCTTCGAAACCGAAGACAAGTACAAGAACATTATTGCAACTGTGAGTATCGGGATTGCCCGCCTTCGTGAGTCTCAACCTGATATTGAAACTTTGGTTGACAGTGCCCAGAAGGCTTTGGAACATGCCAAGCTCTCTGGCGGCAATGTGGTGAAAATTTTCTAAACATGGAATTAAAAGTGCATCATAAGCGTTAACATTCGACGTTCCGAAGGTGCATCAAAGCAACAATAGCCAGTGCTTTTGCGTTAGAGCAAGTTCTGGCATAAACCCTATTTTGCAACACACAAGCAGTCATACTTAATCAAGCACGAGCATAGTAGTAATCAAACCTTGTACGAACAATGCGACAACTCAAAATTAGCCGACAAATCACGAATCGTGAGAGTGCCTCGCTAGATCGATATTTGCAAGAAATCGGAAAGTTTGAGCTCTTAACGGCTCAAGAGGAAATTGAGCTGACGCGCAAAATCAAGCGCGGAGAAGGCAAGCCAGTGGATTCGAAGGAGTACAAGGAAGCGCAGCGTGCCTTAGAAAAGCTCATCAAAGCAAACTTGCGCTTTGTTGTCTCGGTGGCAAAGCAGTATCAAAATCAAGGGCTATCGCTTGGCGACCTTATCAATGAAGGAAACTTGGGCTTAATTAAGGCGGCAAAGCGCTTCGATGAAACACGTGGTTTTAAGTTTATCTCCTACGCAGTGTGGTGGATTCGCCAGTCCATTCTGCAAGCCTTGGCTGAACAGTCGCGCATTGTGCGCCTACCACTCAACCGCGTCGGCACACTCAACAAAATTGGCAAGGCATTCAGTCAGTTAGAGCAAGAATACGAGCGCGACCCCAGCACTGAAGAACTGGCACAAGTCTTGGACATGAACGCTGGCGAAATTACTGACACACTCAAGATTGCTGGGCGGCATGTCTCAGTCGATGCTCCCTTTGCACAGGGCGATGATAACCGACTGCTTGATGTTTTGCAAAACGACTCACACCGTCCCGACCATGGTCTGATGCGCGAATCGCTCTGCATTGAAGTCGAGCGTTCACTTTCAGCACTGACCCCGCGCGAAGCCGATGTAATTCGCTCTTACTTCGGTATCGGCATGGAAAATCCGCTTACGCTCGAGGAAATTGGCGAAAAGTTCAAACTGACACGTGAGCGCGTCCGACAAATCAAGGAAAAAGCTATTCGCCGCCTGCGGCATTCTCCATACAGCAACGTGCTCAAGGAATACATCGGCAGCTAAAATCCTTATCCCCCACACCTGCCTTGCTTTCATGGCATGCATCTTTGTTCTACGAACGGCGAAGCGGCGCCCGACGATGACCAAGTTCCCAACCTACTGCAAAAATCAACCGAACAACTTTGCTCATCTTCTCCAGATGAATCTTCTCAAAGTCGTCAGTTGGCTCATGGTAATCTGCATGCGTGCCGTTGAAGAAGAAAATCACGGGAATGCCGTTCTTAGCAAAATTGTAATGGTCGCTGCGGTAGTAGAAGCGGTTAGGGTCGTTGTCGTCATTGTAGCGATAGTCTAATGTGAGATTGACACTGGCGCGGTTCTGCTCTTGCAACACGGCATCGAGGTCTTTTGAAATTTTATCCGAGCCAATAACGTAGATGTAGTTAGGATTGCCGAGCTTTTCATACTTTTCATCGATGCGACCAATCATATCGATGTTGAGATTGGCTATCGTTTGCTTTAGTGGGAACTTGGGAAAATCGGTATAGAACTTTGAGCCCAGCAATCCTTTTTCCTCACCTGTAACGGTCAAAAAAATCATGGAACGAAGCGGACGCGTGCCATTTTTAGCGAAGGCTTCTGCCAAAGCCAGCACCGCCGCAGTGCCCGAGCCATCATCATCCGCTCCATTGAACACTCTGCCACTAATACCTACGCCAACATGGTCGTAATGAGCAGAATACACCACTGCTTCATGCTTGAGCGTAGAATCGCTACCTTCAAGCATGGCACAGACATTTTCAGTTGGAAGAACTTCCTCGACAATATCAATCGTTAGACTGGCTGTAACTTGTTTGAGCTCAAAAGACTGCGGTTTTCGCTCCTCTAATGCTGCAGCAAGCTCACTGACCGTTTTTTGATACGGTGCAAGCATTGCATTAGCAACTTCTGTTGAAATGAGCACAAATGGTGGGTTGGTCGAGCGCGATTCTGGTAGTGCCGTTCGAGCAGGGTCAACGAGCGACATGGTGCTCATTGCCAGCTGGTCTTTGCGAGAGTCAAACTGCTCTTTTAGGCTGGGCGTTGCGCTGTGTCCGACGACCATGAACACGGCTAATGGTTTTGCTTCAAGGGCGGCAAGGTATTTGGTGTAGGTATCGTTCCAGCGCTCGAGAGACTCGCTTTGGCGTGCAGTTTTAGGTATCCCAGACAGCAGAAGCACAATTTTGCCTTGTGCGGCTATGCCATCGTAATCCGAGTATGAAAGGGTTTTGTCGCGGATGCCGTAGCCGCAAAAGACCACATTGCCACTAAGTTTGGTGGCTTGTGCGCCACGCACGGCAAATGCAAAATCTTCAAACAAGCGGTTGAACCGTGTGGTGAGGTTGCCTACTTTGACCACCAGCTCGTTATTGGGACCGAGCCGACGTTCTTTGACGAAAAACCTTTGAAAATAGGTGCCGCTATCGCCGAGTGGTTTCAAGCCCAGTCGCTCAAATTGTGCCGCAATGTAGCGTGCGGCGATTTTTTGTCCGCGCTTAGCTGTCTCTCGCCCTTCGAGTTCATCGCAGGAAAGAAAGCGCAAGTGTGCACTCAGCAAAGCTGGCTGAATAAGTTGATAGCCGGGCTGTTCGGTAGCAGGTGGCGTTGTCGGCGTGTGTGAAGCCAGCAACAGCAAAGGCAAGAGCAAGATAAAAGTCGCACGCAAACGCATAGCAGAAGCACAGAAAGGTTAGGAAGAAAATTATTCCACAAAAATACGTTGCACACGTGGCGAGACCGCACACAGCAGTTCATATCCAATTGTGCCGATGCGTTCAGCCAGTGCATTGACTGAAAAGCCTGTCTCCCAGCCAAAGAGCGTTACGCAGTCGCCAACCTGAACCGATGTATCATCACCCAAATCCACCATCAGAGCATCCATCGTAACTGCGCCGACCTGTGGGAAGCACTTGCCACCGATAACCACTTGAGCTTTGTTAGACAGCAAGCGTGGATAGCCATCGGCATATCCAATTGCAACGGTAGCAATGCGTGTGCGACGCGGTGCTTGCCACTGACGCCCATAACTAATCGTGGTGCCAGCATCGACCCATTTGGTGAATACAACATGCGATTGCAGTTGCATCACAGGTTCAAGGGGCAAGTTGTGTTCAAAGGCTGTGCTGGGGGCATAGCCATAGAGCAAGATGCCCGGTCGCACCATATCCAAGTAAGTTGTAGCATCGGTCAAAATGGCGCCACTATTGGCAACATGGCGGATGACTTTTGCTCCAGTTCGATGCTCAAACTCTCGCACAAGGTTCAAATATAGCGTCAATTGTGCCTGCGTAAATGCACGGTCTATGCCACTGGAAGCAAAGTGTGTGTAGATAGCTTTAAGAAAGAGATGCGGTGAGCGATAAATGGCTTCAGCAAGTTCGAGAGCTTGGGCGGGCTGAACGCCTAAGCGCCCCATGCCTGTGTCAATTTTCAGATGCACCGTGAGCGGTTTGCCGAAGTTTGCCGCCAATTGTTCAGCTCGACGAAATATCTCAAAATCGCTGATGGATAGCTCAATATCGTATTGCAAGTAAAAGTGCAAGTGTTCTGGCAAAGCGGAAGCAAAAGCGAGAATGCTTACAGGCTGCTGAACGCCACGCTCACGCAGCACTTTGCGCAAGTGAATTGCTTCGTGGATATTGGCAACGCCAAAATCACGCACGCCTTCTTCTACCAGCGGCTTGGCAATGCCATCGACGCTATGCCCATAACCATTTGCTTTCACAACTGCCATGATGCGCGAAGTGCCAACCAATCGCTGCACGGCACGCACATTGCGTCGCAAACGCCCAATCGAAATCAATGCCCTTGAAAGCGGCATCGGTGAAGATTCAGACGAAGAACCGTTTGAGGTCTTAGGGGCTAAACAATCGTCGTGCAAATCTATGCGTGTCTTCTGAAGCAAAGTGTAAAAAAATTTTTTTTCGCAAAGATACAGATTTGAAATATTCTGCAAAGCAAGAGATATGCAAAAACGCTATCTTTGCACTATCTTATAGTCAGCCAAAGCAATGCTCAACGCAAGACAACAAAACATCTTTTTTGCAGCATGGAATTAGCACTAATTTTCGGGGCAGGTGCAATTGGCATTCTGTTTGCCCTGTTTCTCACACGCCAAGTGCTCTCCAAATCCAGCGGCACCAGCGAAATGCAGCGCGTCTCTGACGCCATCAGAGAAGGTGCGGAAGCCTTCCTGAGTCGTCAGAATCGCACGATTTTCTATTTAGCCATTCTTACCGCTACGCTGATTTTCATCCTGTATGGCTTTGCCCGTGCCACAAATGAACATGACCCTGTTACGAACCCCATCCAATTAGGGCTTTGGATTATGCTATCGTTTCTTTTAGGTGCGGCGTGTTCGGTGGTGTCGGGCTACATTGGCATGTGGATAGCCATTCGCACCAACATTCGCACGGCGGCAGGTGCGCTAAGCTCACTCAACGAAGCCTTAGTGATTGCTTTGCGCGGCGGCGCAGCTACTGGATTTTTGGTGGTAACGCTGTGCATTTTGGGCATTGCAGGACTCTTTACCGTTATCCAAGCAGTTGGAGCAACCAGTGTCGAGAAAATTCCCCTCCTGATTGCAGGTTTTGGCTTTGGGGCATCGTTTGTGGCGCTTTTTGCGCAACTTGGCGGCGGCATCTACACAAAAGCCGCTGACGTTGGCGCTGACCTTGTCGGCAAAGTCGAAGCTGGCATTCCCGAAGATGACCCGCGAAACCCCGCCGTCATTGCTGACCTCGTGGGCGATAATGTAGGCGATTGCGCCGGTCGCGGTGCCGATATTTTTGAATCTATGGCGGCAGAAAACATCGGCGCCATGATTATTGCCTCCGCGCTCTATGTAACAAATCAAGCCACATTTGAAAGCGCAGGCATTGGCATTCTGGGCGTCTTGCTCTTTCCGCTTATCGTCAATGCATTCGGTATGATAGCCTCGCTCGTCGGTGTCCTCATTGTAAAAACCGACGGCAATGAAAATCCAATGAATGCACTCAATCGGGGCTACTATGTTTCCACAGGACTGACAGCGGTCGGTTTCTTTGTGGCATGCAAATGGTTTTTAGGTCCGTTTTGGCTCAATTTCTTCTTGTGTGGTGTGGTAGGCTTAGCGACAGCCTTGATTTTCGTCTATCTCACGCAATACTACACAGAGTATGCATATCGCCCAGTGCGTTCGATTGCCAAAGCTTCACTGACAGGACCAGCCACGAATGTCATTGGTGGAATTGCCGTTGGAATGGAAAGTGCCGCATTGCCTGTGCTCACGATTTCTGCCGCAATTATCTCGGCATATTTTCTCGGACAGGGTTCAGGACTCAAAGATGCAGGCTTGTTTGGCACAGCGGTCGCCACGCTTGGTATGCTGGGCACAGCGGCTTACATCTTGGCAATGGATAACTTCGGACCAATTACCGACAACGCAGGCGGCATTGTGGAAATGTCGGAACAGCCTGAATCGGTGCGCGAAAAGACCGATAAGCTCGATGCCATGGGCAATACTACCAAAGCCCTGACAAAAGGCTATGCGGTGGGCTCGGCGGGATTAGCGGCATTTCTGCTGTTCAGTGCGTATCTGGATGAACTGCGCAACTACGGCTCGCCATTGGAGTCAGTTGACCTATCGAAGCCAGAAGTGTTTATTGGCGGACTGTTGGGTGCAATGTTAGTTTTCCTGTTTAGTTCATTTGCGATTCGGGCTGTTGGGTCAGCGGCGCAGTCGGTCATTGGCGAGGTGCGTCGGCAATTTGCTTCACTCAAACGCTTAGCCAACGGCGAAATTGAATTTACTCAAGATTTTAAGCCTGATTATGGGGCGTGCGTCGATATTGTAACGAAGGCGGCACTGCGTGAAATGGTCTTGCCCGGAGCGCTGGTGGTGCTGATGCCGATTGTCGTCGGAGTGCTGTTTAAGTTAATTCACACAGCCAATGGCGGCGAAGGGGCGAAAGGTTCGGAAGTCGTGGCAGGACTCTTGATGGTCGGCACCATTGCTGGAATTTTGATGGCGCTTTTCCTCAACAACACGGGCGGCGCATGGGATAACGCCAAAAAGTTCGTAGAATCAGGCAATTTCAAAGATGAAAAAGGCGTGGTGCATCGCAAAAAGTCAGATGCACACAAAGCCGCTGTCGTGGGCGATACCGTCGGTGACCCATTCAAGGACACGGCAGGACCTTCGCTCCACGTGCTTATTAAACTGCTTTCTACTATTACACTCGTGATGGCGCCGCTGTTTATTTAAACGATTTGCATCATACACTACACAGATGTAATGGGTGTAATTCCCGTAAGAAGTTCACTAAAATTTTCAGGGGATAAATCTTCAAACTCTCTTTGCAAGACTTTCAAGTATTTCCATTCTGTTGCCGTAAGGTGAGTAACCGTGCGGCACCAATTCAGGGCGGCAGAATCTTTTAGTTTGACATCAACATCTTCTCGCCCCTTCGTCTCTATTATCCAATGAGCCCCGTCTTGGCTCACTGCCACAAAGTCAGGAAAGTAGTGGCGAATGTTCACTGATGCATCGGTATATTGAATAGAAAACCCAAATTGTTCAGGCAATTTCGCAAACGCTTTGATGTCGCTCGACTTATCAAGAAATTGCGCAAAGTCGTACTCATAGTCGTTATCGCATGGCGTGTAGTTAAAAATGGTTTTTTTAGCCTCTAAGACTTTCTTAGATGTTGGGAAGGGCGGCGTTGAAGAAAGCCAGCGCTCCAAAGAAAGCAAAACAGGCTGTTTTTCTTCTACAATCATCGCTTTCAACGCTTTCTCAAACTCTTTCGTTACTACATAACTTGCAACATTACTACTCATGGCTTGAATGACAAGCGGGTCAGATAAATCCACAGTCGTGCCAAACGCCTTCTTCTCAAAAAATTCACGAATTTTTGGCACCAGCGCCGCAAATTGTGAAGGAAGTTTGATATTTTGCGCAATCCTGCGCGCATAGTAACCGATAACTTCTTCCGCAGTTTGTGCTTCGGGTATTTTGTATTCGCGCTCTAAGAGCTTTTCATCAGTTAAGATGTCTCGCCCTTCATATGTGAACGTCTCTATCTCTGAAATATCCTTCCTTTTCAGAGGAAGTGGATTGATATTAAACTGCATCACATCAAGGGCGGCAATTTCTGCGGATAAGGATTTCTTTCTACTTAAGAACGACGAAATTTCAGGAATGTTAATATCAAACTCCTTTTTGCTCTCTACAGGCTGAATCGTAAGAATTCTAAGTTTATCTTTGCCAACTTGAAAGGTTTCAAGCGTTATTTCCTCTAATTTTTCAAGGTCTTCTACAAACTTCATGAAAGCCTTATTGCCAATTATATCCACCCGCTCCGTGTAGTAAGGTTGATTTCGAAACATGAGACGCAAGCCCCTGCCAATTGTCTGTTCAGGCAAGATATTCGCTTTGGCAGTATAAGGACGCAAGCCAACAACTACCGTTACGCTCTGAACATCCCAACCTTCTCGCAACATCAAAACGGAAACAATTGCATTGACAGGGCTATTTTCGTGGTCAACTTCACGGGCAACCTTGCGCGCCAGCTCCAAATCTTTTTTAGAGACTTCGCCACTTTTGTCAGTGTGAATTACTAAGGTTTTTTCGCCACTGAATTCTTCGGGATATTTTGTGCGTAGCCAATCGCCAACGTCATCAGCCTCGCGCGTGTCGTTCATCATAATAAAAAGAATTGGCTTTTTATTCAGCGGCGAAAGTTGCGCCTTATACTCTTTCCAACGCTCTACCGCAGCAATTAAATATGCCTCATAACGCACACTTGCGATATTACTTCTGGCTTCTTGAACTTGTGCAATCCCTTTCACTGGGCGCTTGACCACCCCATCCAGAATCGCTTGCTTGAGCGGATAATCGAAAATAGTCCAAGCAAATAAACTGCCTTTGGTATAACGCGGCGTTGCTGAAAAATCTAATTGCGCTGCCACCGCACGCTTCTTGTGTAACCTACGAATAAATTTATTCCACTCGCTCTCTTCATCATGCGTGTGATGCGCCTCATCGTTAATAACCATGACCAACCCTTCTCGTTTTGCAATCCGCTCTTCAAAATCGCTCACTTCTACTGTTTGCGAAGAAGGTTTATTGCCCAGCATTGCCGTCATAATATCGACCTCTTCTTTGTCCGCAGTTGAATCTCTCTCGTAAAATTGTTGAATGTTGGTTAAGTAGAGTGCTCCGTGTGTGTAGGCTCTTTCGGTATCGCCACGCATGTAGTAATCCATATCCCAAAGCCATGCCAGATGCTTCGGAATAAAAGGATATTTCCTGAACAATATGCCGCTTTCAAAATCACCTTTGAGACGGTCGAAGACGATAACATTCGGGGCGATAATTAAGAAAGTATTCGCATAGTCTTGCCCACCGCGCAAATAATTAGCAAACTGCCAAACAATGCTCATTGCCATCACGAAGGTTTTGCCGCTACCCGTTGCCATTTTGATACAATAGCGTGCGAAGTCGTCGTAAGGCGGCATGCGTAACGCTTGGCTTTTGAAGGCATATTTTTCTAAAAGGGCTTTGCGGGTTCTCACTTTTTCAACTTCATAAATGTAAATTAGGGTTTCTATGGCGTCGCGCTGTGCATTGTGAAAACGGAACCGCTCTCTATTGGGCAAGATGTGGTCGGTGCAAAACCAAAAGTTTAAGAGCTCTTGCGTGGTCTCCGTCGTGCCCTTGTAGCCATCGGCGCGCCATGCCCTGACCGCTTCACGAATTTGAGGCACACATACTGCCGTCCTTAATTGCTCCTCAATGTTGAAAAAATCCTGCTGTGCAGAAGATTTTTTTCTCGTCTTAGGCATAAACTCGTCAATGATTGATTTTTGATGATTAACCAATTACCACCTGCAAAGCCTTTGTTGTATCGTTGCCCAAAATGTCTATTACCTTCACTAACACAGTATATTTCCCTGCCGCTTCATATTCATGGCTTGCCGAAAGCTCTATCTTCGGATTTTTCTTCGTCCGATAACTCTGCCACTCGTTGTGAAACGTGTCGCCCCGATAGTTCCAATCCACGCTCCAATAATCAATCCACTGACTCCAATGCGTAATCCCGCGCTGAACCTCCGGCGGCACATCGTCAGGCGGAATCGTGAAATTCTTTAAATTCAGCACCAGCGTCATAGCCTTGACCGCCGTCTCAACCTCCAACGCCGCTAACTCATAAAACTTAATATCGCCCTGCTCGACCGCCTTCTTCTCCAACACCTCACGCGGAATTTTCTTAAACTTCACATCAACTCCGTTCCTTTCCGCATATTCACGCGCAATTTCATTTAACTCAAAAGCAAACTCCCAACCTAAAACATCAATCCCGTTGATGGTCAGTGCCCGCTCTTTGCCTACTAATTTCAAAAACTCTATGACCATCTGCCGCACATCTTCTACCGCTACTGGCGCCTCCACACCTCCAACATGCACCGCCCGCCCCGACTTCACCCCATGTATCCACGTGTAACCTGCTAACTCCGTCGCATGATACAACTCCAAAATAAACTTCCGATACGCCCGCTCCTGCTCTAACCGACTCTCCGGTCGCTCAAACTCCGCCTGAACCCACGCCTGCCGCTCATACTTGCCCAAATTCTGCACCACAAACGGCTTGACATTCGGAATGCTCAACAGCCGCTTGCGCGTCGTGTGAATCGCAAACCGACCTAAATCGCACGCAATCCAACGCCGACCAAGCTTCTCCGCCACCGCCGCCGTCGTCCCGCTCCCACAAAAACAATCCAACACCAAATCCCCCTCATTCGAACTCGCCTTGATGATGCGGTCTAACAGGGCTTCTGGTTTTTGTGTTTGATAGAAGAGGTTTTCTGTTCTATCTGCTGGCTGAAGCATTGATAACCGCCAAACATTGTCAACAACTCTCTCGTCTCGGATTTGATACATAACATTTCCTTCTTCATCCCTTGCGTTGATGGCTTTACCATCAACCTTTTTTCGCACAAGTTGTTTAACAGGGGTATCTCTTTTTTCTGTAAGAGGATTAAAGCAATAGTTAGATGATTTGTTTTTTACATACCAATAAATTGTGTCTGTTGCACGAGGGAAAACGCCTTTACGAGTATCCGGCATCTTATTATAGTAATACCAATAAATTTCATTTCTAAAATTCTCATACCCGAACACTTCATCTAACACGCATTTGGCGTAGTGTCCGACGTGCCAGTCGAGATGGACGTAGATGGAGCCAGTATCGGCGAGGAGTTCTCGCAATAGAACGACGGTTTCGTAGAACCATTGGAGGTAGGAGTCCAAGCCGCGTCCCCAAGTATCGCGGTAAGCTTTTTGTTCGATGATGCTGGGTTCTTTGGTGAAGGTCGTTTGTTCGTCGCCGTCGTCGGGGGCGGGCGGGAGTGTGGTGGTGAAGGAGAAGTCGGCGCCGACGTTGAAGGGCGGGTCGATGTAAATCAAATCCACTTTGCCAGCGAATTCGGGCAGGAGCGAGGGGAGCACGTATTTTTTATCGCCCCAGATGAGGCGGTTATACCAAGTGGTATCGTCTTTTTGTTGAAAGAGGCTATTGAGCCGTTTTTGTCGGTCGGTTGCGCTCTCGTTAAGGGTTTCAATGGTCTGAAACGGGAGTGCGATGCGAATGGGTGATGTTTTTTTGCCGTCTTTGTATTTGCCGTCCCAGAGAAGTTCGGTCATGGATTGATGCGCATTGGTTTGGTGTTAATGGTTGACAGGATTTTCTCTTGGAGAATAGCAGAGGAAAATTTACTTTCTGCGTTCTTATTCTTGCAATAGAACTTCAAGCTAAATTAAATGCGTGTTATGCGAGCATGTCTTCTTCTCCTTGCGTGGCTTAGTCTGACAGAGCTATGTCCGGCATGGCTATTGGCGCAGGAGGCATCGGAACTGCGAGTCAATAAGCTGGAGGCGCTGAAGGCACGGCGTCGGGCGGTGGCGGCGCCATCGGACATGATGGAAGGGATGGTTGTGGTCAAACTCAAGGGGGAGACGGGAGGAGGATTGCAGCTGCAAGCTAAGGCGGCAGACAGACTTGCAAGCGTTCAAGCTGTAATGCGAGCACATGGGCTACAGAAAATTGAGCCGCTATGGAAAGCCGAGTATGAGCACAAACTTTGCCAAACTTTGGCAAGCCGCATTGGCACGGGCGAGTTGGGAGAAGCAGTGCTAACGGCAAAGACACCAAGCGAAGCGGCGGCACGCATGACGGGCGAAATTTCACGCATCTACTACCTCTATTACTCCGACGGCACAAATCCAGCACAAGTGGCAGCCGAACTCTCAAAGTTGCCAGAGGTCGAGTATGCGGAACCAAGTTACCTGTATTCGCTGTCGGTTGTGCCGAACGATTCTGCATACGGGACGCGCGGGCAAGACTTTTTTGAATATCACAACATTCCACAGGCGTGGGCAATTAGCACGGGTAGTCCAGATGTGGTGATTGCGATTTTGGATACTGGCATCGATTTTGACCATCCAGACCTGCAGGGCAAGATTTGGACAAATCCTGGCGAGACGGGCACCGACGCACAAGGTCGAGACAAGCGCTCCAATGGGGTAGATGACGATGGTAACGGATTTGTTGACGATTGGCGAGGATGGGATTTTTGGGAGAGCGGCACCACGACGGTAACGCGCGACAACAATCCATTTGATGAATTTTCAGGGCACGGTACAGGCACTGCAGGATTGGCAGGGGCAAGCACAAACAACGGTATCGGCATAGCCAGTACAGGATATAACTGCCGAGTAATGGCAGTCAAGCTCGGAGGGACACGCGAGCGGGTGCGGAATGTGGCGTTCATTGAACAAGGTATCGTGTATGCGACGGCTAATGGTGCCAGCATCATCAATAGCAGCTTTGGCGGACCGAACCGTTCGCGAGCAATTGAGGATGCAGTAAATTTTGCAACAAATGCAGGGGTGTTGGTGGTAGCGGCGGCAGGCAATGGCGGTACCGA
Organism: Candidatus Thermochlorobacter aerophilus; assembly: GCA_002794105.1. Classification (GTDB taxonomy): domain Bacteria; phylum Bacteroidota; class Chlorobiia; order Chlorobiales; family Thermochlorobacteraceae; genus Thermochlorobacter; species Thermochlorobacter aerophilus. Next base: position 61,160 of record PHFL01000071.1, on the reverse strand, counting down.
TGCTCCAAGTTATCCAGCGGCTTACACAAATACCCTATCGGTTGGTGCGGTGATACATTCAGGCGTAAATATCGGACAGCGCGCCGCATTTTCAAATTTTGGAGCAACCGTGAAAGTCTATGCGGCTGGAAATGCCGTGCTGACTACGGTGCCGGGACGAGCAGTGGATATCAAGGATGGGCGTGCGGCGTCGGAACTATACATTTTGGTCTCTGGCACTTCATTTGCCAGCCCGATTGTGGCAGGAATTGCTGGCTTAATCAAGGCGCGGCACCCGAACTGGAGCCCACAGCGTATTGCCACACAAATTCGCGCCACTGCATTTGGTCCAGTTGCTCTACGGATTCTGGATGCGGAGGCGGCAATGCGACGCACAACACCGGGACTTGTAGCTTTTGATTTGCGCTACGATGAGCCCAGCCGTGCCGTCGTGGCACGTGTTGCCAACTACAATGCCCCAACCGTAAATGCAGAATTTTTGCTGACAACCTCTGTGCAAGGTGTCAGTATCCCTAATCCGCGAGTGTCGCGTGGGGTTATCAATACCAACGATACACTGACACTATCTTTCAATGTAAGTTTGCCCGCAACGATTGATTTTACCACTACTACAGCTCTCTTTCGGTTAGATATGGTCGATAATGCCACAAACTTTAGCGATGCGGCATTTTTAGACCTAAGCCGACCGGCATGGATTGAGCAAACTCGCTTATCGCAAATCAGCAGGGATTTTCATGCTATCAAATTGGTGAATCGCAATGTGGCATGGGCTTGTGCCGATGGCGGCGTGGTGGTGCGCTCGCTCGATGGAGGCAGAACTTGGACGCGCGTATCAGCCCCAACAAGCAATAATCTCTACTGCATCAATGCCTTAGATGAAAACGTGGCAATTGTCGGCGATGGTCCTGATAGCGGACCGGCAAGACTGTTTCGCACCACCGATGGCGGTCAGACATGGCAAGTGGTAAGTGAAAGTGGCAGTTTCTGGAATGCTATTCACTTCTTTGATGCACAAAATGGAATTGCGCAGTCCGACCCTGTATCGCCCACAAGCGGATTTATCTTGGTCAAAACGACTGATGGCGGCGCAACTTGGACACCAATTGCACAACAGGTTGCCGCTGCCAATGGCGAGTTTGGGCTGGTAGGCTCGTTCCAGTTTGTAGGCAATGTTGGTTGGTTTGGCACCAATCAAGGACGAGTGTTCCGTTCTACCGATGCGGGAAATACATGGAGCAGCAGCATAGCGGCAGGCAATAATGATTGGTTGATAGTGGTGTCATTTGCTTCAACGAATACTGGCGTCGTAGGCGGATACACTTTGCAAAATCAACAAATTGCAAACAGTGTCTTGCGCCGAACGACCGATGGCGGGCAGACTTGGGGAGCGACAACTGCTCCGAGCGCATTGGCATTTTTGGGCGGCACAGGCGTGCCAGAACTTGGACATCTCTGGCTTAGTGCTATCTCGGCACAAGGACCAAGCATCTTCACAAGTCGTGATGCAGGCACAACATGGCTACGCCATAACAGCACCCCGCTGACTGAAGCGGTTGCATCATTTTCTTTTCTTACTACTGCAGACAGCGTGTTTGGCTTAGCAATAACAGGTGAAGGACAAGTATTGCGATATGCACAACCGGCGCGAGCGGCATCTATTGTCAGAGAAGTAGAAGGAGCTCGTCCGCAAACCTACTTGCTCGAGCAAAATTACCCGAACCCATTCAACCCGACGACGACTATCGTCTATCAACTTCCAGTGGCAAGTGATGTGAGCTTGAAGGTCTATGATGTTCTCGGTCGTGAAGTGGCAACACTCTTTCGTGGCAGACAAAACGCTGGGCGCTACCAAGTCCAATTCAATGCTGAACGGCTCTCAAGTGGATTGTACTTTTATCGATTGCAGGCAGGAAGTTTTACGCAAACAAGGAAAATGACACTTATCAAATAAGGTGCTCTGAAACACACATTCTGAAAGCAATCAATCCATCCTGCCAACCTTCAGCGTAATTTACCGCCTGAGGCTCAGAAAAAGCAGCGCAGTCGCTGCAAAGGTGCGTTCAACATCTGATAAAATCTGCTGCAGACATGAAGAGGGGCATGCAAGCCATGCTGCCTATTGCCGCACAGGTCGTGGCATGGGCAGTCCTGCTATGCGCAGTTGGCGCGCAAGCACAGGCACAAGCTAGAAGGCAAGACGGTTCAGCAACTATCATCATGCAACAGCTCCCCGACAGTTCACACGCCATAGCCCTAAATGAACTTGCAGAAAAGTATAGGACCATCTTGCCAGATAGCGCACTCTTTTATGCAAAACGAGCCGAAGAGATTTCTGCACGACTTGGTTTCGTGAAAGGGCTAATCCGAAGCCTAAACACTCAAGCTAATGTGATAAGAGATAAAGGCGCATACGCCGACGCCATCATCATCTACAAACGAGCACTCTCCATCTGCGACTCGGCAGGACAACTGGCAGATAAACCCAAACTGTTTAACAACATCGCCATTGCCTATTCTCGGCAAGGCGACTATGTGCAAGCCCTTGAAAATCACTTTCAGTCGCTACGCATCAAAGAAAAGTTAGGCGACTCGCTGGGCATGGCAAACTCTATGGCAAACATCGGACTCATCTACAAAAAGCAAAAGCAGTATGACGAAGCCTTGAAGATGTACAGCTTGGCACTGAAAACATTTAGAACATTCAACAACGATGAGGGCATGGCGGCTGTACTCAACAACATCGGTGCCATATACCGCATCCAAGAAAAATACGATTCTGCACAAGTCTACTACGAAGCCTCACTGGAAGTCGAGCGGCGAATTGGCAAAAAAGCTGGTAACGACAACCCACCGAATGTAGCAACGGCACTTATCAACCTTGCCGATGTGTATGCAGAAAAAAACGAACTTGTAAAGGCACGCAAAGCGGCTGAAGAAGCCTTCAAACTCTATAGCGCTATTGACGACCGAAGCGGATTGATTACTGCTACACGCATGCTGGGAATAATCTGCAGCAAAGAAGGCAAAATAAAAGAAGCACTATCCTACTTGAGCCAAAGCATTGAAATAGCTCAATCGCTGCGCGAACCTGAAGAAATGCGTAACTCATACCTGAGCCTTTCAGAACTCTATGAAAAAATCGGTGATTACCACAAAGCCTTAGAGGCATACAAGAACTTTCATGCACTTTACGACACCCTGCTCAATCTTGAAAAAGCCAAAACCATCAACTCACTCAAAACACAATTTGAAACCGAAAAAAAGGAAAAAGAAATAGAGCGATTGCGCCGAGAAAAAGAAATTCAAGAGCTGGAACTTTTGCGCCAGACACTGCTGCGCAATTCCTTCATCATCATTGCGGTGTTAGCGCTGGCACTGGCAACGACGGCATATCGCTCGTATCGCATAAAGCGAAAGTCAGAGCAAGTGCTTCGGGAAAAAAATGAGGCTTTAGATGCCGCATTGAAAATTGCCGAGCAGCAGCGCAAGGTCGCAGAAGCGCAGCGTAAGGTAGCAGAAGAACAGCGGCAAATTGCTGAAGAAGCCAATCGCATTAAAACCGAGCTACTCTCCATTGCCGCACATGACCTCAAAAATCCATTGCAATCCATCTCAGGCTTTGCTGAACTTGCCAAAGAACAGCTTGATAAGGCTGTCGCAGACGGCGAAGCCAGCCGAAGCGCAATCGTGAGAGCATTTCTCGACAAAATTTATAGCTCTTCACAGCGAATGGCAGAGCTCATCAAATGCCTCTTAGAAACCACCGTGTTAGAAGAAGGAAAAATTGCCTTGAATTTGACCGAGACGAATGTCAGCGCACTGGTAGAAACGGTGGTGGCAGAGTATGAAGAGCATGCTAGGCGAAAAAGCCAGGTGATACAGATGCAAATTGAACCAAACTGCTATGCAAAAGCTGACCAAGTGCGCCTGCGCGAGGTGATTGAAAATCTGCTCTCTAATGCCATCAAGTATAGTCCTAATGCCAAGACCATAACCGTCTATTGTGAAAAAAAGAGAGAACCAGTCAAAGCAGAATCTTCAAAGATGCCTGCTTCAGTGCTGATTGCTGTCAAAGATGAGGGACAGGGCTTGACGGAAGACGATAAGAGAAAAGTATTCGGCAAGTTTCAACGCCTTTCAGCACGCCCGACAGGCGGAGAGAGTTCAACCGGCTTAGGATTGGCAATTGTTAAACAAATCGTGGAACTGCATGGCGGCAAAGTGTGGGTAGAGTCGGAAGGCAAAGACAAAGGGGCAACATTCTATGTAGCGCTGCCAGCAAACTCAACGATGTAAATACGCTTCGTCCAGATGCAAAAATTCAGAATGCGTGGTGCAGAGTCCGCTAAAGCTTACCGCAGTGAGCGCGCCATGCAAAGTCAAACAAACGCTTGCAAACCCTTTTCACAGGTGAAGACGGCGCTCTCAATGCAGATTTTGATGCTCGTGGCGTATGCCGTGCTTAGTGAAACTTTATTTGCTATGCAAGCTATGCTAAACGATACAGTGCCACTTGGCGTGACTGGGACGATAAGACGCTTTGAAAAATTTCCCTCACGCTATGTAGAGCCGCGCAATGTAGATGTATGGTTGCCACCAGACTACGACAAAAATCCCAATGAGCGATACGCCGTGCTGTATATGCACGATGGACAAAACCTCTTTGACCCGAAACTCTCGTTCATTGGTGTAGATTGGGCAATAGATGAGACGCTAACGCAACTGATTGGAGAAAAGCGCGTCCCGCCAGTGATGGTCGTAGGCGTGTGGAACTCGCCGAAGCGTCGAGCTGAGTATATGCCGCAGAAAGCCTTCGAAAAACTCTCTGAAGCGGAAAAAGCCGCATGGATAGCACAGCACGGAAGCCCTGCCTGTTCAGACCGCTACCTGCAATTTCTTGTCTCTGAACTCAAGCCGTTTATTGATTCAACCTTTCGCACCCAGCCACAGCGCGAAAGCACCTTCATCATGGGCTCGAGCATGGGCGGCTTGGTGTCGCTTTATGCCATTTGCGAATATCCAGAAGTGTTTGGTGGTGCAGGCTGCCTTTCGACACACTTTCCAGCTGGCAAAGGCATCATGCTCGAATACATGAAAGACCATCTGCCCGACCCTTCGACGCACAAGATTTACTTTGACTACGGCACTGAAACTGTGGATAAAGACTACGAGCCTTATCAACGCCAAGCCGATGAAATCATGAAGGCAAAAGGCTACACGAGCAAGACTTGGATGACGCGCAAGTTTGAAGGCGATGAACACTCTGAACGAGCATGGCGCAAGCGCGTGCATATTCCACTGCAGTTTCTACTAACGCACTCTGACTAAGCGCATGGGAAATGCAGTAGCAAAGAAATAACATCTTGCCACTTGATGCGTAACACAAGCTATGTTCGCTGTATGGAGCTATGGACTAAAGCACAGGGCGTAAAGCAAAAACATCGTAAACTTTGTGCACCCGAAATTTCTCGACCGTAAGCAATGTTGAAGAGCAGCAGAGCTTGGAACAGCGTTAAAAACTTCTGATTGCAAAAATGCACGGAGACGATGAACACTCAAGCAGTAAAATCCCTAATCTTTCTCATTCTATCCGCTGTAGTGACCTGCTCAACTGCTTTTGCAGGCGGCACGCTCAAAGGTAAGGTGATAGATGCAGTAAGCAAAGAGCCAATGGTGGGCGTCATCATCAAAATTGAGGGTACAGAGCTCGGAGCCGTCAGCAAATCCGATGGGAGTTTCAAGATTGAAAATATCCCAGCTGGCACATACACGCTGCGAGCCACGTTTGTGGGCTATCAGCCGCTGGTGCTCACCGTTACTATTGAGGAAGGTCAAGTGCTTATGCTGACACTGCAAATGCAAGAGAGCAGTGTAGAAGTCAGTGAAATTCAGGTTACTGCAGAAGACTACCGTCAGCCAAAGGAAGATGTGCGAATCAGTCTGTATAAGCTGGAGCCGAAGCAGGTCAAAAACTTAGCAGGCGGTGTGGAAGATGTGCTGCGAGGATTGCAAGCTATTCCCGGCGTACTGGCAGCTAACGATTTTTCCTCTCAGCTCTACATTCGCGGCTCTGGACCTGACCAGAACTTGATGCTCGTCGACGACATTGAAGTGTTCAATCCCTATCGGCTCTATGGTACAATTAGCATGTTTAACCCTGAAACCGTTGCCGACATTAGCCTAATTACGGGCGGTTTCCCTGCAAAATACGGCGACAGGCTCTCGGCAGTGTTGGATGTCAGCAATCGTGATGGTATAAGAGACCGATACTTCGGCGCACAAGTCAATGTGAACATAACTGATGCAAACGTGATTGCTGAAGGCAAGGCGCCTTTTGGCATAGAGGGCTCATGGATTCTTTCAGCGCGGCGCACCTATTACGACTTGATTGTGGGACCCATTTTGCGCAATGCACGACTCGTTGAAGGCAACACTGCGTTCCCAAACTTTGCTGACATTCAAGCACGACTGGCTTTTCAGCTCTCACCGCAACACCGATTGCAGTTTACAGGCATCATCGGACGCGATGGTATTGATGTAATTAGCGCCGCTCGTAGCAAAGACCAGCCCGATAGCCTCAATGTAGGCAACATAACCAGTAACGACGTGGCTGGGCTTTCATGGCATTTCCGACCAAATTCCAACATACTCAACAAGTTTACAGTGTCGTGGTATAACAATGCAGGCACCTCACGCTTTGCTGGCAATTTTGTCGACCGGCTCAACTATCCATCTGATAAAGTCGATAGTGCGCTGCAAGCCAATCCTATGGCAGTAATTCAACTGGCGGCAGCAACGCTTCAATCTGAAAATGCCTTCGGCTTCGAGAAATGGAATTTTCGAGACGATTTCTCATTCAAGTGGGGAAAGCATCTGCTCGAAGTCGGCAGCGGATTGGATATACTGACAATCTCAATTTTCTTCTACTTGCGACCTAATGAACAATTGCGGGCAGGGTTCTTAGCCGCTCAAGCCTCTGGGCGAATTGGTGCACTGCCACTGGATACGACCGTAAGGCAGCAGCAAACCTATCTACGCAGCAACTTCTACATCCAGAACCGCTTTGAAGTCATAGACGATAAACTCTTCATTCAGCCCGGAATCCGGCTCGATTACTACCAAATCATTGAGAAATTTTATCTCTCCCCACGCCTCAACTTGTCTTTTGCCCTCGATGACAATACCACCTTGCGCGGCGCATGGGGAATGTATGTGCAATCGCCGGGCTATGAAAAACTCATTGACCAGCAACAGTTCATTGACCTACGCGATGGCGAATACATCCGCTCCCTAAGAGCAGAACGTGCCATGCACTTCGTTGTGGGCATTGACCGCTGGTTAGACGATAAGTGGCTCTTCAAAGCCGAAGCCTACTACAAGCTCTTTGATGACCTTATCGTTCAGCGTAAAGAAGAACAAATTGTCTATACATCGCGCTTTCTTGGCGGCGACGCATACAATGTCAGAAATTGGTCAACACCTGAGCCAGAAGTGCGAAAAGTCTTATCGGCAATTCCTGTCAATGATGGACGTGGCGAAGCCTACGGCATTGAACTGTTGCTGGAAAAGCGTCTGACCTCATCACAAGACCGGCTCAATGGTTGGATAAGCTATGCACTAGCGTTTGCCAGCCGATATCGAGATGGGCTTACCATACCATTTAACTTCGACCAACGCCATACCATCAACATTGTAGGCGGCTACAAAATCAACGACTGGCTTGATTTGGCAGTGCGGTGGCGATACGGTAGCGGGTTCCCCATCACCTTGGCAATTGGCTTGCAACCGCGCATTATTCGTATGCCGAATGGTCAGCATGTAGTGCAAGAAGATCCACTCTTTGGACGCACCATGTTCTCGCTGGATTTTGGCGGCGAAGAAAACATCAACGCGGCACGCTTGCCTGCATATCATCGCTTGGATGTGCGACTGACCGCACATGCAGAATTTTGGGGCGCCCGCTGGGATTTCTATCTTGACATCATTAACCTCTACAATCGCACTAATGTGATTGGCTACAACTACGACGTAGAGTGGGATGTGCCAGTAGGACAAGTGCCAGGTGTCATTCGTTTTGTCAATGGCATGTTGCCGATTGTGCCAACTTTGGGTATCAGTGCCGTGTTCTAATCATTAGTAGTGCTGGCAAGTTCATCTAACGACACCAGCTCAAGATGATGAAGGCGAAAGCCCAAGAAGCGTTCAGCAATGCTCTGAAACCGTTGCGGCATATCGCTGACTAGCACGCGCGGCGGTTTCGGCAAATCGAGCGAAAGTAACTGACGCTCGGCAAGATAGGCTCTAACGTCCTGTGCCACAGCCTCTGCAGAATCAATCAAGACCACCGCTTCACCAACCACTTCTTGAATAGTGGATTTCAAAAGTGGATAATGAGTGCATCCAAGAATGAGTGTATCAATGCACGAGTCGAGAAGCTCAGCAAGGTACTCCTGAGCAATGAGTTTTGCAGCTTCATGTTGAGCAAACCCTTCTTCAGCTAAGGGCACAAAGAGTGGGCACGCTTTTGCAAACACTTGCACATCTTTGCTCAGCCGATACAACTCATGTTGATAAGCATGAGAAGCAATTGTGGCAGGGGTGCCGATTACGCCGATGCGCTTGTTAGTGCTTTTCTCTAATGCGCATCTTGCTCCAGCTTCGATGACGCCTAGAACTCCGATGCCTTTGGCAGTTTCTTGCACGCTATTGAGTGCAAGCGCTGAGACCGTGTTGCAAGCCACAACCAGCAGTTTAGGCTCATAGCGCAAAAGTAGCTGGGTATCTTCAATAGCGTATTTGCGCACTGTGGGTTCTGACTTCGTACCATATGGCACGCGAGCCGTGTCGCCAAAGTAAATCAAATGTTCATTAGGCAGAAGTGCGTTGATGGTGCGTAGAACAGTCAAGCCGCCAACGCCAGAGTCAAAAATGCCAATCGGTGAGCGCGGTGTGATGGTGTAAGTTGCCACAGAGCGTTACAGCGGTTTTGTGTAAATGAGTTTATCATCACCAAGACGGTAGAAGTTCTTGATGCGTGCCTCTAAGGTGCAACCGACTTTTTCATAAAACTTGCAAGTCGGTTCGTATTTTGGTTGAGATGAGGTTTCAATCACCAGCAGTGTGCCGCCTTGCTTTCGAATTTCTTGGCAACTGAACTCAAAAAGACGTGTGCCAATTCCGCGACTTTGCATGTGAGGAGCAACAGCAATCCAGTAAAGGTCGTATGTGGAATCGGTAAGTGGAGTTTTGCCAAAGCACACATAGCCAAGAACCTCACAAGCCTGTGTGGCAACAAAGATGTGATAATCTTCAGGTGTCAAGTGCCCTTGACGCGCCAAGGTGTCATCAATGAGTTCCATAGCCACTTCAATTTCGTCGGCTCGGAAAAAGTTGGTCTGCATGAGAAGGGTGCGAATAGCAGGTTTATGCTCAGCCTGAACGGGCACAATCTGAAAAGCCATGCTCAAAAAACGCTATAAGAGCGCAAACTTAGTAAAGAAGAGCTACTCAAGCAAGGTCAGGCAACTAATAAGCCTCTTTTCGGATTTTGGTCTAAAAAGTTTTTTGCTATCTTTGTAGCCCTTTTCCTGAAAGCATCAGGATGGAATCACACTTTTTTGGCTTTAAAGTTTCGGTAAACTAAAACCCACTGTTTCTTCTCTCTGGGAACAGTGGTGCAAAACCAAGAGAGAAAGGATGAACTGAATGGCAGAAATGCAAGTCGCTGAAATGCCAGCTCAAAACGATAGCAACACGGAAGGCAGCGTTGTAGCAAACGAGTCAGTGAAAACAAGAAAGCCCACGCGCGTGCGATTCTTTGCCGACTATCAAGATGAAGAACTGCGGCAGATGGAGTCAATGTATTCAGGCACGCTAAATGAACTGACGGAGGGCGAAATTGTCAAGGGTCGCATCGTGCATATCTCCGACAAGGATGTAACGGTCGATGTGGGATTCAAATCGGAAGGAATTATTCCACTGATAGAATTTCGTGACCCATCGCAGCTCAAAGTAGGCGACGAGATTGAAGTCTATCTTGAAAGCATCGAAGACAAGATGGGGCAATTGATTCTCTCCAAGCGCAAAGCTGATACGATGCGCATTTGGGAGAAAATTTATGAATCTCTCGAAAAGGGCACGATTATCAGTGGAAAAATTGTAGCGCGTGTCAAAGGCGGCATGACAGTCTCGCTCAGCGGCGTAGAAGCCTTTTTGCCCGGTTCTCAAATTGATGTCAAGCCTGTGCGAGATTTCGATGCGCTCGTGGGTCAGACAATGGATTTTCGCGTCGTCAAAATCAATCCCCTGACGCAGAATATCGTCGTAAGCCGTAAAGTCATTCTTGAAGCCGAGTATGAAGCCCGTCGCAAAGAAATGCTGGCTAATATCAAAGTCGGCATGGTGCTTGAAGGCACGGTCAAAAATATCACAGACTTTGGCATCTTTGTCGACTTGGGCGGTCTCGATGGTCTAGTGCACATTACCGATATTACTTGGGGACGAATTACACATCCTTCAGAGGCGGTCAAGTTGGATGACCCCATCAAGGTTGTGGTCATTGGCTACGATGAAGAAAAGCAGCGGGTCTCGCTCGGCATGAAGCAACTGACACCACACCCATGGGAAAATATTGATGCCAAATACCAAGTTGGAGCAAAAGTTAAAGGCAAAGTGGTCTCCATTACAGACTACGGCGCATTTGTTGAAATTGAAAAAGGCATTGAAGGGCTGGTTCACATCAGCGAAATGAGTTGGACACAGCACATCAAACATCCAAGTCAGTTCGTCTCTTTAGGGCAGGAAGTAGAGTGTGTGATTCTGAACATCGATAAGGAGAATACAAAGCTATCTCTTTCCATGAAGCAAGTGGAGGCAGACCCGTGGCTGAAACTTGCTGAAAAGTATGCCCCAGATACCATTCACAAAGGCATCGTGCGTAACCTGACAGACTTTGGTGTCTTTGTGGAGTTAGAGCCCGGCGTCGATGGCTTGGTGCACATTTCTGACCTTTCATGGACAAAAAAGATTCGTCATCCAAGTGAGCTGGTTAAGAAAAATGATGAGCTAATGGTAAAGGTGCTGAAAGTGGATGTCAAAGCGCGGCGAATTGCGCTGGGGCATAAGCAAATCACAGAAGACCCATGGAATCACTTTGAGACGGTCTACATGGTGGGCATGGAAACCAAAGGCAAGATTACACAAATTCTTGAAAAAGGTGTAGTGGTCGAATTGCCTTTGGGTGTGGATGGGTTTGTGCCTGCTTCACATCTTTTGCAGGGCGGAGTGCGTGACATACACTCCTCATTCAAAATTAACGATGAGCTCCCGCTCAAAGTAATCGAGTTTGATAAAGAAAATCGTCGTATCATTCTCTCAGCGCTAGAATACTTTAAGGGCAAGAGCAAGGAAGAAATTGAGGAATACATGCGTGCTCATCCGAATGAGAAGCAAAAGATTCAAGAAGCATCGGCAGCACTGGACATGCCACCTGCACCAGAAATCCAGAGAGCAGAGCAAGAACAAGAGCAATCTGATAGCTAATTACGACTGGCTTCTACATTGATGGCTTCAAAGAGGCGTCGCAGAAAATGGCGCCTTTTTCATTGGTAACTCTCGGGAAAAATTCAGTTTGGCAGAAAAAAGTTTGTCAGAAAAGATTTTGAAAATTGCAAACAGATTCTTACCTTTGCAATCCTTTGTGTTTTGCAAAGAAAGTTTCCGAAAACAAGCACTGCCCGCAAAGGCCCATCTATCAATGGGTTTAGGGTAGCCTATTGAAGAAGGCGAGAATGCCAACGATTCAACAGTTAGTCCGAAAAGGGCGTCGTACAAAGTTAGCCAAGACGAAAGTGCCAGCACTGGAAGGGTGCCCGCAAAAGCGTGGTGTATGCACTAGGGTGTACACTACGACCCCGAAGAAGCCAAATTCGGCACTGCGGAAAGTGGCAAAGGTGCGTTTGTCGAATCAGCAAGAAGTGATTGCCTACATCCCCGGAGAGGGGCATAATCTGCAAGAGCACTCTATTGTGCTGATTCGTGGTGGGCGTGTAAAGGATTTGCCGGGTGTGCGCTATCATATCATTCGTGGAGCTTTGGATGCGGCTGGGGTGCAAGATCGCAAGCAAGGGCGCTCAAAGTATGGAACAAAGAAAGCTGGTACAACAGGCGCAGCTGGTGCAAAGGCGGCAGCTGCTCCAGCAAAGAAAAAATAAGCGACTAGACTACGAATGAGAAAAAAACGAGCAATTAAACGCCAAATTCAACCTGATGCAAAGTATAACGATCCCTTGGTAGCGCGCCTGATAAACTGCATCATGCAGAGGGGAAAGAAGAATTTGGCGCGAAGAATTGTCTATGGAGCGTTTGATTTGATTACTCAAAGGTCGCAAGAAGCAGGTATAGAGGTGTTCAAAAAAGCAGTGTCTAATGTTGCACCCGTAGTAGAAGTGCGCGGTAAGCGCATCGGCGGGGCAACATATCAGATTCCAATGGAGGTGCGTGCAGACCGAAGAATTGCATTGGCACTGCGTTGGATAAGAGAAAGTGCAAAGAAACGCAGTGGCAAGACAATGTCAGACAAGCTTGCCGCAGAACTTATTGATGCGGCTAATAACCAAGGAGGAGCAATTAAGAAAAAAGAAGAGGTTCATAAAATGGCGGAAGCCAATAAGGCATTTTCGCATTTTAGATTCTGAGTTGGAGAAGTTTAACTACTACAAAACTAAACTTAAGGTAAGCGCAATATATGCCCAGACAAGTTTCGTTAGACAAGGTAAGAAACATCGGTATCATGGCTCATATTGATGCCGGAAAGACAACGACCACAGAGCGGATACTCTACTACACAGGTCGAGTACACCGTTTGGGAGAGGTACACGACGGTGCGGCAACGATGGACTGGATGGAACAGGAGAAAGAACGAGGAATTACGATTACTTCAGCCGCGACAACATGTTTTTGGACTCCAAAATACGGGAATTTCAAAGACAAAAAGCATCGTATCAACATCATTGATACACCGGGTCACGTAGATTTTACAGTGGAAGTTGAGCGGTCGCTGCGCATCTTGGACGGCGCAGTGGCACTGTATGACGCAGTGGCTGGAGTGCAACCGCAGTCAGAGACGGTATGGCGTCAGGCAAACAAATACCATGTGCCACGCATTGCTTTTGTCAATAAGATGGATAGAGTTGGAGCCAACTTCTTTCGCTGCGTGGAAATGATGAAAGAACGCCTAGGGGCAAACGCTGTACCAATTCAGGTGCCCTATGGCGAAGGAGAAGCCTACAAAGGCTCTATCGACCTCCTTCGAATGAAGGCTATTGTCTACGATACTGAAGATGGAACCAGCTATAAAGAATTTGATGTGCCAGCCGAATACAAGGAAGTAACAGAAAAGTGGCGCATCAACATGTTAGAGGCTGTGTCAGAAGTAAATGACCATTTGATGGAAAAATACTTGAGCGGAGAAGAGATTTCTGAAGAAGAAGTAAGAGAAACACTCCGTAAAGCGACCTTGAGCTCAAAGATTGTGCCAGTGCTGTGCGGTTCTGCATTCAAGAACAAAGGCGTACAGTTCTTGCTGGACGCTGTAGTGGACTACTTACCTTCTCCACTAGATATTCCAGCTATCAAGGGCACACATCCGAAAACGGGCGAAGAAATTGAGCGCAAGGTCGATGACAATGAAGCCTTCTCTGCATTGGCTTTCAAGATTATGACAGACCCATTTGTTGGTCGACTGACCTACTTTCGGGTCTATTCAGGAAAGCTGACCAAGGGAAGCTATGTGCTAAACTCTACAACAGGTACGAAAGAGCGTATCAGCCGACTGGTGCAGATGCATGCCAATCATCGTGAGGATATTGAGGAAGCACTTACAGGCGATATTGTAGCGGCTGTAGGTCTGAAAGATACACGTACTGGCGATACGCTTTGCGACGAGTCGAAACCAATTGTGCTCGAGAAGATGAGCTTCCCTGAGCCAGTGATTCAAATTGCTATTGAGCCGAAGACCAAAGCGGACTCCGATAAGCTGAGTGCGTCACTGCAGAAATTGGCTGAGGAAGACCCGACTTTTCGCGTCAGCGTCGATGAGGAAACTCAGCAGACGATCATTGCAGGCATGGGTGAATTGCACCTAGAAATCATTGTCGATAGATTGAAGCGAGAGTTCAAGGTTGAGGCAAATGTGGGCAAACCGCAAGTCGCCTATCGTGAAACGATTCGACGTAAGGTTGAGGCAGAAGGCAAATTTGTGCGCCAATCTGGTGGAAAGGGTCAGTTTGGTATTGTAAACCTGATTATCGAACCCCTTGAGAGAGGTAAAGGGTTTGAGTTTGTAAATGCTATCAAAGGTGGAGCAGTGCCGAAGGAGTATATCCCAGCAGTTCAGAAGGGTGTTGAAAGTGCGATGAGAGATGGAATACTAGCTGGTTACCCAGTGCAAGATGTTCGAGTGACGCTGTACGATGGCAAGTATCATGAAGTAGACTCTTCAGAGCTGGCTTTTGAATTT
>PHFL01000071.1:28405-46622 GCA_002794105.1 Candidatus Thermochlorobacter aerophilus | reverse complement strand
TTTAGAGCCGATTATGTCTGTGGAAATAACAACGCCAGAAGAATACATGGGTGCGGTCATGGGCGACCTCAACAGCCGCCGTGGCCGTATTGAGGGAATGACCGAGCGTGGAGGAGCACAGATAGTCTCAGCAAAGGTCCCGCTTGCAGAAATGTTTGGCTATTCAACTGACTTGCGCTCTATGACACAAGGACGAGCCAGCTATTCCATGGAGTTTAGTCACTATGAAGAAGTGCCAAGAAATATTGCTGAAGAAATCATTGAGAAGAGTGGCGCAAGCAAGGCTATTGCGTAAATCCTAAAAGTAAATCTAAGTATCTGGAGGAATCATTAACATGGCAAAAGAAACTTTTAAGCGCGACAAGCCTCATGTTAATATCGGCACTATCGGGCATGTCGACCACGGCAAGACAACGCTAACGGCTGCTATTACGAAAGTCTTGGCTGAACAGGGGTTGGCACAAGCTCTAGCATACGACCAGATTGACAAGGCGCCAGAAGAGAAAGCACGCGGCATTACCATCTCTACTTCACATGTAGAGTATGAGACCAAGAACCGCCACTATGCGCACATTGACTGCCCTGGTCACGCTGACTATATCAAGAATATGATTACTGGCGCTGCACAAATGGACGGTGCAATCCTAGTCGTGGCAGCCACTGACGGACCAATGCCACAGACACGCGAACACATTCTGTTAGCACGCCAAGTCAATGTGCCTGCAATGGTAGTGTTTCTCAATAAAGTAGATATTGCTGACCCAGAGCTGATTGAACTCGTGGAAATGGAGCTGCGTGAGTTGCTAACCAGCTACCAATTCCCGGGAGATGAAATCCCAATTATTCGCGGTTCGGCACTTGGTGCACTGAATGGCGACCCGAAGTGGGTGCCATCCGTCCTTCAACTCATGGACGCTGTGGACCAATACATTCCAACGCCGCAACGCGACATCGATAAACCCTTCTTGATGCCTGTAGAAGATGTTTTCTCAATTCAGGGTCGCGGTACGGTCGGTACTGGACGTATCGAGAGAGGAATTATTAGACTCAATGAAGAAGTGGAAATCATCGGCTTAGGTCCAACCAAGAGGTCAGTGGTAACGGGTATAGAGATGTTCCGCAAGAGTCTCGATGAGGGGCGAGCTGGTGACAATGCAGGTTTGCTACTGCGCGGTATTGAGAAAAAGGACCTTGAGCGCGGTATGGTAATAGCAAAACCCGGTTCGATTACACCTCACACGAGATTCAAGGCAGAAATCTATGTGCTCAAGAAAGAAGAGGGCGGTCGCCATACGCCATTCTTCTCAGGGTATCGCCCACAGTTCTACTTCAGAACAACTGACGTGACTGGAGTAGTACATCTTCCCCCAGGGGTGGAGATGGTCATGCCGGGCGACAATGTCAGCATCGAAGTAGAATTGATTGCACCTATTGCTATGGATGAGGGCTTGCGTTTTGCTATCCGAGAAGGAGGCAAAACCGTAGGCGCAGGTGCTGTAACTAAGATTATTGAGTAGAATTAACTTTTAGGGGAGTGAGTAGCTCAAAAAGCTCACTCCCTTTTTGTCCCTAAAACTGAATCGTACGAAGTCGTGGCAGCGCAGCAAAAAATTCGCATTAAGCTAAAGTCTTATGACCATAGCTTAGTGGATAAGTGGGCAGAGAAAATCATTGATGTAGTCAAGCAAACGGAT
This sequence comes from Candidatus Thermochlorobacter aerophilus, assembly GCA_002794105.1. GTDB lineage: Bacteria > Bacteroidota > Chlorobiia > Chlorobiales > Thermochlorobacteraceae > Thermochlorobacter > Thermochlorobacter aerophilus. The sequence continues at coordinate 44,928 of PHFL01000071.1, read as the reverse complement.
GCGATTATCTCTGGCCCAATTCCGCTTCCGACAGAGTCGCAGATTTATACCGTCAATCGGTCGCCACATGTAGACAAAAAGTCACGCGAGCAATTTGTCGTGGCGTCTCATAAGCGACTAATTGAAATTATCAATCCAAGTGGTAAGACGATTGACTTGTTGATGAAGTTAGAACTGCCCAGCGGAGTGGATGTAGAAATCAAAGGCTGATTGATGCAACCAAGTTGAAAGATTCATTAACCCGATAAAATCGCGGTTACAAAATCTTAAGCCATGAGCGCAATTTTGGGTAAAAAGATTGGGATGACAAGCCTCTATGACGAAAAAGGGAAGGTCATCCCATGCACAGTGATTGAAGCAGGACCGTGCTACATCTCGCAGGTGAAGACTGTGGAGAAGGATGGGTACGCAGCATACCAAGTGGCCTTTGATGAAAAAAAACTTTCCCGAACACCAAAACCACAACAGGGGCATTTCAAAAAAGCAAATGTGCCACCAGCATACTTTGTTAGAGAATTTCGCAAAGAAGTGTTAGGTCTTGACCTGAAGCCGGGAGATAGCTTCAAGGTAGATGTGTTCAAGGAAGGAGATTTAGTCGATGTGATTGGTATTTCAAAGGGGAAAGGTTTCCAAGGTGTCGTCAAGCGTCATCACTTTGGCGGCGGGAGCAGAACTCACGGTCAATCGGACCGACTGCGTGCGCCAGGGTCGCTTGGCGGTTCATCGTTTCCATCACGTGCCTTCAAGGGACTGCGAATGGCAGGAAGAATGGGCGGAGAGAGAGTAACGGTGAAGAATCTTAAGGTAGTGAAAGTCCTTGCCGATGCAAACCTATTGGTGGTCAAAGGCGCAGTACCGGGCAGAAGAGGTGGCTATTTGCAAATTGTTTCAGCAAAAGGATGAGGGGCAACCATGCTACTGAAAGTGCTGACAAAAACTGGGGCTGACAGCGGCGAGACAATAGAGCTAAATCCAGCGATTTTCGAAATCGAGCCCAATGACCACGCCATTTACATGGATGTACGCTCCATCATGGCAAACCAACGTCAGGGTACGCACAAGGTAAAATCGCGTGGGGAAGTGCGCGGAGGCGGTAGAAAGCCGTATCGCCAGAAAGGAACAGGAGCTGCACGGCGTGGTTCACAACGCTCGCCACTGTTGGTCGGCGGCGGCGCCATTTTTGGACCAAGACCCCATGACTATGTCATAAAAATCAACAAAAAAGTAAAGCAACTGGCGCGTAAGTCCGCCCTGAGCTACAAAGCCAAAGAATCAGCAATCGTCGTAGTAGAAGATTTTAAGTTGGAGCAAATCAAAACTAAAGAAATTGCCACAGTCCTGAAAAACTTGGGGCTGGAAGATAAAAAAACACTGTTTTTGACGGCAGGAAAAGATGAAGTAATCTACAAGTCAGGACGAAACATTCCTTACCTGACGGTATTAGAAGCACAAAAAGCTTCAACCTACGACATTTTGAACTGCAAAACGCTCCTATTGCAGAAAAGTGCCGTCAAGGTGTTAGAAGAAAATCTAAGCATGAACTAACAAGTATGGTAGATATTCTGATTCGTCCGATACTGACTGAAAAAGCTCTCAAGCTCTCTGAAGAAAAAAACCAATATGCGTTTGAAGTACATCGCAAAGCAACCAAAGAAGAAATCAAGAAAGCCGTAGAGGAAAAATTTGGGGTCAAGGTAGAATCAGTTCGGACGGTCATAATTCAGGGTAAGCGCAAAGTGCGCTTTACACGCAAAGGGATTCAGGAGGGGAAAAAACCTGACATCAAGAAGGCTTATGTAACACTCTCGAAAGATTCTAAGATTGACTACTACGGCACTTCAGGACAACAGCAAGGGTAAAAATTAAAAGAAAAGAACATGCCGATACGTAACATGCAGCCAAGAACGCCGGGAACACGGTTTATGTCGTTCTCGACGTTCGAGGAAATTACCAAGACAGAGCCCGAGAAGAGTTTGATTGTACCGCTTAAAAAGACAGGTGGTCGCAACAACTTAGGGCGAATAACCTGTCGCGGAATGGGCGGTGGTGCAAAACGCCACTATCGCATCATTGACTTTAAGCGCAATAAGGATGGCATGAGCGCAACCGTAATTGCGATTGAATACGACCCAAATCGTTCAGCTCGTATTGCACTAATAGAGTACGAGGATAAGGAACGACGCTACATCTTAGCGCCAAATGGCATCAAAGTTGGCGATAAAATTGAAACGGGCGAAACGGCAGATATCAAAATAGGCAACACACTACCGCTCAAGAACATTCCAGTCGGTACAGAGGTTCATAATGTTGAGATGAAAGCTGGCAAGGGCGGACAAATTGCCCGTAGCGCAGGTACATTTGCTGTTCTACTAGCAAAAGAGGGAAACTATGCAACGCTGAAGATGCCATCAGGCGAGTTGCGAAAGGTACGAATTGAATGCCGAGCAACTATCGGCGTGGTAGGAAACATAGAGCATGAAAACATCTCGTTAGGTAAAGCTGGTCGAGCTCGCTGGTTAGGTATCCGACCGATTACACGCGGTATGGCTCGTAACCCTGTCGACCATCCCATGGGCGGTGGCGAGGGCCGCTCTAAATCAGGCGGCGGACGCCGACACCCACGGTCACCATGGGGACAGCTTGCTAAAGGATTTAAGACTCGTAACAGGAAGAAAGCTTCAGAAAAACTTATTGTACGCGATAGAAGAGAAGCATAATCTAGGAGGAGAGTACTATGCCTCGTTCGCTGAAGAAAGGACCGTTCATTCAGGAGCGTTTGCTCAAACGTATTCGTGAGCTCAATGAGAAGAACGAAAAAAAGGTGCTCAAAACCTGGTCACGTGCATCAATGATTTCACCGGAATTTGTAGGTCATACCATTGCTGTGCATAACGGCAGGACACATATACCTGTCTATATCACAGAAAACATGGTTGGGCACAAGCTAGGAGAGTTTGCGCCAACCAGAACATTCCGAGGACACACATCGGGAGACAAAAAAGAAAAATCGGGTTCAGCACCTGGCAAAAAGTAATTGGAGAGGGCAATGGGTGCAAGGAAACGTAAGGCAGCAGAAGCTCGCAAAGAGGCACGCCGCAACGCCACCAGAAGTGTGGCTGTGCTCAGACATACGCCAACTTCGCCACGCAAAATGAGATTGGTCGTGGATTTGGTGCGCGGCAAAGATGTAGAGACAGCAACAGCAATTTTGCAAAACTCTACAAAGCATGCGGCGCGCACGGTGCTGCGTACGCTGAAGTCTGCAGTCTCTAACTACATGAACCGTAACAATGAAACAGTTAGCGAGCGTGACCTCTACATAGTAGAAGCCTATGTCAATGCAGGGGTTACGCTTAAACGAATTGCTCCTGCTCCAATGGGGCGAGCTTACCGCATCAGAAAACGCTCAAACCATTTGACGATTGTTGTCGATAAGCGAAAGACAAAACAGGATAGCAACGCAAACAAAAAGACTGTAGCAGGATAAAGACCAACTGACAAAAAAGAAGCATAAACCTGTGGGGCAAAAAGTAAATCCAATCGGATTCCGACTCGGCATCATAAAAGACTGGGACTCGCGCTGGTACGACAACTCCGTATCAGTGGCCGACAAGGTGAAAGAAGACTACATGATTCGCAACTATGTGATGACACGCCTGAAGCGTCAGAAGGCAGGAGTGTCAAAGGTTGTAATTGAAAGAACGACAAAAAATATCAAGCTGTTCATATACGCTGCGCGTCCCGGTGCCGTTGTCGGTAAAAGTGGTGAAGAAATCAATACGCTCAGTCAGGAGTTAGGCAAACTGACAGAAAAGGAAGTCAAGATAGATGTTATTGAAATCAAAAAACCAGAGCTAGATGCGCAGTTAGTCGCTGACAACATTGCAGCACAGCTTGAAGGGCGAGTAGCCTTTCGACGTGCTATGAAACAGGCTATCCAACAAGCAACACGTGCAGGTGCAGAGGGAATTCGAGTGCAGGTCAGCGGCCGACTGGGTGGTGCAGAAATTGCGCGCATGGAGCAGTACAGAGAAGGCAAGGTGCCACTGCATACCTTGCGTGCAAATATCGACTATGCACAAGCCACTGCCTTCACTATCACAGGGACTGTAGGGGTAAAAGTGTGGATTTACAAGGGCGAAATTTTAGGTCAGCGCATTGAGGCGCTCGAAGAAGAAGAGCGCCAGAAGGTGCGCGACCGCCGCGAAAGTGCAAAAGCACGCGCACGTCAGAGCGGCGAAAAGCAAGGCGGTCGCCGACGTCGACGCCGACGCAGCAAAGGCGGCACAACTGAAAGCAGTGGCTCAACAACACCTACGACCGAGAACTAAAGAGTGGAGGGACTAAGCTATGCTGATGCCTAAGCGCGTAAAGTACCGCAAAGCACAGCGCGGAAGAATAAAAGGCAAAGCTACGCGCGGTACAGAAATCGCATTCGGTGCTTTTGGATTAAAAGCTCTAGACCCTGGCTGGATTACGAGCCGCCAAATTGAGGCAGCTCGTATCGCTATGACACGCTACATGAGACGAGATGGAAAAACATGGATTCGCATCTTCCCTGACAAGCCAGTCACCAAAAAACCAGCAGAAACACGCATGGGTTCGGGAAAAGGCTCACCAGAATTTTGGGTGGCCACTGTAAAGCCAGGGTGTATCATGTTTGAAGTCGATGGCGTGCCACGAGCCACTGCAGAAGAGGCATTGCGTCTGGCGGCTGCCAAACTGCCAGTCCGAACAAAATTTGTTGTGCGTCCCGACTACGAAGAAAGTGCAACTGCAAAGAAGTAAGGTAGAGGAGAAGAACTATGAAAAAATATGAAATCGCTGCACTCAGCGACGACGAGATGAGAGAGCGAATCAAAGAGTATAAGGCGAAAATTGCCGAAATCAAGTTCAATAAGGCAATTGATCCGCCAGCTAACCCAATGATTCTACGCAATCTAAGAAGAGATATTGCACGCATGAAAACATTTCTGCGGCAAAGGGAACTTGCAGCAGAAAAACAAAAGCAGAAGAGCAATTCAAACACTTAAATAGGCAATGTCAGAACAGCAAGAGCAAAGAGAACAAGAACCTGTAGCACCAGAGACGCAAAGTTCTACGCAACAAGCTGAAGAAGCGCAGGAGAAAAAGAATAAGCGCGAAAGAATCGGTAAAGTCATAAGCGACAAGATGCAAAAAAGCATCGTTGTCGCAATTGAGCGACGGGTTCAACACCCGATTTACAAGAAATACTTCAAGAAAACGACTAAGATTATGGCACACGACGAGATGAATGAGGCTAAGATTGGAGATATTGTGCGCATTGTGGAAACAAGACCAATAAGCAAACGCAAAGCGTGGAAACTAGTTGAAATTATAGAGCGAGCGAAGTAACTTTATATATTACACAGAAACAAGTTACAGCCATGATTCAAAACGAGACGAATTTGGTTGTAGCCGATAACAGCGGCGCAAAGAAAGTTCGAGTCATTCATGTGCTTGGAGGCACACGGCGTCGTTATGCGAGTATCGGCGATGTTGTTGTAGTGTCCATCAAGTCAGCTATACCCGGAGGCATAGTCAAGAAAAAAGAAATTTCACGCGCTGTAGTGGTAAGAACTAAGAAAGAATATCGGCGCAAGGATGGTACATACATTCGCTTCGATGAGAACGCTGTGGTGCTCATCAATGCACAAGGTGAACCAAGAGGAACACGCATCTTTGGCCCAATTGCTAGGGAGTTGCGTGATAAACAATACACAAAGATTATTTCACTTGCGCCTGAAGTTGTTTAAACTTGCAGTTTAGTATATGCGGGAGTAACTCAGTTGGTAGAGTCACAGCCTTCCAAGCTGTTGGTCGCGGGTTCGAGTCCCGTCTCCCGCTCAACGAATGCTAGGTACAACCTTAGAACGATATAGACCAGACATGAAGACTGGTACCAAAAGACCCAAAATGCATGTCAAAAAGGGCGACACGGTTGTGCTGCTCAAGAATATCACTTCTGCCAAGAGTGTTGGGGCAGACCGCGAGAAGGGCTACCAAGGTAAGGTGCTACGAGTATTTCCAGAGACCAATAGAGTAATTGTGGAAGGTGTCAACATCCGAAGAAAGCATGTGCGCCCAAACAAAAATTATCCGCAGGGCGCAATCATTGAGCGCGAAATGCCCATTCACGCATCAAATGTAAGGAAAGTTTAACCTCCAGTAGAAGGCTTAACGGGAGATGACAAAGACCATCTCCAAAAATTTAGAGAGAAAATGGCCGAAAAGGAACGAAAAAAACAAAAAGACAAGAGCGAAGAACCTGCACAAACCACTGTAGCTACATCAGATGAACCAGCGCCGCCACCGCGCCTGCTTGTAAAATATCGTCAAGAGGTAGTCAAGCGCCTAATGGAGCAGTTCAAATACAAGAACATAATGATGGTGCCGCGCTTGGAAAAAATTGCCATCAACATGGGCGTCGGTGAAGCGGCTCAAGATCCGAAACTGTTAGACATTGCTGTAAGAGAACTGGCGCTGATTACTGGTCAGAAGCCTGAAATTCGCAAGGCAAGAAAAGCAATCTCAAACTTCAAACTAAGAGAAAATCAGCCAATTGGTTGCAGAGTAACACTGCGTAGGCAAAGAATGTATGAGTTCATGGATAGATTGATTTCACTGGCTATTCCACGTATCCGAGATTTCAGAGGGGTTAGTGACAGTAGCTTTGATGGGAGAGGAAACTATACGCTTGGCATAAAGGAGCAGATTATTTTCCCAGAAATTGATATTGACAAGGTAACCAAAATCAACGGCATGGATATCACGTTTGTAACCACAGCCAAGACCGATGAGGAAGCCTATGCGCTTCTGAAGGAACTTGGCATGCCGTTTAGAAAGAAAAACTAATTACTACTAATTAGCTAAAACGAAATGGCAAAGAAGAGTGTCATTGCACGAAACGAGAAGCGCAGAAAATTGATAGAGCGCTACGCTGAGCTTCGCCAAAAGCTAAAACAAGAGGGAAACTGGGAAGCACTACGAGCTCTCCCACGCGATAGCTCACCGACACGATACCGTAACCGATGCTCCATCACGGGTAGAGGGCGTGGAGTGTATAGAAAGTACGGAGTGTGTCGGCACATTCTACGCAAATTTGCTTTGGAGGGCAAAATCCCCGGAATGAAGAAGGCTAGCTGGTAAATTTCCCAGTAATTAAGGTCTCTTTCAATCAACCTTCGTGGCTGCTGCAGGTAAGAAAAACTTGCAGGACGCACGAAGAAACCTGAACCACAAATGCCTGTTACCGATCCAATCGCTGATTACTTGACACGAATCCGTAACGCTGCAAAGGCAAAGCATAAAACAGTTGATGTTCCCAGCTCAAAGCTGAAAGTCAGCATCTCTCAGCTTTTGAAAGAAAAGGGATACATCAAGGATTTCACGGTGATTGAGACGGGAAAATTCCCAGTCTTACGCCTACATCTCAAGTACGACGCCTACGGAAGACACGCTATAAAGAGTCTGGAACGCGTCAGTACGCCTGGGCGTCGCATCTATGAGGGAAAGAATATCAAAAGATACTTGAACGGGTTAGGACTGTATGTTTTAAGCACATCGAAGGGGTTGATGACCGACAAAGAAGCACGCGCAGCAGGTGTAGGCGGCGAAGTCTTGTTCCGTATTAGCTAAAAATAGAAGGAGAGTAGCATGTCCCGAATTGGAAAAAAGCCCATTCCAATTGCTAAGGGAGTTAAGGTAGAGGTCAAAGACGGTATAATCATAGTAGAAGGTCCAAAAGGGAGGTTGGAGCGACCACTGAAGGGAGCACTGACGGTCAAGATAGAGCCAGAGAGTGTAAAGGTAGAGCGGCAAAACGACGAGAAGCAGACCAAGGCTTTACACGGATTATACCGAGCACTTATCAACAACATGATTATAGGAGTCTCTCAAGGCTATTCACGAAAGTTAGAACTGGTAGGGGTTGGATACAAAGCAGAAGCAAAGAGCAACTATGTGATATTTTCGTTAGGGTATTCACATCCCATCTACTTCAAACCACCAGATGGTGTGAAGGTAGAAGTGCCACAGCCAACCAGTGTAGTAGTTAGCGGCATCGATAAGGAACTGGTCGGTAGCGTGGCAGCAAAGATTCGCTCGTTCAAGAAGCCTGAGCCATACAAAGGCAAGGGCATTAGATACGAAAATGAGGTTATTCGCCGCAAGGAAGGTAAGACTGCAGGTAAGTAATAGATAGCCGAAAGCGGCTAATATCACTTTTGCGAAAAAAGCTATGAATCCAATCCTTAAAGCACGACGCAGAGAAAGAGTAAAAGCACGGGTGCGCAAACGCATATCAGGCACCCCAGAACGGCCACGCTTGTCTGTGTACCGAAGTCTCAATCATATCTATGCACAAATCATTGACGATGAAAGTGGCCGAACTTTAGCAGCAGCCAGCAGCAACTCAAAGACCATAAGGCAAATATCAAAAGGTAAGAAAAAAACCGAAATCAGCAGAGAGGTGGGGAGAGAACTAGCCCAGAAAGCAAGGGCTGTTGGAATAGTCAAAGTGGCTTTTGACAGAAATGGGTACCGCTATCACGGACGCGTACGTGCATTAGCTGAAGGCGCACGTGAAGGCGGGTTGGAATTCTAAAATTCAATAAGCAAAGAGATGGCAAGATTGCAGAAAAAAATCAGACCAGGCGAACTCAATCTGAAAGAAAAGCTAGTAAAGGTAAATCGTACAGCAAAAGTCGTCAAAGGTGGTAAGCGCTTTGGATTCAATGCTATTGTCGTTGTTGGAGATGGAGAAGGACATGTCGGATGTGGATTAGGCAAGGCAAATGAAGTGCAAGATGCAATTGCCAAAGGCATTGAGGATGCAAAGAAGAACATAATAGAAGTGCCAATTGTCAAGGGAACCATCCCGCACGAAGTGGTGGCAAAGTTTGGAGCAGCAAAGGTTTTGCTAAAGCCTGCCTCACCAGGGACGGGTATCATCGCAGGTAGTGCTGTACGCGCTGTGCTGGAAAGTGCAGGCATTAAGGATGTACTCACTAAATCACTGGGGTCGTCAAATCCACATAATGTGGTAAAGGCGACCATAAAGGGTTTGCAGAGCTTAAGTGATGCACTCGATGTAGCAGAACGACGCGGAAAAACTTTGACGGAAGTCTACCAATCCTAAAATCATACGAACGATGTCAGAAGCAACTGCTCAGCCGACGAAGAAACTCAAAATTACACAGGTGCGTAGTGTTATTGGCTCGACAAAGAAGCAAAAGGCGACTATCAAGGCTCTGAAGTTAGGACGACCGAACTATTGGGTCGTACTAAACGACACGCCTCAAGTGCGTGGGCAATTGCGTGTAGTATCGCATCTTGTTAAGGTCGAGGAAGTTCAGACGTGAGATTTGTCTGTTTAATGACTTAACCATATAAGACATGAACCTAAGCACACTTCGCCCAGCTGTAGGGTCAAGAAAAGCACGCAAGCGAGTTGGCAGAGGCCCAGGCTCCGGGCATGGTACAACTGCAGGTAGAGGAACTAAAGGGCATAAGTCCAGAAGCGGCTATACCCATTCGTTCAAGGAAGGGGGACAGATGCCACTGGTCCGCCGACTACCAAAATTTGGCTTTACAAAGCCAAATCGTGAAGAATTTGAAATTATCAACGTCGGGCAGTTAGAGGAATGGGTAAAAAAAGGTAAATTGACAACAGAAGTAACATTGGAAGCACTTGTCAGAGTGGGCGTGCCAGCAAGGCGCCATCGTGTGAAAATTTTAGGCGACGGAGAGCTGACCACTGCACTCAACGTGACGGCTCATGCATTCAGCGCCAGCGCAAAAGAAAAAATTGAGAAAGCTGGTGGGAGCATTACCCTTGCTACACGCACGCTCGAGGAAGCAGAGCGAATGGAGAAGACAAAGCCATTACAAGAGGCGCTGATTACGCCGAAGAAACCTGTAGAAGAAATTAAACAAGCAGCAAAAGCAGCGCGTAGAGCTGCACAAGCAATGGCTAAGAAGTAAAATGTGGTAAATGTGCTAACTGGAAACAACAATGAAGCTTATTGATAGCATCCGAAATATTGGCAAGATACCTGAACTGAAGGATAGAATTCTTTACACTGTAGGACTGCTGATTGTCTACCGTATTGGCTCGCATATCACAATTCCAGGGGTGGATGCTTCCGCAGTAGCCGATGCTGGGCAAGGACCAACCAACGATTTATTTGGTTTGTTTGACCTCTTTGTAGGCGGTGCATTCAAGCGAGCATCCGTGTTTGCATTAGGGATTATGCCCTACATTTCAGCGTCAATTATCATTCAACTACTGGGAGCAGTAACCCCATACTTTCAGAAACTGCAAAAAGAGGGCGAGGAAGGAAGAAAGAAACTTAATCAGCTAACACGCTATGGAACCGTGCTGGTAGCTATGCTACAAGCATGGGGAGTTAGTGTGAGCCTGTCGAGTCCATCTTCATTTGGTCAGCCAATTGTACCAAACCCGGGATTTTTCTTTACACTCTCCACTATCATTACACTGACGGCAGCGACGATTTTTACAATGTGGCTGGGCGAAAGAATTACTGAGCGCGGAATTGGTAACGGCATTTCACTGATTATCATGATAGGAATTTTAGCGCGCTTTCCACAGGCATTGGTTGGTGAATGGCAACTGGTGGCATCGGGGAGCAAAAACTTGATTGTAGAAATTATTGTGCTTGCAATCATGTTGCTAATCGTAGCTGGTGTCGTATTTCTAACAATCGGGACGCGTCGAATTCCAGTGCAGTATGCACGCCGAGTGGTAGGTAGAAAAATCTATGGCGGCACAACACAGTATATCCCCATGCGTGTGATTACGGCAGGTGTTATGCCAATTATCTTTGCGCAATCTATCATGTTTATTCCGAGCACAATTGTCTCATTCTTCCCAGAAAGTGAAGCAATGCAAAGCATTAGTGCGTTTATTTCGTACGACTCATGGGGATACGCAATTATTTTTGGCATACTGATTGTTTTCTTTACTTACTTTTACACAGCGATTGCATTTAACCCAAAGGATGTTGCAGATACAATGCAAAAGCAAGGGGGATTCATCCCTGGTGTGCGCCCGGGGAAACCTACATCTGATTTTATCGACAATATCCTGACAAAAATAACATTACCAGGAGCGATCGCACTTGCAATCATTGCTATCTTGCCGACATTGCTAACGAAGTTTGGCAATGTCACACCGGGCTTTGCACAGTTCTTCGGTGGCACAAGCCTCTTAATCATTGTAGGTGTGGCGCTCGATACTTTGCAGCAAATTGAGAGCTATCTCCTGATGCGCCACTACGATGGTTTCATGAAGTCAGGCCGACTTAAGGGACGTAGCGTTCCCGTATAAAAAATCAAAAAGAAAAAGTAAATCAAAAAGTACAACAAGACACGATGGTAACGGCTAGAAGTGAGCGAGAAATCGAGCTGATGAGGGAAAGCGGACGAATCGTTGCTGAGACTTTGGACATGCTCAGCGAAGAAATACGAGAAGGTATCACAACGAAACGATTGGATGAGCTGGCAGAAGAGTACATTCGCTCCCAAGAAGCTATACCAAGCTTTTTAGGATATGTGCCGAAAGGTGCGCGTGGAGTCAGACCCTATCCAGCCACCTTATGCACATCGATCAATGAAGAAGTTGTGCATGGTATTCCGAGCCCTAAGCGTGTGATAAAGGATGGGGATATTATTTCTATTGACTGCGGTGTCTACAAAAACGGCTATCATGCTGATGCTGCGCGTACCTTTTTAGTTGGAGATGTCAAACCTGAAGTTGTGAAACTGGTACAGGTGACAGAGACTTGTTTGGAACTTGGCATAAGAGAAGCAGTGGTAGGGAAGCGCTTGTATGATATTTCTGCTGCGATTCAGGAGTATGCAGAGAGTTTCGGATACGGTGTTATTGAGAATATGGTAGGTCACGGTATTGGTACGCGCTTGCACGAAGAACCGCCTGTGCCAAACATTGGCAAACGCAATACTGGTATCTTTCTGCGAGAGGGGATGTGTCTTGCTATTGAGCCGATGATAAACTTAGGTAAATCGCGTAAGTCAATTATCGCTGCCGATACATGGACAGCCATTACGGCAGATAGGAAGCCTGCGGCGCATTTTGAGCACACCGTAGTAGTGCGTAAAGGTAAGGCGGAGATTCTGACACTTTCGCGAAAGCAAAAGCCAGTGCTTGAAGAAACTACAAAACACTCTGAAGCTCTGAATCATCCTGAATAATCCGTTAAAAAAGATAACTTTATGGCAAAGGAAGAAGCGATTGAAATAGATGGTGTAATTCTTGAAGCCTTACCTAACGCAAGCTTTAGGGTAAGGTTGGAAAATAACCTTGAAATTTTAGCGCATGTGTCAGGCAAGATGAGAATGAACTTTATCAAGATTCTGCCTGGCGATCGGGTGCGTGTGCAGGTTTCTCCATACGATTTTAGCAAAGGGCGCATTACCTACCGATTCAAGTAGGTAGGTGGAGAAATTTTGATTTTTCAACGCACTTTTGTATCTTTGCGCCCCCTTTTGGTCAAGGGGGTTAAACTAAAAAGGTAAGCCATGAAAGTCTACTCATCAGTTAGAAAGCGTTGTGAGGCCTGCAAGATTGTGCGCAGGAAGGGGAAGATCTACGTCATTTGCAAGAAAAATCCAAACCATAAGCAGCGTCAAGGATAAGCAATGAGAATTGCAGGTGTAGATCTTCCGAGAAATAAGCGTGCCGTGATTGGGCTGACCTATATCTACGGCATTGGAAGGACTTCTGCTAAGAAAATATTAGCCAAAGCGGGAATTGATGAAAATAAGCGCATTTCGGAACTGACAGACGAGGAAGCTAATGCAATTCGTAACATTATCGCAACAGAATACAAGGTAGAAGGACAAGCCCGCAGCGAGCAGCAGATGGCTATCAAACGACTGATGGACATCGGTTGCTATCGCGGCATACGCCATCGTCGCGGGCTGCCAGTGAGAGGTCAGCGCACACGGACCAATGCAAGAACGCGTAAAGGCAAGCGTAAGACAGTAGCTGGCAAGAAGAAAGCTGTAGCCAAGAAGTAATCCTGAACAAAAAGTATGGCGACTGAAAAGACGAGTTCAGCCAAACGCAAAAAGAAAGTGGCTGCAACCAGCGAAGGTATTGCACATATTAAAGCCACTTTCAATAACATCTTGGTAACCATTACTGACATGGCTGGCAATACCATCGCGTGGTCGACAGCTGGCAGAAATGGCTTCAAAGGGTCAAAGAAGAATACGCCCTATGCGGCACAAGTGACCGCGGAAGCAGCAGCTAAGGAAGCTTATGACTACGGCGTGCGCAAAGTTGATGTGCGGATAAAAGGACCAGGGTCAGGACGTGATGCGGCAATTCGGTCACTGCAAGTGGCTGGCCTAGAAGTGCGCTCAATTCGTGATGTGACCCCACTACCACACAACGGCTGCCGACCACCAAAGCGTCGAAGAGTGTAGAACTTTAATGCCACTCAATTCAGAATCTTCTACTCAATCATGGCAAGATATTTAGGACCAACTGCAAAAGTTTCTCGCCGACTGGGAGTAGCAATCGTTCCAAAAGACGAAAAATACCTAGAGCGACGACCATACCCACCAGGGCAACATGGTCAAGATAAAAAGGGCAAAATGTCAGAGTATGCGATGCAGTTGCGCGAAAAGCAGAAGATGAAATACATCTATGGCGTATTAGAACGCCAATTCAGGCGCTACTTCGCTGAAGCATCGCGAATGAAAGGCGTGACAGGCGAGAACTTGGTCAAAATTCTCGAGTCACGGTTGGATAATGTGGTCTATCGTGCTGGTTTTGCTGTAAGTCGTCCAGCAGCGCGCCAATTGGTCACGCACTGCCATTTACTGGTGAATGGTAAGAAGGTCAATATACCATCGTACCTGCTACGCCCTGGCGATGTCATTGAGTTCAGAGAAAAAAGTAAAAATTTGGAAGTGGTGCGTGATGCTCTCAGCAAAAAACCAGATTCACAAATTCCACAATGGATTCAGGTCGATAAAGCAAACCTGAGAGCAGTGTTTCTCAATGCACCTGAACGCAGTGAAGTGCAAGAGCCATTTAATGAACAACTGGTGGTAGAACTCTATTCCAAGTAAAGCGTATCTCAACGTCTGTAATTGCTGACAAACCTACAATGCAAGAGGGGCTATGATTCAACCGATGCAAATGCCTGAACGGCTTGAGCTAGATGAGGCCACTTTTACGAACCAGTATGGACGCTTTATTGCCCAACCACTGGAACGAGGCTACGGCGTGACGATTGGCAACATGATGCGTCGCGTGCTGCTATCGTCATTGCCAGGAACAGCTATTACGGGCGTCAAAATCGAGGGAGTCTTGCATGAATTTTCCACGATAGAAGGTGTTAAGGAAGATGTTCCAGATATTATTCTAAACCTTAAACAAGTGCGATTTCGCTCCATCAGTAAGCGAAACGCAACAGTTTCGCTGGTGCTCAAGGGACCGAAAGATTTCGTAGCAGGAGATATTGTCAGTCCTGAGGCAGATTTTGAGGTGCTAAACCCTGACCTGCACATTGCTACACTAACGAAAAACATTACGCTAAAGCTCGACCTTTATATCGGAAGGGGGCGCGGCTATGTTCCGGCTGAAGAAAACAAGCCAGAAAACGCGCCACTTGGTTACATTGCCGTTGATGCTATCTTTACGCCAATTCGCAATGTGAAATACAGTGTGGAGAATACACGCGTAGGTCAGCGAACAGACTATGAAAAGCTTATCCTAGAAGTACAAACCGACGGGTCAATTCAGCCTGATGAGGCAATTAGTATGGCTGGGAAAATTATCGCTGACCATGTAAGCCTCTTTACGAAGTTTGCACCAAGCACTGAAGAAGAAACTGTAGAACAAGAGGTGCAGCAGGATGATGCTGAATTTGAGCGCATTAGAAATCTCTTGATGACACGCATGGAAGATTTAGAACTTTCTGTGCGTTCGCATAACTGCCTTCGTTCAGCAGAAATTGAAACCCTTGGTCAGCTGGTTAGCAAACGAGAAGAAGAGTTGCTGCGCTTCAAAAACTTCGGTAAAAAGTCCCTTGCTGAACTCAAAGAGCTTGTAGAATCGAAAGGACTCCATTTTGGAATGGATGTCTCTAAGTATCGCTTGAATGAAAAGTGAAATTTTGAAACCATGCGTAAGCGAATCTCATTACGAAAACTTGGACGCACAGCTAGCCATCGCCGAGCAACTATGGCTAATCTGTGCACACAACTAATTTTGCACAAGCGCATTCGAACGACGGAAGCCAAGGCGAAAGAGATGCGCCGCTATATCGAGCCGCTTATTACTCGTGCGAAAGAAGGTACTACGCACGCACATCGCGAGGTCTTCAAATTCATCCGAAATAAGCAAGCCATCAAGGAACTCTTCGGCGAAATTGCAAACAAGGTTGCAGACCGACCGGGGGGCTACACTCGTGTGATTAAACTACCACCTCGTTTCGGTGATGCAGCAAAAATGGCGATGATTGAACTGGTCGACTACAGCGAAGCTCCAACTGAACGTCGCCGCGGACGCCAAGATCGCGAAAAACGCGTCAGGGGGTCAAAAGAAGCACAAGCAAAAGCATCTGGAGAACAAAAACAAGCAGCAGCAACAGCTTGACATCAAGTGTCATAAACTTTCAAGGGCTTGCTAGAGAGGGAGCAAGCCTTTTTGATTTTCTTATTTGCCGCAAAAAGTTTTGTAAGAAAAACGCGAAGGGCACGAGGAAAGCAGAGCAGTGCCGCAAGTTCGCGGAATGCTATGCTACCTGCATCGGTGCAGATGCAAACTTTCTGCGAATAACATCAGCAACGCGTTCCATCTGCCACATCGGTGTGGATGTAGCGCCGCAGACGCCAACGCTTTCCACCAGAGTTCCATCTTCACGCATAAACCAATCAGCTTGTAGTTCGTCTTCGTGTTCGGCAAAATAGGTGCGTGGATTAGCTGCTTTGCATACGCCAAACAGCACTTTCCCATTAGAGCTCTTTTTGCCTGCCACGAATACGATTACTTCATGCTGTTGGGCAAACTTGGTAAGTTTTTCATCACGGTTTGAGACCTGACGACAGATGGTGTCTTTGGCGAGGAATTCAACGGCTCCTGCGTTAGTGGCTTCGAGGTCAAAATTTTCGGCGCGCCCTTTTGCTGAAAAACGCTTAAGAAGCGCATCACGCAGAGCGTAGAACCCTTTTGTATCTTGTGTGGTCTGGGAAAGCAGAACTGTTTTCTTGTTAAAGTCAATTGCGGCTAGTTCAGACTCGTCGCTTAGGTCAGGATGCTGAATCACAATTGCCTCATTGTTACATTGCCCGTTGACGCCGATAACCTCGGCATGGTCTTTCTTGCCATAGATTAAGATTTGGTAGCCCTTCTCGTAAAAGTCTCTTGCACGCCGTTGCAGTTTTAGCACAACAGGGCACGAAGCATCAATGAGCTCAATGTTATTTTCTAAGGCGAACTTGTA
>PHFL01000071.1:5905-20905 GCA_002794105.1 Candidatus Thermochlorobacter aerophilus | reverse complement strand
CCAAATTCACCCTGAATACCAAACATTGGGCTACATTCCTGAAGTGCGCGGCGCACTCTTTACTGGTAAGAACCTACTTTACTGGCTACTGGAACAAGCCTTCCACAGCCCACGCATCCCACCCATGACAGAAATGTATCACTATCCTTTCCTGTTTGCTGGCTGGCTGGGCTGCTTTGTTACAGCACTGAATCTTTTACCTATCGGACAGTTAGACGGCGGACACATCATCTACGCTATGTTTGGTCGCAAAAAACATCGCCTGATTGCACGCATCTTTCTGGGAATCATTGTAGCACTGGGCTTGCCGACCTTTACTGAATGGGTGGTCGGTATTGCCTGTATTTTTGCAAATCTTCATTTCGAGGGATTTGGATTCCCCAAATGGGTCTATGAAGTCTCATGGGGAAGCTGGATTATTTGGGCAGTAATTTTAGCTCGATTTGTGAAAATTGACCATCCGCCCGTCTATGATGAACATCCACTTGATACGAAGCGTATGATTCTTGGCTGGATTAGCATCATCATTTTTATTTTATGTTTTACACCTGTTCCTTTTGCACAATTGCTATAAGAGGTATGCACAGATACACTATTGCATTTTTTGTCTTCTCGCTGCTTTTTTTAGCTGCACTTGGTGCATTTACTTTCTATGAACTGCATCGGCACCATGGTGAGATTAAGGAATACTACGCCAATGGCACGCTGCGCTCATCAGTGATGTTCAAAAACGGTAAGCCCGATGGTGTGGCGCGCATCTACTACCCCAACGGAAATTTGCGGCGCGAAGCCTACTTCCAAAACGGAGTGCAGCATGGACCTACCAGAAGCTACTATGAAAACGGACAGCTAAAGTCGGAAGAATATTACGAGCAAAGCCGACTTGAGGGACCTGCAAGGTTCTATGAGCCAGATGGTCGCTTGCAATGGGAAGCAGTCTTTCACAAAGGACGAATTGTAGATAGCACCTTGAAAAACTACACGCGTGCCCATTCATCAAGCGCTCAGCCATGAAGATGGACATGACTTTACAGCAGATGATGTTTCGCTGCCGTGATTTTACGCTGGATTTTAGTCAGCGCCCGCACATTATGTCGGTCTTGAATCTTACTCCAGACTCTTTTTCTGACGGTGGGAAATTTTACCGCAATGAACAAATTGACTTCGATGCGGTATGTGAAGTAGCACTGCAAATGGAGCGTGATGGCGCAGACATTCTTGACATCGGGGGCGAGTCGACGCGACCGGGCGCTGTGCCAGTTAGTGCCGATGAAGAAAAACGCCGCATACTTCCTGCTATTGAGCGCATCTCAAAAAAAGTTCGCATTCCTATTTCAGTCGATACCACGAAAGCTTCAGTTGCCGAAGCGGCTCTGCGTGCAGGCGCCAGCATTGTCAATGACATTTCAGGATTTCGTTTCGATAAGGACATGCCGTCTGTTTGTGCGCGGTTTGGGGCGGCAGCGATTGTTATGCACTTGCCTCAACGCCCCGAGCACTTGCAGTGGAGCTACCACGACCAAACGCGCTACACACATCTCGTTGAAGAGGTCAGAGCGGCACTGTCTGAATCGGTCCGACTTGGCGAGCAAGCAGGGATTTCAAGCATTGCTATTGATGTTGGCTTTGGATTTGGCAAGTCCGTTCAGGGTAACTTTGAACTGCTAGGGCGACTGGCAGAGTTTCGGTCCTTAGGTCGCCCAATTTTGGTTGGGCTATCGCGTAAGTCATTTATTGGCAAGGTCGTTTCGAAGACGGCAGATGCTGTGCCGCCGTCGGAACGACTCTTTGGCACAATTGCGGCAAATACCATTGCGTTGATGAATGGCGCAAATATCTTGCGAGTTCACGATACCAAAGCAGCTTTTGATGCAGTTCAAATTTTTTTGGCGACACAGCGCGCCGTGTCTTTAACAGAGAGCACGAGCTATGTTTCCAATTGAATTTCAAAATCCTGAGCTGTTCAAGGTTGGCTTTCTTAGCTTCACGGTGCTCGATGCTATTGATGTAGCGCTAGTTGCCATCATTTTTTACAAGGTGTATCAATACATCAAGGGCACGGTGGCGGCACAAATTTTGGTGGGCTTGCTGGTGATTTTGCTCATTTCCAGTGCAGCAAGTTTTCTCAATCTGACTTCACTCAATTGGATATTCGGTCATCTGACCAATGCATGGATTATCATTGTGATTGTGCTGTTTCAGCCTGAAATTCGGCGATTACTACTCTTTCTTGGTCAGAGTCGCATCTTTGGTCGCCTGTTCCGCTCGCTGAGCAATGATGTGGTCAATGAAACGGTTGCTGCTGTGGAGGATTTAATTTCACGGCGCATTGGTGCGCTGATTGTGTTTGCACGCAGCGTGGGTCTGCGGCTCTACATTGAAACTGGCGAAGAACTCAATGCCCGACTTTCACGCCGGCTGCTGGCGGCGCTCTTCTATCCCAACACGCCACTTCATGACGGCGCTGTGATTATTGACAATCAGCGCATTGAAGCTGCGCGATGCATTCTGCCACTGACACAGAATGAGACGCTTAGCGGAAACTATGGCATGCGTCATCGTGCCGCTATTGGGCTTACTGAAGTGACCGACGCCTTTGTAATTGTGGTCTCCGAAGAAACAGGGCGAATTTCACTGGCTGAAAACGGTAAGCTCATTCCGATAAAAGACCTCGAAGACCTGCGGTTTCAACTTTTGGCACGGCTTTCTCCAAAATCGATTCAGCGCAAATCGGTTCAGCAGCTGGAGCCTGTGACGTAAAACGGTTGTGTTGCATGCGGTAAAATCTGTAAAACTTTTGCGGATTTAGAGCGATGACTTTTTTCTATGCCTTTAGTGCTCTGATTGTGCTGGCTGCCATTTTTGGCTACTTCAATTACCGCTACCTTAAACTTCCGAATACAATTGGGCTCATGCTCATTGCCTTGGTAGTGTCACTTGCCGTGATTGTAGGCGGTAAGCTCAATAGTAAGATTATTGATAGCGCAACACAAATGATGGCAAGTGTCGACTTTCCCAAGACGGTTTTAGAGGTGATGCTGAGCTTCTTGCTTTTTGCGGGGGCGTTGCATGCCGATGTCAAGACGCTGTCTGCAGAGCGAGTGCCAGTATTTGTTTTTGCTACGGTTGGCGTGCTACTCTCGACGGTTCTGGTTGGCACACTCATGTGGCTCGTTTTGCCAGTGCTGGGTTTGGGAATAGACTACATTTACTGCCTGCTCTTTGGTGCGCTGATTTCGCCGACTGACCCAATTGCTGTGCTGGCAATTCTCAAGACGGCTAAGGTGCCGAAGAATTTAGAAGTCAAAATTGCTGGTGAGTCGCTCTTCAATGATGGGGTTGGCGTGGTGGTATTTTTAAGCCTCTTTGAGCTGGCACGCAAAGGCGTAGGCGAGTTTGGATTTAGTGATGCTCTGCTTCTCTTTGTAGTTGAAGTTGGCGGTGGGTTGCTTTGGGGCTTTACAATTGGGTATGCGGCTTACTACTTGTTTCGCCAAGTGGATTCGTATGTGCTTGAGGTCACGATTACGCTTGCAACGGTGATGGGCGGCTATGCAGTGGCGACGGCATTGCATATTTCTGGTCCATTAGCAATTGTGGTTGCGGGGTTGTTGCTGGGTTCTAAAGGTCGCGCAGATGCTATGTCGGAGACTACAGAAAAGTATGTGGATATGTTTTGGGAAGTGCTCGATGAAATTTTAAATGCAGTGCTGTTTATTTTGATAGGTCTTGAAGCGCTGATTGTGTCGCTGACGCCCAGCTTTGCTTTGGCAGGTGCAGTGGCTATTGTGATTACGCTTTTGGCACGGCTGGTTGCGGTCGGTCTGCCCATTACGCTGATGCGATTACGGCGGGAGTTTGTGCCTCGCACCATTCGCGTGATGACGTGGGGAGGCTTACGCGGCGGCATTTCCATTGCACTGGCGCTAACACTGCCCATGGAATTTCAGCGCGAGTTGATTCTTTCTATCACTTATACCGTGGTGGTGTTCTCAATTGTGGTGCAAGGGCTTACGGTGAAGTGGCTTGTCAAAGATATGTCGGACATGCCCGCCGAAGCCGTTACATAGGGCGGTTTCAATTTGACAACTTCATCAACCTCATGATATAACGGCTATGAAATACCACATTCTTTGGGCAGATGACGAAATTGAATATCTCAAGCCCCATATTTTTTTCTTGCACGAAAAGGGCTACGAAGTTACAACGGTGACCAACGGCGAAGATGCAGTGCAGCTTTCTCGCACGAGCCGATACGACATCATCTTCTTGGATGAACAAATGCCCGGCATGGGAGGTCTCAACGCCCTGCTTGAAATCAAAGCACACGCTCCTGCCACGCCTGTCGTGATGATTACAAAGAACGAAACCGAATCCATCATGGATGAGGCGATTGGCAAAAACATTTCCGAATACCTTATCAAGCCAGTAAATCCACATCAAATTTTACTGGCGTGCAAGAAATTGCTTGAGACCGAACGCATCAAAGGGCACTCGATTACGCACAACTACATTCAGGAATTCAACCGCATTTCCCGCATCTTACTTGAGCCGATTGATGCTACGGGCTGGCTGGAGCTACATCAGCGTCTGATTCAGTGGGAAGTGGAGCTCGATAACTATCCACAAGTGGATTTGCGCAAAACACTTTTAGACCAAAAGCGAGAATGCAATGCAGAATTTGGCAAGTTCATTGAGCGCAATTATCGCGATTGGATTTTTTCTGAGCGCACCGCTCGTCCAATGCTGTCGGTTGATGTGTTAGACCGCAAAGTTGCTCCTGCTATTCAAAATGGCGAGACAGTCTTTTTCTTCGTTGTGGATTGCTTGCGCTACGACCAGTGGCTTGTGATGGAACGCATCTTGCAACCTTACTTTCAGATTGAGCGCAGTGCGTATTTCAGCATTTTGCCGACGGCAACTTCATACGCACGCAACGCCATCTTCAGCGGACTTTTCCCAGTGGAAATGGAAAAACGCTACCCGACACTTTGGCAAGCCAGTCAAGACAACGAAAGCAGTAAGAACATCCATGAGCCTGATTTTCTTGAAGACTTCTTCAAGCGCCGACGCATTGCAATTAAAGACCTCAAATACACGAAACTTATCGGTGTGGAGGATAGCAAAAACTTGGAGCAAAACATCTTGAGCTACCTCAAGTATCAACTCAATGCTGTGGTCGTTAACTTTGTTGATATTTTAGCGCACAGCCGTTCTGACTCGCAAGTGATTCGTGAGCTTTTGCCTGATGAGATGGCGTTCCGTAGCCTGACTCAAACTTGGTTTGAGCACTCGGCGTTTTTGCGTATGCTCAAGACGCTTGCCAAACAGCGCGTTACCATCTTCATCACCACCGACCATGGCAGCATCCGTTGCATGCGCAGCACTAAAGTTATCGGCGACCGTGAAGCGTCTACAAACTTGCGCTACAAGTATGGGCGCAACCTACAATGCGAGCCCAAACACACTGTCTTCATCAAAAATCCGAACGACTGGAAGCTGCCTCAACACGGTTTGAATGTCAATTACATCATTGCCAAAGAGGACTATTACTTCGTTTATCCGACAAACTATCATAAGTTCATCAACTACTACAAAGATTCTTTCCAGCACGGTGGGATTTCGCTCGATGAAATGATTGTGCCGATTGTAACGCTCCGCCCTGTTTGAGCGCAACTCTATGTCTGGGCGCCAATGTGCTGCATAGCATGGCGATAGATGAATTCTACTTGTTCGTCAATAGAAAGGTGTGAGGTATCGAGTGCAATTGCATCTGGTGCTTTGCGCATGGGTGCAATTTCACGCTCGGCATCGGCTCTGTCGCGCTCGGCTATCTCAGCTTCCAGTTCAGCTATGGAAACATCAATCTTGCCAGTGGCACTCTTTTCCAAAAGTTCTTCATAGCGACGTCGGGCGCGCTCTTTAACGCTGGCAGTCATGAAGATTTTGAGCTCTGCATCTGGAAAAATCACCGTGCCAATGTCGCGACCGTCCATCACGACGCCTTTGCCAGCGCCGATTTTGCGCTGATACTCAGCTAATTTTTCACGCACCAGCTTGAGGGAGCTAACTTTGCTGACCCACCGCGAGACTTCATTGCTACGAATGAGGTCTGTGACATTTTCACGGTCTAAGAACACGTTCTCGCCTTCAAGATGCACTTCCGTGCTATCCAAAAATTCTTTCAAGCGGGTGTCGTCAGCAAAAAGTTCTTCAAGAAATGGCGAGCGCAGAAATTTCAGGGTGATGGCGCGGTACATAGCGCCAGTGTCAATGTAGGTATAGCCCAGACGCCTCGCCAGTATTTTCGCAGTTGTGCTCTTACCTGATGCAGCTGGGCCATCGATAGCAATGATTATCTTCTTCAAGGCAGTACAAGCAATGTATGGTTAGTTCGACTTTTTCACTCAATCGAGAAAATAGCATACCCAAATGCTGGCACTGCCAGTGAAAGCTGGCTGCCATCGATTTCTATCGAACTTTGAGTAAGCAAATTTACAGCTTTTGTGGCTTTGTAGGGACTCGGCAAACTTAGCTGACACACTTGCGAGACACTGGATTTATTGAGCACCACCAAAAGGCGTTCGTTGAAATCGCAGCGGAGATATGCAAAGCATGATTTATCTGCAAGTAATGTTCGGAAATCTCCATACCGCAAAGCAGGGTGGCTGGCACGCAATTTGACCAAACGTTGCACATCGCTAAGCATGCGTTTTTCCTGTAGAGAGAGTGCATCGCCGAATCGCATTGGGCGTCGGTTGTCGGGGTCAGCGGCGCCAGTCAAGCCAATTTCATCGCCGTAGTAGAGCACGGGAATGCCCGGTATGGTGAGCAAGTAGGCAAGATAGAGTTTGGTTTTTTCGTAACTCAAAGGCGAGTCGACACGAGGTGGGTCGAGCCAAGCGGCTTCTTGTGCCGAGAGTCCTTTTGGCGTTCTCTCGTTGAGGTCAAGGTCGCCATCTGCCAGAGCAATGTAGCGCACTTGGTCGTGGCTATCCATGATGTTGCCCGTTAGGTTGTGCATGCCATAGACATCAAAGGTTCTCTGCAGTTCTGCTGCCAGCGTGGCAAAAGATTCATCGGGCGAAAGAAAGACACGCCGCGCTGTGTAGAAGAGATTGAAATTAAACTGCGCATCCAACTGCCCATTGTTGATGTAGGATTTGACTAGGTCGTAACTGCCAAAAGTCTCGCCGATTTGGTAGATGCGACGCTTTTTGGGGACTTGAATTTCGCGCTTGATTTTGCGCGTGGTCTCTCGCCAGAATGAATTTGGCACGTGCTTGACGGCATCGTGGCGAAAGCCATCGGCATCTGTTTGCTTGAGCCACCACACGGCATTGCTCGACATGGTATCGAGCGCCTCACGTGAAGCATAGTCAAACGAAGGCAGGTAGGGTTCAAACCAAGTGGTCAGGCGATGCTCATCCCAGAGCCGCAAGTTTTTACGACCGTCTGGTAAATCCAACTTGCCAAACCACTCAGGATGTTGCTGGTAGAATGGATGCTCAATGTGTGTGTGATGTGCAATGAAATCCAGAATGACTTTCATGCCGCGCCGGTGTGCTTTGGCAATCAGCCGACGCAGCAACTCCATGTCGCCAAAGCGTGGTTCAACTTCTGTGGCGCTCACGGGCCAATAGCCATGATAGCCAGAGTAGTAGCGATGTGGTGGCGGATACTCACGATAGGCGCGGTCAGGATGCTTATTGACAGGCGAGAGCCATAAGACATTTACACCCAACGAATCAAAATATCCTTCATCGAGTTTCTGGATAATGCCGCGCAAGTCGCCCCCAAAGTAATTTGCTGGCGGATAGAGACTATCTTGCACCAATGGCTTATCGTTTGTGGAATCGCCGTTGGCGAAGCGGTCGATGATGATGGAATAGATGATGGCATCATGCCAGTTGAAGGGAGCTGGCGTATTTTCGCGCGCAAGGTTTGCGCTTTTCTTGCGAAGCGAGCTCTGCATGCCCATAGGCAAACCATTGAAGAGAAAGACCGTTTGCATCGGCGTGCTTAGCCCATCTTGCGTGACGGCAAGGCGTAGGACTTTCTCGCCAATCATGTCGTTGCCTTTGAGCCGAATGACAATGCGGTTCTCCACAATTTTGAGCTGGCGTGCCCCAAGAAGCTGATTATCTATCAGCGCCACAACATGCTGCGAGAGTAGCTTGCCAGTCATATTCTCTCGCTCAAAGAGGAAAGCAAGTTCTGTTTCGTCGCCCAGTGGTTTGCATGTAGCAAGGTGCAAATCCAACTTCTCGGTCTGAGGCGGAAAAAGCTGGAGTACGGAATTAAAATCGCCAAAGCCATTGGGGACTTTTTCTGGATTGGCTGGGTCTAAGACTTCTTTGCCATCGACGACGAACTTGTATTCGTAGCGTCCGGCATCGAGCATTTGCGTGAGGCTAAAGCTCCCGTCAGGTTGGCGCTGCATCGCCAAAGAAGAGCGATTCCAATTGTTGAACGTGCCCATCACACATACTTGCTTGACTTCCGCTGTGGGTGTGTAGCGAAACGTATGCTCCAAGCTGCGCTTGACTCGCACTGGGAAGCGATAAATAGCAGAGCCATGCCGAAACGTTACAACTGTGTAGCCTGAAAAATTGCGTTCGGGGGTCAGCACCAACCAGCCTGAAGTTGTGTCGTAGTCAATTTTCAGATGCGGGTGCGGCTCAAACTCTGCCTTGTAGGTTTCTGCATAAAAGAGGTCGCTGATGAAGATGGAATCGGTTTTGCCCGCCGTGAGTGTGATTTCAGGAATCACGTCCTGCAAGTATGGCACATTTGGCGGCGGTGCAGTGCATGAAAAACAGGCAAGAAGTAGGAAATGGCTTACGAAGTGAAGACGAGACATGGACAACTTTTGTTGCATAAACGTAGCGAATGTAGCGAATTGATACTAATTTCGTTTCGAGCGCAAAGAAAAACAAAACCGTAACATGCGGCACAAAACCTACCTACTGATTGCAACGAGCTTACTTGGCGTGTGGATACATGTTGCTTCCTTATGGGCGCAAGAACGACCGCGCAACCCAGAGCAGCCCAAACGCCTGAAACTTCAGACCGAACCTACCGAAAGCGAGTGGCTTCGTCCAAAGCTCATCTTGCCCTCGCAACTTGAAAGCCCACTTCCTGCGCTTAAAACGGTTAAGCCCTTTTATCCACCGCCGAAAGACTGGTGGATTCTGGAATTAGTGAAAGTGCCAATTTCACTTCTGCCCACCAAGGAACAGACCGTAGCTGAAAACCTCAACCGCATCCGAGAAGAAGCTATACGCGCAGCACGCGACGCTCAACTCCCGCTTGGCTACCAAGCCCCAAACCCTGCTTCGCAAACAATGCCTATGACGACTGCCACGCTGGGCATCCCTATACCTGATTGGAGCCAGAGTGCGCGTCAGATTAAGCCAACTGAAGAACTGCCGCGCCCCATTCCACCTGCTACACTGCCCAGCACAGCTAACGATTACTACGCATGGGCGCAATTTTTCATTGCCGACCAACGGCTCATCGGCGCCTTGCACGACCTTAACGAAGCCATTCGCCTCAAGCCTGATTTTCTCGATGCCATTTTCACTCGCGCAGAACTTTACTTCCGATTGGAAAATTTCGACCTTGCCGTCGAAGACTACACGCGTGCGCTTTCGCTCAAAGCTCATGATGAAATCTATGTGCGGCGTGCTGATGCATTCAGAGCACTTTCGCGATACAAAGAAGCTCAAGCTGATTACCAAAGCGCACTTTCGCTCAATCCCAAAAATGAAGTTGCTCGTGCGGCACTTGAGTCACTGAAACAGTCAACAAACTGAGAGCCATTGCAAGCTATAGCCTCAATGCGCCTGCGCTGGCTTTGGTGAGTTTGGCGGGCTGGTTTTCGGTTCTCGTTCATGCTCACGATTCCCAGCAAGTTTTGTAACTTTCAAGCCTTTTTACAAGAGAACCAAAACTCCTCAACACCATGTCGCTTCGAGCAGGGATTTTAGGGCTACCGAATGTCGGGAAGTCCACGCTCTTTAATGCCATTACAGCGCAGCAAGTCGATGCGCAGAATTATCCTTTCTGCACCATTGAACCCAATGTCGGTGTGGTGGCTGTGCCAGACCCGCGTTTGAAGGAGCTTGCCAAGATTGTCAAAACCAACAAAATCGTCGCTGCCACACTTGAAATTGTCGATATTGCTGGCTTGGTGCGTGGCGCCTCAAAGGGTGAGGGCTTGGGCAATAAGTTTCTTTCGCACGTGCGTGAGGTCGATGCGCTCATTCATGTGGTGCGCTGCTTCGATGACCCAAATATCGTGCATGTAGAGGGCTCGGTCAATCCCGTGCGTGACATTGAAACCATTCAAACCGAGCTCATTCTTGCTGATTTAGAATCGCTGGAAAGACGCTTGCCCAAACTGGAAAAAGACGCCAAGAAGGATGCTAAGTTGGAGCCGCATCTAAATCTCATGAAAAAAGTCATGGCAAAGCTAAGCGAAGGCAAACCGGCGCGTTTGGCAAGCGAAAGTCCCGAAGAAAGCGCTCTGCTGAAGTCGTTCTTTCTGCTCACATCAAAGCCCGTGCTCTACGTTGCCAATGTCGGCGAATCAGACATTTTGACCGGCAACGCTTACACCAAGCAAGTCGAGGAAGTTGCCGCAAAGGAAGGAGCCAAAGTCATTGTGATTTGCGCCAAACTCGAGTCTGAAATCGCCTTGCTTCCCGAGGAAGAAAAACCCGAGTTTCTGGCTTCGCTGGGCTTGCAAATGTCAGGCTTGGATAAAATCATTCGCGCCACATATGACCTTTTGGGCTTGCAGACCTACTTTACCGCAGGCGAAAAAGAAGTGCACGCATGGACCATTCGCAAAGGCGCCAAAGCACCTGAAGCGGCAGGCGTCATACACTCCGATTTTGAAAAAGGCTTCATTCGTGCCGAAGTCATGAAGTATGACGACCTTATCAAGTTCGGCTCAGAACAAAAAGTTAGAGAAGCAGGCAAGTTGGCTCTCGAGGGCAAAGATTATGTGGTGCAAGATGGCGACATCATGCTCTTTCGTTTTAATGTGTAGCGTTAAATTCTTTCCGATTCTGTCATCCTAAGCAGGCACGCATTGGTGTGCCCGAAAATTTCACACTCAACGCCAGTGAGTCAGCAGGAGCGCTTGACAAGCAGTCTGCAAGGCAAGCATATCGTGCTTGGTATTTCAGGTGGAATTGCCGCCTACAAGATGCCATTGCTGGTGCGTTTGCTGAAAAAGGCAGGCGCAGAAGTGCAAGTTGTTCTGACGCCAAGTGCCAAAGCGTTTGTAACGCCCATCGTCTTAGAAGCACTCTCGCAGCGAAAGGTGCTGTGTGAGATTTTCCCAGAACACGATGAGAAAACGGATTGGACGGCGCACATTCATTTGGGCGAATGGGCAGATGCGCTGGTGGTGGCGCCAGCGACCGCACACACTCTGGCAAAACTGGCAAACGGATTCAGCGATGACATGCTAAGCGTTATTTTTCTTGCGCTTCGTCCCGACAAACCGCGTCTGATTTTTCCTTCCATGGATGGCGAGATGTTTAACTCGCCTGCCGTGCAACGCAATCTCGCACAGCTCTCTCGTGATGGATGCCTTATCATTGAGCCAGAAGTGGGTGAATTGGCTTCTGGGCTGGTCGGCAAAGGCAGATTGCCTGAGCCAGAGACCATTTTTCAGCACATTGAGCAAACTTTTCGCTCACGCCGGTGGCTTGAAGGCAAATGTGTGGTGGTTACAGCTGGCGCCACACGCGAGCGCATTGACCCCGTGCGCTTCATCTCGAATTTCTCAACTGGCAAGATGGGCTTTGCACTGGCGGAAGCAGCAGCCAGCTACGGCGCACAGACGATTCTCATCACTGGCAAGACACACTTGCCGACACCGCCTAAGGTCACGCGCATTGACACCGAAAGCGCTATGGACATGTTCAAAGCATGCCAAGCCTACTTTGAGCGCTGCGATGTCTTCATTGCCGCCGCTGCTGTAGCCGACTACCGCCCTGAACAGGTGCAAACCCAGAAGGTGAAAAAAGACAGCGACACACTGACCCTAAAGCTTGTCAAAAACCCTGACATTCTCTTGGAGTTTGGTCGCCAAAAACGACCTCATCAGATTGCTATTGGCTTTGCCTTAGAGACCGACCATGCGCTTGAACACGCCAAGCAGAAACTTGTGGAGAAAAACTTGGATTGGATTGCCCTCAACTGCGCTGGTGAAGCTGGAGCAGGATTTGAAGTCGACACCAACATTCTGACACTGATTTCTCGCCACGGAGAGCTGCATAAGCTACCGCTCATGACCAAGCATGACGCGGCGCGTGCCCTGCTCAAATTGGCATTGCAAAAAAAATTTTCTCTGTAAAAAAAGTGAAAAAATCAAGTTTTTTCTTCGCAAAAGATTCTTTAACATAGTGCAGTTTTGCGTTACATTATCATCTCTTGCTGTAACGCTCCATCCGCAGTATCGTTTTTCTTGACATTTATCTACAAAAGTTCTCTTTGAAGTGGTTTTCCTTGAAAGAGGAGAACTAAACATCTTACAGCGGCGCATGAGTCAAGAAAATTTGTTTAGTCAGCTTACGGCTGAAGGCACAGCACAGCCTGCCGATGATTTGCAGCGCTACAAAACACTAAAAGAGCTCTATGAAGCTACGAAGGATTGCCAGAAGTGTCGCCTTGGTCGCACCCGAAAGAACTATGTGTTTGGTGAAGGCAATGAGCATGCCAAAGTGATGCTGATTGGCGAAGCGCCCGGCGCTGATGAAGATGAGCAAGGTCGACCGTTCGTGGGTCGCTCTGGTGAATTGCTCAACAAGATTCTCTCGGCAATCAAGTTCTCGCGTGAGGAAGTCTACATTGCTAACATTATTAAGTCTCGTCCGCCCAACAATCGCAATCCTGAACCGGATGAGATTCAAGCATGCTTGCCGTATCTGATTCGCCAGATTGAATTGATTCGTCCGAAGATTATTCTGGCGTTAGGCAAAGTGGCGGCTAATACGCTGCTTGGCAATTCACACACTATGAATGCGCTGCGCGGTAAGTTGCATCGCTGGCGTAATATCGATGTGATTGTGACTTATCATCCTGCGGCACTGCTTCGCAATCCGAGTTGGAAAAAACTCTGCTGGGAAGATGTGCAAATGCTCCGGCGTTTGTATGATGAGAAATACTCGGGCTAATTGTCCCTAACATTTGACTTACAGACTCTTTAACTCAATTTTAGACGGTAACTATGGCAGGGGGATTTATCGACCGCAGTCAAGAGACCAGTGGTTCATATCCTTTGGAAAAGCTACTGAAATCTCGCAAACCACTTCGCGAAGAAGTTGACTTTGCAAAGGAAGGGCGTCTTCCGCCTCATGCTGTTGAGGTGGAGCAGGAGGTATTGGGCTGTATTTTGCTCGACGGTCCGTCTATTGAGGAAGTCATCAAAATCTTTGGTGCTGATGCCGATAAGGTATTCTATGAGCCCAAGCATGCTATTATTTTTCGCGCCATGTGTCGGCTCTACAACCGCCGTGACCCCATTGATATTGTCTCTGTTTCAGATGAACTCAAGCGCCACGAGGAGCTCGACAAAGTCGGTGGCTACTACGCCATTGCAGAGCTTTCCAACAAGGTGGCAACTGCCGCAAATGTGGGCTACTACGCCAAGCTTGTCAAAGAAAAGTATCTCTACCGCCGACTGATTTCGCTTGCTACACATATTACCTCTGCGGCATACGAACAATCGCTTGAGGTCTTTGACCTCATTGAACATGCAGCCCAAGAGATTTTCAAAATTTCGCAAACTGGCATCAAAAAAGATGCTGTGCCTATCAAAGACCTGCTAAAACAGGCAACCAAAGTCATTGAAGAACTGCAATCCAGAAAAAGTGCAGTAACGGGTGTGCCATCTGGCTTTGCGGATTTAGACCGTCTTACCGCTGGGTTTCAAAAGTCTGATATGATTGTCGTAGCCGCACGGCCATCGACGGGCAAAACGGCTTTAGCATTGGCTTTTGCGCGTCATGCCGCCGTTGAAGCCAAAGTCCCTGTGCTTTTCTTCAGCCTTGAAATGGCAGAGTTACAACTTGCTCAGCGCTTGCTGTGTGCAGAAGCGATGGTGGATTCGAATCTGGTCAGAACTGGGCGCATTTCGTCGCAAGAAATGGTGCATATCATGGCAAGAATGGATAGGCTGGCTCAAGCGCCTATCTACATTGACGACACGCCGAGCATTTCTATCATTGAACTCAGTGCCAAGGCGCGGCGCATGAAGCATGAGCACAATATCGGCATGGTGATTGTCGACTACCTGCAGCTCATTACGCCAGTCAAAGATGGCAAATCTAATCGTGAGCAAGAAATTGCGCAGATTTCTCGTTCGCTCAAAAGCCTTGCCAAAGAACTCAACATTCCCGTTATAGCCTTGGCGCAGCTCAATCGTGCTATAGAGCAACGCGGTGCCGACCGCAAACCGCAACTTTCTGACCTGCGCGAATCTGGCTCTATTGAGCAAGATGCTGATGTGGTAATGTTTCTTTCACGCCCTGAACTCTATGGCGTGCAAAACTTTGCAGATGGGCTCTCCACAAAGGACATTATCGTCATTGATATTGGCAAACAGCGCAACGGTCCAATTGGCGAAGTGCGGTTGAAGTTCCTCAAGCAGTTTGGCAAGTTCGAATCGCTCTCTAGCGTGTATACAGCGGCAGATTTTTCGGTCCAAGATGAACAGCGCTCGGCAAAAGCAGCTGAACGCTTTGAGCGTGAAATGACTCCGCCTATGCCCAATACCCTTAACCCAGATGACGCACCTTTTTAATCCTAAAAGGTGCTCTTATGCTACACTGAAGCGGTAATCATACCAACACTGTGTGCTTTAGAAATGGCAGCTTAGGTAAAATTTTTGCACACAGACAATTGATTATTGCATTGTATTGCTTATACTAAGCTTAGAAATGGCTTGAAGAGACGCCGTTGAATATCGACAAAACAACA
>PHFL01000071.1:0-4893 GCA_002794105.1 Candidatus Thermochlorobacter aerophilus | reverse complement strand
AGAGATTACCGTGCGTGCCACACGCGAGGAAATTCAGCGAGCGACAGAGACGACAAAAAATCTGGCGAGCATCGGCGTAACTGCTATCAACACAACAAATTTTCAGAATCCGAGAAGCAAACTGTTCAGAGTAGGCACGATGCTCTTCAACTCTGGCATCACCATCAACGATGCAGAGTGTAATGAAAAACTCGTTCAAACACGCGGAGCAACCCAAGTAAGCATTTTTTGCATTATCCATTTGCTCAAAAAGCAAGCAGCAATTCTCAACGACCCCAAAGTCAACAGCCTCATCAACCAGCTCTCCAACCTTGTGGCACTCTTCGAGGATAGAATGATTGATGAACGGCAGTTTCTAACCGAAATCCAAAACTATGTTGTAGAGCTCGACACATACATGAAGCGTAAGTATTAACCTGCGGTTTGGTGTTCTGGCACTGCAAATCGAGAGACCTTTTGTTAGCGCTTAATAATCAATCTCTGAGGGGAAAAATGCATTAATGTCAAAACTTGGACTACGGGGAAAGGTGAAGGAAATGGTGGCGCTAAGCATAAACCCCGAGAAATTGATGTTGCCAAACAAGTCAAGCCGTCCTTCCGAGCTAAGACTAATTTCATCCTCCCCTCTGAACTTGATGGTGCCAGCTATCGGTGAGGTAGCAAGTTTGTAGCCGGCTCTAACCGAGAAGAGCAAGTCTGGATTAAGCATCAGTTCCAGCGCAGCATCCAGCCGACCGCTAAGCATGAGTAGATTCAAGCCCTCAAGGCGACCGGGGGCGTCATTAGACCCTGACACGTTCAGGAAATCCAAGCCAGCCAATACGCCCAAACTAAGGTTAATCCAACTAAACCAGAACTTCTTCTGAAAGCCGAAATGGACATTCCAGAAAAATGTAGAAGTTTCATTCTGTGGCGTAGAAAGAGGAGAGGAAAGACCGACGTCTAACACAGCAAAAAACTGCGTCACGCCAAGCCACCGTGCAAGATTAAGGGCAAGACCAGCATCAATGCCTGCCGCCGCGCCAACATTTTCATTGAAAGCAAAGATATTGCCAAAAGCATTAGGAAAGTTGAGAATGAGGTTATTGTAAGTGCTAAAATCAGCAGGAAGCGCAACTTGCGGGATATTGAGGGTAGCAAATTTTGGAGCAATGCGCACATCAAGAGGAAGGCGCGGACGCTCAACGAGCAAGCTTCCGCGCTCCACCCCAGCATGGATGTGACCGTAAAATAGCGAGGATTCATCATCACTGGTGCGGTTATCAGCAATTTGTGAGGCACGATAAAACCCAATGTCTTTAGTAACTACCGCGCCTTTACCGTCATCAAAGAAATCAATAACATCGAAGCCATCGTCTAACTCAATGCCTTCGCGCTTACCAAGTCCAGCAGTGGCAAACTGTCCTTCTACGCTGCGAATTTCGGCGGAGAGTTTGAACTCGGGCAACTCTCGCATAGCAAGCGCTTCTGCCTGTGCCCATCCGCCAATCGCCATAAGACGCGCATATGTGCGTCCATCCACCTTGCGGCGCTTGAGCTGAAAACTCTCATCTGGGTTAGCACTCCAAGCGCCACTCTTTGGCTCAGAAAGCTTGGTGAGCAATACCGCCGAAGCCGACTTGCCATCATCGGAAACAATAATGCGATACCAGAGGATGTAACCTTTGATTTCTACAGTGAAAACATTGAGAACTGTTTCCTCTTTGTAATCTGTAATAACAGGTATATAAATGAATGATGAGTTATAGACTTTTTTGATGTCCTCTGCCGTCAGTCCAGAGCCTTTCATTTTATCTACAACAGCGCGTGCAAGGTCTTCTTCTTTGAGATTTCCTTGTGCGCGCAAAGCAGCAGTAGCTTTGACCACTTCCAGAATTTTGGGGACAACCGTCTGTTTGAGTGCATCGGCGATGCTTTCAGGACTCAAATCGGTTTGATTGGCTTTCTTGATGAACTCTTTTATACTACTCTCAGAAATGACGTTGAAATCAAAGCGGGGTAGCTCAATGTAGGCTTTTAAGCGATTGCGCACAATGTCCAAATCAGGCGATAAGCCAGACTTGACGAGAACGGTCCCAAGTGAAGTAACAGACTTACGCTCATACTTTCGTGTTTGCGCACTGGCATAGGATGTGGTGAAAAGGATAGTAATGCTCAACAGAATGGTGCTGAGCATGCATCGCCAGTAAAGAGAAGAAGTGTTCATTTTTTAGGACGGATATGGTTTTGAAAACTCAGGGAAATGCGTGTGAAAATAAGAATCTCTAGGCTATTCCTGAAAGCAGCTACATGTTAGCCGATGTTCTATGATTCGAGCGCAAAATCTCATCTTCAGCAGCAGAGCATGATGACATGCAAAAAAATGCACGCCGTAGCAAGATGTAAAGATGCGGGCACAACTTTGCAGATATTAGGTTACAAACTCATTTAGAAAACAAAGATGATTTTTCTCAATCCAGCTATTCTACTGGGGTTATTGGCAGCCAGCGTGCCCATTCTGCTCCATCTGCTCAATTTGCGGCGCCGCAGACAAATTGAGTTTAGCTCATTGGTGCTGCTAAAGCAACTGGAACAAAGCGCGCTGCAAAAGTTTAAGATTCGTCAATGGCTGCTGCTGCTGATTCGTAGCCTGATAATTTTTTTTCTGGTCGCATCCTTTGCAAAGCCTATCATTCCGGGATATGTGGCGGGCGCAGAGTTTTCCTCGCACACCAAAACCAGCGCCGTCATTGTGCTCGACAACTCGGCATCCATGGGCTACAACGACCGCCGAAACGCCGACCAATGGAAGCAAGCCAAAAGCGCCGCACTGAAAGTGTTAGATAACTTTTCAGAACAAGACGAAATTTTTCTTGGCATTGGCAATCTACCCCCGCAGCCCGTTGCCATAGCCGAAGCAAAACGCCAAATTGCACAAGCCGAGCTTTCAGCCCTACCCTTCTATGCAGAAAGCAGTGTGCTGGAAGCCATCAACACCCTCTCGCAAGCAAAACACTTCAACCGAGAACTTTACCTTATCTCGGACTTTCAACCACAAGATTTCCAGCGGCGCGACTCCACAGTAAGCTACCAATATGGATTTGAGTTCAAATTCTACGCAATCAATGTGGCGCCAAAAGACAAAAAAAATGCGGCGCTAACGAATGTAGAAATCCTGACCAAAATTTTTGAGCCAGCAAAGCCTGTGCGTCTGGAAGCCAGTGCTAAACTATTTGGAGAAACGGCGCCACGCCCAAGCGTGCTTTCGCTGCGTTTCTCTAACAAACTTGCCGCAGAAACATCGCTGGAGCTACAACCGCAAATGCCAAGCTCGGCAGTCATGATGGCAACACCGACCGACAACGGCTTTATTGCAGGAGAACTCTCGCTCGAGAGCGATAATCTCGAGAGCGACAATCGCCGCTAC
Source organism: Candidatus Thermochlorobacter aerophilus (assembly GCA_002794105.1). GTDB lineage: Bacteria > Bacteroidota > Chlorobiia > Chlorobiales > Thermochlorobacteraceae > Thermochlorobacter > Thermochlorobacter aerophilus. Next base: position 1,487 of record PHFL01000071.1, on the reverse strand, counting down.
TTTACCTTCTACATTCCCGAAAAGCTGCGCGTGCTAATTGCCGCCAGCGATGAGCGCGAAACGCAATACTTGCGCTTGGCATTAGAGAGCTTTCAAAACAAAAATTTCTTTGAACTTGTCTCCGTCTCTGAAATTGCCTTAGATGCGCAAGATTTATCAAAGTATGATGTGCTGATGCTCTGTGGCGTCAGCATGCTTTCAGCGTCCGCCATATCGCGCATTGAAAATTTTGTGCGTCAAGGTGGAGGATTGGTGGTCTTTGTCCATCCTGAAAAGTCAAATTTGGGTGTGCTCAATCAGCTGTGTGCAGCAGTGGAAGCCGGTAGCATAACAATGCTGACAAGCGTTACCAACGCCGCACCGCTGACCATAGAACAGATTGAATACCAGCATCCACTCTTTGATGGCATTTTCCAAAGCGAATCTGCACGACGCAAAGCCGCAACAGCGCCAACCGAAGAGCCAATTTTGCTCTTTTCCGCCGTGGAACTCCTAAGGTCGCCAAAAAGCGAAGTCATCATGAGCTCGGCAACGGGCAAAGCGTTTGTTACGACAAATAGGCATGGCATCGGTGCAGTAACCATCTTTGCATCAATGCCAAAACCCGAACAGACGACCTTGACACTGCAACCGCTGTTTGCGCCACTGATGTTTCGCACCGTGCTATACTCAAGTGCAAGGGCAAAAAGTCGCAACTACCAATTTGTGTGCGGCGAGCAAAGTGAAGTAAGCCTGCCTGTAGTGCTGACGAGTGCGGAAAACATCATGGTGCGCAAGCCAAGTGGAAAGTTTCTGTTCGTGCAGGCGCAATCGCGCAGCAATGACCTGCGCCTATCGCTGGAGCCGACACTATTTGATGAAATCGGTATCTACGATGTGCTGGTGCGCCAAGCATACGATACCACACTGGTAATGAAACTGGCGTTCAATTTACGAGAGTCCGAGTCGGAGACGACTTCACTGGCGCCAGAGTTTATCTTGCGCTTTGCCAGTTTGTTGTCGCTACCAGAAAAAGACTTCTTCTATGCTGAAGCGGCAGAGCAAGTAGAAAAAGTCAATGAAGTAATTGCCGGTTCGCGCTACGGTCTGGGAATTTGGAAGTATCTCGTTGTGCTGGCAGCACTTGGGCTATTGGCGGAAAGCCTGCTGGCACGGCGCGATGTGGTGACTGCGACTGATTGAGTGCCTGTTGAAACTGTATCCTGCAAGATGATATATTTTCGCAGCGTATCTCTATCAACACCAACTTTCAGAAACCTATGCAAAAAACCTATTGGTTGCTTTTCATCTTCTTTTTTCATGCAGGGCTGGCAACAGCACAAAGCGATAGCGCTTTTATCCGAGCAAACTATCAAAAGCGTGAGTATCGCATTCCAATGCGCGACGGCGTGAGACTTTTCACAATTGTCTATACACCGAAAGATGCGTCGCCAGAAAGAACTTACCCAATCTTGATGCACCGCACCTGCTACAGCATCGCGCCCTAC
>PHFL01000070.1:13973-98296 GCA_002794105.1 Candidatus Thermochlorobacter aerophilus | reverse complement strand
AAAATGCAAATGATTTGCATATTTTGAGAATTACATCAAAAATCACGAAACCTATCTCATTCAGATTAGCCATGTCAAGACCAGCAAAGCAATTACCTGTAACGGTGCTGTCGGGATTTTGGGCGCAGGAAAGACGACGCTGCTCAATCACATTCTTGCGAACCGTGAGGGCAAAAAAGTCGCCGTGATTGTCAATGATATGAGCGAAATCAACATTGATGCGGCACTCATCAAGCAAGGCGGGGCAAACCTTTCACGCACCGAAGAAAAACTCGTCGAGATGCAGAACGGGTGCATTTGTTGCACCTTGCGCGAAGATTTGCTCATTGAAGTCTCTAAACTGGCTCGCGACGGGCGGTTTGATTACCTTGTGATTGAATCCACTGGTATTTCAGAGCCGTTGCCTGTTGCGGAAACATTCACTTTTGAAGATGAAGAGGGCAGAAGCCTTTCTGATGTGGCGCGGCTTGATACGATGGTGACCGTCGTCGATGCGGCAAGTTTTCTTGAAGAATATCGGCGAGCGGACTTTTTGCAGGCGCGCGGGCAAGCCGTCAGCGAAGATGACCAGCGCACCATTGCTGACCTGCTTATCGAGCAAGTGGAATTTTGCGATGTGATTGTGCTCAATAAAATTGACCGTGTCTCGGAAGCCGAAAAAATGCACCTTCGTGCCGTGCTTCATGCGCTTAATCCACGTGCGGAAATCGTTGAAGCCGTGTTTGGGAAAGTGCCGCTTGACAAAGTTTTGAACACAGGCAAGTTTAGTTTTGAAGAAGCGGCAAAAGCCCCGATGTGGCTCAAAGAATTGCGCGGCGAACACACGCCTGAGACGGAAGAATACGGCATTTCAAGTTTTGTCTTTCGTGCGCGCAAACCCTTTCACCCGATGCGCCTTTGGAATTTGATTCACGATGAGGAGGTTTGGAAAGATGTCTTGCGTTCCAAAGGCTTTTTCTGGCTTGCGACGCGCATGAAAACCGTTGGCGAATGGGCGCAGGCTGGCGGTTCGCTCAATCTCTCACCCGCAGGCTCGTGGTGGGCAAGCGTGCCGAAATCGCAATGGGATGTCGATGCCGAGACGCAAGCCGAAATCGAAAAACTCTTTGACGGCAAATATGGCGACCGCCGACAAGAACTCGTCTTCATCGGCACCACGATGAATCAAGCTGAACTCATCGCCCGACTCGAAGAAGCCTTGCTTACGCCTGAAGAAATGGCACAAGGCGAAGCGGTTTGGGAAACCTACTTTGACCCGTTCCCCGAATGGCATTTTCAGCAATCTATGTCGTAAATTGTGTTGTAAATTGTAACAATGAGCTGTCAGGTCTATCAAACTTAACCACTTGCAACGATGAAAAAGATTCTCTTCTTCGTGCTCGGCGCGGCACTTCTTGCAGGATGCGGTACGATGCAAGGCGGATTCGGCAAACCCGCACAACTGCGATGCTCATGCGGACTTACGCTCGGACACGCAGGCGCACACGCTGGCACGATTACCGACTTTATCAACGCCAAAAAACAGCATACGCAACATGCTGGAAGCAATTAACCTTTCAAAATCATACAACGGTACGCCTGCACTCAAAAACCTGAATCTCCGAGTTAGCCCCGGAGAAGTTTTTTGCTTGCTCGGACAAAACGGTGCAGGCAAAACTACCACCATCAACCTCTTCTTGGGCTTCATCGAACCCACCAGCGGCGAAGCCAAAGTCGATGGGCGTAGCGTCAAAGCCGAGCCGCTCGAGACCAAAAAACGCCTTGCCTACATTCCCGAAACCGTGATGCTCTATCCAAATCTGACTGGACTTGAAAACCTCGACTACTTCGCCACGCTTTCCGGAAAAACCTACTCACAGGAGCAACTTGCGGAATTTCTTTTGCAGGCTGGCTTGGAAAAAGAAGCACATCACAAACGCGTCGGCGCATACTCCAAAGGCATGCGGCAGAAAGTCGGCATTGCGATTGCGCTTGCCAAAGATGCCAAAGCCCTCTTGCTCGATGAACCCACCAGCGGCTTAGACCCCAAAGCCTCATTTGAATTTTCCGAACTCTTGAAAACGCTTGCCCAGAAAGGCGTTGCGGTGCTGATGGCTACACACGACCTCTTTCGCGCAAAGGAAGTTGGCACGCGCCTTGGCGTGATGAAACACGGCGAACTTCTCGCCACGCTCAACGCCGACGATATTGCCCACGCCGATTTGGAAAAACTTTATCTCGAGTATATGCGCGACTGAAACACCACAAGGCAAATTCCACAAGGCGAATTCAAATTTTTTTGCCATCTTTGTAAATGCAAATGATTTGCAACTTAAAAAAGGAGAGGCTATGAACAGCGTGCAAGCTAAATCGCTGACGCGCAGTCAAGCAATGCGTCGGCGGCTGGTGCTACAAATCACGACGGTGGTGGTGCATATTTTCATCATCAAATTCACGGTGCCAAATATCTGGTGGGCACTCTTTGGGTTAGCCTTTTGGACGGCCGTGATTTTCTGGGCGGCAAGAAGCGGACGATGGGTGTGCGCCAATTTCTGCTGGCTGGGCGGCGTGCAAGATTGGCTTCAACCGCTGGCGAAAAAACGTGTGTCGTTCAATCCCAAATGGTCGCAATACCTTGTGTTGCTCATACTCGTGAGCTGGACACCAATCCTGTGGCTTTTTACGGACAAGATGTTCAGCGAAGGCGAACTGCCTGTGCATCTGCCACTGCAAGGCGATGAGAATCTCTTGGTGCAATTTGGGCATTTTATTTTGCTCACAGTGGTCGGCTTTTCGGTGATGATTTTCGGTCAGCGTGGGGCGTGTCATTACCTCTGTCCGTTTGGCATTGCGGTGGGTGCGGCAAAGAAATATGCCTGCGCACGAAAACCAACACTTGCGCACGATGATGAATAGCATTTCCATTCTCGTTGTGCTGGCTCTTGCGCTGTGTTGTGCGGGGTGTGTTCGCGAGGGCGAAAATCGCCTTGTGTATCTGAACGGAGAGTTGCAAACGGTCTTTACAGCCAAGCGATTGCCTGATGGACGCTTGGTCAAAGTCGGTGTCTGTTCAACGTGGTTTGCCAATGGGCAGTTGCACAAGGTGGAGTCGTTTGATGAGCGCGGCTATCCGATTGGCATTTGGCAAGTGTGGAATGAGCAGGGTCAGAAGCTCTGCGAAGGCAAGTATGAACGAGCAGGCGACAGCCTGATGTCGGTTTGGACGTTCTTTCACGAAAATGGGTCGGTGTGTCGGTTAGAAGCGTATTTGAACGGCAAGAAACATGGGCGTTGGCTCTACTGGCACGATGATTCCACGCTGTGTCAGGAGTCGCATTTTCAGAACGATACTGCCGTTGGCGAATGGTCGTTTTGGGATAGGCACGGCAGGCGCATCAAGGTTGAAGAATATCGAGAGGGCGTAAAGCACAACGAAATCATTTTCACCACAATACCGCAAGAGAAAAAATGATTCCACGGAGTTATTCCGAATGGCGGCGATGCATCACTGAAAATTGTGGTATTGCACTCACCAAATCATACATTGAGCAGCGTCTTGAAGCCCTGCGCGATAAGCGCAATGAGCATACCATGCAATTCATTCGCTGTTATGGCGAAGCACACTGGCGCAATGTGGTATCGTGGTTTGAAAAAGCCTTGGACGAAGCGCGCTAATGCTGAGGTGAGTAGGAGCAGATTTTTCGGCAAGGTTATTGCGAGCGTTTCTGATAACCTCACCCTATTGTCCCTCTCCTTGCAGAAGGAGAGGGACGTCTGCATCAGCAGACAGGGTGAGGTCAGCAGCATAAAACCGAAAGTGTCGTGGTTTGAAAAAGCTTTGGATGAAGCGCGCTAATGCTGAGGTGAGTAGGAGCAGATTTTTCGGCAAGGTTATTGCGAGCGTTTCTGATAACCTCACCCTATTGTCCCTCTCCTTGCAGAAGGAGAGGGACGTCTGCATCAGCAGACAGGGTGAGGTCAGCAACATAAGACCGAAAGTGTCATTCCGAACGCAGTGAGGAATCCATACAGTATGGATGCTTCACTTCGTTCAGCATGACAGAGGTGAGGTTCGCCTGTCATTTCGAGCAAAGCGAGGAATCCATATCCAAATTGGACATGAAGCACAAAAACAAGTCTCATCGTCTTCAAACGAATCAGCAGAACAACATTTCAAACGACTTTTCACAATGAATCGAGCAACCTTTACGCTTCTTTTGGCATTAGGCGTAGGACTCTTCTTCTTGGTGTTCTATTTGGCGCGCAACCAATCCGAGCCCGTGCAGACGCGCACCTTACCCCGCACGACAGTGCCTGAAAAGAAACTTTCGCCCTCCGAACAAACCGTGATGGCAACGCTGTGGCAACAGCAGTCTGGCGAAGCCAAAGCCCTTTACTATCAAGCCTATCACCTTGCCACCCTGCGCCTGAACGAAGCCATCAAGCAAAAGACACAAAAACCAAAAGCGGTCATTATGGATATTGATGAGACCGTGTTGGATAATACGCCGCATCAAGCCAAGCTCATTGAGAAAGATACCGTGCATCCAGCGCATTGGGACGAGTGGTGCCGATTGGCGCGTGCCCGTCCCACGCCCGGCGCATTGGAATTTTTAAGCGAAGCCCGAAACAAAGGCGTAGAAGTCTTTTACATTTCCAATCGGCATGAATCGCTACGCGAAGCGACGCTTCAAAATCTCGAGCTATGGAACTTCCCTTACGCCGATAGCGCGCATTTGCTCTTGCGCACCGATGAGCCAAGCAAAGAAGCCCGCCGAAAACGCATTGCCGAAAAATATGAAGTGATTTTGCTCTGCGGCGATAACCTTGCCGATTTCAGCGACGCTTTCGAGAAAAACACAGTCAGCGAGCGCAATAGCGAGGTGGAGCGACTGCGTGCCGAGTTTGGACGGCGATTTATCATTTTTCCCAATCCAATGTATGGCGATTGGGAAAGGGTTGTTGTGGGCAAAGACGATGCGCCTGCCGCGCGCGCCAAGAAGCGGAAAGCAGGATTGACCTCCTATTAGCCCATCATTTATCAACGGATGCAGATTTTCTACACAACCATTCAAGCCGCTGATTTTTCCAGCGAAGCAATACAGGCAGTAGCCATTCTAAAACGATGGGTGATGTTCCTTTTGCTTACTTTACTTAATGCTCACTTAATTTTGAAAAGGCGGGTTCAGATTGTAGAACGCGCACACGCGTGCAATTTTCTCCTCAAATTGACGCTGATTGTATTCCTTTTTCAGTTCAAGTAAGCAGTTGGCACAAAGGCAATCATCGAATTGCGATTGGATATAAGCGCGCTCTTCATCGGTAAGCCTTACCGTTTGGCACTGGCATAAATTGATGCTACCGACCTTGCACTCAAATCGAGCTTGACATCGCGGGCATATTTTTTCTTCGTGGCGTGGCATAAAAAAATAGTGTAGGAAGCCTGTAAGAATAGACTTACTACGTTGAAAATCAGTTCAAAAAGCAAAGAGCGGAGGCTCGACATGGCATTTACACGAACCTGCACGCCGAGCCTCAATCTCGTGCAAGGCGAGAGACGTACCTCACCCTGTCGCTCCTGCGACGTCCCTCTCCTTTTGAAGGAGAGGGACGTTTTGGCAAAGCCAAAACAGGGAGAGGTCATGGGTAAGGCGTTGCAGTTAATATCGCCTAAAATCAAGCACTTCTTGACGTAGTAAGTCTAAACTCTCACAGGCTTCGGTTAGACATTATGTAGCCTTTATAGGTTCTACGACTTGCTCACGCAAAATTTGTGCGGCTTTGACCATATTTTCTAAAGAAGGCTTCGTCTCTTCCCATTTGCGCGTTTTTAAGCCACAATCTGGATTGACCCAAATGTTTTCTACGGGCAAGACTTCTTTGGCTTTATTGAGCAAATAGACCATTTCTTCTACTTTCGGTACACGCGGCGAGTGAATATCATACACACCCGGTCCGATTTCGTTGGGGTATTTGAAATCTACAAACGCCTCCAACAATTCCATCTCCGAGCGAGAGGTTTCTATGGTAATAACATCAGCGTCTAAACTGGCGATGCGGTCAATAATATCATTAAACTCCGAATAGCACATGTGTGTATGAATTTGCGTCTCATCTTTTACACCGCTTGCCGCCAAACGAAACGCATTGACCGCCCATTCCAGATAGGTTGCCCAGTCCTTTTTGCGAAGCGGCAGTCCTTCGCGAAAGGCAGGTTCATCTATCTGAATGATTTTGATACCAGCTTGCTCTAATGCCAATACTTCGTCGCGAATTGCTAAGGCAATTTGATAGGCAGTTTCTGAACGCGGCTGGTCATCACGCACAAAAGACCATTGCAACATCGTAACAGGTCCTGTGAGCATTCCTTTCATGATTTTTTGCGTTTGCTGTTGAGCAAAACTGCTCCAACGCACTGAAAGGTCTTTGCTACGGTTCACATCGCCGAAGATGATGGGCGGTTTTACGCATCGGCTGCCGTAGCTTTGCACCCAACCATTTTCCGTGACAGCAAAGCCGTCTAACAATTCGCCAAAATATTCTACCATGTCGTTGCGTTCATATTCGCCGTGCACCAATACATCTAAGCCAATTTCTTCTTGCAAACGAATTACTTCTACAATCGCTTTTTCAATTTCGGCTTCGTATTGGGCTTGCGTGAGTTCACCTTTTTTGAGGCGAGCTCTAAGCTGCCGAATCTCGGGCGTTTGTGGGAATGAGCCGATGGTAGTAGTCGGGAATAAAGGCAAATGCAGCCGTTCTCTTTGAATCTTTCGGCGTGTAGGAAAGTCAGATTTTCGCTTGAAATCTTTTTCACTTATTGCCGCAAGGCGTTCTTTAACTTTTGGATTGTGAATACGTGCAGAAGTTTTGCGGTTTTCGTGCGCAAGCCGATTTTCTTGCAAGGCTTTTTCTAATTCGGGCGAGTTTTCCCCTTGCGCAAGGCGCGTCAGTGTGCTTACTTCAATCAATTTTTGTTTGGCAAATGCCAGCCATTGTTTGATTTCAGGATCGAGTTGTTGCTCAAAATCTAAGTCATATGGCACATGCAAAAGTGAGCAAGACGGTGCCACCCAAACCCGCTCTGCGCCGATTCTATCAACTGCTTTCTGAATGAGCCGCAAAGAACTTTCAAAATCATTTTTCCAGATGTTTCTGCCATCTACTACGCCTAAGGAAAGAATTTGCTTGTCCAAAGCAGGGTGATTCAGCACATCATCTAACTGCGAAGGGCAACGCACTAAATCCAAATGTAGCACCTCTACGGGCAAGGAAAGAGCCGTGTCTAAGTTATCTTGATAGCCTTCAAAATACGCCGCTAAGATAATTTTCAAGTTTGGCACTTGCTTGCGAATTTCCGCATAGACCGATGCTATGATTTGGCGCTCTTTGTCGCTCAAATCCATCACTAAATAAGGTTCATCAATTTGCACCCATGTTGCACCTTGTGCCGCTAATTTTTGCAGAATTTGAACATAGACGGGCAAAAGTCTATCTATCAAGTCAATTCTATCAAAGGTTTCTTCGCCTTTTTCTTTGCCCAGAAGCAAGTAAGAAACTGCCCCAATCAAGACAGGTTTTGCAGGAATACCTAAGGCTTTGGCTTCGGCAAATTCATCAAACACCTTTGTGCCAAGTAGCTCAAAGCTTTGGTCTTTGGTAAATTCAGGCACAATGTAGTGGTAGTTGGTATCAAACCACTTGGTCATTTCCATTGCGGTAACATCGTAGCCTTCTTTTTGATAGCCGCGTGCCATAGCGAAGTATAAGTCTAACGGCGATTTTGCTTTGGCAAGGGCTTGATGCCTTTTAGGGATTGCCCCTAACAAAAGAGACATATCGAGCACTTGGTCATAAAACGAAAAATCATTTACAGGAATCAACTGGATACCTGCCGCTTGTTGAGTTTGCCAGTTTTTTTGACGGATAGATTGTGCCGTTTGCACAAGTTCTTCCTGTGAGATTTTGCCTGACCAGTAGGCTTCGCAGGCTTTTTTGAGCTCGCGTTGGCTACCAATCCTCGGATAGCCCAGATTGTGATTTTGCATTGCCTTGAAAGTTTAGAGTTATGAAAAAAGACACTTCAAAACTTTCAATGCACTCGCGAGATAAGGGAATGACAAGAGGCGTAAAGAAGTAGCAAAGCCTTCAACAGCAGGGAAGGTAGAAAGATGCTTGTGCTACTTCAGCAGACCTGACATCAACCCCAATCCACGAGGGCATCTGTCAATACGAAGTAGGCAAGTCTCCTGGCTTGTAACGGGTTTCGCCGGCCTTCTCATTTCCCATTCAGGAAACAATGGCACACAAGGGCGAAACCTTTTGTGTTACTCACAGTTGCGGGACAGCTCGTGATTTGCACACGATTCCTTATTAATCAGCCGTCTTTTAGGCTGAACCTACTTCGCTATTTGATGAAGTTTGAAAGAGCAAACTGACGTAAGATATGCCTTATTTCTCGAAATCGCAAAAAGTTCAAATGATTTATTTATCTTACACGGGTAACTAAAATCGAAATGCAAACGATTTGCGTTTCCGTGCGAAAGTATTACGTTTGCGGTTTAGGTTGCCAATTCAAATCAAGCGAAACATGATTCTGACGGTTGCCAAAAAAGAACTCACGGAAACCTTGCGAGACGGGCGATTTCGGTGGAGCGCAGGTATTGTGCTCGTGTTGCTCTTAGCGTCGCTTTTTACAAGTTGGCGATATGTGTCGACCGAAATCACAGAGCGGGAACTTGCCAAACAAGGTGAGCGCGAGCGGTGGCTTAATCAAGACGAGAAAAATCCGCACAGCGCCGCGCACTACGGCAACTACGCCTTCAAGCCGAAGCACTTACTTAGCGCGCTCGATGAGGGCACAGATGCTTACACTGGCGTTGCCGTCTTGCTCGAAGCTCATCATCAAAATCAATTTGAATATCGCAAAGCCGCTGATGCCACACCAGTTCAGCGTTTCGGCGACCTCACCGCCGCTGTTACCATGCAACTGCTCATTCCCCTGCTTATCATTCTGACCGCCTTTTCTGCCTTCACACGCGAGCGTGAACAAGGCACACTCAAACTCTTGATGTCGCTTGGCGTGCCAATGCCCCAACTTGCATTTGGAAAATTGCTCGGTGTCTTTGCCGCACTATTGCTCATTCTGATTCCTGCAACGCTCATCGGTTCGCTGGTTTTGATGCAAAGTGCCAACCTGTCCTTCGAACCTATGCGATACAGTGCGATGATTGGCGCATATTTGGCGTTCTTTGCGGTTTGGTGTGCATTGGCATTAGCGGTTTCGGCGAAGGCATCTTCGTCGCAGGTGTCGTTAGTTATCTTGTTGGGGATTTGGTTTGCACAGAGTTTTCTTGCGCCGAAGTTGTTTATTGACCTTGCCGAGCAACGCTATCCTGTGCCGTCGCTACGCACATTCAATCAGCAAGTTCGCAATGATATTCGTGGCGGAATTGATGGACACAATCCTGCTGACAAACGCCGTAAGGAACTTGAAGCAAGATTGCTCAAAGAATACGGCGTAGATTCCGTGCATAAACTGCCTGTCAATTTTGATGCAATCGCCATGCAAGAAGGTGAAGAATATGCCAGCAAGGTCTTCGATAAGCACTTCGGCAATTTGTATCGCCGCTACGACGAACAAAGCCGCTTCTATCAATGGGCAGGCGTGCTTTCGCCAACTATCTCGATTCAAATGCTCTCTATGGCAATAGCAGGTTCAGATTTTTGGCATCATCGGCACTTTGCAGAATCTGCCGAAGCCTATCGGCGCGTGCTGGTCAAAGCACTCAACATGGATATGGCATACCACTCCAAAACAGGTGATTGGGAATACAAAGCAGGAAAAGCACTATGGGAAAAAATTCCTGCATTTGAATACACTGCGCCATCGCTGACTTGGGCAATCGAGAACGTGGTGCAAAGCCTTTGGATACTTGCCGCGTGGCTTTTGGCATCGCTCGTGGGACTTATCGTCAGTGTCGCCAATATTTCGGTTTTGTGAAATGAAAGGCTTCATTCGTCAAGAGTGGCGGCTCGTTCAGCGTGAGCGCAGTCTTTGGATTTTGCTTGTGGTGTTCGTTGTTGTTGCGCTGTATGCAATTTACAACGGGCGCGAAGCCATTCAGAGAGAACAAGCCTCACTGATGTGCGATACCCATCAACGCAAGGCATTTTTAGACTCTTTGGAGCAAGTGGCTAGGAAAGAAGAAGCGAAACTGGTGTCGCTCCAAAAGCCGTTAGAACCGCCAGCGTGGGGCGCACGACATCCTTATTTCGCCAACATGCGCGCTGCGGCGACGGCGACCCTGCCTCTCCTTAACCTTTCAGCGCTCTCGATTGGTCAGAGCGATTTGCATATCAAAGAACGCTTGATACGCTTGGATAGCGAGCAAAAAGCCCTCGAGCAAGATGAATCGGATTTGAGACATCCCTTGAAGCTCAAGCTGGGCGAATTTGATTTTGCTTTTGTCATCATTTACCTCTTTCCGTTGCTCATCTTGGCGCTATTGTTTAGCGTGATGTCGGGCGAAAAGGAAAGCGGGGTGCTTTCGCTTTTCGGGGTGCAACCAGTCTCACTGTTTGAGATTGCCAAACGCAAGCTTTTGCTGCGCGCCGCAATTCTGCTTGGCGTTGCGGAAGCACTGGTGCTGATTGGTGTGCTGTGGTCTGATGCAAGGCTTGAAGCGGGCGTAGGGCGCGTGGTGCTGTTAATGCTGGCTGTGTTGGTCTATGGCATGTTTTGGGTGGCGTTAGTATGGTTTGTGTTATCGTTTGGCAAAAGTCCAGCCGTCAATGCCTTGATTTTGGGTGCATGTTGGATAGCATTGCTGATTGTATTGCCTTCGGTGCTGAATGGTTTGGCGGAAGTGCTTTATCCGTTACCATCTCGAGTCAAGTATGTTGATGCGATGCGTCAGGCAAGCGTGGAGGCGGAACGGCGTTCTGCCAAGTTGCTTGAGCAATTTTATCAAGCGCATCCAGAACTTGCCAAAGATACTCTGGCACGCGATAGAGACTTTGCCATCAAAAACTTGCTTGCGATGGAAGAGGTGTTGAAGTCTGTTCAACCTGTGCGTGAAAAATTCCATGCGCAGCGCGCGCAACAAGCCGAGTTTATAAAGCGCGTTCAATGGCTTTCGCCAGCAATTGTGATGCAGCAGGCGCTGAACACTATTGTTGGCACAAGTGAAGAGCGTTATGCTGAGTTTATGCGTCAGGCACGTGCTTTTCATCAGCAATGGCGGCGGTTGTTCGAGCCGCTCATTTTTCAGCGCAAAGCTTTTACGAGTTACACTCAATTGCCAGAATTTCAGTTTCAGGAAGAGCACTTTGCAGAGGTCGCTAAACGCACGCTGGTGCTCTTGATGTTGATGCTTATTCCAACAAGTCTACTCACGCTTGGGGCTTTCATTCGGTTCAAAACTTATTCAATTGTGCTATGACAAAGGTCGCAGCAACACTTTCTCATATTGCTTGGGCACAGACGCTGGAAGAACTCTCTGCCATTTTTACTCCCGAGTGCAACCTTGCGGTTTGGAAACGCCAGCCGAACAAGGCGATTGAGGCGTTTCTGATGAAACACCGCCATGAAGATATTCACATTTGCAAAGTGCTCTCGGCGCGTGATGTCGAGCAGACTTTGCGGCAGGAGCTAAGTGCATTTGAAGATGACATCGGTAAAGAGGCGCTCATTGCGGACATTGCGCAGATAGCCAATTTTTTTGCCGAGCTTACCGATGCAAATGAATTGCATTTCTATTTAGAGACCATTCGCACCGACCAGTGCCGCAAGTTTCACCGTGATTTTTATCCGCTCCGTCTGCTTTGCACCTACATTGGCAAAGGCACGGAGTATTTGGAAAACGACAATGTCAATCGCGACGGCAAGACGAATGACGAAATTGTGCGTGATTGGCAGAAGGTGCGGCGGCTCAATGCCTTTGATGTCGCAATTTTGAAGGGCGAAGCACCGGGCAACGAAGGCAACGCCATTTTCCATCGCTCACCTGAAATTGAAGCCACCAACGATTTCCGAGTTTTGTTACGGATTGATGTTTAATTATGAAATTAAAAAGGGTCTGACAAAATCCAGACCCTTCAAACGAAATTGGACGAGATTATCCTTCCTTTTTAGGCGCAATTTGGTGCGAATGCTAAGGCGGTGCGACTCCACACTGCGCACCGAGATGTTCAGCAGGCGCGCGATGTCTTTGCTGGAAAGATTGCTTTTGAGCAAGGTGCAGAGTTTTAGTTCCGTCGGAGTCAGTTGTGGAAAGGCTTGGGACAACCGTGTCAGAAAATTAGGATGTAGCAGTTCAAATTGCTGCTGGAAGATTTGAGAATCTCTGTTCTGCGAAGTATGTGCGTTGAGTTTTTGCAGAAGTGCATCAAAACTTCTTTCGCTACTCGGCGAGTTTTTTAATTTGATGAGTTCATCGCGCAGTTCGGCTATCAACTGGCTATTCTGCGTCAAAGTTAGCGTGAGCGCTTGGAGTGCGCTTTGCTTACGGGCAAGTTCGGCTTCAAGTGCGTTGCGCTCATGTATGTATCGCTCAATTTGCATAGCAAGTTGGAGCTTTTTCAAACGCGCATCGGCATTGGTGTTAAAAATTTTGCGCTGCACCTGATTCAGGCGTTCTTGCGTCTCAAGTGCCTCCTTGAATTGCCCTTGTGACTTGTATAGTTGTGTCAGGGCATCAAGAATGTCGACGATTTGCGAATTGGATTGAACCGATTCGGAAAGTGCAAGTGCCTCGTTAAGGTGAAGATGTGCAGTCGTGAAGTTTTTTTCTTCGATGTAGAAAAGACCGAGATTGATGAGCACATCAATGCGTGTGTATTTTGCGCCAATTTTCTCTGAGAGTGCAAGAGCCGTGTGGTAATGCTCGAGGGCTTTTTGACGACTGCCTAAAAGTCTATGAACATTGCCAATGTTGTTATGAGAAAGTGCGATGGCATTGTCATCTTTTAAGGTTTCTTCAATGTTTAGACTCTTTTCAAAAAAGCAGAGGGCTTTTTGTAGGTCATCGGGATTTGAATGGAGTTCGCCACGTCGAGCATACACATTTCCAAGGTTATGGAGCGCAGTGTGCAGGTGCCGTTGAAAGTCAAAAGTTTCGGCAATTTTGATGCTGGCTTCAAATTCGGACATAGCCAGTTCGTCTTTACCTTGATTCCAATGAATCAGTCCGATATAGTTATGCACGATAGCCAGTTGCTCCTGTGCGCCGAGCTCTTGGGCAAGTGAGAGCGCAAGATGTAGGTGTGAAAGAGCTTCGTCGTAGTCGTCAAGGTAGATGTAGATGTGAGCAAGGTTTTGATGAGCCAGCAACTTGGCTTTTTTATCCTTTGAGGCTGTTGCAAGAGACAGAGCTTGCTGACCATGCACAACCGCACTCTTGAAGTCTCCCTGTTTCCAATACGCCAGCCCCATCAACCGATGAAAGGCAGACAAATATGAAGCATCTATCGCTTTCAATGTTTCAAGGGCTTCATGTGCAATTTCAATGACTTGTGGAAAGCATTGCGCTTGGAGCTCAAGCTCACATTTGAGCAAGAGACACTCAGCCATGCCATTGGTGTAGTGTTTTGTTTTGGCAATCTCGAGTGCTGCTTGCACGCGTTCAAGGGCTTGTTGAGGCGCAGTGTGTCGCAGGGTTTCGGCTTGGGAGAGCAAGTCCCGAACGGTGCGCTTATAGGCTTGTTGTGGCATGCAGCAAATCAAGATTGTGGATGAAGACTACCCAGAATATATTTTTTGCTACTCCAACTTGTCAAGTCAATACACTTGAAGCAAATCAGAACTGAGCGCTAAGATTTGCTCACCTCTGCACTCATCCACGACGCCAAAGTTTTTCTGCGAATTGAGCTTTGCGGAATGTATCTTAGCACAATTGCGTTTTTGCGGCAGAGCGTCTGTGCCGAGATTGCACCCAACTCAACAACTGCGTTATGCTTACACCGAACCAAAACGACCGCATGGAGAAGGTCACCCAGTTACTGGCAAAGTATTTGGATGAAGATGATTTCGTAGCTCTCTCTGAAATTTCAGCAGATATGGAGCGTTATTTTGCGATGAATCCTCATCCTACTATGCAGAGTGTTTCTGTTCTCATTTCAGATTTTTTTAGGTCACGTGGCGAAGATGAAGCCTTCATTAAAGATTGGCTTGCTCAAGCTGAACGACATTGCCGTAGCTACGGTTTGCCAGATGATGCTATCGCAACTGCGATGCTGGCTGACTTTGGGCTCTACCGCTACATGGAATTTTTGTATATGCGTGGCATGTCGCAGGAAGAAATTATGGATGTGTTTGCAAATGCTACCGAAGAGCGGTATGAACTGCGCATCAACGGTGCAGTGATTCCGACCAAGCGACCGCCGGACGATTCGCAGCCGTAGCTTTAGTCGATTTTGAGCAGTGAGGATAGCTTCTGGCGCAGCGCGTTATACTCGGATTCTTTCTCTTTTTCAATGGCTTTCAAGAGTTGCTTGAGATGTCCATACTCACTTGTGCTTTTATCAAGCAAGTTTTCCTTGAAATCCTTCGTGCGTAGCTCCAACTGGTGCAGGTCTTGCCACTTTCCAAAGAGCGTGTTGAGCTCACGAATCTCCTTTATGTGATGCGCAGAAAAACGCTCTGGCATGGGGACGGCTTGCAACGCGTAAAAAATGCGTTTCAAGTCTTTGCGTAAGCTATGTAGCCACTCTGCATCGTCCATTGACTTTGGCACTCTAATACTTTCCCATAGCTCCACGATAGCCTCTTTCATTGATTTTGTTACATGTGCCGATTGAAGCTCTGGTGCAGCTATCACGCTTTCCCATTCCTGCCACTCCTGTGTCAAAATCGGGCGCACTTTCAGCACATAGCGCAAGTAGCGCAGATTTGCCTGCAGTGTAAATTGCAAGTAGGCAAGGAAGAGCTGAAACTCGCAGTTGAGTTTTTTGCCAAATTTCTTTACCAATTGAAGAGAGTTGTAAGTATCGCGGCACGCCCCAGCCGTGCGATATTGCAGAGAGAACTTCTTTATCTGCTTGCAAAGTGTTGTGCCTACTGTGCTGTCGTAGAGCATTGCATAACTACGCAACTTTTTCATTGCTACTCGTGCATCATGAATGGCTTCATGATCGCCTCGTCGCTCCACAGCCAACATATTTTTCTGAAATGCTTGGGCAGCAGCTTTCCAGTGTGTAACCAGTGCATTACTCTCGTTCATCTTGCATTACAATAAGCCTTAGAAGCTACACAAAAAGCTATACGAAAAGTCAAGCCATTTTCCAAACTTGCATCTGTGCCGTGCGCATCATCATTTTCTACCCATACTTATTTTCAAACTCCACGCATTGAAGAGTTCTTCTTTCGTCTTCAAGCCAAGTTGTGGCAAGCAATGATTGCCAACATAGTTACCTGCCTTGTGCTTATTTTCCCACATATCTTGATGTGCCTGCGGAATTTCATCGAAGCTCACAACATAGGGTTCAGAAATTTCAATCAGACCTGCGTCGACCATGTCGTTCATAACAGAAACTTCGTAGGCGTTGCAAAGGTGCGTGCCGAAGATGTTAGCAGAAGGCATGTAGATTCGGCGCTGGCGCATCCACACTTGTGGCGCATAGAAACTATATCGCTTGCCGTTCATCTCTTCGCAGTAAATCACCTTGCCAGTAAAGGGCTTCACGACTGCCGTTGAAACTGCAAGCGCATCGTGTCCAGCGCGTTCAAAAACGATGTCAGGATTGCCACGCGGATTATCGGGCGAACGCAAGGCTTTGCCAACTTCACTGCCAAAGGGTTTGAGCGTCTTTTCATTAAACTCCTGCACTGCCTCTTTGAACTTAGCGGTTTCCTTACGCGCATCAGGTAAGGCTTTCATCGGGGCTTGCCACTCGAAATCGTCTTGATAGCGCCGTTTCATGGATTCAAGACTCACAACACCTTTGATAGCATCGCCAAAGCCAAGCGACTCAATAAATTCCTTTTGCGCGTCAGTGTAACAAGCAACCACGATGCGCGCCTTGCGCTCACGCAAGGTTTCAATGATTTCCAAGCCAACCTCATCAACAATGCCCGATTTATCAACGCTGGTGCCATAGTAGCAAAGGGCGGATTCATTGGCACGGAAGCGAATTTTGGAAAGCATCGCATCAGGCGTTGACGTGCCTTTCTTGCCAAGAAATGTAAAGTGGTATCCGCTTGAGGCGCCGTAGAAGGTCAGCGTGCCACCTTGTGCTAACGCTTGAAATGTGCGCGGAAAGGATTGCTCGCCTGCGTGTGAGACGGCGTAGTCGACAAGTTTGCCACCGTTCAAAGATTTGACCTTTTTCAAAAAGGTTTCGCCATCTTTTGCCCATTTTTTGATGTCGCTCGGCTTTTCAGGAATCTTCGTGAAAATTTTTTCAAGGGATTTGTCTTTGCGATTGATATACTTCGCACCTTTGGCTTCAATCTGTTTGCCGCGCTCTTCGCTTGAGACCAGTCCAATCACATTCAAGCCAGATTTGATGGCGATTTTCAGGGCTTCATTGCCCGTGCCGGTTGCCGCGCCTTCAATGAAAATGGATTTGCCGCTCTCGATTTGCAGTGTAGTGAACAGCGCGCGATACACTGTGCCGACATTCAGAACATAACTGCCTGCGGCTTCAAGCGTGAGGTCTTGTGGCTTTTTGTGGCACTGTGGGGCTTGTGCGACCATTGATTGCTGATGCGAGCCATCGCCTGTTTCATAGCCTTGAATGCAGAAATCGCAGAACATTGGGTCTAATGCCGCTTGTGGCGAAAGCAAATCGGATTGCCCTGAATACACGGTAACCATATCGCCAACCTTCAAGCGTCCTTCGCGCAAAACTTCCGAGCCACGGCAACAATCAGTCCCAATCCGCCACTGCCCGTGATGTAGACATCTTGGTCGTTTTGCTCCATTTGCGAAACGGGAATGCCTTGAATGCCCCAAATGTCGTTGAAGTTGATTTCGCTCGTGAGCATGTAGAGCAGAACTTCATTCGGCGCAGGCTCAGGCACTGTGGTAATAACTTTGACTTCGGCTTTAATCGGGTCGCCGTGTGGAATTGCACCGGTTTTTTCATCGCGCACAACGGCAAGTGCGTATTGGTATTTCGGAATTTTCGTTACACCAGGAAAGAACGGCGCATCAACTGGCAGTAAATCGCCTTTGGCGAGCAGTTCTTTTTCTTCTTCAGGGGTGATTTTGACGCGCCATGGTCGTGGTGGCAGTGGCTTTGATTTTTTGTTGAGAAAATCTTCTATACCTGTTTTGCCTTCATCGGGCGCTACAACCGCGCTTGCAAAGAGTTTGGCTTCGGTTTCAATGCCTTTTGAAAAGCCTTGCTCGAAGCCAGTGCGAAGTGCGGTTAAAATTTTCTCAACGGCTTTTTCGCGTCCTGAATGTTTCAGAGCATTGATGAGCGTTTGGATTTCCTCGTCTTGCAAAATCTCTTCGGGAAATTCTCTTGGCGACTCCCATGCTTGAACGGCGGCTTGGCGATGTTCGAAGGCAGTTTTGAGCACTTGTCCATCTTCGCCTGTGATAAAAGCGCGTGCTAGTTCCGTTGCACGAATGAGCGCGTCGCCGTCGGCGAGTTCATCAACGAGACCTATTTCTTTGGCGGTTTCGGCATCAAGCGAGCGACCAGAGAGAAGAATGCGAAGCGCGGTTTTCAAGGTGTCGTGGTTTGTCATAGTCGTAGAATTTAGGTTACACACTTTCTTTTCTCATAACGACGATATACTCGTAATTCATCGTTTCATCTTTCTTGCCTGTGATGTTCGTTGGGCTATTTTTACTTGGCATACGTTTGCTGGGAATTTTCCGTATAATGGTTTCTACATGTGAAAATCCGTAATTCTCAAAAAAATCTTTGGTGATTTCATCTGTGGGTAAAATCTCTCCTTTCACTTTTCTATTGCCTACAACATAGCAAGCGTAACCGCCTTTTTTGACGGTTCTCGCAACATTTTCAATAGATTTTTGATAGTCGTAGTAGAACGAAGCAATTTCCTTAGCGCGTGATTCATTTACCGATGCAATTTTCTCGAGGCTCTCGTTTAAGCACTTGCTATTGAAGTTGCGGATTTTTCTTTCAGATTTTCCGCCCATTAAGAGGTTGTCAACTTGATTAGCATTTTCTATGCCGAGCCATTCGTTAGATAATCTCGAGAATTGCCCGTAAGCCACCGTTGTGCGGCTATCTCCATATGGCGGCGAAGTGAGCACAAGATCTACGCTCTCATGCTCCAGATATTGAACTTCGTTACATGTATTAAATCCATACACTTCTGCCTTGCCTTTCGGTCTATGTTCTAAAAACTCTCTTAATCCTCTATGATTTCGTGCCAATTTACTCTGCATTAAGCCAAAAACATCGGGGTTAAACTTTTCTATTTGTTCAGGTGTCATGCGAAATAGCTTAAATTCACCATTGCGCGTCAGGCTACTTTCACGAACAGTTTCACTGAAGGCTACCTTGAAAAAATTACTCACACTTTCGTCTTCTATTTTCTCAATAAATGCTTTAATAACCGCCAATTTTTCCTGAACAGGTTTATCAAACCAAAAATCAATGTTACTAATTTTGGGAATTACAACACTTACCTTGCTAAAATCAAACATCACTGAAAAAATATAATCGTTAAAATCTTTGAGGTAGAGTTCCAAGACTTGCAGGTTAATTTTGCTGGTTTTTGTCTTCGCAACAAGTCTTGCTAACGGGTTTAAGTCAGTTCCGATAGCATCTATCCCTTTCAAATTGGCTTCTACTAAACTTGTGCCAGTGCCGCAGTAAGGGTCAAACAGCAGGTTTGCGTTGGCACCATATTTTTCTAAAAGTCTTTCTGCAATTTGAGGAATCATCATCGCAGGGTAGTTATGGTAGCAATGCGTAAATTTTTTTGTATTTGCCCCTACGAAATCCCAAGAAGCATCTCTATATTTTTTTTCTGTAAGTATCATCACTTATAGAGAGAGTTCAAGTCTGAAACAATTTCGGAGAACTCTTTCACAGGCGGTCTAAACTTGCCTGTTTTAGTAAGATAGACGAAATCAAAAAATTTCAACATGCTAATTTGCTGCGGTTGCGTAATTTCATCGTAAAAATTTGCTGTAATAAAACCTATTTTGAAATCTTTCTGAACATCAAAACCTAATCCATATTTTTGCTTGATTTGCAAACAATCTTGCGATGCGGCAATATCCATTAAAAGTTTCCATTTGTAAGTTTGTCCTGCTCTTTCTCTCAAAGATGTCTTCAATGAGAAAATCAAAACAGGTGAATGCTCTAACTTTGCGCTATGATAGATCATCAAATCTACATCAGGCTTCTGCACATCGCCGCCAATACGAATTGCCGCATAATTTTCTATTAACTTGTGTTTCTTCGGTTTTAGCGTTATCACTAAATTGCGGTTTATCAAATCGTTACTTTGCAAATAAATCAAAGCATACGCAACTAAGCCTTGAAAAGCATTTCCAGCAATCGCTTTTCTTGCCTGCGCCGCATCGCTTATTTTCCCACTTCGAACTTGTTCTTGAATAATTTGCTCCACATTTGCAGTTGAGTTTTGCATCACTTCGGTTAGATAGGAAAGCGCCTTTTCAGCACCGACCTTTCTCACCTTATTTTCAAAACGCTTTTTAATCGGTAAAATAATATCGCCGTTCTATGTCTTCGAACAGCTTCCGATTTTCTTCCAGCACGGCGCCGATTAATAGACTTACTACGTTGAAAAATCAGTTCAAAAAAGCAAAGAACGGAGGCTCAACATAGCATTTACACGAACCTGCACACCGAGCCTCAATCTCGTGCAGGGCGAGAAATGTAACCTCACCCTGTCGCTCTGCGACGTTCCTCTCCTTCAAAAGGAGAGATGTTTTGGCGAAGCCAAAACAGGGAAAGGTCATGGGGTAAGGCGTTGCGGTAATATCACCTAAATCAAGCACTTCTTTGATGTCTAATCATTTCTATTTTGATGCTTGTCGGCTAAAACTCTTGGCAAGCGTTGTGTGCCGCCGTAGCCCGGAATCAGTCGCAAGTTAATTTCACGCTGACCGAAAATTGCCGTCTTGTCCGCAATGCGATAATGGGCACGCGAGCGCAAACTCATTGCCGCCGCCCAGCGCAACGCCGTTAATTGCCGCAATCACAGGCTTCTTCATCTGCTCAATTTTTCGGAACGCAAATGCGCATTGTTCGGCAGCGTGAGCGCATCTTCTTCGGTTTGAATTTCCTCGTAGAACTGCTTGATGTCGGCACCTGCCACAAACGACTTCGTGCCTGCGCCTGTGAAAATCACGACCTTCACGGCATCATTACGCGAAAGCCTATCCACAACGGTATTGAGTTCGTCCAAGCAACGCTCGTTCAGCGCATTCACAGGCGGATTGGAAATCGTTACAACGGCTATCATCGCATCATCTTTAACGGGCGCGTATTGAATCTTGAAGTAGCGGAAGGTTTCAAACATCACTTGCGATTCTTCCGTCGCTTGCTTTTGCTTCCACTCCTCAATTTTCTTGCGAATCTCGACCAGCGATTCAGGATTGCGAAGCGTAGTAGTATCGCCAAGTGGTTCGTCGTTAATCATGTTTTTGAGGAAGCGGCGCATATACTTGCCGCTGCGCGTTTCGGGGACGCCGAGACCACGATGTAATCGCTTGGCACGCTCACCGCACCTTTTTCTTTGCGCACGAGTTCTGAGAGCCGCCGCATATCATCTTGCGTGATGTGCCGACCAGGTGCAGGCAAGAGAAACGCAACGGGCGTTAAACCCTTTTCACGATGCGGCGCGCCGACCACAATCACATTGCCGACCGGCGAGTCAGGGTTGAGCGATTTATCTTTGAGAATCGCGCCCTCGATTTCTTCCGTCCCCATGCGGTGTCCCGAGACGTTAATCACATCATCGCTGCGTCCGTGCAAGGTGAATGAGCCGTCAGGATATTTCATCGCAAAGTCGCCTTGTGTGTATGCCCAGACTTGCTTTTTGCCGTCGCTCCATCTATCCCAGTAAGTTTTTTTGTATCGCTCGAAATCGCCCATCCATTTGCCTTGTTCAAACTTTTTGAGGAAGTCGTCGGCATCGCCCCAAATCGTGCGTGCCAGATACGGATATGGTTTGGTGATAACGATTTCGCCTTTTTCTTCAAAGTCGGCGGAGCGATAGATTTGTCGTCCTTGTTTATCTGTGCCTTGTGCGACCCACACATCGCCGAAAATCCACGGTAGCGGATAGGTGTGCGTATCGGGATTGAGCGGAAAATCGGGGTTGCCGTAGAAGTGCGTCCAAACAATGCCGCCGTGTTCAGTTGCCCAGTAGGAGTTGATGTATTGGCGCGTCATGATTTTCATGCCGAATTCTTGCACAGCAGGACTGCATGGCTCGGCGCAGAAAGTTGCCACGCGCAGAGTCTTCATTGAGTATTGCTCGACTTCGGCAACATTCAGCGGATTGGTCATCACCGATTTGAGGAAGGTTACGCCCGCTTTGAAAATCGTTACGCCATAGCGTTCAATCGTTGAAGCATATCGACCTGCGCTGGGGAAGAGCGGCGAGCCTTCACAAATTACACTGGTCACGCGTGCCAGCAATGCACCAGCAATCATATACGACTGTCCTGTAATCCAACCCGGGTCAGCAATCACATACATCACATCTTTGCCCGGACGCGCATCGAAGGAAATTTTCATCGTGTAAGATATGCCTGCTGTGTAACCTCCGTGAACATGCACCACGCCTTTGGGCTTGCCCGTCGAGCCTGATGTGTAGATGAAAAAGAGCGGAAACTCGGCATCAACGATTTCGCATGGCACCGACGCATAAATGGCTTTGATGAAGCGTTCCGTATCAAGTGCCAGCAAGTCCTTTTCTGATGAAACCGAGACACCGACTTTTTTGGCGTTGGCGAGTAAGGTTTTTGTGGCTTGTGCTAAAAGTTCGTGCGACCACTTATCGCGCTCTTTTCGCCAGTTGATTTCTTGCCCTGTGTGCTTGACCACGATGACAGCACTGACGCGCGGCGGCGAGTCGACAAGGGCTTTGGCAAGCTCGACACGAATTTTCGATTTTTCTTGAATGGAAAGTCCGCGTAGGTGTGAGAGGGCTTGACCGACCGCACGCATCACATCGGCACGCTCGGTTGTGATTTCTTCTTTGAGGTTAGATTGAATTTTGTCCAAAATGGCTGATGCAACTTTCGGTGCAACCTTCAACGCTTTCAGTTTCGTGCGTGCAATCTCAAGAGCAGTTTCAAGCGGAATGTAGTTATCGAGAGCCTTATCGGTGTATTCTTCTTTGAATGGCACAACTTGTGCGTTGCGGTAAGCACCGTCGCTCGTGATGACGACTTTTGCGCCTGCGTTGTGGATTCTATCCGAAAGCGTTTTGTCCGAAAAGCCGCCGAAGACTGCCGTGTAGATGATGCCCAAACGCTTACAGGCTTCGGTGTAATAAATCTGCTCCATGATGTTGGGCATATTGAGGCAGACGCGGTCGCCTTTTTTCAAGCCGAGTGATTGGAGCACAAGGGCGCACTTAGCCACTTCAAGCATCAATTGTTTGCGCGTGATGCTGAACGCCGTAACAGGTCCGCCTTTGCCATTGTTTTTGGTTGCGTCCCAGCGGTCGCCTTCGAAGTGGAAGGCAATTTCATCGCCGTAGCCGTTGATGACGTGGCGGTCGATTTCGTTGAAGCATGCATTCGTTAAGCCGCCTTTGAACCATTGATAGAACGGGGCGCGTGAATCGTCAAACGAAATTTTCCAAGGCGTGTGGGATTCGGGATAATTCACCTCAACAGGTTTGCCAGTTTTGGCATCAATGCCGAGCCACTTTTTGTGTTCGTCGGAGTAAGTAATCCAAGCATTGAGTTTCGGGTCGAACCAGTGGATTTCGCGTTTGGCGATGTCGCCATGAAATTTGCCTAAATCTTTTTCGCAGGCTTTGCGCATTGCGTCAAAATCGTGCCGAGTGCGGAGCGGATTGGTTTGCGGCGTTCCGTCGTGAAGTGATATGCCGTTCAGTGCAGGTGCTGTCAGCGTTTCAGTGGTCATAGTTAATTGATAGATTAAAGTGTTCCTACCGTTTTCCAAAAAAGAGCAACTGGCAAGTGGGTTTTCGGAATATATCAAACTTGTTTTGAAAAAAATGTGCTTTGCTCTTACAGCCTGTGTGCCGCTGGCTTGTGCTGGCACTTTTGCTCATCGCGGCGTGGTGTGTATGTTGCTCATTTGGAATCAGACTTATTCCTTTGATGTTGCGCAAATGGCAATACATTCAGGTTTTGTTGACACGCAAGCAAAAATTGTTTAAGTTCCGCATGTAATTCTCGAGCACTCCGATACGAACTCGAGCAGGCATAACATCAATATCTCTTGAACTAACAAAGCCGGAGGCTGAACTAAAACTCTTTGAAAGCAAGGCTGCGCCGTCAGTTTCAGCATGCTCTCAAGCCGGAGCCAGGGCAATTGTAGGTAACCCCACAGAGGTCTCGTCGGGCATGTTTAACATCCTTTCAGTTAGATGCAGTTGCCCTCTATCAGCTTGCTTCAGGTGCTGTTCAAGCGTGCCTTCTCCTCAGCACATTTTACCTTGACGCACATTTCATCAGTTAAAACAACATAGCATCGCACAACACAAACATCACTAACTATGAACACACATATCCTCAAGCTCGCTCTTGTGTCACTGTTTTTGGTGGCAACTGCAAGTGCATCTGCACAAAATGTCGACTCCAGAGTAAGGTCTGCATTAGACAACGCAGGTCTGAAATACACGATAACGGATAACGGGAATTTCAAAATCCCATTCGATATGGGAAATGGCAGAACACAGGTCGTTATCGTGAATTCGAAAACATATGAGTTTGGTGGTGCAGAAATCAGAGAAATCTTCTCAGTTGCCGCTGTAGTCTCGTCAAAATCTGCTTTTACTCACAGCAACTTGTTTAAGCTGTTAGAACTTAACGAAACCTATAAAATTGGTGCTTGGCAAATCCATGGTGGCGAAAGTCCCTACATTCTGCAATTTGCTATACGGGCAGGGGCAAACACCTCATCTTCTATCTTGAGTGAATTAATCAAACTTGCGGCAAAAACCGCCGATGACATGGAACAACGTTTAACTGACGAGGACAAGCACTAAGCCGTAGCCAGAGAAGCGTCTTGACACAGCCTGCTGCAGTCGCTTGTTACATCACGGGCGGTCATGCCAAATCGGGCAAAACGTCGCAAAGCATCCACGCACCGGATTCCTCGCTTGCACTCGGAATGACCGAATGGGTGCTCGGCATAGCAGAAAAAGCGTTCGGAATGACAGGGACTGGTGCTCGAAACGCAGAAAGGTATCTACGCTCTGATGTTCAGCAGTTGCAGCTTCCCACTATCTGGCCACTGCAGCAAGCTGTGCCACCACGTGTATCGCTTACAGGTCGTTCTATCACCACATTCACGGATAAATAAGCAATTGACTCGAATACAAACTTCAACTCAATATGCGTTTCTTCATCCTCTTGCTCCTGCTCGGTCTGAACAGTTCGCTTGTGCAAGCCCAACTCTTTGGCACAGGCTTTGGCAAAACGCAAGATGAGGCGCGCCGTGAAGCACTGGCTGACCTTTCCAGCCAGATTTCAGTAACGATTCAGACCTCAAGCGCCTTGCGCGAAAGTGAAGTGTCAGGCAAAGGCTACAACCAGAATTTTGTTCGTGAGGTGCTCACACGTTCAGAACTTCCGGTGATTGGCGCCACATTTGCATATACTGAAAGGAGCGGCAGCACAGAGTGTCGAGCGGCGCTTGAGAAAGCCGTGCTGGCACTCTATGAGTCTGAGCTGAAAAACTTGCTGGCAGATGCCAAGAAACTTTCCACCGCTACCGACATCAGTAGCCTTTCACGCCTATTGTCGCTGAGCGACCAATATCTCAAGTTTCGTCTTGTTATGGCAGTTCTGGGCAAAACGGTCGTGGAGGAATTTCCTGTCAGTCGCGCCGATATTGAAGCTCGCTTTGAAGCTGCCGCTGGCGACATCACCTCACTGGACCAATTGGCAAAAGCGGCGGCGTTGATTTTCAAAGACAATGGCTACTATGTTTTTCCGCCCGAAGTGCAAAATAGCCGAGAAATCACGCCGTTTGCCGCCGCTATCCGAGAGCGCCTCACTGGCGCACTTCGCGCAGTGCCTGAACCCAGCACCGCTGTGCTCAAATTGGTCGGCAGCTATACGATTCTCGACAACGCCATTGAACTGACTCTGCGCGCCCTTTCCGAGACAGGGCTCACGGTGCAATCGGCCACCTTCAAACTTAAACCTTCTGCCTACGCCGGATACCGCTACACCCCAGAGACCCTATCGCTGGAAGCGCTGGCGGCACAAGACCTGCTCATTACCAACGACCTGCGCGCCGACATCACCACCAACCGTGGAAAAAATAACCTGCTCTTCAAAGCAGGCGAAACGGTTAAAGTGCTCGTCAAACTCAGCAAGCCGGGGTATCTCTACATCGTTGGGCATACGCAGAACGCCGACGGCAAATTCTCTTACCTGATACCGATTCACAACGGCAAAACCAAACGCGACTTCGTGCTTTTCGTCAATACCGATGATGTGAACAAATGGATGGAAATCGGTGAGTTTGAAATTACGCCGCCCTTCGGCACCGAAACCATACAGGTGCTTGCCTCCACCGCTGACCTTGTTGACCAAGTTCCAGACTTTTACTTCGATAGCAAAGGCTACGCCGTCGTTGGAAAAAATCCAGCTGAAGTCGCTACAAAAACTCGTGCCATACTCAAGAAAGCTGGCACTGGACAGACCAAAACCACAGAGGCCGTGCTCACTTTTACAACCTTGCCCTGAAGTAGCGAGCTCTGCATGGCACAGATATTATGAAGTAAGCACACAAACTGTTGAATTGACTGGGTCACTCTACAAACTCAAATGCTTCAAAACTATGCTCTCTCAACACACTCTCCGCATGCCGCATCATCGGCTGTATTTCTTCTCATGCTTTAAGCACAGCGTGCCATACCGCCTCTTGCTCTGGCTCTTTTTCCTTTTTGCCCATGCCGCCTCTGCTCAGACCCCCAGCTCGAGACTTGTTCCCACGAGCCCATTTCTCATCTTAAATACCGACATGCATACTTCAGACATTAAGCGCATTGACACTGACGCAGAAGGGCAGTATATCTTGACCGTCAGCACCGACAAAACTGCCAAGCTTTGGGATGCCCAGACAGGCGAACTCCTGCACACCTTCCGCATCCCAATTGCTCAAGGCAACGAAGGTATGCTCTATGCGGGCGCCATCAGCCCTGATGGGGAAACTGTCGCCATAGCTGGCTGGACAGGTGACGCATGGGATGACTCTCACTGCATCTACATTCTTAGTGCCGTGACGGGCACAATGCTCAAGCGCCTTACAGGATTGCCTAATGTCATCAATGACTTAGAGTTTTCTCCTGACGGCAAGTATCTGGCTGCCGCTTTGGCAACGGACGGGCTGCGTATCTACTCGGCGACGGACGATTGGCGACTGGTCAAATCCTTTACGGATTACAGGTCATCAAGCTATGCGGCGGCATGGGACTACTCGGGGCGCCTTGGCAACGGTATGCTACGACGGCAAAGTGCGTCTTTACGACCGTCAGTTTAACCTTATTGCTCAGCAATCTTCTGGTTCGGGTTCAGATGATTTCCTTGGTGGCTCTGGCTCCTCGGGTTTGGCAGGCGAAAGACCATTTTCTCTTGCCTTCTCTCCCGATGGGTCACTTTTGGCTGTGGGCTATGCGGATAGCCCTCGCCTGCAGGTCCTTGATGGCAAAACGCTTAAACTCCTCTACGAGCCCGACATCGCTGGTGCCAATACGACTAACCAAAGCTTACTGACCGTATCCTTCTCCCAAGACGGTCGCTATCTTTTGGCAGGCGGATATTACAGCAAACGCAGTGGCGATAGAGATTGGAACCATATTCGTATCTGGCAGAATCAAGGCAAGGGGCGCTATACCGACTACCCTGTCAGCAAAAATGCCATCATAGACCTCAAGCCGCTCAAAAACAACGACTTTCTTGTTGCCGGCACGCATCCTGACTTTGCCCGTATGACCTGCACTGGCAAGAAAGTCTTCTACAAAGAAGCCGAAACACACGACCACAGGTCAGACGACCGTTCTCATTTTAGAACCAATGCTCAAGGCAGCGTTTTCACTGTTACACCATATGGTCGGAGTCCACTCATGTTTGATGTTGCCACACGCACGCTCTCGACAGGTCGCACTCTCCCCAACCTCAGTAGCCTTAGCGGTTACACTGATCAAATCGCTGGGCTTACCGTTACCGATTGGAAAAGTACTTATTCGCCCAAAATCAATGGCCGCGATGTTCAGTTCTTAAGAAGATCTGAAATTTGCCGCTCCACAGATGTTGCTTCCACGAACAAAAGAGCGATTTTGGGGACAGAATGGTATCTCTACTGTGCCGATGCCAGCGGCAGCAAGCTGTGGGAAACCTCGTTGCAAGCGGTAGCGTGGGCAGTCAAGATCTCTGGCAATGACAAAGCGGTCCTTGCCGCTTTAGGCGATGGCACTATTCGCTGGTATCGCATGGCAGATGGCGCACCGCTGCTCTCGCTCTATATTCATCCTGACGGTCGGCGCTGGGTGCTATGGACGCCCGAAGGCTACTACGATGCTGCCGCTGGCGCCGAAGACCTCATCGGCTGGCATGTCAATCAGGGCAAGGATAAAGAAGCACTCTTTTATCCTGCCTCTCGCTTCCGCAGTACCTACTATCGCCCCGACATCATTGACAAAATTCTGGACACTTACAACGAAGCCGAAGCCATCCGTCTTGCCAACCAAAGCAGCAATCGCACCCAAAGCACCATCCGTCTGGAACAGGCACTACCGCCTATTGTGCGCATCCTTAGCCCCACCAACTTCACCGAAGTCAGCAGCACCACCGTGACGCTTACCTATCAAGCCTTCTCCCCCGGCGGCGAAGAGATTAAGCAGGTTCGCATCCTTATTGATGGTCGACCCATTGAAACCCAGCGTGCTCTGAAAACCGTCAGCCAAGGCGATAAAAATGCCCAGACCCAATCTATCACTATCCCGCCACGCGATGTGGTGCTTCAAGTCCTTGCCGAAAACAAATTTGGCTGGAGCGAACCTGCTACCGTGAGCTTGAAGTGGAAGGGGGCATCAGTGCCGCAGGGCGGACAAGATGTCTTGAAACCCACGCTCTATGTCTTAGCTATTGGCGTTAGCGATTACAAAAATCCTGACTACAAGCTCACTTTCGCCGCCAAAGATGCCATGGACTTTGCCTCTTTCATTCGTGCGCAGAAAGGTGGCTTATACAAAGATGTGGTGGTGCGCACGCTCACCAATGCCGATGCCACCAAAGATAAAATTCTTGAAGGGCTGGAATGGATACAGAAAGAGACCACCAGCCGAGACGTAGCGATGATTTTTTTGGCCGGTCATGGCATCAATGACAATACGGGGGCATTCTTTTTCATGCCCTACGAGGCGCAGACCGAGAGTTTGCGTCGCACTTGCTTGATGTTCACCGAGTTCAAGCATACGGTCTCTACTATTGCAGGCAAAGTGGTGCTATTTGTCGATGCATGTCATTCGGGCAACATCTTGGGCGGGCGTCGTGCGGCACCCAACATCGATATGCTTGTCCATGAAATGGCAAGTGTAGAAAGTGGGGCAGTGGTCTTTACTTCATCGACAGGTCGGCAATATTCTCTGGAAGATGAACGCTGGGGCAATGGGGCTTTTACCAAAGCGCTGTTGGAGGGGTTGCAAGGCAAGGCAGATTTGTTTGGCAAGGGCACGATTACGGTCAAGACCCTTGATGCCTACATCACCGAGCGTGTCAAGACGCTGACACAAGGGCAGCAAGCGCCTACTTGCATCGTTCCACAAAGCATGCCCGATTTCCCATTAGCTATTAAACTGCAATAACGCACTATACCAAACATCTTAAACCTAAACCTGCAAAAACGATGAATACTATCAAATGTGCCTCTTACAGAGGAAATCCCAAGCAGCAAGTGATGCTCCTGCTTCTTTTTTCAATCTTTTTAGCATCATCTACTATCTTCGCAATTCTCATTTTCGATGTTGATCTAACTGTGATAACTCCTTTCATAATTTTTATCAGCGTCGCATTTTTCGTTTTCATTTTCATGTACTTCAAAAAATATGCTGCTCAATCTATGGAAATTGCAGAAAATGAGTTACGCTTTTTTGATAAATCAGGCGCGCTCAAATTTTCCTTGCCTTTCCGTGATATTCAAAGTATGACGCCCAAGCCAGCAATGAACTTTGGCGCTCCTGATTCAGATGCAGACCTCACCATGCAAGTCGCTATTCAGCTAAAATCAGGAACGGTAATAACCGTGCTTTTAACAGACGCTGGATATGCACAAGTGGAAGAAAAACTTAAGGCGTCGCCTATTCTCGATACAGGTTCTGCTAAAAAAAATACCGCTTTATATGCACATATTATTTTACTTTTTTGTGTTTGCAATCATCTTCGCTGTATTCATGTTATTCATGAAAGAGACTTGGGAATTAGGGGACTTGCGAATTCTTATATGGCTCTTAATTGGCATTGGATATATGGCATACTATCTGCAATTGCGCCGAAAGTTCAGTCAAAACGACTGAATATCTGTGTAAATCTTTCATCAACAAGTGGGGCGTTTTGGGTAATGGGTTTGGCTTAAGCTGTTCTGGCAATTTCGGTGATGAATAGATGTAGCAGGTTCAGCCTTTGCTGTTTGCAATTCCCTGTGCAAGGGTTGCGCCGCTGTGGCAGAAGTTAGGCTGAACCTGCCCTGGCAAATCCTCTCAAATCTACAAAAAGTAATGCATTGAAGTTAGCCTTGACTTCAACCGCTATTCTAAGCCCAGTTTCAACAGTTAAAGTCAAGCTTGATTTTAACGGCAAAAAAGCCTTGTTCTTTCGGTCAAAAAGCATTATTCTTGTCATCGGAAAGCCTTATTTCTTGGAGTTAAAAAGCCCTATTGTAGGGGAAAGAATAAGGCATGGTCGAGATGGGCATAGGGTTCTTTTGTTGCGAGTAGGGCATTTGAGGGTCTGAAACATGGCAAAAAGTGAAAACGGGTAAATCGGTTTTCACCTACATTGCTTCCCATATACAACATTGTTCGTATATTACGACGAGTTGGAAGCTATTAAAGAATTTTTTAAATTGAAAAGAACACTTTACTCAGTCAGCGCAGCTTGTTTGAAGGGTAAATCAGTATTTATGGTAGCGCTGTTACATCACATAGATGAAATTAGAAAGCTCTGTGTTCATTACAGTGTCAAGTCTCTATATGCTTTCGGCTCCATAACAACGAATAAATTTCGTTCAGACAGCGATATTGACTTGATTATTGACATCAATGAAACAGACCCTATTTCTTATTCTGACTGCTATTTCAACTTCAAATTTCATGTAGAGGAACTTCTGCAGAGACCAATTGACCTCTTAGAGCAAAAAGCCATTAAAAACCCTTACCTAAAACAACGAATAGAAGAGACGAAAGTCTTAATCTATGAAAGCAGAAATTAAAGCATGGCTTGCTGACATAAAACAGGCTATTACTGAGATTCACCTTTTCCTACCCGACAAGACCGATTTCAATACATTTCAACGAGACTTAAAAACAAAACGAGCAATAGAGAGGAATATTGAAATTATCGGAGAAGCTGTCAATAGGATTGTCAAAGTAGAGCCTGACTTTCCAATAACCAACGCTCGTAAAATCATTGATACAAGAAACAGAATTATTCACGGCTATGATACTGTTTCCGAAGATATTATCTGGGCAATTGTAATAAAAGAATTGGATAAGTTAGAGAAAGAAGTTGATGAGCTACTCAATCAATAGACAGCCTTTCCTACATCACCGCTTTCCGTCCGCATTTCCATCCATTCATAAATCGCAGGCAAAAGAAAGAGCGTGAGCACAGTTGAGTGAGTAGTCCACCAATCACCACTGCCGCAAGTGGGTCGCTGAACTTCTGCGCTATACCGCTGGTTGAAAGAATCATCGGCAAACGCCTAAATTGCCACCCGACTGGCACTAACAAAGGATGAACATGACAAACTCAGATTTGCTGTCAATCCGCAACGTTTAGACGCAATTCACCATGCCTGAACCTTTTTCCAACGCACCTGTAAGTGCGGAGCAGTTAGATTTTTCAGCCGAATTTGCTGATGCCTACAACTTGATGGAGCGTACATCGGATTGCCTCTTCATTACGGGCAGTGCAGGCACGGGCAAATCAACGCTTCTCAACTACTTTCGTGAGCACACGGCAAAAAATGTGGTCGTGCTTGCGCCAACGGGCATTGCCGCGCTCAATGTTGGCGGACAAACCATTCACTCATTTTTCAAATTCCCACTCGGCGTAATTACAGCACAAAACATTCCAAGCCCATACAACAAGGAGCTCTACAAAGCCATTGACACGATTGTCATTGATGAAATCTCAATGGTGCGCGCCGACATCATCGACGGCATTGATTACTTTATGCGTATGAATGGACGAGATAAGAAAAAACCCTTTGGCGGCGTGCAGATGATTTTCATAGGCGACCTCTTTCAACTTCCGCCGGTGCTGTCGCGCGATGATGAACAGAGCCTCTTTATGTCGCTCTATCAAACGCCGTATTTTTTCAGCGCCGCAGTGTTTGAAAAGGTCTTGCTTCGCATTGTGCATCTGAAAAAAATTTTTCGCCAAAGCGACGCTACATTTATTGAACTTCTGCAAGCGATTCGCACACGGCAATTTGCACCACATCATCTTTCGCTCATCAACTCGCGTGTTCAGCCTAACTTTACGCCACGCGATGAGGATTTTTTCATCACGCTTTCCACCACCAACGACATCGCCAACACGATTAACGCCAAGCATTTAGAACGATTGAAGTCTCCGCCGAAAAGTTTTATTGGCGAGGTTGAAGGGCAGTTTGATAGGAAGAATTTTCCGACGGAAGAGAACCTGACGCTGAAAGTTGGTGCGCAGGTAATGTTTGTTAAGAACGACCCGCAAAAGCGTTGGGTCAATGGCACGATTGGCAAAGTGCGTGAGATTCTGCCGAATTCCATCAAAGTTGAAGTGGAAGAAGATGGCGTGCGAAGGGTTGTAACCGCCGAGCGTGTAGATTGGGAAATTGTGAAGTATGAGTTTGATGCGCAGTCGAAACAAATTTTTACCGAGCCTGTGGGTATCTTTACGCAGTTCCCGCTTCGCTTGGCGTGGGCAGTTACGATACACAAAAGTCAAGGCAAAACCTTTGACAAAGTGATGATTGATTTGGGGCGCGGCACATTTGCGCATGGGCAACTTTATGTGGCACTTTCGCGCTGTCGCTCGTTAGAAGGCATTGTGCTCAAATCGCCAGTGCGCTTGCGTGATGTGATTGTCGATGAGCGTGTCGTGGCATTTATGCAGGAGCTTTCAGCGCGCCGCTCAGCATATTAAATTCGTACACGGACAACACGGATTGACAGATTTTGCATGGATTTACCTCACCCTGTTTCGGCATTGCTGAAACGTTCCTCTCCTTGTGAAGGATAGGAATGTTGCTCTGCGGCAGGGTGAAATCGCGCTTGTCATTCCGAGCGAAGCGAGGAATCCCGTGAGTGGATGCCTCACTTCGCTTAGCATGACAAAAAGAAAATGCTGACGACACAGCAATGATGCACAACACTTATGAACCATTTGTTTAGCAATGACTCCACACATTTTGATTGTTGAAGACGATGCACGGTTGGCGTCTGTTCTCACGAAAGGGCTTGGCGAATCGGGCTTCGCAACCACACACTCGCCTGATGCAGAAACCGCCTTGACCTTGCTTCACTCTCACCCTTTTGACCTTGTGCTTATTGATGTGATGCTTCCGAAGATGAACGGCATTGACCTTTGCAAAAAAGTCAAATCGCTTTACCCTGCCTTGCCTGTCGTGATGCTCACGGCACTCGGCGAAACTGACGACAAACTGCAAGGCTTCAACGCAGGGGCTGATGATTACCTTGCCAAGCCGTTTGACTTTCGCGAACTCCTTGCACGCATTCACGCACGCCTGAAAGCCAAGCAACTCACTTCCACCGAACCCACCGTGCTGACTTACGCCGACCTCACGATGAACCTTCGCACCAAAACCGTCGAGCGTCAAGGCAAGCCGATTGCATTGACCGCAAAAGAATTTGCCCTGCTCGAATTTTTGCTTCGCAACCCGGAGCGTGTGATTTCACGCGAAGAAATCGCCAAGCACGTTTGGAACATCGAGTTCGACACTGGCACAAACTACATTGATGTCTATATCAACTATCTTCGCAAAAAAGTAGATAAGCCGTTTGCCACAAAACTCATTCACACGAAAACAGGAATGGGCTTTTACCTTAAAGCAGAACCTTAAAGCAGAATGAGCCTCCGCACGCGAATTACTCTGACCTTCATTGCGCTTACAAGCGGATTGCTTCTGACCTTTTCACTGGTGATTTACTTTTCTGCCAAAAGCACACGAGAGCGAGATTTTTTCGAGCTCTTGCGCAAAGAAGCCATCACGAAAGCTAATTTGTTTTTCGTAGCGAAAATCCCCGCCGACATTCTTCAAAACATCTACAAGAACAATCGCCAAACGCTCAACGAAGTTGAAGTTGCGATTTACGACACCGCGTTTGCGCTACTCTATCACGATGCTTACGAGATTGATTTTGTCAAAGAAACTCGCGACATGATTGACCGCATCTATGAAACGGGCAATCTTGCGTTTTATCAAAACGATTGGCAAGTGATAGGCACAACCTACACGCACGAGGGCAAGCGTTACGCAATCACCGCCGCCGCGCTCGACCAATACGGTTACAACAAACTCACCGACCTACGCAACACACTTTTTTTGGCGATTGGACTCTATGCATTCATTGTCTTTGCCGTCGGGCGATTTTTTACACAGCGGATTGTGGCACCGCTTCGTGCTATCAACGCCAACGCCAAACGCGTGAGTGCCAGCAACCTAAGTCTGCGCGTCAAGACCGAGAACACCAACGATGAACTTGGCGAATTAGCCCGCACCTTCAACCAAATGCTTGACCGATTAGAGCAAGCCTTTGCGATGCAAAAAGAGTTTGTCTCGAATGTGGCGCATGAACTTCGCACGCCGCTCACAGCAATGATTATGGAACTTGAACTCTTGCTCTCTAAACCACAATCGCCCGAAGCCTATCACGACGCGCTGCAAAAAGTGCTACTCGATGCACAACGGCTGAAAAAGTTGATTCAAAACCTCATCGACCTTGCGCGCGCCAGTTCAGATATTCACGAAGTCAAGCTCGAGCGTGTTCGCCTTGATGAAGTGCTGATGGAAGTTTGCTCGAGCCTCTTAAAAGCGCATTCCGATTGGCGCATTGAGTTTTCTTTCAACTCTGAACAGGAAGATGAATCGGCACTGACGATTGTGGGCAATGCGTATCTCTTGCCGTTGGCGTTCAAAAACGTGATTGAGAATGCGTGCAAATTTTCAGCCGAGCATTTGGCGCGTGTGTCGCTCACTGTTGAGCGCAACCGCCTTGTTGTGGAAGTCGCCGATAACGGCATCGGCATTGATGAAGAGGAGATTGACAAAATTTTCACGCCGTTTTATCGCGGCAAAAATAAGTCGCTTGCCGAAGGCACAGGCATTGGGCTGGCACTAACCAAGCGCATCGTGGAGTTGCACAAAGGCACGATTGCTGTTAGAAGTCAAAAAGGCGTTGGTACTTCGGTTACGCTGTCGTTTCAGAGCCGCTCTGCTTCTGAGGCACCTCTCTAATGAAATTCTAATCACTTTTTAAGCCTCTTCTAACAACCCTTTTTACGCATAGCGTTTACCTTTGCACAGCATTTGATAACGCTTGACCGCAAACGGAAACAGCCATGACGCTCATTGATTTCACACTTCGACTGCTTTTAGCGATTGGGCTTGGTGCGCTGATTGGCTTGGAACGTCAATGGCGACAAAAGCAAGCGGGCTTGCGCACAAACACGCTCGTTTCACTCGGTTCGGCGGCATTCATTTTGCTTTCGCTTTCGCTAACTGATAGCAAAGGAGACCCTTCTCGTGTAGCAGGACAAATCGTTACCGGTATCGGCTTTTTAGGTGCGGGCGTCATTTTGCGCAACGGCGTGAACATTCAAGGTTTGAACACAGCGGCGACAATTTGGTGCTCTGCCGCTGTTGGCTCTCTTGCGGGGTGCGGGCTGTATTGGCAAGCCGTCATCGCCGCTGTTGCTATCGTACTCTCACATCTTTTCTTGCGCCCAATTGGACTGCGCATCAATCGCTTGCCGTTCCAAAAAGAAGAAAGCGAACTGATGACGTATCACTTGAAAACGCGCTGTAAAGAAGAAGTCGAAAATCGAATTCGTGTGCTCATCGTCGATGCCATTCGCGATGATGAACATTTGAAACTCCGCTCGCTGAAAAGTTCCGATAACGGCGCGCCCAACATCGCTTACATCGAAGCCGAAATTCTCTCAAACGGCAATCACGACAATGTGCTTGAAAGACTGGCGGGCAAAATCACATTGGAAAACGGTGTGAGTGCCGTCAGTTGGGAAGTTATCGGTCAGCACAGCGACTAAACCCATTCACGAAAGGAGACAACCATGCGCAACGAACTGCTTTTTCAAACGAGCGACAGTGAATTGAAGCAACGTTTGATAGACTACGCCTCGGTCTTAAACAAAATGCCCGTTGTTGAAGTCGCCGAGTTGCTTGAAAAATTGGAGAGCGATTACGACCGCATTGATGTGATGTCGCAATTTCCGATTGACCGTCAAGCCTTAATTCTTGCGGATTTGCCCGTAACGGTTCAACTCTCGCTCTTCAATGCAATGAGCCGAAAAGCATTTGCCACCATTTTCGAGCAAATGCCCACACAGTCGCAAGTGGACTTTTTCCAATTCCTTTCAAAGAAGGCGCAGACGGAAATTTTGCCGTTTCTTTCAAAGTCGGTGCGCGAAAACATCTTGCGGCTGAGTGCTTATCCGCCCGATACGGCTGGCGGAATCATGTCGCTTGATTATGCGTCCGTCTTTGAACGCATGACCTGCGCCGAAGCGATTGCAAAAGTGCGTGCCGATGCGCCCTCGAAAAAATTGGTCTACTACGCCTATGTCGTCAATGATGAACAAACCTTGCTCGGCTTTGTCACGCTGAAAGATTTGATTATGGCTGACCCTGCGCAGATGATAGCCGATGTGGTGCATCGTGAGTTTGTCTTCGCCTATGTCGATGAAGACCGTGAGGAAGTCGCAAAGAAAATCGAGAAGTATGACCTTATCGCGATTCCTGTGGTGAATCGGCAGATGCAACTCATGGGCGTGGTTACGCACGATGAAGCCATTGACATTATTCGCGCCGAGCATACCGAAGACTTGGAAAAATTCATGGGCATTGCGCAACGCGATACCGAACTCAATTACTTGGAGACTTCCTCGTGGAAGCATTTTCAAAAGCGTGTGACTTGGGTGGTAACGCTTGCCGCTGTGGGAATCATTTCGGGTATGATTATTCATAACTATGAAAAAGCGTTGGAGAAGATGCTGATACTTGCGCTCTATATGCCGATGGTTGCGGATACTGGCGGCAATGTGGGCAGTCAAGCGGCAACGGTGATTGTGCGTGCGTTGGCGTTGGGCGAGTTCAGCGTGCGCGAATGGCTAAAAGTGATTTGGAAAGAAACCAAAGTCTCTTCGCTCTTGGCACTCTGTCTCGGTGTGTTGGCATTTGCCAAAGTGCTATTTCTATCGTGGGAGACAGAAATCCCCGCCGAATACTCGCTTGTCAAAATTGCCTTTGTGATTTCACTGGCACTCTCGTTTCAAGTGATTACGGCAACCCTGATTGGTGCCGCCTTACCGCTCATTGTGAAAGCCTTTGGCGGCGACCCTGCCGTTGCAGCAAGCCCTGCCATTACAACTGTCGTGGATATTACAGGCTTGCTCATCTATTTCGGTGTTGCCAGTCTGTTCTTTGCCTTTTAGTGCCGGGATTGCCTGACATTCCGAGCGCAAGCGAGGAATCCATTGTGGATTCTTCACTTCGCTTCGCTCCGTTCAGAATGACAAACAGTAAGGCTTTTGATTCGCCCAGCATGACGGACTGATGTCATTCCGAGCGCAAGCGAGGAATCCATTGTGGATTCTTCACTTCATACAGCGTGACAGATTTGGCATAAGAAGTTGACCTCACCCTGTCGCTGCGCGGCATCCCTCTCCTTCACAAGGAGAGGGACGTTTCGGCAACGCCGAAACAGGGTGAGGTCAAAAAAACACTCACGCAACACGGCTAAACTCAAAATCATCATGATGCTGCGAAACATTGTTCTTCTTGCATTTATAGCAACAGCTCAGCCTCTTTTTGCCCAATTTTCTGACTCGCTTCCGAAGCCCAAGTTGCCATTTCCGATTGCGCCTGAAAAACGGTTAACCGATGAAGAAATCCGCGATAAAGTCGAGGGACTTTACCTGACAGGCCTGCCAGAGTTTGAGCAAAATCCTATCAATGGCTTTGGCATTGGTGGCAACTTTTTCATCTACCAAAACGGCACGCGCCAAGACCCCTTCTTTGAA
This sequence comes from Candidatus Thermochlorobacter aerophilus, assembly GCA_002794105.1. GTDB lineage: Bacteria > Bacteroidota > Chlorobiia > Chlorobiales > Thermochlorobacteraceae > Thermochlorobacter > Thermochlorobacter aerophilus. Next base: position 60,653 of record PHFL01000070.1, on the reverse strand, counting down.
TACACGCCGTATCGCCAGCGTTATATAGGCTCGTTCCAAGTGTTCCAAAGTGGAAAATGGAACGCCGCCATCAACATGGATTTTCCATACATTTTTGATACAGAATGGCGCGTGAGAATTGATGCTGTGTTTGAAGAAGACCCAAATTTCCAATACTTCGGCATTGGTGCGGTTACCATGCAGCCACTTCGTTTCCTGAACAAAGCCACTAATCAAGTTCAAACCTTTTCGAGAATCGACCCCTATCTCGAAAACTTAGCGATTGTGCGTCCCGGGAATCCATCTATTGGTGAAGCGGCAACCGTGACCGACCGTCATTACAATGAAGTTATTTACACAGAAAATCTCTACAACATCTTAGTGGAGCGCGTGCTTCTTGGAGGGAAATTGCGCCTGATGTTCGGCTATGAGTTGCTCTTCATTGGCATCAAAGATTATTTCAATCAAGAAGCCGAAGAAGCCTTTGACCTTGATGGCAATGAAGTTAAAGGCGTTCTAAATGGGCGCACACGGCTCACCGAAGATTTTCTGGGCATCACGCCTGGCAATCCTTGGGAAAGGCTTAACATTGCCGGCTACAACGGCGGACGGGAGAGCATCTTTGCCTTCGCCGTGATTTATGACACGCGCGATTTTGAGCCTGACCCGTCGCATGGTGTTTTCATTGAGTACTCTCACGAGCATTCGCGCCCTTGGTTCGGTTCGGAGTTTAGTTTTGATAAAAATTTGATTCAGATAGAAGCATTTCTGCCTATCTATCAGCAGAACGATGTGCGCCTGACATTTGCAAGTTGTTGGAACTTGGGCTACATCTGGGGAAGCAAAGTGCCTTTCTACGAAGCCTTCGACCTCTCGAGCCAATCAGAAGCCGGCGGCACGGAAGTCTTGGGCGGGGCGCGTTCCCTTCGCGGCTTTCGCGAATACCGATTTACCGGACCGCTCACGGCATTAGTCAACCTTGAACTGCGCTCACGTTTCTACAAGGTTCAGTTTCTTGGTCAAACTTTTTCGTTCGGGGTTGTGCCTTTCTTAGACTTGGGAAGAGTGTGGGACGATATTTCTGATTTTGGGTTTAGAGATTACCGTTGGAACTATGGCATTGGCGCGCGCATCGCTTGGAATCAAGCCACCATTCTGCGATTTGACTTCGCTCGAAGCACAGAGGCAGATCAGTTCTTCTTTGGCTTCCAACATATTTTTTAACTCAACCTAAAAAACCAACGATGTCTTTTTGGAGCATTTTCTCAACGGTCTTTATCACGGTGTTCCTGGCTGAAATTGGAGACAAGACGCAGCTTGCCACCATGCTTTTTGCCACGAAAGCGGAAGCCAACAAGTGGGCGATTTTCTTTGGCTCGGCGGCGGCGTTGGTGCTGGCGGCAGGCATTGGCGTTGTGGTCGGCGAACAGTTAGGCAAATGGATTTCGCCGAAAATTCTGAAATGGATTGCTGGCATTGGCTTCGTTGCGATTGGCTTATGGACTATCCTTTCTGCTGATTAGCTCACACTTGCAGTTTGCAATTTTTTACGGCAACTACTGCTTTTATCACTTCATCTAAAAAAGTCTCCCCAGCGTCTGCCTGCGCTGAGGAGAACTTACAAGTAGTATGCTTGGAAAGAACACAACGACAAACGATGCCGCAGAAACTCATTTATGCTTACTCGTCAGTTGAGCTGCAATGATGTTGCATCAATGCCGAGTTCTTCGCGAATCTGCACTTCATGCGATTTTTCAATTTGACTTACTTGCTCGCATCACCACGACTTTCGGCAAGGGCACGGCGACAGGTCGGTTTATCTTACGCACTACCTGCTTTGGAACTTCCTTTCTTCGTCGCCGTTTCCACCACAGCACGAAGCCCGTGATTGAGAGAATCGCCGGCGTAAAGCCTCCCAAAGCGTAAATGATTTTAATCCAAATGCCACCGAACTGCCCAAAATGCAGTTGTTTCAATATCATATCTGCCTTTTCACTGAGGCTTGCTTGCCGTATGTCATGCACTTTAATGACGCTGCCATCTTGTTTGAAATTCACATAACTGCTGAACTCGCTATAAAAGGGGTTTGACGACTTCGCATAGCCCAGCACGCGAATCGGGGCTTTGTCGTTTTGAGGCAGAATGAGGCTCTTTGGCTCAAACTCCTCAATCAAGTTCTTTGAGACATTGAGCAGTGAATCTGCCGAAAGTGTAAAAGCACTCGGCTTTGCCTCGACTCTTTTTTCATCGGCAGTTTTGCGAGCGGCAAGTTGCTTTTGCCACCACTCGATGTCAAGCGTGTAGAGCATCATATAAAATCCGCTCACTGCCATTACAATGCAGAACGCCACTGACGCTGAACCTGTGAGCAGGTGCAAGTCGTGAGAGGCAACCTTTGCGCCCGCTTTCCAACGAATGGCTTTGGTGTAGACACTGAACAGCGATTTGCGCTGAATCCACAAGCCTGTCAGCGACAGTCCGATAAACAACGCACCGACTATCGCTACAATCGCATCGCCAAATGGACGCGCCAAGAGCGTGAAGTGCAAGCGCAAGAGCCAATTCGTGAGCCGCGAGTGAACTTCAATTTTTCCCGTTACCTCGCCCGTGTATTGATTTTGATATGTGTAAAGCCGCTCTTTTCCAATTTGCAGAATCGCCGTGTATGCGCGGTCAGGCGAGTGGCTTTTTGTCAGACGCAAAACTTTTGCATCAGGATACTGCGCACGCAACTCACCGATAAGCGCATCAAAAGATTTTGGCTCACCGCTGGGCACCACGACAGCAAACTCTTTGTATATCCACTCATCTAATTCATCTGAAAAGACAAGCAATGAGCCTGTTATGCCAATCAAAATCATAAACGCGCCCGCAAGCAGTCCAAACCACGAGTGGAGCGTAAAAACTTTTTGTGTAACCTTTTTCATATGCATTAGTTTGTTGGATAGTTGATTGCTGACCCGCGCAAGTGAAAATGCGTGAGTGCGGTTTCTGCGCTCCTGACGAGCGTTGTCAATTCGGCAACTTCATTGAGATGAAATATCCCTTTCAAAGGGGAGTTTTTGAACTCCCAAATCAACTTTCGCCGAAGCGGCAAACAGGCGTTTTGCTCAGCGATGGCTTCAAAATCCATCAGGTCGAGCGAGTGACGAAAACTCAAAAACTCTTGCAACGTGAATTCCACAAGCAGGTTCTCGAACTCAACACTTATTCTGTGGCAGTTTGGGCAGTATCGGACTGCGCCTTTGGCGGTTTCGGAGAGCAACACACTATCTGGGTGTGAATCAATCGGTTTAGTCATCATTCAAATTTTTTAGGTTGAAAAACGTCCCCCGAGATGCGACGCACGTTCATCTCGAGGGATTTTTGCTCTGGAATCACACAGAACACAAAGTACAATTCAGGCGCACATTCCAACATTATGATGCTTGTGCATCAATGCCGAGTTCTTCGCGAATCTGCGCGCACCACTGCTTGATGCGTTTATCCGTCAAGTCACCTTGATTTTCAAAGTCAAGCACCAAGCCCCAGAACATTTCATCGTTGTAGAGTCCTTTCGAGGACTCGAACTCATAGCCTTTTCTTGGCCACAGTCCAAAGACTTGCGCGCCGCGCGAGGTTACAGCTTCTGCAATCACGCCGATAGAATCCACGAAGTATTGTGAGTAGCCAACTTGGTCGCCCAGTGCCACAAAGCCCACATACTTATCGGTGAAATCAATCGATTCTAACTTCGGCATGAAGTCTTCCCAGTCTGCCTGCATTTCGCCGTCATACCAAGTCGGCGCTGCCAGAATGAGAATCGAGTATTGCGCCATATCTTCCGCTGTTGCGTCTTTGACATTGTAGAGATCGACAATCTCTTCGCCTAACTCTTGTTGAATTTTTCTGGCAACCAGTTCAGTGTTGCCTGTTTGTGTGCCGTAAAAAAGTCCGATGTATCCCATTGCTTGTATGTGTTCTGATTGTTAAAAAAAGCCGTTTTTCATCAGTTGAGCGAAAAGCATCGGAAGAACACATTGCATTGTTGGCAAGCAACTGCATCTTGCATCGGTTCAGCCGTTGTTTTTAGCTTTTTGTCTTTCTTGATTGCATCGGTTTTGCGTTCTTTTTTCCCTGCAAACACATTGATTACTATTGCCCACAGAATCGAGAATGCAACTCCAAACGCAAACCCGAACACGATTTCCAGTCCCCAAACGACACGCTCTATTAGTTGCCAAACGGCAATGCTTTGATGAACTTCTTGCATGTTACCCTTGCGCTACTTTGTTTGCACGCCCAGCTCTACGGTTCTGAAGTGCGACTCAATGAGCGCGCGGATTTCCGCTCTCATGCGCTCTGGTGTTTTCTGTTGCTTGAGACTTTCTTCATCCAGTTTGAACAAGGCTTCGGCAAGTTTGCTGTCTCCGCCCTTTTCCTTGAAGGCAACATCTTTGCGGCGTGCATAGATGTCGCTCCACACGGCAAGCACTTCGCGCCAGAATGGGCGATGCTCTTCCCACCACTTTTTGCCCGGCAAGCCTGCTTCAGCATCATCCACGCGCTTATACATGTTCAAGCCCTTTTCCTGAACCAGTTCTACATCTGGCTTGCCTTCGGTGCGAATGAGTTTGATGTTGTCTTGCTCATGCAGAAATCCGTAGTCGGTTAAGATGTGACGGTTTCTGCGTCGCAAGACATTGTAGTCGCTTCGCTTCGTGTATTCGCGGCGTGGCAAGGGCGCATCAGCTACTGATTCCCAATAATGCTTGCCGTCGACATGCACCCATGTGCCAGTGCCTTCGTAGCGCGGGCTATCGTCGACTGAATAGACTTTCTGCGTCCATTGTCCTTTCACTTGCTCAGGTGAAAGTTTCACATAACGCCATTTGAGGTCGTGGTCATAGACATAGAGGTCGGTGTTCTCGTAGAGCCAATCTTCGCGCCAATGTTTGATGATGGATTTTTCGCCTTTGGAATTTTCCATAATCAAAAGATGCAGGAGCGAGATTTTGTCTTCGGTCTCTTCATCGATTGTGATGTATTCCAAGCCGCTGGCGCGATAAGGCTCTTTGAGATTGTAATCGGGATTTTCGGTGAAGGTCTCCGCATAGCGAAAATCCACGAAGTAAGTGCCTGCCATTGCTTTAATAGCTTGTCGGTCTTGCTCTTTTTTGCTTATTGATTCAGATGTCAGCGCAGGCTGTTTTTGCTGTGCGACAAGCACTGTCGCAGAGAGCAGTAGCGATAAAAACACAGTGTATTTCATAGTACCGTTGTATTTTAGGTTGAAAAAGATGATTACCGTGAAAAAGTGCTTTAACGAGTCGTATGCTTTCAAAGCACAAGCCGCTGAGCATGGGGCGAGTCCTGCACACCGCATTACTTCGCAACAGCGCCGACCTTGCCTACTCACAGCAAGGCTTGGTTGCGCCTGAAAATGTCCGTTCGCTCGAGGTCGAGTTTTTGGTCGATACTGGTGCCTCTTACATCTGCTTGCCAAAGTCAATGATTCAGAAACTTGGCTTGGTCAAACAGAAAGAGAAAGATGTCCGAACCGCAAATGGTGTGGTGAAGCGTGGCATATACAGCCCCGTCAACATCACGATTTTCGACCGCGATGCCGACCTGAACGTCATGGAACTTCCTGACGATGGCACGCCGCCCTTGCTCGGCTATCTCGCGCTTGAAGCGATGGATTTACTCGTCGATTCCAAAGAACAGAGACTCATTGTGAACCCTGCCAACGATGGCAAATGGGTGATTGACTGCTTGTAATTTTCATTTTACCGTTCTCGACCCATTCGGCTGAAACACATATCGGAACGTGTAGACGCGCGATCTATCAGCGAACCCATCTGGATTAGCAGGCGCGTTGAGGTAGTAGCTCAGAATTTGCAGTTTCGCATATCGCCCATCTGCCGTGCGAATGCCCAAGACGACACCGGGAATCGGCGTGATGACATTGGTTTGTTGGTTATAGTTATACCACGCTCTGCCGCTTCCAACAGGAATGGCTAAACTCGTTGCCGAAGAATCCACGCGCCAACCGGTTTCAGGCAAGGTTTCCAATGTGTTGAAATCCGTTCCTGTCAGCACAATTGCCCCGCCTTGTCCAAAGCGAATCGGTCCGCCGTTGATGATGATGGTGGTGGCGCGAAAGGCAATATCCCAGCGCGTGGTTGCTGAATCGCTGTTTGGCACGATGGCACTGTCGCGCAGCGAGAAGAACGTGAAGCGACCGGTGTTCGCTGTATCGGCTTGCAGATTTCTAATCGTCCGAACAGGCAATGCGGTCTGTGCCTGCGAGCCTGATGGGTTATTGTTACTCTCGCCGCAAGCCAAGCCCGTTAGTGCAAGTAAGATGAAGAGCAAAGTGCGTTTCATGTTTGACTTCATGGTTGACTTCAAAATTTTTGATTGATGTTTCCTTTGTAACTTTCTCGTGCAAAAACGAAGAGTCGGGTTAGCAGCCCCTCTGCAAGAAGCCCTTTACCGAAGCGGATTCTTTGCGCGTTTTTGCACATCGGCGAAGCGCGTCTGGACCACGTGCTTCGCCTTTTTTATTTCACTCACGATTGCATTATCGATGCTGGTTCAGTTTTATGAATTGATGATGTTGCGACTTGTTGAGAATCTTGTGCTTTAATCTCTCCTCTGCCTTCTTTGAGCCAGCGAAGCGCAACGATGTTGAGTAGCACACTTACGACCAAGACCAGCGACAGCAAATTGAGCTGCGACATGTCGGGCTTTTCAAATTCGCGAATCAAGTGCGAGCCATGCGCCAGCGTGTAAAGAATGCTCACGCCAAAATGCGCCACACGAAACCACTGCGCTTCAAAGAAGAGCAAAAATGTAACCGCCATCATTGGCGCAAGTTGAAAGACAAAGCGAATGAGCCAAATGGTCGGCGGAAATTCGCCCGTCGCGTTTGGACGCTTGAGCTCAATGCCGTAAAAAATGCCGCTCACGTGATAGTCAAAGTGCAGCATCATGCCTACGACCATCACAAGCCACAAGAGCGAAAGTTGCACGCGATGTGTTGTCATTTGTTTTCAAGTTTGGTTAAAGATGTTTTGAAAAAAATCGTCTGTTTCAGGTCTCTATTACTTTGCTTTTCCCTGATTGCTTAACTTGCACACGCCGTTCATAAACACTCAACTTTTTGACCAATGGAAGCGAAATCTGAAACATCTGTTGCTATCACGCTCACACGCGACGAACTCAAAGCCCTCATCAAAGAAGCTGTCAAAGAAGCCTTGACAGAAATGCTCAAACAACCCAGCAACTCTGCTCCGAAGTCAGTTCTTTCTGACAAGCAATTTGAGTCGCTGCTGAACGAAACTTCCGAGCGTTACAAAGAAGTCTGGAAAGCCTTAGCCTAATGTTTTACCTTTCCAAAGCGCAAATTGTCGCGATAAACAAGCATCAAATTCAGATGTTCGGTGGCAACTACCTGCCGCCCCAAAATTTTTTGCACGAAGAAAACTTAGACTATCTGCTCGAAATCATTGATGCTGAACTGTTTGGAAACCCGCTTTATCCTAACATTTGGGATAAAGCCGGCGTGTATTGTTTCAACATCATCGCCAATCACGTCTTTCAAGACGGCAATAAGCGCACCGGATTGCAAACTGCTATCATCTTTCTGCGCGCAAATGGATTCACTATTCAAGCAACGGACGATGACCTCATCGCCTTTGCGACCGACGTTGCCTCTGGCAAATTCACGCTTGCTGACACGCAACAGTGGTTCAAAGAACGTCTCACACCGCTACCGTAAATCGCTACAAGCTTTGCCAACGCACGCCCACAAACACAATCCGCCCCGGCAAAAACGGCGTGTAGCGGATGTCCGTCTGATTGAACATATTGTCAATGCCGGCTTGCAGTGTGAAGCCTGCCCACAGTTTTTGGTTTAGCGTAATGTCCCAAATCGCATAGCCGGGCGCGTATTCGTTATCGTTATCCAAAATCAAATTGCCGTTGAGGTCAGCAAAGCCGTAGCGCGAGCGAATGACACCGCGCACAAACCCGCTGAACCCCACTGCCTCATTTTCATAGAGCACCTTCACATTCAAAAGATGACGCGAGCGACCAAACAAGCCGCCATACTCCGATTCGCGAATCGGCACGAACACTGGATTCAACACCGTGCCTTCGGTGCGACCAATTCGCCCTTCACGAATTTTTTCCAGCACACCTTCATCTTTTGCATCGACCAACTGATAGCCTGCCGAAAATGTCAGTCCTGACAAGGGTTTTAAGGCAACCTCTGCTTCAATGCCTTGCGTGAAGACACGGTTCAAGTTGAAGTAAGTGAAAATGTTGCCTCCGCCGCTTCTGACAGCAATCGGTTGCGTATCAATCAAATCGCGCACATTGTTGCGAAAGAAATTGACTTTCAGCGTGAAGACTTGACTTGGCGTGAAGTCTGCGCCGATGTTGAACGCCACAGAACTTTCCGCCCGAATAGGTTGCAACTGGTTTGGGTCAAGCAAGATGCTTTGCACAAGTCCGCTTTGTTGCAGGCGTGCTATTGATTCGCGCACATTCGTTGAGCCAAAGACGCTGTAACCTGCTTGCGCATTGGTGAAATCCAAATAGAGTTGTTGGAATGTCGGTGCTTTGAATCCGCTACCGACCGAGGCGCGAAGCGCAAGCCAAGTCGTTGGCTTCAGGAGCATGGCAATTCGTGGCGAGAGTTGCGACCCAAAATCGCTATTGCGGTCGAAACGAAAACTTGCCGTCAGGTTGAGCCACGCCAGCGGAATAAATTCATCTTGCGCATAGACGAATGCGGTGTTCATTGTGCGTGTGCCGCCGTAGATTCTATCTGCAGTTACGCGCTCATCGATGTAGCCTGCGCCGAGTGTCAGCGTGTTGGTGTTGCTCATGAACCAATCGGTTTGCACTTCTGCTTTATTCATGCGTTGGTCAAATGCGCCTGCAGAGAAAAGGCTTCCGTCGTCTCGGTAGGTACTTGTGCGATTGTTTTCATAGCGCGAGCCGTAGAGTCGCAAAGTGGTTTTAACAAATGGCGAAAAGCGATGCGTCAAATTGCCTGACACGTTCCAATCGAGCAGAGATTCTTTTGAGTCGATGAGACGTGCGCCAGTTTGCGCAATGCCTTGTTGCGATTCCGTCAGCCATCGTGCTGAAAGTGCCAGCGTGGTCGCATCACTGAATTTGTAGCATAGTTTCGGATTGATGGTGTAGTTGTAAAATTCAGGCGCTGTGCGGCTTTCGGTTTCGGGTGTGAGGTCGTAGCCGTTGGAGCTATTTCGGTTGAGAATAAGCGATGCTGAAAAGTTGTCGACTTTTCCTTCCACAGTGGCACTAAGGTCGGCGGTGTTAAAACTTCCGTATCGCGTATTGAATCCAAGTTTGAGCGGTTCTTCGGCTTGTTTGGTGATGATGTTGATGACGCCGCCTAAGGCTTCGCTGCCGAAGAGCGATGACGAAGGTCCTTTGACAATTTCAATGCGCTCGATGTTAGCAACCGTGAAGCGCGTCAGTTCCAGCGTGCCTGCGGTTCTGCCGATAACAGGTTCGCCATCGATGAGAATCAGCGTGTAGGCGGGCGCAAAGCCTTGCATTTGAACGCCCGTGCCATGGTCATGTATGATGGCAAGTCCGGTTTGCTCTTCAAGCACTTCGTTTAGTCGCATCGCGCCTTGTTGCTCAATTCGTTTTTTTCCGATGACGCTGACGGGAATGGCAACATTTTCCAATTCTTGTTCGGTGCGCGTCGCAGTGACCACGATTTCACGGCTTTCGGCAGTCTTCACAGAATCTTTGATTGCCTCGGGCTTCTCACTTGCCGCTTCTTTGACTTGACCAAGTGCTGTCTCTATAGTTAGAGAAATTCCAAACAAGAGACTCAAAAATCTTCTATATGCCATGTTCAATGCTCGTTTACGCTTAATAGATTTTAAGTAGACTTAGTCTAAAATAGAACTCTTTTTAGATTTTTCCAAATCTGGATTCAATTGTTGCAAGTTGAGCCAAGTGTGCTTTTCTGTGCGGCTTGCTGTTTGGCGAAGGTGATAAGTTTTTCAGCAACTTTTTCTACGAAGCTATCGGGCAAGCCATCGTAGTGGCGCGATTTGATGCGCAGGTCAATTTGGTCATTGACGTAATCAATTGCAATGAGCTTGTCGTCGGTGGTAAGTGCCAGTTCGCTCGAAAAAAAATCCATTTTTGAGGCTTTTGCAATGCGATGCATAGTGTCAGTCATTGCGTCGAATTTCACGCGTGCTTTGTCTGCAGTAGAAAGCAAGCGATAAAGATGGCGTTCATCATCCCACCATAGGACCTCGACATCGCCGAAGAGGTAGTAAGCGCGGAACCAGCATCGCCAGCCGTAGAGGTATTTGGGGTAGATTTTTTCCTGCGCCAAATACTTATCCCACGAGATTTGCTCACGCCATGCGGCGGCATCATATGGTGAGTAGACGGATTTGACCACGCCTTCTCCGCCACCGCCGTTTGCAGGCTTCAAGACAAATGGGACTTGAAGTTTTGAGAGCTCTTTGATGAGTGCGCTATCGAGCTTGCGTTCTTCGTCGTATGCGGGCAGAATAACGGTGTATGGCACATTTACTCCTGCACGAATGAGCTCATAGTGCATTTGCGCTTTATCCATCGTGTACTGCGAGATGGGGAAGGGGTTGATGATGTAGGTTTGTTGCTCTGCTGCCAGTGTTTGTAGAGGCAAAAAGAGTTCGTTGGTATCGCTTGCTCGATCGAGCAATGCGGCGATTTTTAAGGTTTTTTTCTGCAAGGCTGCCAGTACTTCATCCAAGTTGTAGACAGAAATGTCGAGAAATTTTGCATTATGCCGTTGTGCTTGTCGCTGCAAAATCCGAATAAAGTCGTAGTCATATTCCCAGTCCCATGCTACAGCAAGATGAACGTTTTCATGTGTTGCGTCCACAACTGCTTCAGGCATTCGGCAATTTCTTACTTTCGTTTTAAAATGGGTCTATGCCAACTGAGACTCTCTGGCACATGCCCGCTCGATTATACAGGTTACGAGCTTGACCACAAAAAAAGCGCCGAGTGCAGGGCTGCACTACGGCGCTCTTCCAATTAACTATGACAATGAGAAGTAAAGAACAAAAAGAACACTACATAATTAGTAAATAAAATTTCGGACTTTGCAAAATTATCTTCCCATAAGGCTTAAAAAACATTGCTTTTTTTCTCTAAAAGCTAAAAAACTTAGGTTTTATGTCAGATTTTATTCATCTGCATACACACACACATTACTCAATGCTTACCAGCCCTATTCTGCCTGCCGAACTATTCAACAAGTGTCTTGACTTGGGGATGAGCGCAGTGGCGGTAACTGACCATGCGGCGCTTTTCAATATGCCTGAGCTTTTTAGCGAAGCCAAAAAAGTCTCGCAGCAGCGTGATAAGCCTTTCAAACTTATCATTGGTGCTGAGCTTTTTATTGCCCCCACCTCGCGTCAGAATAAATCCACAACAGAAGTGCATCATCTCAATGTATTGGTCAAAGATGACAAAGGCTACCGCAATCTCTGTAAGATTCTTTCGCTTGCCGCTCGTGAAGGGTTCTACTACCGCCCCCGCGCCGACAAAGAAACGCTCTTCAAGTATGCTGATGGGCTTATTTGCACAACTTCATGCAGCAAAGGTGAATTGGCTAAACTTGTGCTTGCCAACAATGAGGCTGGTGCAGAACAATTTATCAAAGAGCATAAGGACGTTTTTGGCGATGACTTTTACATCGAGCTCGAACGCCACAATGCCCCCGAAGATTCAATACTTAACGAAAGTTTAATTCGCCTTGCACGCAAGTTCGATGTCAAACTCGTGGCAACAAACGATGTGCACTACCTTGAAAAAAAAGATGCCGAGCTTCAGGAAGTGATGCTTGCCATGAAGAGCAAGTCCACACTCTCTACGCCCAAACGCATGCGTTTGCCGACCCAAGAGTTTTACCTCAAGTCCCCTGCTGAAATGGCACTGCTATTCGATAACACATACCGCGAACTTTCCAACACGCTTGAGATTAACGAAAAGTGCACATTCATTTTTCACGATACCGCTCCACAACTTCCTTACTTCAAAATTCCCGATGGCTTCAAAGACGACTCCGACTACTTGCGCTACCTGACCTATCAAGGTGCTTTGCGCAAATACGGCAACCTTGATGCACTTGGTGAAAGAGGCGAACAAATCCGCAATCGGATTGAGTATGAGCTGAACACAATTGCTAAGATGGGGTTTAGTTCATACTTCTTGATTGTCAGCGACCTTATCGCTGCTTCACGCAAGCAGGGTTACTCTGTTGGTCCTGGGCGCGGCTCTGTGGCGGGCAGCATTGTGGCTTACCTTACCGACATTACGCGTGTAGACCCCCTTCAATATGACTTGCTCTTTGAGCGGTTTCTGAACCCCGAGCGCATCTCTATGCCAGACATTGACATTGATTTCACGCCTGTTGGCAAGCAGCGTGTGTTGGATTACACCATTGAGCGCTATGGTGAAAGCAGTGTTGCTAAGGTTATTGCCATTTCTACGCTGGGTGCCAGAGCGGTTATCAAGGATGTTGGGCGCGTGCTGGAAATTCCGCTCGATGAAGTTACCCGCATCACCAAGCTTGTGCCCAACAAACCTATTGGCGCCGCTTTGCGAGATTTCGTCTATGGCAAGCGCGATAAACACGGTGGCTTTGAAATTGAGCCTGTCAAAGAGTTGCAAGATTTGCTTAAGCACTCAGATGCACGCATTCGAAAATTGATGGAATATTCTTTGGCACTCGAAGGGCGAGCCCGCAATGTTTCCGTTCATGCCGCTGGTGTAGTCATTACCAACGGTAATGTCGATGACTATGTGCCGCTCTACGTTTCTGACAAAGTGGAGGCTGAAGAACGCCGTTATGCTGACGAAGAACCTGATGACTTTACGGAGCGCACCGTTCTACTCAACAAAAGCAAGGATGAAAAGCAGGTCGTCACGCAGTTTGATAAAGATTGGATTGAAAAGGCTGGGTTACTCAAAATTGATTATTTGGGTTTGGAAACTCTCGCCGTCATTGATGAGACGCTGCGCCTGATTGAAAAGCGCTACAAGGTTGTGCTGGATTTAGAAAAGCTCCCGATTGATGATGCCAAGACCTTCAAGATTTTTCAGGACGGAAAAATGGCTGGCATTTTCCAGTTTGAATCGCCGGGGATGCAGAGCTACATGATGCAACTGCGTCCTACCTGCATTGATGACATTATCGCCATGAATGCGCTTTACCGCCCCGGACCGATGGACCTCATTCCTCGCTACATTGCGCGTAAGCACGGTCTTGAAGCAGTGGAGTATCCACATCCGCTGCTTGAGCCTATTTTGAAATCAACCTATGGCATTCCTGTCTATCAGGAGCAGGTGATGCAAATGGCGCAAGTCATGGCAGGTTACACGCTGGGTGGTGCAGATATTTTGCGACGCGCAATGGGCAAAAAAGAAAAAGAGAAAATGGCGCAGGAACGGCAGAGATTTGTCAAAGGTGCAGCAGAGCGTGGCATCCCAGAAGCAAAAGCTCATGAAGTGTTCGACATGATGGAAAAATTTGCTGGATACGGCTTCAATAAGTCGCATGCGGCTGCCTACGGGCTTTTGGCGTATTGGACAGCTTACCTGAAAGCGCACTATACCGCCGAGTTCATGTGCGCCATTCTCAATAGCGAAGCTGGAGATGCAGAACGAATGCGGCATTTGACCGACGAAATGAAATCCATGGGTATCAAGATTTTGCCGCCCAGCATCAACAAAAGTGATGCACTCTCGACGGTAGAAGACTTGCCCAAAGGCATCAAAGCTGTGCGCATTGGATTTTCAGCAATCAAGCACGTCGGTTCAGCTGCCAAGGAAATTGTTGCCGCTCGCAAACGTCGAAAGAAGCCCTTTAAGCATCTCTTTGACCTTTGTTCGTCTGTGGATTTAAGAGTGGTCAATAAAAAAGCTCTCGAATCACTCATTGAGGCTGGCACGATGGATGAATTTGGCATCGACCGTGCTTCACTTTTGGCAAATGTCGAGCGTGCACTTGAGTTTGGGCAAAAACAAAATCGGCGCGTTACACTTGGACAGGAAGGCTTTTTTAGCGATGAGACCTTTCTACCTTCGGAGGAACTGGCTTATCCTGAACTGCTTAAAGTTGAACCATGGAGCCTTTCTGAAACCCTGCAGCGTGAGCTTGCCCTTGTTGGTTTTTATCTTTCCAGCCATCCGCTCGATGCCTACCGGCGCGATTGGCAGGCATTTGCCACACTGAAACTGGGCAATAAGTCTTTCGAGCCTCATCGCCTCTACCGTGTAATTGGCTTACTCACCGATGTCAAACCGCATCTTGACAAGAAAGGCAACACCATGCTCTTTGGCACGATTGAAGACTTTGAAGGCAAAGCGGACTTTACGGTATTTGCCAGCGTCTATGAGCGGTTTGAAAAAGAGCTACAAAAAGATGCTATCGTCATGCTCATTGCCGAAGCAGACCGCAAAGACCATCAGACCAAACTGTTGGTGCAAGAGGTTATTCCAATTCGTAAAGTGCGCGACAAGTTTATTCAGCGTGTCGTTTTGCGCTTAGACCTTCACGATTCCGACGCACTGTCTAAAGCTAAGGCTGTCAGGGATATTTGCAACATGCATCGCGGCACTGTACCAATCGATTTTGAGCTGTCTTATGTTGAGCATGGTCGCTCGGAGCTCCTTCGTCTTTTTGCCCGTAAAGCTACAATTGACCCTGATGATGAAACTTTGGAGAAACTTGAACATGCGCTGGGCGTAGATGCTGTTCGTCTTTCATCGTAATTTTGTGATAAATTGTATTTTTGTATCAGCCAAATTCAATAACCCTAAACTGAAAAACTATGGCAAAGTGCATCACAGCTACTGACTCAAATTTTGAGACGGAAGTGCTTCAGTCAGACAAACCTGTACTGGTGGATTTCTGGGCGGAGTGGTGCGGTCCGTGCCGCATGATTGCCCCGGTCATTGATGAGCTTGCTGCCGAATATGAAGGCAAAGCAAAGATTGCCAAGCTCAATGTCGATGAGAATCAGCAGGTTTCCATGAGGTATGGCATTCGTAGCATTCCCACGCTTCTGATTTTTAAGAACGGTCAGGTTGTTGACCAAATTATTGGTGCAGTACCTAAGGGCGTCATTGAGAACAAGCTCAAACTTCAACTTGCAAACTGATGCGCAGAATTATCATGTATTCTACAAGCTGGTGCCCAGACTGTCGGCGTGCCGAGTCTGTGCTCAGCGAACAAAACATTGCTTACGAGAAAATTGACATTGAGCAGGTCGAGGGTGCGGCTGAAATTGTGATGAAGTATACTCACGGTAAGCGCGTGGTTCCTACTTTAGTTGTTCAGGAAAACGGTGCGGAAAGAGTACTTATCAATCCACGCCCGCTCCAACTTTTGCAAGCTCTGGGCGTTACATGATTTTGCCACTGGCTAACCTTGTTCTTTTCACTCAAAATTGGAGGGAAGTATGTCAGAGAGCACAGGCACAGCACATTACGAAGTGGTTATCATGGGTTCTGGTCCTGCAGGCCTGACTGCGGCAATCTACGCCGCTCGTGCTTTGCTTAAGCCGCTGGTCATTGATGGTAATCAGCCCGGCGGACAACTGATGATGACCACAGAGGTTGAAAACTTTCCTGGTTTTCCGCACGGCGTTCTTGGACCCAAGCTTATGGACGACATGCGCCAGCAAGCCCAACGCTTTGGCGCAGAATTTCTCTACGGTGAAGTGACAGCAGTATCTCTTGCGCGCCGGCCATTTACGCTCGTGGTTGATGGCAAAAAGCAGATTCTAGCTGAAACGCTAATCATATCGGCAGGGGCACGCGCCAAGCTACTCGGCTTAGAGAATGAGCGCAAATACATGGGCTACGGTGTTTCAGCTTGTGCCACTTGTGACGGATTTTTCTTCAAAGACAAGCATGTCTTTGTCGTTGGTGGCGGCGATTCTGCAATGGAAGAAGCTCTCTTTCTCACCCGATATGCAGCAAGCGTAACCATTTTGCATCGCCGCGACGAATTTCGTGCATCCAAAATTATGTTAGCCCGCGCTCAAAACCATCCCAAGATTAAGTTCATGACTAGTACCGTTGTCGACGATATTCTTGGCGACGGCAAGGTTCTGACAGGTCTGCGACTTCGCTCGCTCAAGACTGGAGAGCTTTTTTCTGTGCCTGCCGATGGATTATTCGTTGCAATTGGACACGAGCCCAATACCAAGCTCTTTGTAGGTCAGTTAGAGCTTGATGAGGCTGGCTACATCGTCACCAAGAAATCTACCATGGAGACCAGTGTAGAGGGGGTCTTTGCCTGCGGTGATGTTCAGGATAGCCGTTACCGACAAGCGATTACGGCAGCTGGAACAGGCTGCATGGCAGCCATTGATGCTGAGCGCTTCTTGGAGCGCATCAAGGCTCAGCGGGAAAACGTCGCAGTCTGACTTGAGACTAACGCTCTGCACCCTCCGTACTTTCCACTGCTGATTTTGTAGCCTACATTTCACGAATTGATTTGACAATGCTATCTTAGACTCAACTCTTCCTGATTTCAACTAAGCAATCTTCACATGGAAAGCCATAGGTCAATAGATACAACGTCTTCTGATACACACAACCGCGACAACGGCACTGTTGAAAGCACGCCAAAGCTTAAGGATTTATTCCAAAAGTGCTACGATTTCACGATTGCTGATGAGATTAAAGCACAAGGGCTCTACCCTTATTTTCGTCCGCTTGAAGAAAATGAGGGTCCTATAGTGACGATTGAAGGGCGCAAAATCATCATGGCAGGGTCTAACAACTACTTAGGACTCACATCGGACCCGCGTGTTAAGGAAGCGGCAAAAAAAGCGATTGACAAGTATGGCACCAGTTGCTCCGGCTCGCGCTACCTTACTGGCACGGTAAAATTACATGTTGAACTTGAAGAAAAACTTGCTGAATTTTTTGGCAAAGAAGACTGCATGATTGTCAGCACGGGCTATCAGGCAGGGCAAGCCGTTATTCCAACGCTCGTGCAAGGTCGAGGCGAATACATCATTAGCGATAAAGATAACCATGCGTGCATTGTTGTCGCCAACCTTATGGCTCGCGGTGCTACTGCGAACGTTGAGCGCTATAAGCACAACGACATGGAAGATTTGGAGCGTGTGCTACAGAAAATTCCACTCGAGGCGCCTAAGCTTATTGCCACAGATGGCGTATTTTCCGTCTCCGGTGCAATTGTCAATCTTCCTGAAGTCGTCCGCTTAGCTAAAAAATACAATGCGCGCATCATGGTTGATGATGCTCACGCTGTCGGAGTTATTGGGAAAGGTGGTCGCGGCACAGCTTCAGAGTTTGGCTTAGAGAAAGAAGTTGACCTCATCATGGGCACTTTTTCAAAGAGTCTTGCTTCACTCGGCGGGTTTATTGCTGGCGAGCGGGCGGTCATTAACTACATCAGGCACCACTCTCCTGCCTTAATTTTCAGCGCTTCACCTACTGCCGCTAGCGTTGCTGCTGCACTCAAAGCTCTGGAAATCATGCAGCAAGAGCCCGAGCATATTGAACGGCTCATCAAAAATGCAACCCGTGTTCGCAATGCCCTCAAATCTCTAGGCTTTCGCTTGATGGATGCACGTACTGCTATCGTTTCCGTCATTATTGGTGACCAACACAAGACGCTTGTCTTTTGGCGTAAGCTCTACGATGCTGGCATTTTTGTAAATGCGTTCGTGCGTCCTGGTGTCATGCCTGGACACGAAATGCTACGCACCAGCTACATGTCCACACACGAAGAGTGGCAGCTTGATAAAATTGTCTCAGAGTTTGAGAGAATCGGTAAAGAACTTGGTGTCATTTAGGGTTACCTTTGCTTGGCTTAGCTTATTTGATGCGCTTCGGCTACGGGCTCTTTTTAGTCTTTTGCTCTAAATAGTCTTGTAGGTCGTTCATCAGTTGCTGCACATTGACCAGCAGCTGTATTCGCCGTTGCCTATCTATGGCTGCAGCGGTCTCAGGCATTGCCCCTCGTAGCAGATGGTCTTCTAAGGTGGCTAGTTCGGTTGCCATGTCGCTCATTTGCGCCACCAGATTATCGACTATAGGGTCTTTGAGCAAGCGTGTTTCTTCTCGCAAGAGTCGCATGATGCATAGCAAGTTCACTTCGGTGAGCCGCCGCATCAGGAGTGTTTGTTTGTTGCAGTCTGCGGTCTGGAAGGCGCTCACTGGGCTAAGCGGCGTAGAGGGCATGATGGTGATGGGCGCTGACACACTGATGATTTTGGTCGCCAAGGCATTTCGTCCCCGCAGCGCCAGCTGTTTTGTGTCGCGCAGAGCTTCTTGATATTCTGGTCGAGCAGCTTCTACGACCATTTCAGGAGCGGCATAAACATAGAGCGAATCTTCCACGGTGCTAATTTTTCTCGTCTCACGGCGATTTGGTTGGAAACCCAATTTTCTTGCCAGTGTGGCGTCTGCTAAGCCTTCTTCTTTTTGTCCCATCTCCGTTTTAATCACGCCGCGTAGAAAGTATGCATCTGCAAACGCTGGTCGCCGTTGCAGCGCTCGATTGAGGTCGCTCAACGCATTTTGATACTGGTTCAGTTTGCGATATGCCGTTGCACGCAGATAGTAGGCATCGGCAGTTTCTGACAGCGATAGCGAGGCTGTTAGGTCTTCAATGGCATCAAGCGGTTTTTCCAACTTCAGTTTTGCATAACCGCGATAAAAGTAGGCAGAACTTGACTCTGGTAAATGCTTTAAGACCTCGCTGAAATCTTCAATAGCCAATGCCCACTCTTGCATGGCTAAGCGACTTCTCCCTCGTTGAAAAAGGTAGTCTGGATTGTTCGGGTTAAGCAGTATGGCATGTGTGAAGTCTATGTTGGCACGTGCATGTTGTGAGAGTTCTTGTCGCAGCAGACCACGATAGTAGTAGAGGTCTGCCTCTTTTGGTGCAAGGGCTATGGCAGTGCTGTAATCTGCCATGGCAGCGGCTGTGTCTTGCAGGTAAATGAGGCGCGTGTAGCCTCTTCCCCAGTAGGCACGCCAGTAGGCGGAGTCTTTTGCAATCGCTTTCTCGAACTCAATGAGTGCGGCGCTGTATGCATCTTTAGCAAGATGCGCAAGTGCTGACTCATAGAGTTCGCTTGCTGTCTGTGCCGCTATGGGTTGCCAGATGCAGAGTAGCGCACTAAGCAGAAACAGATATTGACGCATGTTCTACTTCCTCAAGAAGGCAATCCAGTATGCTACCAAAATTAGTTCTGAAAAAAGAAAATGGCGCAACACTTCTGCTGCGCCATTTGCAAGTCACTCAACACTACAACTGCTACAAGATAGAATTTCCGACCAGCGCTGAGACCAGCGCGTCATTGTCGGCTGGGACATCAGGTCGACGCAGACGTTCGTTAATCGGGTATGTAAAGCGCAGAGGCGCTCTACCGCCGCCATCAGCACGGCGTGGCAAGGTGTTGGTGCGGCGCATATCGTGGTATGCTTGTCCTTCAAGGAACAGAGCGATGTATTTTTGGCGCAGGATTTCTCTAACCACATCCAATTGTTCTCTTGGTCCGCGGTAGTCTCCTAAGCCTCCTAATGCCCTGAGTCGATTCAGCAGTGTGATGGCACTATCTAAGGCACCTGTGCGTGCCAGACACTCTGCACGAATGAAATCAGTCTCTACGGCACTCATGATGGGGAAATCGGTACCGATGTTGCCGTATCCGCCCGGCGCTCTATTGAGGAAAGCCGCTCCTGCCGGTGAGCGTTCTGCTGAATCGCGCTGGGTATTGCCTGTGCGGGCGCTGAATCGGTTCGGCACATATGCATAGCCGAAGAATGAGCCACGCGCTGGCGAGGCAGTTGGGGCTTCAAAGTAGCGTGGGATTCGAGTGTCAATTTTGCCGTCGTCTCCTGCTGCGCGAGAAAGTGCATTCGGTCCTGAAATCTCATCTCTGTTCTGTAGAATATCCATGAAGTATTTGTCAGCGCGCACAGGAAAGCCTTGCTCATTAGCTAAAAATCTACCAAAGAGCGCATTTTCATTAGGATTCGAGGCATTGGCACGTGCTCTGACGCTTGGTGTGTTACCCGAAAGTCCAGCATTAGCATTTGTGAGTGCTTCCGTGTAATTCTTGACATGCAAAAAGTAGCGTGCTTTGAGCGAGCGCGTTGCTGCAATCCAGTTGGCGCGGTTACCGCCGTAGATAAGGTCTTGTGGCAGGGCAACCGTTCCAGCGCTAAAGCGTGCTAACGCTGAATCCAAATTGATTTGAACTTGCCTATAGGCTTCAGCCTGACTGACAAATGGCGGCGGGTCGAAGCGCTTGATAAAGTCGCCTGCATCCTCTAAGCTCTGAATCGGGATAGAGCCAAAGAGTGCTGCCAATTCGCCTAATGCCAGCGCTTTATACCAGAAGGCAATGCCCATGTAAGTGTTGCGCAATTCACTGGGCATGGATACGGTTGGCGCAATGCGCAAAATGTCGTTAGCGGATTTGACGACCTGATAGCCTTGTAGCCAGATGAGGTTAAATTCATTGACGACCGACTGGGCGTAGTCGTTCCACTGCAAAATTTGTGAGCGCCCGTCGGCATTGATGATTTGCCATGTCCAAATTGAGGCAAACATTGCACGGTCACCAGAGTAGAAATCTCCGCCGCCTGAAATCAAGCCTACGGTCAGCGCATTGAGTCCATCAATTGTGCCAATAACGGCTTCATTTGGCGCATTAGGTGAGTTGTTCAGGTTTGGGTCTACGCTGCAGCCGCTCTGTATGCATAGCATAGCAACTGCGACCATACTGGCAAGGCGAAGCTTGAATGGTAATCGGTTTTTCATAGTTTCTCTTCTGACGAAGTTTATTAGTGATTTGTCTTTTCTGCAAAGGAGAACAGTTACGAATTTCTAATTTTAGTATGTGAGCTGCACACCAAAACGCAGAGAGCGAATCTGCGCAAACTGGAACCAGTCAATGCCGCGCGCATTTGAGTTACCGAAGGTGTTGACTTCAGGGTCATAGCCTGTGTAGCTCTTGAAAAATGTTGCAAGATTACGCCCCGAGAAAATGAATGTCACTTGGCTGATGCCAAAGTCCTTCAAAATATCCCAATTGTATTGAATCGTTACATCCCTGAGGCGCAGAAAACTCCCATCCTGTATGTGCGGCTCGGCAATAATAAATCCACTCAAAAACCCACGATACAGCACTGTTCTTTGCACTTGCTGCCCAGGCTGATAGGTTACTCCAAACAGCGTGAGTGGCGTTGTGCGTGCAGGGTCCACAATGATGGGCTCACCCTCGAAGAAAGCAGGTTCTTCACGGTCTCTGGTCGGTCCCCAAGTTCCAAAGTTGATTAGACCACCTTGCGTGCCGTTGAAGATTTGGTTACCAAACACGCCATCAAACAGGATGCTGATGGAAAGGTTCTTCAAGATGCGAAAGTCGTTGCGCACAGCCAAGGTGTAAGCTGGGTACGGGTTAGCTGCACCGAATATGGGCTGTGCGTCTTGCACTGGCGCGCCGATCAGTCCTGCGATTGCACCGTTATTGGCAACATCACGGGTGCTGAATGCGCCAGATACCACCAACCGGGAATTTGGCGAATTGGGCGCCACGCTGATGACACGGTTGTTGGCATCTCGCACCATATTGCCGTTTGCATCAACCTGCACCCATGTTCGACCTGAACGCACAATATTTCCATTCTGGTCTCGCAGCCAGCCCGGCACTAAAAGTGCACCATATGGTTGGCCCGCATTGACATATGGCTCGGCGATGCCTGTAAAGCCTCCTAACGAAATTGGTGCTGCTCCTGATAGAGAATTGACCACATTGTTGAAGCGCGTGTAGTTAATCGTCGCATTCCATGTCAACTCAGGCGTGTTGAGAATCGTGCCCTGAATTGCCAGCTCGAAGCCTTGATTGGTCATAGATACTGCATTGCGAAGCACAGAGTTATATCCCGTGGAAATTGGCACAGGGAATGAGACAATCATATCAAATATGGTCTGTACATAGTAGTTTGCCTCTACATTGATGCGGTTGTTCCAAAATCCCAAGTTTAGCCCAATCTCACGTTCTACTAACCGTTCTGGACGAACATCTTGTGTCGCTCCACCGACCGTTGAGGCATTGATACCCGCAAAGCCTAAGCGGTTCGACCATGTGCCTCTTGCAAATGAGCCTGTAATGCCGCCTGAGGTGTAAAGAAAGTTTGTAGCATATGGGTCAGGCTGCGTCGGCGAACCCGACTCCCCATATGCAGCACGAATCACCACATTATCCACAATCCCCTTCAAACCCTCCATGAAACTCTCCTGACCAAGATTGTATGACAACCCAGCCTTCGGGAAGAAAGAAAACGGCTGACTCGTCCCAAACGCCGATGACCCATCTCGCCGCAAACTCGCCGTCAAAGCAATACGGTCAAAGACATCCACCGTCAGTTGTCCAAACTGCCCTATGAGCACCGATTCCACACGAGATGATGAGGCAACTTGTGTTGCACCTGAATTCAACTGACTGAAGAAGGGTGAAATGTCGTTTGTTTGTGCATTGATGGCATCACGACGAAGCGAAATATACTGCCCGCCCGCAATCAGCGTCGCCCGAATGTCTTTGGTAAAGTTATACTTCGCCGTCGCCGAAAATTCTAGATTCAACTGATTGTCAAAACGCGGGTCTGTAACAATTGCACCCGCACCGCCAGGACCGAAGTTCGCATCTCTTGCGCCACGCGCCAAGATATAGACATTCGTCTGGTCATAGCGGTCTAAGCCCAACTGTGCTCTTGCACCCAAGAACAACCCTGAAGTTGGTTCTTGATAAATATCCCAGTTCAACGCCGAGTTGTGAATGAAACGACTCAACCGTGACGTGTAGGAGTTGTTCTCTTGCGTCCAAATTGGGTTGTCGTACGGTCCATAACGCCGCTGTGAGCCGTCTGGCTCATATGCGCGAGTGTTGTCAAAGGTCGGCGGTGTGCGCAACGCGCTCAGGTAGATACCCGAAATGCTGTTTCCAACGGTGGGGATGAGTGTCTGTGAAATAATATAGTTGTTTGTGGTAGTATAACGCACCCCAGGCAGCAGCGTAAATCCTACATTTGCACGAAAGTTACTCCTGTTTAGGTCCGAGTTTCTGAACACCCCTTGATTCTGGTCAAAGGTGCCCCCTACATAGTAGTCAAAGTATGACGCCGCGCCCGACACGCTGATGGTTTGCTGAAAACTGTTCGGCGTGCGAAAAATCCCATTCAGCTGGTCATACACAGGCTGACCCGGCTGTATCCTCGGTCCCCAAGATAGCGCAACGCCCGGTGTTCCACGCGTCTCTCCAGGCCCAGGTTCTCGATAAGCATTCGGTCCAGCAATGCCATTGACGCCCTGACCGTATTCCTTCTGCAAATCAATTGAACCCAACGGACTGGATGTCTCATAAAACCCAGCCACGTTGATTTTCGTCGGGCGCTCGTTGCTGTTATACTTGCCCTTCTTGGTGTTGATGATGATGACACCATTGCCCGCCACTGCACCATAAATCGCCGCCGCCGCCGGACCTTTCAACACCTCGATCGATTCAATGTCTTGCGGATTGATGTCAATCGCACGCGCCCCAGCATCCACAGCCGCTTGGTTTGGGCTGGTTTGAGAGTTGTCAATGATGACACCATCCACAATGTAGACTGGCTCTGAGCTGCCCCGGATGGATTTTGGACCACGAACGGTGATAAAAGTTGAGCCACCGGGCACGCCAGAACCGCGCGTGACCTGAATACCAGTTACTTGCCCAGACAGTCCGTCAATTGCCGCTGGTGAGGCAATGTTATTGATGCGCTCACCAGAGACCGTGCCGACTGCTGCGCCCAGCTTGTTGCGTTCAATTTCACCAGACAGACCCAAGACCACGACCTCTTCAGCTTGTGAGGCTTTGACTCTGAGGGCAAAATCCAGTCTGACGGGTTCATCGGCTGTCAGCGTAATGGTTTGGGATTTGGATTCATAGCCGATGAGTTTGACTTCAACGGTATGCTTCCCCACTGGTGCCTTGAAGGAGTATTCGCCATTAGCGTTCGTTGAGCTGCCGATGCGCAGGGCTGGAATGGAGACCACAGCACCGGGCAATCCTTCCTTTGTTTCAGCATCTATGACTCGACCAGAGATGGTTTGAGTCTGCTGCTGTGCTTGGCTAAGCGCGCTCAGCCAAAATAATGCTACGAAGCATAGTATCGCTCTCTTCATCGCTTGTTTTGTTGTTTTGTGATAGAGTGATCTTGTGTCATCAGTGCAGTGTGCTCTTGCGGCTTGTGCAACGCCTGCACTGCTTTTCTTTTGTGCTCAGCTCGAGTATAGTGCAAAAAATTTTTCAATGCAAGACCTGCCCGATTTGATTCAGGCTCCAACACAGGCTCCAACACTCTTTTGTGCACCATAACAGTGCTATACGATTCAAGGAAGAATTACAACAGAACATTTGATGAGCTCTTCTCTGCAGACCGTTCCTCATTGTCTGCAAGCATCGTGGTGAGAACTCTCTTTATTTTGCATAAGCTAACTTTGATTGAATACCCTTGAGAGACGCAATAGCTCGCAATCATCAATTAGCACAACTGAGAAATTTTGCATCTTTCCGCTTTGGATTCTTTTCTGATACTGCTGGAAGGCAGAGTGCGTTCCATGTTGCTGTTGCTCAGCTTATTGAGCACACAAGCTCTCTCGTAGCACTTTTTGAAACGTCGAACCAGAGATTGTCGTTACAGTTACTACCTTTCTACAACGCTTATCTTCTGCAGTATGAAAGTTGCTCGCAACTTTATTCAGCAAGGTATTGTCAATTTTCTCGAAGCCAACGAAGCATGGCTGCGACCGCTGCTGACTGAACGCATTTTTGATGGTGTTGACTTGCAAGCCGAGGCTGAAAAAGTCGCCAATCCAGATTTGCACTACCCAGAATACTATTTACAAGATTTTCACAGTGTCGATGGTGGCTATCTCAACAAAGATGCCGCAATTACATATGACCCCATCACTAACAAGATTCTCTTTCCTAGCGAGACCTACTTGCGCACAACCCTTGCACAGACCTTTCCAAAAGATGTCAGCAATGTTTTGGATTTAGGTTGCGGCACGGGCACAGCAACTCGCTTCATTGCAGAGCACTTGCCACATGCACACATCACAGGCATTGACCTTTCTCCCTACATGATTGCTGCAGCAAAGCTCAAGGCGCGCTCATTTTATAACATCACTTTCCTCCATGCTAATGCCGAGCATCTGCCGTTTGAAGACAACTCGTTCGATGCCGTTACTGCTTCACTTCTATTTCATGAGTTGCCACCCAGTGCTGGCCTGAATGTGATGCGCGAAGCATTGCGAGTGCTCAAGCCTAACGGTGTGTTTATTGTGTTCGATGGTGCACAGTCAAGTGAGTTGTCAAAGATTGGTGGGCACATCAGCAGCATGCTCTTTCTTGAGCCATATGCAGAGGATTTTCTCAAAGGCAACTTGACCATGATGATGCGCGAAGCTGGCTTCATAAAGGCTGAGACTATTCCTGTGCTCACGCTTTACGAAATTCGCCGCGCCTATAAAGCTGCATAACCATTTCTTGCCACTCGTTTTGAAATCACAATATAGTTTGTCAAATTTTGCCTGCTATATCCCACTTTTTAAATCCGCTGGAAGGGAGGAAGTAACATGACCGGCAAAGTTGACAAGCGCAATGAAAAACTGCTCTCCAACATTCAACTCGATAATTTTGATTTCCTTGAAATTCCCGAGCTCTACATTTACTCGGGCGAGCTGACACGCAAGGAAATCGCCTATCTTAAAGAGCGCTTAGAAGAAATGCGGCGCGTCAGAGAAAACTGTGACTATGAATCGCAAGTGCGCATGCGTCAAGCCAATGAGCGCGATATTGCTCACTTCTTCGGTGAAATGCGCTACCGTCGCCTCCAGCTTCGTATGCAGATGAACCTCAAAGAGTACTGCGAGCGTTTCCTTGAAAGCTCTGAAGATGAAGTGTTAGCTCGCTTTTCACTACGCCGAACTATGCGCCAGCTGAAGCGCACTCTCTCACGATGGTTTCGTCGTCTGAATGAGTAAATCGAGCAAGGGCATGTCTATTGTGCAGTGCTTCACATTCATCCTGATTCCTGTCTTGGGCTTGTTCAGCACTTGAACTTAGCCGCTTGACTTTGCCGCTGCACTTTGCAGTAACTTGTCTGCACCGTTTATATGAGCTCAATTTTTACCTCACTTCAAGAGCCTCGAAGTATTGCCACCAATGTAAATGCTAATGCTTCGAGGCTCTTTTTCTCTGCCATCTCTCACGGCTCAAGCTGTACCAATAGCTACACACCAAATCGTATTGTTCTTCACTTGTATGTGCTTTAGGCTATCTTTATGATTTTGCCTCCGCTACTGCCAATTGAGCCTGTCTCAGCTTTCTAAACCACAGCACAGATGATGCGTTAATTATCATCTCGCCTGTCGCTGCAGCACATGCTGCACCAAAACCGCCCATGCTTGGAATAAGCAACAGGCTGAGCGTCAGACTGATTGCCGCCCCAAGGCAAGAGATAATCATGAAATCCGTATCACGCTTCATTGCCATCAGTAGCTGTATGTAAATTTGCACAGCAAAACCCGTGAGTTTAGCCAGCATCAGGATTCGACAGGCATCTACTCCTGCTAAAAATTCTCGTCCTAAAAAATGCTTGTAGAAAATTGGTGCTCCAATCCACACCACTATTGCTATGGCAACACCAAGGGCACTGAAGAGCAAAAAGGCACGCTGCTGCTGCTCAGCCAAGACTTGCTCATTCTGCTCTTTCCATGCAATGACACGCGGAAAAAGCAGTAGGTAGAAACTCTGCAAAAAGTAGTCTAATCCCGATGTCAAGGCAAAGGCAGTGCGGTAGATACCTGCTTCATGTGTGCTCGAGAGCATCTCTATCAATGGAATTTGAAAGAAGGTGAAAAGATACAAGACGAGCACTGTTACAAAATACTTCCATGACTCACTAAGTACATTTTGCAGCTCTGCTGTTGGCAAGTGGAACAATACACTTGACACAGGCCAGCGTCCAAACTCGCGCCAATATGCCATCCAGCTCAGCCCAATTATGATAGCTGTCGAAGTTGCTGTAAAGACCAAATCCAACCCAGCTGGTGCCCCCGGTTTGAAGACGAGAAATATACCGAGTGCCGAAAGGCTGGTCGCAAAGGTCTGAATTGCATTGAGCGTGGGCATTTTTTCAATGGCGGTGAAGACGAAATTCAGTTGTAAGGCATTCAGCCACAGGATTACGCCTGCGCAGGTCCATGCCATTTTATGCAGTTCATCTGCCATTAGCCAAACCGCTCCTGTCCAAATCAGTGCGATAGCGCTTGCAATGCATAATCGCAGCGTGATAATGGTCTCTATCAGTTTGCATGTACTGTCGGCATATTTGTTTGCTGCAATACGCCGAATTGCCACGGTATCGAGTCCTAAGTAGTAGAGCAATCCAACTTGAAGGGCACTGGTGTGTGCTATGCCAGAAATGCCGTAGTGGACAGGTCCCATAGACTTGGCTGCAAATGCTGAGGCAAAAAATGCCAAAGTTTTTGAAACTACACTGAGCACCATGACCAGCGAGGCATTGCGGATAAACTGTGAGGTATAGAGCCGTTTTAGTAGCTGTGCGACCTTCAGGCGCAGGGTTGGCAATGTTGTCAGGGGGTTCATAGCACTGGCTTTTCGGTTTCGCGCCACTGAAATCCGGGCAGGTTCAAATCCTTGCGAAACAGTAACCGCTCAGGATACTGCTCGCCTTCCACATCGCCTCGAACTCGAATTCGACGCACGCGGTTGTTACGAAAGTAAATGTTGATTTCATCACCGCTCGATGCGTTGGCGCCGCGTGGCTTTGTGCCATCGTAGGTGTAATACAAACTTCGAGCTTGCTTGTAGACATCTGCCTGTTGAATACGCGCACTGTCATCGAACGTGATAACCATATCTATCCCAGAGACTTGATTGAACTTTAGCCCCGTTTTATCAAGCGAGTCCTTCGATACCAAAAATGCATTTCGATAGATATAGACTTTCTCGATACGCAGTTTTTTTTCACGCTCCTTGAGTTGCACTACCATGGAGTCGCCAGTAAGTTGTGAGCGCTCGAACCAGACAATAGGTTGACCGTAGAGCAAAATTTTTTGGTCTTTGAGCCGATATGTTGCATTTTTTGCTTTGGCATAAAGGTCGGTACCCCAGCGAATTCTCACGCTATCCTGCATCTCTATGCGAGGCACACTATCTTGCTGACCGCGATAGGAGTCCATTCTCACGGCACGAATCAAGAGCGTATCAACCTTGCCGTTTTGCGTGCTATCAATTTTAGTTAGCAGTGGCTGCTGAATGATGAAGCTATATCCACTATTGTTGAAGTGTTCAGCATATCCGCCTGTGATGATGGCATTGTCGGCAAAGTTGATGAGGCGAACATTGCGGAAGGCTTGCGAGCGCGCATTGTCGCGAAAATAGACCAGGCTATCACAAAAGACCATACTTGCGCTATCCTTGAGCGAGACACTACCACTGAAAATTGCACAGCGTTGATTGCCTAAATAAATGCCAGAATCACTTTTGAGTAGCACTTTGGTATCGGAAAGCGTTACATCTTTTTTGAGTTCAGAGCGACGCGCATCTGGAAAGTAGAAACCTTCGTAGCCAGTAATCGTTACCGTATCGCGCACGATTTTGACATTGCCCACGACACGAATTTTGCGTGTGGTCAGAAATTGCACTGCTGTATCGCATTCCACGGTTGTCGTACTTTCACGAAAGAGCACATTGCCAGTGGCGGCACGAAATTCCTCAAGTAGCGGTGGTGAGACCGTCGAGTCAATGAATTCCCCGCCAGTTACTTCATTGGCGCGCTCTAAGACCACCGTAACCAACTTTACCGTATCTTGCGAGGGCTTTGGTGTTGGATTTGATGCAACTCTGGTTTGTGCCTTGCACCATGAGCATGCTACGCCGCACAGCCCCCAGACTAGCCCTACACGAATCCATAGCAAAATGTTATTTTTGTGTATCACTTTCTTGTATGTTCTGTTAAACGCAAAACGCATTCTTTAGCTTGCGAAAACTCATCTTAGTTGCTGGCGCGCGACCCAACTTTATGAAAATTGCGCCCCTGCATCGAGAACTGCAAAAGACTCAGCGCTATCACTCAATCATCTTGCACACAGGTCAGCATTACGACGAGAAAATGTCCAAAGTTTTCTTTGAGGAACTTCAACTTCCACAACCCGATATTTACTTGGGCGTCGGCTCTGGCTCTCATGCCGAACAGACCGCAAAGATAATGGTCGAGTTTGAGAAAGTCTTGCAAAAGGAGGTGCCAGACATGGTTATTGTCGTTGGCGATGTCAACTCTACGCTGGCATGCTCTATTGTTGCGGCAAAAATGCTCGTGCCCGTTGCTCACATTGAAGCCGGCTTGCGCAGTGGCGACCGCACCATGCCTGAAGAAATCAACCGTATTGTTACCGATAGTGTCTCCGACCTGCTTTTTGTCAGTGAGCCTTCTGGCGTCTATAACCTCATGAAGGAAGGTGTGCCCGACGAAAAAATTTTCTTCGTGGGCAATATCATGATTGATTGCCTCGTCTCGCACATCGAGAAAGCCAATGCCTCAAAGATTCTCGAGCAATTAGGCTTATCGCCTAAGAGTTATACACTGGTTACTTTACATCGCCCCAGCAATGTGGATGAGAAAGACAGTCTTGAAAAAATTCTCCGCATCTTTGAGACTATTGCTACAAAATCCAAGATTGTTTTTCCTATCCACCCGCGCACCCACAAGATGTTGCAAACATTTGGACTTCTTGAAAAAGCCCAAGCCATCTCTGGTCTGCAACTCATTGAACCGCAGGGCTACATTGATTTCTTGAAACTGATGAAAGAGGCGGCTTTGGTTATCACCGATTCAGGTGGAGTGCAAGAGGAAACCACCGTTTTAGGCGTCCCTTGCCTGACCATGCGTGAAAACACAGAGCGCCCGATTACTATTGAAGTCGGCACAAACTTGCTTGTTGGTACCGATGAAAAGGAAGTTTGTGAAACCGCTTTGCGCACACTTTCTGGGAAAGCAAAGAAAGGCAAAATTCCCGAAAAGTGGGACGGACGCACTGCTGAACGCATTGTCAAGCACCTTGACGAAATTTTCTCAACTTGGTAATCGGCGTGCTACCACAGCGTAAAGCGGGTCGCCCTGCTTTGGGCTACGGTCCAATAGCTCAATCCGATACCAGTTGCCAGCTTTTTCCAAAAAATACTTGACCAAGTATTGATGCTGTACATCGTTGGTGCAGAGCCAAATGAGAATTGCTTTGGTCGGGAAGCATCGGTTTGAAAACGTAATCACCAGCGGTGCATCAGGCTTAAGCACACGCCCGACTTCGCGCAGCACAGCCACAGGATTGGTCAGGTAGTCAATTGAGACGCAGATGCCAGCACCGTCAAATTCGCTATCCTTGAAGGGAAGGATGGGATTTACATTAAGATTTTGCACCACAAATTCGCTTAGGCGTGGGTTTGCCGCCAACTCTTCACGATTCATTCCCAAACCTACCACGCGCTGGTATTGCACCTCTTCAGGCAGGTGGCTTACCCAACTGCTCATCAAATCCAAAATCACTGAGTTGGGCGGAAAGTATTCTCGATAGAGCTGCGTGACGGCGGCAATTGCACCTTCATCAATGTGTGTTACAAAGCGAGGCACACTGTAAAACAGCTCATCTGGCGACTCATCCTGACGCAAGAATGCTTCTTTGGGCAAATCATCCAGCATATCTCTTTTGCTTATGTCGTGTTGACAAATGAATGTGTAGGTTTTGCCACACTGCTCCGCACTTGTCTTTTGTTAGTCCGAGCGCAAGCGAGGAATCCATTGTGGATGCTTCACTTCGTTCAGCATGACAGGGGTGAAGATGTCATTCCGAGCCAGAGCGAGGAACCCATTATGGATGCTTCACTTCGCTTACGCTTCGCTCAGCATGACAGTGCATTTGCAAGACACTGGTCATAATCGGCTCAAGTCATATCCTTTTCAGGTCGACACAACCTAGAGATTAAGAGGCTTAGCATAGCCTGTTAGTTCCACATAGCCTTTTCCTGTCAATGGCTTTCCTTCGCGGGTGCCAGTAATGCTTACGCTGCCTTCCCAGTATGTAATGCGTGTTGACTCCTGCGTGATAAGCTCCTGCTCTTGCACAGTTGGCGTCAGCGTAACCTTCAAGCCTATTTTTGGCACGCTAATGTTCCACTTTGCGGGATAGGTCGCTCCAGACTTTTTGGAAGTGTATTGTGCCAAGACTTCTATGTTGAATTCATCTTTGGTCAGGTGTTGTGTGCTTCCGTCTGCAGCGACGAATGTGCCGCTCGAGAAGCGTCCGACACTTCCATCCGTCTGCCGCAAGGTATAGAGCATCAGCTCAGTGCTATCGGAAAGCTGCATGGAAAACCAATCCCAGCCCACAGAATTTTGGTCTAATTGCGATGTGCCGAATTCATGGTCTTTCCAGCTTTCGCCTTCCACTGTGTAGCGCACACCGTTAAGCGTGAGTGCGCCTGTAGATTTCAGACGCGTGTAGGAGTAATACATGGAGGCATTCTGCGGTGAATCACCTTTGCGAGAATAGCCCTTTTCGCCGTGCAAGACTGCTTGTTTAAGTGGCTCGAGAATCAACACCAGCTCCATTGAATCGGTCTCGGCTTGCAACAGCATGTATTTGCCCACATCTTGCACCGACCAATTTCCGATGAATACCTTGTAGTAATCTTCTTCTGCATTCGCTTCGCCAAATGCTCCGCGCGACTGCTTTTCCTTGAAGTAGAATTGGCGATTGTCTTCATCAGTGATGGCAAAGTGTGCAAAATAAACATGCTTCTGTGCCATTTCTTCGCTTGGCTTTGCATCCTGCAGCGATAGTGCAGTACGGAAAAAGGTAAGCTGGTAGCCAAATTTGCGCCCTTCTTTTGAAGTAAGATGTCCAGTGTAATACCACCATTCAGTTCGGAATTTGCGATGCGCTGCATGGTCTTTTGGCAATACGAGTGTATAAGCAGGTGAGGCATACTGGAAGGCTTCTCGCTGCTGACATGCTGTGCTGATGACCATCCACAGCAAGAATGCCATGCTCAGTGAACCCAAACTGAAGGTTCGCCACATTTGAGAATTGCGCTTGGTTAAAATTAAACTGCTATATTCAGCATAGACCCTTACGCCAGAAAACACACTTAGGTTCGCGAAAAAGTTTCAAGGGTAGCATTTGTGCAAGGCATGTTTGTTTTGTGAGCGGAGTCTTCTCGAGCCGAGCAAAAATAGTGCAACGGCACATTTTTGTGTATATTCATTGCACGGTGTTGAGCACATAGACTTCTGCTAAGTTCTCAGTTTAGAATTCATGGCTGGGAGCATTCTTCACGGTAGATTTCGGAGCGGTTTTACTTGCGGTGTTGAGAGAGTTCCTTCGCCCTTGTAGCTCAGTGGATAGAGCAGCGGTTTCCTAAACCGTGTGTCGGCAGTTCGATTCTGCCCAAGGGCACAAATCGCATAACACCTAACACCATCAAAACAATAAAGTCCTGCTGCTATGACAAGCATCTTGGTCGTCGATGATGAGTATTCGGTTGCCGAGTTTGTTAAGGAAGTCCTCACCGAGGAAGGCTACCATGTTGAAGTGTCTCACAACGGACGAGAAGCATTGAGTGTTGTGAAAAAATTTTCCCCAGACATTGTGATTCTCGACTTCATGATGCCAGATATGAATGGATTACAAGTGCTGGCTGAACTCAAAGCATTTGATGAAAGTATTCAGGTTCTGATGCTGACCGCCTACAACTCTGTGCCGACTGCAATTGAGGCGATTCGTCAAGGCGCTGCCGATTACATTCTGAAGCCTTTTGATTTGGAGACATTAAAGCTTGCCGTTGCAAAACTTGTCGAGAAAATTTCTCTCAAACATCAGGTTCGCTACTTGCAAGAGACCTTTGCCAGGCGTGCCATCAAGTCAGAGTTTGTGCTTTGTCCTTCACCACAGATGAGCAAAGTCTATGAGCTTGCTTCTCAAGTGGCGCAGACCAACAATACCACTGTTTTAATTCTTGGTGAAAGTGGTGTTGGCAAAGAGCATGTTGCGCAGTTCATTCACTTGCAATCGGCACGCAAATCCAAACCTTTTGTCGAGCTCAATTGTGCTGCAATTCCAGATAATCTTTTAGAGTCGGAACTTTTCGGTCATGAGCCCGGGGCATTTACGGATGCACGTAGCAAAAAGATTGGTCTGCTTGAATATGCGGATGGGGGCACGCTTTTCTTAGATGAAATTGGCGATATGCCGCTGACCATGCAGGCAAAGGTTTTGAAAGTGATGGAGACCAAAAGTTTTCGTCGTGTCGGTGGTCTGAAAGAAATCAAGACGGATGTGCGCATCATTGCTGCCACGAACAAAGACCTTGCGCTCGCTATCGAGAAAGGTCAGTTTCGTGAAGACCTCTACTATCGTTTGCAAGTCTTTCCGATTGTCATACCGCCCTTGCGTGAGCGTGCAGAAGACATTACACACTTAGCCAGTTTTTTTCTTAATCTTTTCTCCCAAACGATGCGCAAGCGTTTGACATTTTCCGACAGTGCGCTCAAAGCACTTCTTTCCTACAAATGGAAAGGCAATGTGCGTGAATTGAAGAATGTTGTCGAACGCGCCGCAATTATCACTCCAAGTGATGGAATAATCCAGCCAGAACATTTAGGGCTTGCCATTGATGTGGAAACGCCTACCGCATCAACTGCATCAACTTCGCCCCCTGCCCACGAGGGTTTACCTGCTGGCGAAACTTACGCCGATACTGTGTCAGCTATAAAATTTCCTGATAACTTTTCTCTTAAAGCACACCTTGAATGTATCGAGCGAGAGTATATCTTAGCCGCACTGGCGCAGACACGTGGCAACCAACTGCGCGCCGCTAAACTCTTGGGCATTGAGCGCCATGTTTTGCGCTACCAAATGAAGCGACTCGGTATTGAAGCCAAAAGCGATGTGCAAAACTAAATTTTCATGATAGCTTTGCGGATTTTTTCTTCTACACTGATTTCTTTAACCTTTGTTTTGGGCTGTGCCGTTATGCAACACTCACCCCCTACATCAGAGGCAACCTACCTAAAGGAGTTTGATTTGCAAGGTCATCGCGGCGCACGCGGTCTTGCCCCTGAAAATACCATTCCATCCTTTCTCAAGGCGCTGGAGTATGGCGTTAATACCTTAGAGTGCGATGTCGTGGTCTCAAAAGATAAGCGTATCGTGGTCTCGCACGAACCGTGGTTTTCGCATGAAATTAGCACCGCACCAGATGGCACTCCTATTGATGCGGCTACGGAAAAACAGTTCAACATCTACGAGATGACTTACAGCGAAATTCAGCGCTTTGATGTGGGCAAACGCGGTCATGCTCGTTTTCCAAGGCAACAACCGATTGCCGCAACCAAACCCCTGCTCTCTGATGTCTTTCGTGAAGTCGACGCTTACTGCCTCCAGCACAAGCTCAAGCCTGTGCGATTCAACATTGAAATCAAATCTACACCCGAAGGCGATGGGAAATTTCATCCCGCCCCCGACGAATTTGCCCAACTGCTCTACAAAGAACTTCAACAAGCTGGTATGATTGCCCGAACAACTGTACAATCTTTTGATGTGCGCGCCCTGCAAGCCATGCGCAAACTCGATCCAACCCTCTCACTCGCCCTGCTCGTCGAAAACACCATGAGCCTTAGCGAGAATCTTCAACGCTTAGGGTTCACACCAGATATTTACAGTCCGTACTACCGCCTCGTCAATGCTGAGCTGGTTGCTCAGGTGCATCAGCGTGGCATGAAGCTCATTCCTTGGACGGTCAATACCCTTAGCGACATGAAGGCTCTGCTTGAGCTCGGAGTCGATGGTCTCATTACGGATTACCCAGATAGTGCTTCAACTATTCATAAAAACAAGAACTAATCACAACTGTATGCTCGTAATTGTTGATGATAACGTCGACCTCTTAGAGGCGCTCAAGCAGATTTTTGCCATGACCCATGAGGTTGCCACGTTTTCTGCTGGAAAACCTGCCTTGGAGTTTATCAAGGAAAATAAAGGTCGGGTTTCTGTGTGTATTGTTGATTATGCAATGCCTGAGATGAATGGCATTGAGTTAGCAAGAAAACTTAGAGCGGTGGATAAGGACCTCTTTATCATCATGATGTCAGGCTTTGTGGATTTTGAGAAAGTTGAGCCCTTTCTCAAAGAGCGCCTGATTTACCAATTTTTCACCAAGCCTTTGAACATTCCCAATTTGGTGAAGACTGCTGACGAGGCTTCTCGGCTGTATCAGAGGCGGCGCATGCTTTAGCACTCATTCAAAGCGAACTTGTTCAGCCACAGCCAAACGCATGGCATAGCGAGCTGGAATCCATCCTGACACCAGAGCTGTTGCCACCACCAGTAGCACTGCACTAAGGATGGCACCTATTGGCAAATGCACCTGAATCGTCCAGCCAAATGACTGCAAGTTGATGACATAAATCAGAATCAACGCTAAGACCATGCCGCACACAATGCCTAGCACAGACGCCATTACGCCCATCAACGCCGCTTCAATGAGCGTGATGTTTCGCACTTGCTCTGCACTTGCACCTACTGAGCGCAGGATGCCAATTTCTCGGCGCCGCTCTAAAATGATAGCCATTAGCGAACTAATCACCCCCATCGCTGCAACTGCCATCGCCACAAACTGCAATACATATGTGATGGCAAAGGTCTGGTCGAAGACATCTAACACACGGCGGCGCAGCCCTAAGTTTGAGTAGACCAAAATTGGGGCTCGGTCAGCAAAGGTCTTGCGGATTTGCTCAACGATACGCTCCGCCTGCGATTTGTCATGCAGGTAGACGCCGATGTTGTTGAGTTTGTTATCCTGCCAAAATTTCTCAAAATGCGCTCGGTGCATAGCAATCAAGCCTCGGTCGGACGCATAGTCGTAGTAGACGCCAGCAATGCGATACTTGCGCGTTCCTGTTGGCGACACCAGCGTCAGGGAATCGCCTTCACGGTAGCCGAACTTATTGGCGAAGACTTCTGTCACGACTACTGTTTGTTCGTTTGCAACTACCTCACTTAAAATGTCGTGGCTATTGCCTTTTCGGAAAAGCAACTGCGTGCAATTCCTGACGGTCTCAAAATTTGGGGCGCACAGCACAGTTGGCTTGCCATCGAGCGTAATCGGGCGTGCAGAGAATTCATCTACGGCTTTGGTTTCAGGCAAGGCGCGCACGTAGTCGAGCACCTCTCGCGCAATTGGCACATTCGACCCGACTGCAAAGCGTTCAGCAGGCGCAATGAACACATCTGCTCGAAGCGTTTGGTCAATCCAGTATGCCACCGTTTGGCGAAAACTGCCGACCATGACACTGATGCCAATTAGCATGGCCACGGCAACCATCAAGGCGCTGATGGCTGTCGCCGTGCGGTTAAGTGACTCAGCAAGGTTGTTGGCTGCTAATTTGCCCTCGATGCCGAAGAGCCGCTTTGCTGCGCGTTCAAACAGGCGGCGCAAGAGCACTACCACTTCCGGTGAGAGCAAAGCAAACCCCAAGATTGCACAAACCGCTGACGCATAGCCGAAAATCGGTTTGCCATTCAAACTGGGCAACTGCGCCAGTAGGACGCCCAATATCAACAGCGTGACGCTGCTTATCACGATGCGCCGCAAATTCAGTGAAAACTTCTGCTCGAAGGCTTGAACATGAAAGGCTTCGCGCGGATGCACCCTATAGACTTCCAGCGCTGGATACAGCGCCGACACCACCGATGCCACCACTCCGATTCCAAATGCCGAGGCACAAACCGCCCAATCGATTTGCACTTCTTTGACAGCAACAAAGATGTAGAGCGCTGTGATGGTGCTTGCCACGCTTTGCAGCGTATAATGCGCCAGCATAATCCCCAGCCCAACGCCCAGCGCGCTGCCTAATACGCCAATCAGCAAGGCTTCCAAGATGAAGAGCGAGAACACCTCCAGCGCACCGAGTCCTAAAGCACGCAAGATGCCAATTTCTCGTCGCCGACGAATCGCATTGGTAGTAATCGTGTTGTAGATGAGAAACATGGCTACCAGCAAACTGATAAAGGCAAGTGCCGCAAGGTTCATTTCGAACGCAGAGAGCATTTTGGCGACTTGCTCACCGCGATTTTTTGCTGAAACCACTTCCACATCCTCTGGCAAGACTTCGGAGAGATATTTTTTCAGCACTTGACTTTGCGAGTCATCGAGTATCAAGTCGATTTTATTCAGCTTACCTTCTTTGCCAAATGCACGCTGCGCCTGCTCAATATCCATGACAGCAAAGGAATTGGCGACTTCATTTGTTGGTCTATCGGTTTTGAAGATGCCGATAATTTTGACTTGCTTCATGAGCCCATCGGCAAAGAGCTCGACGGTTTGACCTTTTTTGAGCTGATAGCGTTCGGCAAAGCGCTGTGAGATGATGATGGTATTTGGCTCCAGCAGAAATCGGAGAAATGTTTCGCTATCGGCGCCATCGAGGTCTTCATATGTGCGGAAGTGGCGGTCGGAGAAAATATCAATGCCGAGAATGATGAGGGTTTCATCGGTGCCTTTGATGCGAGAGATTTGCTCGGTTACAGGCGTTGCGGCTTTGAGCGCTGGCAACCGTTCTTTTAGCTCCAAGACTTGCTTGAAGACACTTTGTGAAAAGAGCACGCCGCTACGCGATTGGATTTGTGCATTCGCTTTGCCATTGACATTATCGATTGTGGCTTCAAACGACTTGAACGCCGAATAGTTCGAGAGGCGAATGGCAAGAAAGACTGCTACGCCAACTGCCACCCCAAACACCGAGAGCAGAAACTTTCCCCACTCTTGGGTTGCATGCCGCAAGTTGACTTGTAGAAAAATTTTAACGAGTGCCATTCTCCAATGCGGGATTTCTTTGCGATGCCGACCTTAACACTAAGGCAGATGAAGATGTTCCTTGAACGCTCCAGCTTTGGTGTGAAGGCAATTTTGGGCGGATTAGGTTTTTCTTAGGATTTGCTTAGGACTTCACTAAGAGCCCTGCCTTAGATTTACTTTCGAAAAGAGGGCGACTGTATGCGTGTGCCTTGCCCCCAGAGGCACTTGCAATGGAACGGGAACAGCGCCCTCTTTTCTCATTGATGCACCTCCATACTTTGTTAGGGACTTACCCTTTGCTCAAGACATATAGCATGGTTTCGCCAATATCCGCAGGGTTTTCCACGATGTGGATGCCGGCTTTTTTCATGGCTGCAAGTTTTTCATCGGCTGTGCCTTTTCCGCCCGATACAATTGCGCCAGCATGTCCCATTCGTCTGCCCGGCGGAGCAGTGCGCCCAGCAATAAAACCGACAACTGGCTTTTTGTAATTTCTCTTGATGTAAGCGGCCGCTTCTTCTTCGGCATTGCCACCAATTTCGCCAATCAGGACAAGGGCTTCTGTCTCTTTGTCTTTGGCAAACATTTTCACGGCATCAATGAAGCGCGTGCCGATGATGGGGTCGCCGCCAATTCCAATACAGGTCGATTGTCCCAGCCCTAATTTGCTTAGCTGCGACACCGATTCGTAGGTGAGTGTGCCACTGCGAGAAATCACGCCGATATTGCCCTTCTTGAAGATAAAGCCCGGCATGATACCAACTTTGGCTTCTTCAGGCGTAATCACGCCCGGGCAATTTGGTCCGATAAGGATAGCGCCCTTTTCTTTGACAAACCAATATGCTTTCATCATGTCGGCGGTTGGAATGCCTTCTGTGATGCACACAATCACTTCTATCCCAGCTTCAGCCGCTTCCATGATGGCATCGGCGGCAAAAGGTGCTGGCACATAAATGATGGAGGTATTCACACGCTGTGCGGCAACTGCCTCACGCACCGTGTTGTAGATAGGCACTTCACGAATAAATCGGTCTTTCTCATTGCCAGCATAGTGCATGCCGCCTTTTCCCGGGGTGACGCCAGCGACAAGGTAGTCAATCCCGAACTCCCTGCCGTATTCCAGCATCTGTGCGGCATGGAAGGTGCCTTCGTTTCCAGTGATGCCCTGCACCACTAAACGGGTTTCTCTGCTAACTAATACGCTCATTGTGTTTTTTCTTGAGTGATTGTGATGCCTTGCTTATTTCAGGTGCTTTGTGCTTGCATCTCCAGTGCGTGCGCCACCTGAAAGAGCTTGGTTTCCTCAAATGCGTTTGCTACGAATTGAATCCCGATTGGTAACCCTTGTGCGGTCAAGCCAGCTGGTATGCTTATGGCTGGCACACCTGCCAGATTCATCGGCACAGTGTAAATGTCTGCCAAATACATCTGCAGCGGGTCGCTGAGCCTTTCGCCTAGACGAAACGGTGGGAATGGCGATGTCGGTGAGACGATGACATCAACTTCCTTAAATGCTTTTTGATAATCTTCGCGAATGAGGCGGCGCACTTTTTGTGCTTTTTTGTAGTATGCATCGTAGTAGCCAGCCGAGAGCACATATGTGCCCAGCATGATTCGCCGTTTGACTTCGGTGCCAAAGCCTTCGCTGCGAGAGCGCACATACATTTCATTGAGGTCTCTTACATTTTCTGCGCGATAGCCGTATCGTGCACCATCGTAGCGTGCCAGATTTGATGAAGCTTCTGCCGTGGCTAAAATGTAGTATGTTGCCAGTGCATATTCCGAGTGTGGCAGTGTTATCTCGGTTAGCGTTGCACCTCGCTCGGTGAGCTCCTGCAACTTTGCACGAATGATGCGCTCCACTTCCTTGTCTAATGCTTCTGTGAAAAACTCTCTTGGCACGCCGATTTTGAATCCTTTCAGAGTCTTTGTGCTTGGCACCGATTCCTCAGTATGAGCGATGGTGTCACTCAACTGCATTTCTCTGCTATAGTGTGGCACAGGCACGTTTGCAGACGTAGCATCACGCGGGTCTTCGCCAGCAATCACTTCCAAGACCAATGCCGCATCTTCAACCGTCTTTGAGAACACGCCAATTTGGTCGAATGATGAGCCAAATGCTACCAAACCGTAGCGCGATACTCTGCCGTAGGTTGGTTTCAGCCCCACAATGTTACAAAACGATGCAGGCTGACGCACCGAACCGCCTGTATCGGACCCCAGCGCCGTGAGCGCACAATTTGCCGCCACCGCCGCCGCCGAACCGCCCGAACTGCCACCGGGCACGCGCTCATTATCCAACGGATTTTTTACCGCTCCGAAGTAGGAATTTTCGTTAGAACTGCCCATAGCAAATTCATCCATGTTCGTTTTGCCAAGGAAAATGGCGTCCTCATTCAGCAAACGCTCAATTGCTGTGGCGTTGAAGACACTCACATAGTTTGAGAGAATTTTAGATGCGCAGGTCAGTCGCTCGCCTGCAATCGCAATGTTGTCCTTAATCGCCATGGGCATCCCGAAGAGTTTTCCCACTGGCTTGCCTTCTGCCAATTTCTGGTCTAAGGCTTTTGCCCGTGCAATTGCCGTTTTCTCAAATACACTAATGAAGGCATTGAGGTGTTTGGTGCGCTCAATTTGCTCAAGATACTGCTGGACCACGCTTTCGCATGTTGTCGCCCCCGATAGCAATTGCTCGCGCAGCTGGCGATACGATGTGTAAAATTCTGGCACAACGAACGGTGTTGAAGTTTTCTTTTGGCCCAAAGATACGCAATCGTGCAAAGGTTTTCAATCTTCTGGCTTAAGTGATGCGTTTTCAAAGTGTTGGGCATACCACTCTGCCAGCACGAGCAGTGTCCAGAGCTGTGCGCCATATCCTCGCTTTCCGCCACGGTGCGCCTCGAAGAGATGCTTGATATATTTTTTGCTGAAAAGATACTTATTCATCAGTCCTGACCCCAAAATCCGTGCTTCTGCTATTTGCGACAGCTTCCCATTTCGTAGCCATTCGCTTGATGGTGCAGCAAAGCCTTGCTTTTTGCGGTAGATAATGTTGTGTGGCAGAATGCCTTCTGCAGCTTTTTTCAGAATGTATTTCGGTTCGCCATGTTTGATTTTGAGTTGCTGCGGAATGCGAAAGGCAAACTCCACCAAGCGATGGTCAAGAAATGGCACACGCGCCTCAACGGAGACTGCCATGGACATTTTATCGACGCGCATCAGAAGCAGTTCGGCGAGCCTGCCTTTGAATTCTGCATAAATCATTTTGCGCAGATACTCTTCACTGCGAGCGTCTGGAAGCAATCTTTTCAAGTCAGCAAAACAGCGCTCAGCAAGTCTGCCACTTGAGTGCACCTTGCGCCGAAATGAATCGGTCAGCAGGGACTTTTTCATTTCCTCGGTAAAACTTACGGCGCCACCGTAGAACGGCACATCGTTTTCGCTGGCACGGCGTGCATACTCTGTAGGCAGCGTATCGCCTTTTACTTTTCTTACAGCGTAATACAGCAAATGCTTGAGTGCATCGGGCAGAAGTGAGTAGCAGTAGTGATAGTATCGCCACTCTCGCAAGTAGTGCACGTAGCCTGAAAATTCTTCATCCGAGCCTTCACCGACTTGCACCACAATCGTGCCTGACTCGCGCGCTAATTTGCTTACAAAATACAGCGGTACACACACTGGGTCAGCATTTGGCTCATCTTGATGCCAGACCATCTTCGGCAGAAAGTCAATCGCATCTTGCTCCGTTAGCAAAATCTCATGATGGTTGGTCTGAAATTCTTTGGCAATTTGCCGCGCGTATTGCAACTCATTGTATTTCTCCAAATCCTTGAAACCTACGGTAAAGGTCTCCACTGGGCGCGACATAAGTTCCGACATCAGCGCCACATTCATCGAGGAATCAATGCCGCCAGAGAGCAACACGCCAAACGGCACATCCGACATCATGCGCAGCCGAATAGAATCGCGTAGGAGCCGACGAATGTTATCAATGCAGAACGATTCAATGTAGAATTTCTCTTGCGGAAATGATTCAGTTTCGTGCGTTAAGTCCCAATACTTGACCTTTTGTAGTTCGCCGTGTTTATCAATTCGCGCATAGTGTCCTGCTTCCAACTTGAAGATGCCTTTGAACATCGTTTCGCCCGGCAGTGTTGTGAGCAGCGAGAGATAGTCTGAAAGTCCCTGTAAATTCAAGGCTTTCGAGATACTCGGGTGTTTGAGCAAGGCTTTGATTTCAGACGCAAAGAAGAGCGCGCCGTGCTGAAATGTGTAATACACTGGCTTGATGCCAATGCGGTCGCGGATTAAATACAGTTCTTCTTTGCGTGCATCCCATATTGCCATGCCAAACATTCCGTAGAATTTCTTAATGCACTCAATACCCCATTCTTGAT
The DNA here is from genome assembly GCA_002794105.1 of Candidatus Thermochlorobacter aerophilus. Lineage (GTDB taxonomy): Bacteria > Bacteroidota > Chlorobiia > Chlorobiales > Thermochlorobacteraceae > Thermochlorobacter > Thermochlorobacter aerophilus. The sequence continues at coordinate 18,253 of PHFL01000070.1, read as the reverse complement.
AGGCGTAGAGAATGGTTTCCGTGTCGGAGCGCCCCTGGTAGCGATAGCCTTTTTGCTCAAGTTCTGCTCTTAGTTCTCTATGGTTGTAAATTTCGCCGTTGAAGACAATCCAAATATCACCGTCAGGATGCTTGGAATTGAGTCGGTTGCTCATTGGTTGGTGTCCAGCAGGCGAGAGGTCAATAATTGCCAATCGTCGGAAGCCGAAGCCGATTTTTCGGTCAGGTGAGATGTATATCCCGTCGTCATCAGGTCCGCGATGAGCAATTTCTGCGGTCATTGCCCTAAGCACTGGCTCTGAAATGAGCGTGGGAGAATTGCCATAATTAAAAATGCCAGCGATGCCACACATGTTTTGTTTGGTGAGTTTTTTTACGGCTTAAGCCGTTCAAATTTTATGCGGCCTTGCCATGCCGTTTCAAATTCAATGCAAAGTTCAGCTTTTACATTTCTGACTTTTTGGTAATACCCTTTTGAGTATTGACTTTCTTTTAGCAAGATACGTGATGCACCTTCAATGCTGATGCGAGCACTCCCAGCTACAATTGTATTGCCATCCAGCGTTGGCGAAAGACTTGGATGAAAGTGCAAGCGCGACACTGCTAAGTGTTTTCCTTTGCCTGAAAGTTTATCCATGATGTCAATCACGCCGCTTAGTTTGTCGAAGCAAATGGTGCGTTGGTGTCTTACACCGTTGTTGTTGATTTCAGCGGTGATTTCATCGCGCTGCTCATGGCTCTTCCATTGAATCAATTTGGGCTGTGTGGTATCGGCAACGATAGACCACAGATTTCGGAACGGCACAAGTTCTTTTCCATCGATTTGAATGGTGTTATGCGCTTCAATGCTGCGTAACTGCTGCCGCTCATCCTGAAACAAGGTATAGTTAAATGTGCCAGAGTCGACGATGAGATGTTCTCCGTTGAAAAAAAGTTCAAACGAGAGCGTGTCGTTGTGTCCGTGTCCGCCGTAGCCTTGCATGCCGATGTCGCCGAAATCAAAAAAGAGATGGGTATCGCGATGGCGCAGCACCGCAAATCCGCCGTGCTTAAACAGTTCAGATGATGCACAGTGCGGACTATCAAGCTCGTGTATTTGCATGCTGTGATGCAGCACGCTGCCGCTGTCGTCGTCGCCGATGTTGCAGCGCTCGCCGTTGGGTTTTGTGGCGGCGGCAAGGAAATGTCTCATGGCGCGCAGTTTGCGATAAAACTCTGGCGAAAGCTCAATACCGTTCGCTTCACAGACCATGCGAGAAAGTTCAAACATTTCCAACACCAAGCTGTGATACGGGACGGACTTTTCATAATCAACGCCGTCATCATAGACTTGCTCACGCATGGATTCTTCGACAATCGCTAAGCCTTTGCGCACATATTTTTTTTCGCCGAGAAACACACCGAGCCACAAGAGTCCCATGCCGTTGGAAAGATAGTGATTGCCATTTTTCTTGCCGAACTCGATGTTCCAATAGATGTATGCGGCATGTTCGGAGAGGCTGCGCAGCATTGATTTTACAAGTGTCGGTGGTGCATCGTCTTTGAGCAAAGCAAGGGTCGTTATCCAATTGACAGCGCGAATCGATGCTTCCATCGGCACAACCCAATGCACGCCAAAGCCTAAGGGATTTTGTTCAATCCAACTCTCAACTTGCGTGATGATTTCGCAAAGGTATTTTTCACTCCGGGTTTGCAAGAATGCCGCAGCAAGCACTGGCAACTGCTGAAAGCGTGAAATTTCCCACACGACTTTTACATCAGCTTTGGGCGCATTCAAAAAATTAAATGAGTGCGATGGTGCTTGCCTATCCCAAGTGTAGTTTGAAAGCGGGTCGAAGTGCCAATCTATTTTTTCAGGGAGTTGGACGCTGTGTCCAAACACGGTGAAGCTGTGTGAGAGGGCGTCGTCTGCATCCTTCAAATTTGACCACGGTTTTGGGGTGATGAAGGAAAAACTGCCGGTTGGTTTCGGCATGGGACGTTGGGTTATTGACTTACCGAACAGCTTCCACCACTTTTTGCGAAACAAATTGGCAAATAGTCTCACATAAACAGCGTTCATCATGGTTTCTACTTTGCTGTGGCGACGACGAGCATATTTGAAGAAAGCGATTTTAAGAATCCGCGTTTCCTACCTCATTCGTGAGCCACAGCGATGATGCAGGTTGTCCGACGCGATTGACGATGTGTGAAATATGTTCTCGAGCGAAGTAGCGCATTTGCAAATAAGGCGTCAGAGTTTACGAGCGATAATGACCAAGTTCTCACCTTCAAGCGTCGCTGCGAGCGGCAACGATGCATCGGGCGTGTCCATATACTTGGGCATCTTTTGAACGTCGGCGGCAGCCTGCGCAATGAGTTTATTCAAACGCGATTTCGTTTCTCCGATTAACATCACACGATTCTTGAGCACCGACAGTGCGCCTCGAATGCCAAGGGTTTCATAAATTTTTTCTTTTAGCGAAGGCTCTACCATTTTTTTTCGCTCCTGATATGATTGAAACGCATTATTATAGCTGAACGCTGTGGAGACCGAGAAACCGTATTTTTCGAGCAAGCGTTGAAGGTTTTGCTGATTGAAAAAATAAATATGAAATGGAATAAATCCGCTCCATAATTCGCGATGTGTTTGAATGTGTTTCGCATTGCCGTTTGGCGTATCCAGAATCAGTGTTCCGCCAGTCTTCAAAAGCTGTGAGATTGCACGGACGAACTTATCGGGCGCAAGAACATGCTCAATGACGTCAAATGCAGCCACGACGTCGAATCTCTCTTTACACTGGTCGCTGTAAGTCTCGACCGTTCCGTTGAAAACAGGAATATCAAACATTCTTTCGGCGAATGATGCCGCAAAAGCTGACAGCTCTACCCCTTGAACCGTCCAACCAAGTGCTTTAAGCAGGGCAAGATAATAGCCTTTTGCAGACCCAATCTCGACGATGCGGCGCGATGTGGGCGCGTGCTCGTGCTCGATTAAGGCGATGCTGCGCAGGTATTGCGATTTCACGTGAGCGATTGCCTGTTGAGCAGTCTGGCTGAAAAAATAATAATTTGCATCGTAGAGTTTTGGAAACTCTTGGTCGAGCAGTCTCGGCGAATTAAAAATCAGGTTGCATGACACGCACTGGCGCAGGTGAAATTTGCCAGGATAACCAAATTGCTCGAAATCCAAATCGATGAGTGCGCGGCTTTCATGCCCGTTGCAAATCACGCAAGGTTGATTGACGGGAATTTTATTTGGGTTCAATTTCATTTAGTTTTTCAGATGAGGCGTTGTTTGCTTGCACGCCGAGAACGGTCTGTAGTGAATTGATGAGTAGTCCGGCGTCGAGTTCATTGAGACAGTTGCGATGCCCGCAATTATGTGCGTTCAAGCCGCGTGTGTTTAAAAGCCCTAAGCGTAGACAGGGCGAACAGGCAATCGGCTGAAAGACGTCCTCAAACGCGCCCGGCTTCCATTTTCGAAATCCCCAATAAAACGATGGTCCAAAAATACGCACCGTCGGCGTGTCCAATAAAATTCCCAAATGCCCCAGCCCGCTGTCGTTGCTAAGCAACACCGCAGACAATTGAATTAAGGCGCACACGGAAAGTAAATCAAGATGAAAACAACCGTGAAGCGGTGCGTCTACAAACGCTTGTAGTTCCGTCAAGCTCTCTCTTTCGTCTGGTGTTCCAATGACAACGACTGCGAAGCCTCGTTTCATCAGCCAATTGATTGCTTCAGCAAATTTAGGTGCAGGAATTTTTTTATAGTTTTGCATTTTTGACGCGCCTGCGTGAATGAGCGCAAAAGCTTTAGCTGAATTTGTTTGCTCATTCCATAACCCGTTATCACGAAGCCATTGCTTTGCTATTGCATATGCCGTCGCGGGCAACGGCAACGACCATCTCCACGGCACTGATTGAGGAACATAGTTTGGGTCAACGCCGCGCAACATTTCTTGGTGTAAGAGTGTTTCGGAGCGCTGCTCGCTTTCCCACGCAAGCATCACGCGCTCTTTGAAAAGCATCTCATAAATTTTTCGGAGCGGGTGACGGTCGACAAGCACTATAAACTGTTTGGGGATTGATAGCATTGCAGGCAAGAGAGTCGATAGGCTGTATGCCGAAATGTATGAAATCAGCACACAGTCAAACTTCTTACGCATCAGCATCAAGTTATGAGCAATTGCTTCTTTCCAAGATAGAGGCGTAGAGAAATGACTATGATGTCATCATAGAATTGTGGGAAGGCTCGATAAATTGTGTGTCCGCCTGATGCGCTTGAAGCAAGCAATG
>PHFL01000070.1:0-13953 GCA_002794105.1 Candidatus Thermochlorobacter aerophilus | reverse complement strand
GCGCGCTCTGCATCGTGCAGATTTGACAAGGGTTTTGGGGCGACAGCATGAAAGCCTGTATGCAATGCTGTTATCTGCGGGACTATGCTGTGAGAGCACAGTACCCAAGTTTTTTTTTTGATGTGGTTAAGTAAAAGGCGAAGGTAACGAATAAGAGCCATATCACGAAGTCTTTCGAGCAATCGCAAAGATAATAGGTGCGATATTCAGGATACGTTCGACAAACATAACAGGATAATGCAACGCAGTATCAATCGCTCTGAAAAGAGGATTTTCATCTTTTTTCTTTCCGTTTATCAAATTGTTGTAACTGTTGAGTGCATTGCGGTAAATAAGATGGCACATTTTCTATGTCGGTTCTACCGACGGTAAAAATTGTTTCCACCTTAAACTTCTCTGATTCCAAAAATCGTCTTGCTTCGTAAGCATGTTCCAGCATCTCCCAAGCTGTTACAACCGATGCTTCTTCCACTACATCGTACACATCTTCAAAGAATCCCATTGTCACATCGTAGCCTGAAGCGTTAGCCGCTTCACACGTTGCTGGAATGACTTCGTAGCCTTTAACTGCGAAACCAAATTTTTGAGCCGGCTCCATAAAGTGTCCCGCCCATGTTCCAGCGCCAATGAGCAGCCCGCCTTGCTCATATTTCACAATACGCTTGAGGTATCGTTCATATTGTGCTGTGTCGGCAGAGACAGTGCGAAGTTGGTCTTTACGCTGTTCGTGTCCGCCCGACTTCCAGTAAAAATCCATCACGGCGGTCTTAGACATTACTTGATAGCATACGCCATGCTGCAGTTGCACTTGCGAAATGGTATTCCGTCTTGTGTATAAAAATCAGCATGTTCCGACATTGTGCCACATAGGGGACAAGTGCGAGTTCTTATTGGTTCATATTTTGAACGGCTTTTTTCATGAAAATTTCTTTTAGGACAGACATAGAGTGAAATGACAGATTGTTTAGTATTTCGGAAGTTTCTCGAACACCATTACATGCTGCATGCTTAATTTGGAAGTTCTGCCTGCGTATAGATTCATCAGCACATACTCTAACGGATAATCCAAATAAATTTTAACAAAATCTAAAATGGGACGCAGAATACGGATGGACGGAATATATCTGTTAAACAGCGTAAATTGATGTGCAGAACAAAATGACAATTTCATATCGTGTTTCTCAAATTCTTTTTGCCACTTCTCAACACTCCAACTATACACATGCGGCGCATCGTCATCATGTGTCAATTCCATGAGAATCGCTTTGCCGCAGGGCTTCGTAACACGGGCGATTTCGGCAATCGCAAGTGGCTTTAAGTCAAAGGGTAAATGCAACAATACCGTAATTGAGGTAACGACATCGAAAGCATTGCTTTCAAAAGGCAGCTGCGTGACGGAACCAACTACTGCTTCCAATTCTTTTGAGCGGCACGCCGACACAGCTTCTTCCGACAGGTCAATACCAACAGTATAGGCTTTGTGATTTTGCTGGAAGTAAGACAACCATCGCCCACGTCCGCAACCGATGTCCAAGAGTTTTGAGTCTGCCAATGAAATGCCTGCATATTTCAGGCATTTTTCAACAGCGTATTTTTGAATACGGTCGTAGAATCGGTTGAAGTAGGACGGTTTATCGGGATGACAAACCGCCGCATATTCATCTGCTGTCTCAACATGAATGCTTTTCCAATACTCTACATACTGAAAATTATCTAATTTATTCATTGCCAGAAGGTCTTGCTTGTTGATAGATCCAGAAGATGAGTATGATCACCGTGATGTAAGAAATACTACTGGCAGTTGATGCACCTATCAGACCGTACTTTGGAATTAGCATCAGGTTAAGCAGAACATTAATGCACAATCCGACAACCGAACAGCCTGTGGTCAGCCACATCTTGCCCTGATTATAGGATAGGTAGCGGCTCAAAATTTTTCCCGATGACCAAAAGGCGATTCCGGGAATTAAAATAACAAGTGGCAACGTTGCGTCAAGGTAGGCCTCGCCGTAAAGAAAATAAACTAACGGGTACGAACTAATTGCCAACAGCAAACCAACACTACTCATGATGGCAAGCATGAGTTTTGCGTGCCGAAGCGACATGTCGTAACTTTCTGCCCCTGCTGCTGAACCTGCCTTGTAGAAGGTCGCTGCAATGATACCTGTATCCAACACAAACAACATCTCTGCCCAACGTAAGCTCACTGCGTACACACCCACTTTTTCTGTGCCAAGCCAATGATTTACCATTATCTGGTCGATCCTGAAATGCAACACATTAGCAAGATGACCAATAAAAAATATCCACCCATATTTTAGACTATCTTTGGCAAGTGCAAAATTGAATGTTGTCTTGCGCAGGTCCGAAAGTAACACTGTTGCACCCACTATTGTGATTGCTAATGTAGCCAACATATTCAACACAACTACGGTCGAAGCCGAGGCACGCTCAACCTGCCATAGCACTAGAACACCTGCCAGTATGATTGCTGACAATAGAAAGCTATTCCGATAGATTGTAACTGATTTATCTATTCCCAAAAGTAGATTTCCCCAAATAATGCGGTAATACAAAAAAGGTGAGGAAAAAAAACAGAGTAAAATTATCCAGTCGGGCAGACCTTGAAAACTGCTTCGCAAAATAGCTAAGCCTGAAAAACCGATAGCCGCTGTGACTAACCCCATGACTGCTGAAAAGACCAGCCCTGTTCCATGAACTTCTGCAATCGCTCGACACTGGCTGAGCAGATAATACAGCAGCCCATACCCAAAGCCTAATGTCCCGATTTCAGAGATAAAATTGCTAAGCAACACATACAAATCATAAACACCTTTTTCTTTTGGGCCAAGCAAGCGCGCAATGATGATGTTACTTACCAAGCCAAGCAAAATGGCAAGAAACTGATAAAAATAAATTTGGGCAGCGTTCCAACTCATTGATGGCTGACGATGCAGAATGCGTCGTGCAACCGCAGATGCCCACTTATTAGCTTCAGAAAGGTTCAAGTCTTAATCCTCAATGATAGAGAGGAATTTTTGCAAATTTTGTTCTGCCTCAATTCGGAAGCGTTCTGCCCATAACGCCACATCTTGTTTTACCGACGGTTCCTGTAAGGCAAAAAAAATTTTCGCCGCCAAGTCAGACACGTTGCCTGCCTCAAAGGTTATCATGCCGCGCGTTTCACCGAACGATGTTGCTACCACGGGCGTGCCTTGCCAGAGTGCTTCAACGCGAGAAATTCCAAACGACTCCTGAGCAAACCCTCGCACGAAAACACTTGATCGCTTCATCACATCCAATACAGTTTCATTTGAAACATCCGATAGCACTATAATCCAATCATGTTGCTTAAGCGCAGCAAACTTGTAAGCTGTATCTCTGGCAAAACCACTTTCAATCAGTACCAGTCCGATGTTTTCATTGAGTTGGCGCCTCACATGCAATACTGCTTCAATAGTTTCTCGGAATCCGTAGCTTTCAGTAAAAGCACCGACCGAGCAAACCAAGCGTGAAAACTGGCTCAGCCGTCTCGAGATCGCCTCTGGCAGATCACTTTTGTATTTAGTGGTTGTTACTGGAAGCAGGCTTTGAACCACCGTAATCGATGCCGATGGGTATATCGCTTTTAGCCACGTCGATAGCGCTTCACTTACAGTAACAATTTTGTCAATATGCTTCAATGACCAATGAAATAACTTTTTTATCAAAAATGGGAATGCTACATAACGAGATGGTAAACTTCCATCGTGAATAATTTTCACCCATTGAAACCGCAACACAATTTTCATGACAATCCATATTGTAGTCAGTAAACTTGGATACTCTAATATAAAATGTGCCGACTCTATGACTTTAGCCCTCCATCCTTTTCGCAGAAGTAAACAAGGAAGTTGATATCGATTAAAAAACACTACCTTTTTCAACGGAGATGGAGATGAACTGTAAAACCAGAACTCTACGCTCGGTTTCGTTTCAAGATGTTGGTAAAGTTGCTTGATGAAGATGGATACTCCACCAAACGGCGGTGGATAAGGTCCAATCAAAATTGTATTTTTTCGGTGTTTCGCCATGCATCAAGATACATGGTTGAAAACAAACAGGGATACCTATGTTGCACTCGAATCAACCCCCGAAATAATGTAACTACTTCTGCAGCAGCATTTTCTTGGTTTCTACGAATTTGCCTGCGCTTAGGCGATAGAAGTAGATGCCGCTGGCTAAGCCATATGCCGCGGCATTAAACCGCACTGTATAGCGTCCTGCTTCTTGCTTGGCATCGACCAGCGTGGCGACCTTTCTGCCCAGCACATCATACACCTCGAGTTTCACAGAACTTGCTTCGGGCAGTTGGTAGCGCAAGGTTGTCTCCGGATTGAATGGATTGGGATAGTTCTGCATCAGGCTGTATGTGTCTGGCACATCTAAATTTACTTCCACCGTAAGCGGGCAATCGTGAATGGTGCCGTCGTAATCAACGCTGCGCAGCTGATAGCGATGCACTTGATTTGGTGCGGCTGTCTCGTCTATGAATGTGTAGACCTTCCCGGTTGCCGCTGTGCCCAAGCCACGCAGCTGAGGATGTTCGCGATAGTCTGCAATTGGATTATCATTGCGCACAATGATAAAGCCTGCATTGTTGAGCTCACTTTCGGTGCGCCATACGAGCTCTACTCTTCGCCCAATAGGCTTTGCTGCAAAACTCGAGAGAGACACAGGCAGTGGATTATCGAGCGCACTTTCTGTTCCTAAGGCAACAAAGAAATCATTGTTGGTATTCAGGCTCGTGGAAAATGTGGCAGAATTGAAGCCCGTGAGCAAAGGTAGCGAACTGGTGTTGACTGAACTGGGTCCTTGCGATTGCCAATCGCCAGTTGTGCGCGTTGCAATTTTCAGCGTAGTGTTATTCGTCACTTGTAGCACGGCATCATCGCTGTTGATAGCCATGTCGACCACTTGCGAAATCGAGAGACTGTTTGTCCCCGTATTGCGAAACTCGTAGTAACGCAGGTCCGACACTTTGACCAAAGGACTGCTCACGCCAGTAAAGTTGCCAGACGCACTAATTAATGCACCGCGCAAAGTCGTATTGCCCGATACCGTTGCACCGTTCAGCGAAATCGGGCGGTAGGTTGTGGCATCACCCAAAGGATAGAGCCGCGCCCCTACTGATGAATTATCAAACTCACGTGCCAAACGATTGTTGATGAATCCATTCGTGCGCTGGACTGCAGTCGTTGCTGGATTTGCTACCGATGCCAAATGCGGTCCTGTGTTCAGAATACCCTCATTGAGTTGCAATTCGTTCAGAACCGTTGGGCTACCTGTGAGCGTTGCCCCATCAGCATCGTTGAGCTCGAAGGTGGTAAATGTTGCACCGCTCACCTGTACGGTCGCTGGTGCATTTTGAATGAGGATTTTGCCTGTCGTTGCCAAGGCTGACCCTGTGCCTGTGATATTACCTTGCACTTCCACATTGAGCGCGCCGATGCTTAAGGTTGTGCCTGAACCCAACGATAGCGCTGGCTGCGACACACTTGCAGTTAAAGTCATGGCGCTGGCATCGAGGGTTTTGGTGCCAGACCCTGCTGTGGCAACGCGGTTTGCCGTGGTGATAGCTGGCAGTGTCCCTTGTGCCGCAAAGCCTGTAATCTGTGCGCCCGGACGATTAAACACATAACTGGCCGCCGCGTTGTAGGTTACCGTGCCATTCGCACGAATTGAGCCATTAAATGAACTTGGGCTATCGCCATTGACGCCCTTCTCGTGAGCGGTGATAAGTGTGGCACCAGAGTTAAGTGAAAAGTTTGCCGTGCCGTAGTAGCTGGTCAGGAAGCGCGTTTCTCCAAATTCAATTGTGCCATTTACGGTTATTGTGCCCGTGTTGCCCGTGCGCAAATTCGCATTGATAACACGCAAAGTGCCCCCTGAACTTACCGTTAAGTTCCATACATCTACATGACCGGTTGAGCCTGATAGTGTCGTAGTGCCGTTAATCGTAAAGTTCATGGTGTTGCCAAAACTTGGGTTTGCGTTCATGAACCCGTTATTGACAATCGCTCCGTCGGCGCCAGTCATCGTGATAGTTCTATCGCCGGACACGGTCAGCTGGCAGCCGCCTTCTGTGCGTAGGCTATTCTGAATCGTGAGGTTACCAGCAATGATGGTGGTTTGATTATCAGCTGTGGTGGCGTCAAAAAAGGTTGTGCCATAGTCGTTGATGTTGTCGCTGGCTCGCTGGTTGATGTAGCAGAAGCGAGAGAACGGCGGCGTGCTGGTTCCATTGTTGGTATTTTCAATATCAAAGTAGAGCCGCCCAGTCAGGTTCAGTTTATTAGAAAAGTCATTATCCAGTGTAAAGCGCGAGAGTCCGCCATATGGATCTGTGCCGTTGAGATAGAAGAAGACTCGGAAGGCTTGCGGTCTGCCACCCATCAGCGACCATGCAATAGCAATTTCTTGCACATTGCCGGATGTGGTCTTTTGGATGCTGGCGCTGTTGTCCACATTGGCGTTCCAGCCGCCAGAGCCGTTGTGCGTGCGATGTTGGTGATACTCATTTCGGATGAACGCCGCAAAATTCGCTCGGAAGGGCAATCGACCGTAGTTATTGCCATCGAAATCGCCGATACCGCCCAGTGCGCCGTTTGTGTTGCCACCTCCATTCGCAGGCGTTTGTGGGTCGGTGTCAATGTAAATTGCCAGTTCATCAGTGTTGGCATTGCCGTTGGCATTTACGGCGATGTAGAGGTTGTTATCGTCCCATGCCATATACCAATCTCGGCTGCCGTCGTTCCATCGATTGGCGCCGTTGGTATGGTCGCCATACTCTCCGTCACTAATGACGCCGTTGAGGGTCGGTGGCGTGGAAAGAAACGAATAGGTCGAGAAATCTCCGCCAATCGCAAATTCAGAGAAACTGGTAAGCCCCGAGACACGCAGCACATTTTGGCGCGGATACGAAATGGTTACACTGGTACCGTTGGCGGCGCTTGTCCACGGCTCGGAACTGTTGCTGCGTTTGAGCACTACAACACTGCGTGGGTCAGCAATTCCTGAAAGACCGCTTATGTCCAGCTCAATATCGTATTGATAACCGCTCAGTCCAGACGGTGTAATTTGCCAGTAGCGTGGTGCAATGTTTTTGACGACAACTGTTCCTTTTGGCGAGATGCTCGTCAGTGGCAAGCCGTTGTTTGGGTTGAGCGGCAAGGTATTTTGCATGTTGAAGATGAGCTGTCCGGCATCGTTTGAAGGCTGTGTGAAGATAACGGTGGCTTGCCTGTTGTTTGGCGCGGCGGCAACAAATGTTCCTACGGTGTTTGCAGGTATCGGCACTGTTGCGCCGCCTAATGCGGGCACTAATTGAATAGCGACGGTGGCACTATCGAGCGAGAAAGTGCTGCTTGTTTTTCCCCAAGCCGAGATGTAGTTGAGTGACAGCGGTGTAACAGATACAGTTTGAGCGGTGTTCGGCTGCAGGTTATCAAAAATGGTTCCATCCGTCGGCGAACTTGGTGCAGAGTTTTGCTTGACCACCCCACGGTTGAGTGTGGCCGCACCTTCTATGGTAAATTCAAATTGGCTATCGCTTAGGCGCTTGACTGCTACACGCCCTGGCGAATACGGCATCGGGAAATTGGCAGTATTTACAACCTGTGGCGCGCGATAAGTTGCACGCACATACACTCGCTGTCCAACTGCATTTACAGACGTATTGCGCACGCGAATCGTATGCCAGTCAGTAGTGGTTGGCGTGAAATTGACGTTGAGATTTGTTGCACCATTTGCGCTAAAGACCAGTGTTTGGTTGTGGAACACGGCAATGGTTACATCCTGCAGGCTTGTGTGCGTTTGAAAGACACGCAAATTGATGGGTTGCCCGGCTTCGGGAAAGATGTTGCCTACGGTTCGCCATGCCGTGGAGTTTGATGGGAGCGCGCCGCCTTGCAACAGTGAGCGTGGATGGCTATCGCCTAAATCATCCGCCATTTCCCATTCCTGCGTAATCGTTTTAGGCGTTGGTGAAAAGGGCGCATCAAAGTTGGCTTGTTCCGATACAGGTGCCCACACAGCGTAGCCGCGGCGGCGTGTCGGACCGGCTGGTCCAGTAATTGGCGCTGTCAGGTCGCACGGTGGAATATGGATAAGCACTCGGTTGCCTGAACTGCCAGAGGGCGGCTGAACAGTTACTGTAAAGCCGTAGGTGCCCCTGTAGTCTTTGAGCACGGTGCCCACTGGAAAGGGTTGTGGTCACCCAGACGCGCTGTTCGGTATTCCAGCTATCGGTTACGCCAATCATGGCGCGCCCGCCTCGCTCAAACACAAGTCCATCCTGCAAGTTTCCCTGCTGGAAAAATGGCGCATCATCACCTGTCTCTGCTGTGCGCACAAAGTAGGCGCCGCTTTTGAATTGGAGTTTCTGATGACACCGAATCAAAGTTGGCAATATCGTCTCGCACAGGCAATGATGCAGGATTGCTTGGAATGTGCGTGTAGCGAATGCCGCCAGAGCCAATGTTAAAGAGGTCTTCGAAGAAAATTTGTGGAGAGCCATCTACAGAAAGAATGATAGCATAAGCCACTGCCAGCCGCGGTTCTCTTGGGTCAATGTTGCGTCCGAGTTCGCTGCTGCTTGTCCATGTACCAACTGGATAATCCCCATTTGGTTGGAGCGGTGGGCGGAATGTGTCGTGGTTATTGACGAATGGCACGGTTCTTCCGCGATTATCTTGCTGCAAACTTGGAATGGTGCTCATATCAAATGCACCAAAGCCATAGACCATGCCGACTAAGCCATCGGTGCTGAAGCCGCGCAGTCCAAAGTCGAATGTGCCAGCACGGTTATCGACACCGCCCAAGTTGCGACCTGTTGATGATAGTCCACCTTCCAGCACCGATTCAGGTGCCGGTGGTGCGCCCGCCCATTCATCCAATTCTGTCTTTCCGCCGACCCATTCCCCAATTGAGAGAATATCCCAGCCTAATGCTGGACTGCCATTGACGCCTTGCGTAATATCGCCGCTTGAACTTGCTACATGCCAGACCACATCATGGACCACGTGCGGCTCAAAATGTTTGACGGCATCAAAGCGATAGCCATCAATGCCGATTTGTTTGGTGTGCCAGATAAACCACCGGCGTAGTTCATTGCGCATGTAGTTCAATGACTGCGGCGGATTGTAGACCAGCGGATTCCCTGTCGGTAATGACGATTGCCCATATGCTCTTGGGTCAAAGCAGATGTCTGGACCGAAGAAGGCAGAAGTTACATCGTTGAGTGAACTGCCGGGATTTCCGCCAAAACCGCGCCACGGGTTAGGATGAAAGTTAATCCAGTTTTTGGGAAAGCGTCCGCGGCGACCGATGTAGTCTACTGAATCGCCTACTGTCTGCGGCGTAGCAAATGAAGTGTATCGGAAAATTTTATACTGGTCGTCTTGTGCTAAGGGGTCGCGCACATTCGCTCCAATGATGTGATTGAAAACAATATCCTGCACAACCTCTATGCCGTTGGCGTGCATTACCGCCGCCATGCGCAGTAGTTCATCTTTGGTGCCCAAGCGTGTTCTTACATCGCCCTTTTGAAACTTGTCGCCAAGGTCATAATGATCGAACGGTGCGTAGCCCACAGCTGTAGGACCACCTTCATTTTTGACAGATGGTGGAATCCAAACGGCGTCAATGCCTAATTCTCGCAAGCGCGGCGCTAAGTCTGTCAAGTAGTTTGCCCATGCAAAAGGATAGTTGTTATTCCAATAGTCCCACCAAAATCCTTGTAGCACCACGCGCTTTGTCGTCTGAGACCACGCTGCAGGGGGAAAATTCACAAAGCATGTCAGCAGCAGAAAGAGCAAGAGTGCGCGCGCCATTACATACCGGCGGCAAGCGTCCCAAGTTGCCATAGTTTTTTGGAATTTTTTCGACCTTCTCCAGTCGAGTTATTGCCTTGCTGTTCTTGTTGTTTTGTGCTTTGCTTTGTTGATGAGCTGGTGCCAATATAAAATTTCAACAAGAAATGCAATTGTTCAGCATCACTTCTGCTCTATTTCGCATAAGGGATTTCTACCAGCGGCAGGGAGATTGAGAATGCGTTTCAGACAACGCTTCTATGAGCCAAGATTGAAGAAAACTTTTCTGTCAAACAAACTTTTCACTCTGACTTGGGCTTCTTCAAAAGCTTTTGGCATACTTCTAACACTCGTCGTGCATTTTCTTTCCATGCAAATTTCTCGACAGCATCCCGGCGCGCCGCTTGCCCAAGCCGCTCTCGCAAATCCGGTCGCTCCGCCAAATACACAATCTTCTCTGCAAGGTCAATGTGGTCTCGCTCCCGCATCAAGAGCCCGTTGCACTCATGATGAATCACCTCGCCAATCTGCCCCACACCCGCCGCAATAATAGCCTTGCCCATGCCCATGTATTCAAAGAGTTTCGTCGGCGAGCCAAAAAATACCGTGCCGTCTGGATTGTGCGTGTGAGGCGACAGCAAAACCTCACACAGTGACAAATACTTCGGCACAAGTGAGTGCGGCACCAAACCAAGCATCGTCACATGCTCCTGCACCCCATCGGCTTTCAGAATCTCCTCCACACTGCTGCGTAACTTGCCATCCCCAATCAAGAGAAAATGCACCCTCGAGTTTCTCTCCACCGTAGGTTTTACAGCTTTTGCGAGCACTTCAACACCATGCCACTCTCCAAATGTGCCCACAAAACCACACAAAAATTTGCCGCGCCATCTTTCCTGCAGTTCCTTCGGCAATGTCTGAAAAAAGGCATTGGCATCAATCGTATCGGAAAACTCCTCCACATCCACCCCGTTAGGATTGACATGGATTTTTTCAGGTGGTAAGTCAAACTGCCTCAGTAGCTCTTGCTTGAGCACATTAGAGACAACAAACATCGCGGTCGCCGCTTGAAATTGCACCTGCTCACTTTGCGCTAATAATCCCCTGAAAATGAGCAATCCCCAGTTTTTCTTTACCCATGTTTCAATGCCGTTGACTTCCAACAGCAGTGGAATCCCATACGCCGCCGCAATCTGTGATGGCACATACACAAATTCACTATGGCGCTGGTAAATCGCATCAGGTTTTTCACGCTCGAGAATTTTCGGCAGCTTGCGCCTAAGCGTTTGATTATGTGCAATTGAGGCTACTTCTGGTAGGTTCGAGTAAAAGGGGTTGTATTCAATTGGATAAAACTTGTAGCCTTCATCTGCTACAGGCGCGGCGGCTGCGGTAATCACTTCCACGCCCAGCTCTCTCATGCCGTGCAAGAATCCCTTCACATGTGAAAATGAGCCGCCAACGCGCTGTGCGCCCACAAAGTCTGTGCGAAGGAACAAGAGCTTCACTGTATGAGCGTTACTTGGTTGCGTAAATCATGATGTAAAATCCTGCCCAACTTGCAAACAGGGTTTGATTCAGTGCGTTGAGCCACTTAGGAAACCGCGGTCGAAAGTATCACACACTTTGAAAGTTCACATCTTTGAATCTGGCAAACATTTTCCGCAGCTCCGCACGCGAGTACGCTTTGCCGAGTGGATTGTCTTTGCCGTCATAAATGCGCACCCATTCTTCGTAGCCCCAGAGCTTGCCCTTGCTTAAGCCATACAAAAAATAGAGTGGCACGCCCAGCCAGACATGTAGCGAGTGCTTGTGATAGAGCATAATGATAATTTCTCCACCATGCTTTACGACGCGATAAATCTCATCAATCGCCTTCTGTGTGTTCGGCGTGTGGTGCAGCACCCCAAACGAATAGACCACATCAAATGAATTGTCAGCAAAGGGCAAGTTCTCTGCATCTGCCGTGCAAAACGTGCCTTGAACTCCGTAGAGTTCAAATCGCTTTTTGGCAAGCGCCACACTTTCTTCCGAAAGGTCAACACCTGTAACGATGGCGCCGTGTCGGGCAAATTGCAGTAGGTCTGTGCCAAGTCCGCACCCAATTTCCAGCAGGGTTTTCCCCTTGAAGGCATCGAACTTGCAGAGCTTTTGCATGAAGGGTTGAGTTTCGTAGCGGAAGCGCTCGACTTCGTCGTAGAATGCTCTGCTGCCTCGCTCTATCTTGGTGAATTGGGTGCCACATGGATTTGCATTCCAGTAATCATGCACATTGCTCTTCAGCGCCTCTCCCAAGTCAAGATCCTGTGCTGTATTTTCCTTCATGGTTAGGTGCGCAATTTTGTTTTGCATTTTAGCGCTTGCAACTCTAATGCTGTTTTTAGCAGCACAACCATGCTGGCAATTACCTCTGCCACAAGTCTCCAAAAATCTACAAGGATAAAGTGAATCCAAGAATAAGGCTCGCGCGCTCCACTTTCGTCAATGAAGGTCGCTGAAGTTTTGCCAGCAAGGAAGAGCAATGTTTTGATAATCAGTCGGTATCGCTGCAATCGCAGCACTTTGGTGCCAAAAAAAATTTTGCCCTTGGCCTGACGCAGGCGCCTCAGCGTTTGAAGTGGTGTCGTGAGGTCTTTTTCAGCAAACGGTTGAATGATTGTGCTTTCGGGCAGTGCATGGGTTGCAAGCAGTTGCTTTGCTTCACCGACAGCAGAAACAGCAAAGGTTGGTCAGGGCGCATCATGGCTTTGCAGTTTCTTTGGCTATCTGTCCTTTCGCTTGGCGCTGCCGAACTACTTCGTAGAGCATAATGCCTGCTGCCACACTGGCATTGAGCGACTCTGTTTTGCCGAACATCGGCAAACGCACGACTTCATCACAGCTTTCATATACCAGACGGTGCATGCCCTTACCCTCCGAACCAATCACGATAGCAACATCCATTGTGTAGTCAAATTCGGTGTAGTTCTTTTTGCCATCTACATCTGTCCCCACTACCCACACATTTTTTTTCTTGAGCAAGTGTATGGTTTGCGCCAAATTGGTTACTCGTGCGATAGGCGCATGTGATACCGCTCCCGCAGAGGCTTTATGCACTGTTGAATTGATAGGCGCACTATGACCGCGCGGCAAAATGATAAGATCCACTCCCAGCCGCTTCAGCTGTACGAATGATAGCCCATAAGTTTTGCGGGTCTTCAATTGCATCAAGAATCAGGAGGAAGAAAGGTGTAGTTCGTGGCTGATTTAGTACATCTTCCACTTCCAAGAATTGAATATCACTTGCAATAGCGACTACACCTTGATGCTTATTGGTCTTGGCAAGGTCAGAGAGTTTCTGGTTGCTGGCTTTGCCGATGGAAATACGATTGCGCTTTGCCGTGATGAGAATCTCCAACAGCCTCTTATCCCGAGCATTGATTTGCACATATACCTTGGCAATACGGTCAGGGTGTGTTTTCAATAGCTCTGCCACCGCATGGCGCCCATATACTACCCCTGGGATGTTTGCAGAAAGTTCGTCCTCGTGCGTCGTCTGTTCGTCCTGCATGCACCAATAGGCTTAGTTTTCAGTTGGGGTAGAAATTTTCAGTGTAACTGGGCGAGCTGATGGCAAATGTCCATCTTTGAGAAATGGATTTGGAATGGGTATCATGCTCAACTCATTGCGCTCATTGATGACCATCATCGTGTTGAGCGGGAAAGTCTGCCACGAAGTATCTCGATAATCCAAGGGTTCAGAAGCCACCACAATTGCTTCTGGAAACATTGGACTGCTCTGCGTGTAATAGAGCGTAGCGGATTTCTCTATGCTTGTGTAGCGTGTTACGACTATAGTTTTGCCATCAGTCAATGCCATATTCAAAATCAAGTCAGAGCCATGCTTTTCTGCGAGCGTGTTCAGCCGCGCAATGGTCTCGAGCATCGCCTCTGCCATAGTTAGTGTTGGTTGTTCTTGGCGAATGCTCAAGTACAGATGAAAAATGTGCTCTGAATCGGTTGTGCCCAACAAGTGAGAATAAAATGGGTCAGCAATTTGTTGGCGAATCGCTCGCATCATGCACCTTTTGAAATCACTGATAATACCATTGTGCATAAAAAT
>PHFL01000069.1 GCA_002794105.1 Candidatus Thermochlorobacter aerophilus | reverse complement strand
CAAGTTTGTCCGACACGAATCTCATCAATCTCAATGTTGCCCGTTCTGGTGCCTTGACGAATGCAAATGCTCGCCGCCTGCGAAATACTGGTCGTGCCCGCCGTGTTGGTCAGCGCACCACCCGCCTCCGTCGCCGCCCCAAAATTCGTCGTCGGATTTACCCACAAACTCGCCGCCCCAGTTGCAAAATCATACTTGACCACCACAAAATGCGTCCGATTGACCGCCAAATTACTCGTGCTAAATGTCGGTTGAACAGTCGTTGCTGAACCACGGTTGGCAACGCCAACTTGCACCGTATTGCTCGATGACCCCTTGCGAATATGGAGCCGTGCAAAGAATGTCGTCACACTGCTTCCACTTGTCGTGCCAAAGTGCAAGAAATAATCACCGAAGTCGTCGCTGCTTGCTGGTAATCCTAATGTGTCAAGTATTTTGATGAGTGCCGAGTAGTAGAGCGTGCCAGATGTTACGGCAGTAAATCCGCGATTGACATCTTCGGAGTTGCCTCGCACAGTTCGCACGCGGTTGCCTTGTGGTGGAGCAAGTTGCGGATACGATAGGCTATTGCCCACATCGCTGGCAGTGGTCAGGAACTGAATCTGTCCTGCCGTGCCTCTGTGTGTCGTCCAGTTCGGATTTGCATTCAAACTACCTGTGCCGCTAAATGGCTCGTAAATGTTCACTTGTGCGTAGGCAGTCGCAGATAGAAGTAAGAAGCAGAGCAAGAGTATCTTTTTGTTCATAACCGGTGCAGATTTAGTATGAAGGTTGATGGTTCGTTGCCTTTGTTGCGCATGCAAGATAAAAATTGTCTTTGTTGTGCGGGAAATTAAGTTTTTGTGAAGTCTTGCCCTTTCATTCGGGCGTGTTCATCACGCTTTGAGCATTTCTTTTGGCGATACGGTTACAATTTGGTTACTGCTGTTTTTCATCTTGTTGGCGTGGCAAGCCTATCTAAGTTTGCCTGTCCTATCATCATCAACATCAAACTGTTTCCGACAGATGAAAACACGCTTGTTTATTCTCTCTGCTGTGAGTGTTTTTTTCTCTAAGTTGCTTTGGGCTCAGAGCGAAGTGCCTGTGGAGATTGTCTCCTACAGTCTGCGTGAATCTGGGGTTGGCTCTATCATCGTGGTCGGCGAGGTTCGTAACACCCACCCCAACCCACTTTGCTTTGTGCAGATTGATATTGAGTATCTCGACGACAAGGGCAATCCGATTGGAGTTGACCGTTTCACAGCGAAGGACGCGGGCACGATGGCAATCGACCAAGTCATGGCTTCGCGTGGAGTTATTCCGCCCGGCGAAACCTCGCCCTTTGAGCGCGTTCGTGATATGGGGAAGATTAAAGGTGCGGTGCGCTCGTGCAAAATCACGGCGAAGGGCTTACGACTCAAAGAGTCCAACGCTGCAGCGACGATTACGAATGTGGAAACTGCTCGCGAAGGCAATGGTTTCCGCATTAGAGGGATATTTAATGCCACAGGCAAAGCGCCGTGCAAAAATCCAGTTGCAATTGCCGCAGGCTATGACAAAAACGGCAAAATTCAAGCGATTACCACCTTTTCTCTCACCAACGATGGGACTTTTCGGGGCACGCCACTGCGGCAGGTCGACGCTGGAAAAAGCCAAGGCTTTAACATTTTGCTTCGAAATGAGACAGGCACCATTGAAAGTGTCAAGGTCTTTCCGTCGTTTGAGTGCGATTAGTTTGCAGAGTTGTTTTGCACTTGTTTGCTCGTCACTTGCTACCCTGCACCGAGCCGCTTGCATCTTCTGTGATGCAGGCGGTTTCATTTTTTAGCTGATGTTAGGTTGTGTTGACAATTAGAACTGGGTGATGCACGTTTTGAAAAAGATACGAATTGAACCGATGATACTCTGGTGTCTTGCAGGTGCACCGTCATGCTGAACGGAGCGCCAGCGCAGTGAAGCATCCATGCACTGGATTCCTCGCTACCGCTCGGAATGACAAGGAAAGGGTGCTCGGAATGACAAGGAAAAGGTGCTCGGAATGACAGAAAAAAGCGTGCGGCATGTTCTACGCTGTCATGCTGAACGCAGTGAAGCATCCATGCACTGGATTCCTCGCTACCGCTCGGAATGACAAAAGACAAGTGCGGAACAGTGCCGCAAAACCTACACATTCAATGGGTCTTGCAATGCTTTGTGGCAAACTTCTGCTATGGCTTCGGCTTCAGATTTGGTTCGGGCTTCTGCATAGAGTCGCACGAGTGGTTCTGTATTGGATTGGCGCAGATGTATCCACGCCTGCTCCAGCTCTAATTTGAGCCCATCTTCAGTGATGACCTTCGCCGTGGGATAGACACGAAGTAATTTTGTTAGGGCGTCGTTTAAGTCAAAGCTGTCTTTGTAGGTCAACTTTTGCTTGACCATGTAGTATTGCGGGAAGGTGCGCTTAAAGTCTGACAATTTCTTTTGGGGATTACTTGCTTGGTAGTCAGCAAACGCTTGCAAGAAGAGGGCAATAGCAACCAGTGCATCTCGTCCATAATGCACGTCGGGCAGAATCACGCCACCGTTACCTTCGCCGCCGATGCTGGCTTGCACACGTTTCATGAGCTCAATGACATTGGCTTCGCCGACCTTTGCGCTGTAACAGGGCACACCATGGCGCGCCGCTACTTCACGCAGCGCTAAACTGCTTGAGAGATTATTGACGACTGCACCTTTCTTATGCTTCAAGTAAAAATCGGCGCATGCCACCAGCGTGTATTCTTCGCCGAAAAGCGAGCCATCTTCACAGATGAAGCAGACTCTATCGACATCGGGGTCGACCACGATGCCCATATCAGCGCCGTGATAGGCTGTTAGCCCTTGCGTCTCGACTAAATTTTCCTCAATCGGTTCGGGCGGTCGTGGGAAAAGTCCGTTTCCTGCGCAGGCAATTTTGATGACCTCAGCGGCGCCTAAGCGTTCGCACAGTTTTGGAATAATCTCTGAGCCAGCGCCGTTGACGGCATCTACCAAGATTTTATAGCGTCTGGCGGCAATTTTGGCAGGTTCAATCACGGGCAGTGCCAGTACTTTTTGGATATGCACATCGGCATAAGTGGTATTTGGCACGGCCACGCCAAACTTGTTCCATGGCGCGCAGACGAACTTGCGACTTGCGGCAATTTTTTTGACTTCTTCGCCTTGTGCAGCGGTTAGAAATTCGCCCAGATGATTGAGCAACTTGAGCGCGTTCCACTCCAGCGGGTTATGCGATGCTGAGACGATAATGCCGCCATCGGCTTGCTCTTCCAAGACGGCAACTTCTACGGTTGGCGTGGTTGCCACATCCAGATTGACCACCATGCAGCCCGACTGCACCAGTATCGATTGAATAAAATCCAAGATAGGGCGACCTGTCGGACGCGTGTCGCGCCCGACAACGACTTTTGGCACACCGATTTTTAAGTCAATGATACCGTTGCTTTTTTGCTCATAGAGCCATGTTGCGAAGGCTTGCGTGTAGGTCAGAAGGACATCTGGCGTAAGGCTTTCACCCACGATGCCACGAATGCCCGAGACACTCACCATTAAGCTCATTTTGCCGTGCGCATTGGTTTCACAAACAAAAAAGGCAAGCTCTGTATGCTTGCCTTTCCTAAGATGTTTTAAGTGAATTATTTATCGCGTTGTTTTCTGATTTCACGAGCTTTCTTGACGTCTTGGAATGTGCCGATTGCACGCAGTTCAATGCGGCGGTTTTGTGCACGACCTTCTTCAGTGCTGTTATCTGCTACAGGTTCAGATTCACCGGCGCCCCTGACTGACAGGCGTCGTGCGCTGATGCCTTGCTTGATGAGATACTTACGCACAGCATCGGCGCGTCGCAGCGATAGGACTTGGTTTGCTTTTTTGCGACGCTCCTCGAACTGCTTCACACGCTTCTCGTATGCTGCATCAGTTTCTTTCTTACCTCTTGGCGCCAGCTTGCCACCTCCTGTGTTATCAGTATGACCAGAGATTTCAACAAGTAGGTTTGATTTCTGCTTGAGTAATTCTACAGCTTCTTTGAGTTTTACTTCTTCGGCACGTGGAATCACAGCACTTCCTGTGGGGAAGTTGATGGAAATAGCAATTTTGTCACCTACGGTAAAGTCTGTAACATTAATCGAGGCATTGGCACTTGCTCTGCCACCTTTGCCAAAGGCAGTAAGTGTATAATTTAGTGTGCCTTTGGTCTTTCCTACCACTTCGTAGGTGCTTTTTGGTGGAAAGAGTCCAATAAGGGTATTGCCTTCTCGGAGTTCTACATAATCTGCATTCTTGGCATCCCAAGAGAGCGTGGATTTTTCGTCAGCTTTGATGCTTGTCGGGTTAGCGGAAAATGCGACAACAGGCG
Organism: Candidatus Thermochlorobacter aerophilus; assembly: GCA_002794105.1. Lineage (GTDB taxonomy): Bacteria > Bacteroidota > Chlorobiia > Chlorobiales > Thermochlorobacteraceae > Thermochlorobacter > Thermochlorobacter aerophilus. The sequence continues at coordinate 26,675 of PHFL01000069.1, read as the reverse complement.
CTGGCGGCGGAGGTACAACCGTCACACTAATCGGCATTTCTGTCACCATACCTTCCTTGACCGCCCTAATTCTATACGTGACGCTGGAGCTGGGCTGTAAGGTCTTAGAACCTTGTGCTTCTACGATTCCAATCTCACTAATTTCTACTGTGTCTGCATCTTCTACTGCCCATGATAGCGTGGTTGTCTTGCCCTCCTCAATAATGTTATGTTTCGCCTCGAATAGCTTAATGACCGGCCTCGGCGGTGGAACTGGGGCTGAACTGCATGCGGCGCATCCTGCAACGATAACGCTTAGTGCTGCATAGCAGAAAATGAGCAGAAAGGGTCTCCTGTAACTCATGTTGGTTTTATTTTTGGATTGACAGAGATGTGTGAAAACTGATGTTTGGTTTTAGTTACTCCAAAAATTCTACATGACTGCATTTCATTGAACACCGTGCGCAAATATAGACGATTTTGTTTGACTATTCAAAACCTCTTCCGCCTAAGTTTTGTTGGCATAATGAGTTAACTTAAGGTCTTTTTCGCCATATTGACGCCACGTTCAGACCTGAGGCTCGAAACAGTAGCACTGTTCCGATAAGAAGTATTACCACATTGCCTGACCACATTGCTACAGCTGGCGAGATAAGTCGCCTATCGGCTAACTTTTCTCCGCCAATTAGGAATACCCAGTACAGCAAGAAAAAGATTAGTGACAGACCTGCCCCTACACCAAATCCGCCGCGCTTTGTCAGCACGCCCAACGGCACTCCCACTAGCACGAAGAAAAAGCAGGCAAATGGTAAAGCATATTTTTTATGCACCTCTACCATGTAGGTGCTTATTGCATTTTGGTGATTGTCCATTGTGTAGAGCGTACTTGATGTAATTGTCATGTTGTTTCGTAGCATGGAGATGGCATAGTCTATGGTGCTTGCACGACGCCCCTGCTCTATGCGACGGATATATCCGACGGAATCCAAGTGCATTGCAGGAACTGGGTTTTGCGCCAGCTTTTCCAGCAGTAAATCGGTCTCGGGACTAAACACCTCCGCTGTTCGGACTTGGCGGCTTTGGTATAGGCTATCGCTTGGTATCATGGATTTTGGAAGTATTAGCTCATGCAAGTGCCCCAAGAGACTTTTCTGAAAATTTTCTTCTACAATTACCATCTGCGCCGTAATGCTATCACACAGCACTAACATATCATCGGCAGACATTTCACGGTCGCCACGCGAGACAGTGCCCTCATCGGTGCGCTCAAAACTATAGCCGCTTGCATCAAACACAACACGATGTGCATAAAACCTTACTCGGCGGTAACTGCTGTATGTATCACGATCAATATCATGCATTTCGCCATGATAGAGTATCATCACTAGATGAGCGCCATCGCTGCTAAACTCCATCTCTGCCGAGTCAGCTGTAATGACTGCTGTAGTTGTCGGCTGTGAGTAATCGTAAATCGTTACACCATAGAGCATGGATGTTGTATCCACTGTTCTTCTAGCAAGGATAGAGTAGCCGTAAATCATGTCTGAGAACATATTATCCTTGAGTGCAAAAGTTGGTTTTTGGCGCGAAATATCCATCATTAACACCTTGGCTCGATGATTGGCTTCTGGCAACACCACATTTCCAAAGCGCTCTGCCAGATAGGTTAGCACTAACCCTGCTCCCATCACAGGCATGAGCACACGCCAGAGCGAGATACCGCCTGCACGAATTGCGGTCATTTCCAGCGTGCTACTAAGGTTGCCAAATGTCATCAGTGTCGCCACCAGCGACGCCATTGGTGCTGCCAGCACCACCATCCATGCCATTTGCAGAACAACGAGCTCGACAATTGTCTCTATCGCAAGCCCTTTGCCTACCAACTTGTCGAGATTGCGCGTCAGAAATTGTACCGTGAAGATGAAAATGACCGTAGAGAACGCGAAGAGAAACGGCGCAATATGTTGCTTAAGGATGTATTTTGTGAGAATCTTCATCGTTTTGATTCGAGTCTGATTCGTATGGCTTCAGCGTGAGCTTGCAGTTCTTCGGCATCTGCAAAAGCGGCTATGCTTTTTCCAGTCTCCATTAGGCGTGCTTTGGAGTATTGGATGATAGAAGTTCGCTTAAGAAAGTCCCGTGTTGAGAGTGCTGAAAAGAAGCGTGCTGTGCCACCGGTTGGCAATGTGTGATTGGGTCCAGCAAAGTAGTCCCCTACAGGTTCGCTTGAGTATTCGCCCAAGAAAATGGCGCCTGCATGTTTCAGTTTCGGCATCAACTCCCACGGGCTTGCAGTGTGCACTTCTAAGTGCTCTGGCGCCAGCAGGTTTGCCACATCGCAAGCCTCATCTACATCTTTGACCAGAATAATTGCCGAGTGCTGTTTGACTGCCGCTTCAATGATAGCTCTACGCTTCATTTTGGCTATAGATGCGCTAGCTTCTTTCTGGACAAGTTCTGCTAAGCGTTGCGAGGGCGTAATCAGCACAGCTGAGGCATCTTCGTCATGTTCAGCTTGTGAAAATAAGTCCATGGTGACAAAGCGTGGATTTGCCGTCTCATCAGCAATTATGACAATCTCCGACGGTCCAGCTATGGCATCAATGGAGACCTCACCGAAGACCAAGCGCTTTGCCATTGCCACATACTTATTGCCCGGTCCTGTGATTTTATCCACTTTTGGAATGCTCTCTGTGCCAAAGGCAAACGCCGCAATTGCTTGCGCCCCCCCGAGTTTGAAGACATCTTTTACCCCTACCACACTTGCCGCTGCTGCTATGTACGGATGCACGGCTTGCGCCTGACCTACTGGCGAGGTCAGGAAAATTTCACTGACGCCTGCCACCTTAGCACGAATTACATTCATCAATACCGACGAGGGATAGACCGCCTTACCACCGGGTACATAGCAAAGCGCCCGCTCAATCGGCGTTACTTTCTGACCGATAATGACGCCATCGCCATCATCGTAGAAAAAGCTTTTTTCCAACTCATGTTCATGAAAGTGCGAGATGTTTTCAGCGGCTTTCTCCAGAATTTGCATCAACGACTTCGGCACTTTCTTTAGCGCCTGATTGAGCTCTTTCGGAGTTGCCCGAAATGTTTTGAGCACAATCCCGTCAAATTCCTTAGTGTAGTAACGCACTGCCACATCGCCCTCTTTTCTGACACGGTCTAAAATTTCTTTCACACGCCGTTCAGTTTCTTCGTCAAAGACAGCGCGCCGCGATAAGAATGTGTGCAGCGATTGCGGAGAATTGTAATGAATCAAACTAAACACTTTTTCTGATTTTCGTTTGTAAGTTGCGGTAATGTCTTGCATACGGTTGAAATCGTCTACCGATACGCGTCGGTGTAGAGTTCAGCAGCGCGGCTGTTGCCGTTGCTAATCAGGCGCCTTGCTGGCATCTTTATTTCACAGTTTTGATTTGCAAGGCTTGCCATGATGGCATGATGTTTTTCCATTACTGGCAAGCTAAGAAAGAAAGTGGTGCCTAAGTTTGCTCTTTTTGATTCAGCTCATACTTTGCCGCCGTGCGACTCCACTGGCTGCTTGATAGTTGCGAAACATTCCTTTGGGCTCTTCCCGCCTGCCAGTCGCGCTAGAAGAAAATCTACCAAAAAGTTTGAGCATACCTTCGTTGCGCACGGCAATTTACTTGCTGAGGGCAAAGTATCATCACATATCTGCAACGCACACCGCTGATACTGCGATTTTTGCTAAAAAAATTTCAATTCCTTAGCTTGCCGCACTTTTGTGAAAAATAAAACTTTGCTCGTTTCGTTACCATCAAAAAACACTACGACCATGCAAGCACGGCTATTGCTCACACTTTTTGCCTGTCTTCTACTTTTTCCGCCGCTCCTGTTTGGACAGACCGCAAAGCTGACTGGCACTGTCAAAGATGCGGCGACCGGTGAGGCGCTTGTAGGTGCCAGCGTCAGCATTCAGGGCACACGCTTTGGCACGAGCGTGAAAGCCAACGGCACATTTGAACTTACCGGTCTGCCCGAAGGCACATACAAGGTTACGGCACGCTACATTGGCTATCAACCGCAAACTCTTGAGGTAACACTATCGGCAGGCAGCACAGCCCAACTCAATTTTGCCTTGCGTGAATCGGTTCGCATCATTGATGAAGTGGTGGTGACAGCCTCGAAGGGTCGTACCGAAAAAAAGCTCGATGCTCCCGTTACGATTGAGACGGCAGATATTCAAGCCATGCGACAGAGTGCCAGTCCGTCTCCGCTTGGCGCCGTTGCCAAACTCAAAGGCATTGATTTTGTTGAGCGCGGCATCAATACTGTCGACATTACCTCGCGTGGTCTGAATACCCAGTTCAATACACGTATGCTCACGCTTATTGATGGGCGCTTAGCCACTTTACCCGGTTTGGGCTTGCCGCAGTTTATGCTCGCTCCCAATCCTGCCAGCGATTTAGCCGCCGTTGAAATTGTCGTCGGTCCTGCCGCCGCACTCTACGGTCCTAATGCACACGCGGGCGTCGTCAATATGCTGACCAAAAATCCATTTGACTACGCTGGCGCTGACCTTTCGGTGCGCGGCGGCACACAATCACTTTACGATATCAACCTGCGCTATGCTGACTATGCTGGCAACTTTGGTTGGAAAATTACCGGTCAATGGATGGATGCCAATCAGTTTGAAAGCGGTAATATCTTCATGTTTGTTCCACCGACTTACATTGGTCAGAATCAGACCTTGCTTAATCCTGAGACGCCTACACCGCTGCGTATTTCGCGTGCAACACTCGACAACTTCTTCAACCTTGGCTATGCTTACCGCGAAACTGAAGTTTCCGCCATGCGTGCTGGGCTGCGCAAGTTAGATGGCGGGCTTTACTACCGCACCGATAATGTGAACTTACGCTTCATGGCGGGCTTTTCATCCTCGACAGGCTTTGTGGGGAGCAACTTCGGCGTGCTGGAAGCCAATGATTATCAAATTCAGTATCAAAGCCTGCAAGGCAATGGTTCGTTCGATAAGTTAGGCTGGTTCTTCCAAATCACGCGTACGGCAAACGATGCAGGCAAATCTTTCCAATTGCATGACCGTGCTGAGTGGTTTGCCCGAGAAGCTATTCGTTTGCGCTCACAGCCCGGCGGCGCCACCCTTACACGAGAGCAATTGCTTTCGCAAGTCCGCCGCGACTTTATTGATTCCGCCTCTTCTACGATTGACCAATCCCAGCTTTGGGATTCTGAACTACAATTGCGCTACGACTTTGGCGGACTTGAGGTCGTCGGTGGCTTTCAGTATCGCTTCTACAACCCGAAAGCCAGTTACCTTTCCAACAATCCGAACATTGTGCTGACTAATGTCTCGAACTTTCTTGCCATTGACATCACAGCAACTGAAATCGGCGGTTACCTTCAACTTGACCAGCGCTTTTTTGACAACAAACTGCGCGTTACGCTTGCCGCCCGACTTGACGACCACACTTACTACGACCCACAATTTAGCCCGAAAGTGAGCTTAGGCTACGAGCTTGTCGAGAATCAAAACCTTCGCGCCAGTTTCAACCGCGCATTCAAAGTGCCAGTGATTTTGGAAAACCATCTTTTCCTCTTCAATGGTGCGGCACGCGGCAATGTTGGTGGCTACACTGTGCGTGATGGTGCTCCTGATGCACAAGGCAATCCTACTGGCAACATCGTGGCGGTCTATGACCCGCTTCGCCCTGAAGAAGTGAACACTTTTGAGCTGGGCTATAAGGGACTTTTTGAGCGCAAGCTATTCCTCGATGCTGTTGTTTATTACTCACGCTATACAAACTTTATTAGCCCGGCTTTTCAAATCTCGGATGGCGTGCGCACCTTTGCATATGATAATCGCACCAATCGCCGTGTAGGTGTTCTGGAAGATGCACAAGGTCGACCGCTTTTTCCCGGCATCGCTGGACAGCTGACGACTTACTTCAACTACGGCGCCGCCACCATTGTCGGCTTTGATTTAGGCGTATCATACTACTTTAGCGACGACATTCTGTTTGAGGGGAGCATCTCTTACATCACGCTCACCAGTGCCGAAAATCCGTTTGAAGCACAAGGTATTCCGCTTTTGCTGAATGTGCCTAATTGGAAATTCAAAGGCACACTGACACTACGCAATCAGCTCATCGCCGGCACCTATGCCATCTTGCACGCTCGTCATATTCCCAGCTACACCTTCCGCGCCGGACGCTGGAACGGGGTTTTGAACGACCGCACCGTCGTCGACCTCACCATTGGCTATGAGTGGAAAGATGCTGGGGTAACCATTCAAGGCAGCATTAACAACATTTTTGACAATCAAACGCCTGATGTGTTGGGCTCTCCTATTATGCGCCGGTTCTTTTCTGTACAAGCCTCATATGTTATTGGCAGTCTGCTCAACCGCTGAAGCATACGAGGCTCTCCATTTTCTTCTTTGAAGCAAGGCGGCTTCTGCACTTCATCCAAGAAGTCGCTTTTTACTTTTTTTCAGAAGTATTGTAATTGATGACATAGACGCCCTCGGCAATTTTTTTCGTCTCGTAGCGAGAGACATTTGCCAGCTCGTTGATGCGCTCCGTTATACGCCTGATAGCCTCATCGAAGCGGTGAATTTCTTCTGGGGTGGCGCGGTTTTGCTCCAATCTTGCACGAATAAATAGCATGGTCTGTAATCCGTTAAAGACAATATCAGCCACGGTGGTCATCGTATCGCGCAGGGCTTGCAGCTGGGCTTCTTTGCGCACTTTCTCCAAGTAGTTGGTGCCACTAGCCACATCAGGTCTGTAATTGGCGTTTCGTAGATGAGCTGGAGCAATTGCTCGCTATCTTGCAAGAGACTATCCAACGGCATAATATCTTTGATAGGCGCTCGAATTTACTTTGCTTGTAGATTTTTCAAGCCCAGTGTCTTCGTTTTCCATCCCTTGTGCACAGGGGTTTTCGTATATTTTTACTTTTACACAGTTTCCTTTCACACTCAAACTTTTTTACAAAATGTCGGAACAGGAATCAGTAGTAAAGGCGGAACCGGAAGCGCCAAGAAGAGTGATGGAAAAAATCGTCTCGCTTTGCAAGCGTCGTGGGTTTGTCTTTCAATCGTCTGAAATTTACGGGGGGTTAAGTGCTTGTTACGACTACGGTCCGCTTGGTGTTGAACTCAAACGCCATATCAAAGATGCCTGGTGGGATGCCATGACCAAAGCTCATGACAACATTGTCGGCATTGATGCGGCTATCATGATGCATCCGCGTACGTGGGAAGCCTCTGGGCATGTTGAGAGCTTCAACGACCCGATGATTGATGACAAAACCAGTAAAAAGCGCTACCGTGCCGACCATTTGATTGAAGACTACATTGCCTCGCTTGAAAAGAAAGGCAAACACGACGACGCCGAGCGCGTGCGCGCAGAATACATCGCCGCACAACAAGCTGAGAACATGCCTCAAGCGCTTTACGCCATCATTCTCAAAGAGCAAATTAAATCCCCAGATTCAGGGGCGTTTAACTGGACTGAGGTGCGGCAGTTTAATCTCATGTTCAAAACTGAACTTGGCGCCGTCTCGGATGAAACTTCTATCATCTACCTTCGCCCTGAAACTGCGCAAGGTATTTTCGTCAATTTTCACACAGTGCGCGAATCGGCAAGACTGAAAATTCCCTTTGGCATTGCGCAAATTGGCAAAGCCTTTCGCAATGAGATTGTCAAAGGCAATTTCACATTTCGCATGATTGAATTTGAACAAATGGAAATGCAGTATTTCGTTCGCCCAGGTGAACAGATGGCGGCTTTTGAGATGTGGCAAGAGCAGCGCATGAAGTGGTACACAGAATGCTTAGGCTTCAAGAAAGAAAATTTAGTTTGGTATAAGCACGACAAACTTGCCCACTACGCCGATGCGGCATACGACATCAAATACAAGTTTCCGTTTGGCACAGAAGAAATCGAAGGCATTCACTCGCGCACGGACTTTGACCTGCGTCGTCATCAGGAGTATTCAGGCAAAAACATGCAATATGTCGAGCCCGATGGCAAAACACGCTACATCCCATATGTTGTAGAAACCTCAGCTGGGTGCGACCGTGTCTTCCTTGCTGTACTCTGCGATGCCTACGACGAAGACATCTTGGAAGATGAAACCCGCACTGTGCTGCGTCTTCATCCTCGTCTGGCACCGATTAAAGCTGGTGTTTTGCCCTTGGTGAAAAAAGACGGACTGCCTGAAGTTGCCGAAAAATTGTTCAAAGATTTGAAAAAACACTTCAAGGTGCAGTATGATGATAGCGGCTCAATTGGTCGTCGCTATCGCCGTCAGGATGAGGTGGGAACGCCATACTGCTTTACAATTGACCACGAAACACTTCAAAACGATACGATTACCGTGCGCGAGCGCGATAGCACTGCACAAGTGCGAATCCACATTAGTCAAGCAAAAGCATACCTTGCTGACAAACTTTCCACTTAGCACAAATGGCAGGGCAAGGTTCTGCAGGCAATGTGCTGGCGGCACTATGCAGCTTTTTCATTCCGGGACTTGGTCAATTGCTTCAGGGTCGATTGCTCATGGCAATTGTGCATTTTGTGTTAGCCGCATTGCTTTGGTTCATTTTTCTCGGTTGGATTATTCATCTCTGGTCAATTTTGGATGCGGCGCGCTGGTCACCGCGGTAGGTCTTTCGGCATAGGCATCAGACTTCCTTTGCAAGTTTGACATGCACAGCATCAATCATTTCGCGCAGATACGATTTATCGCGCCGCTGTTCAAATGCATTGCCAACTACTACAAAACTTGCGCCAGCCTCCACTTTCTCACGTGCCACGAGTGGGGAACGAATGCCACCGCCTACAATGACCGGAATGGATACTGTTTGCGACACAGCCTGAATCATCTCTTCAGGCACAGGATGCAATGCTCCACTTCCTGCTTCCAAGTAGACCACCTTCATGCCAATATACTCTGCTGCCAACGCATGCGCCACGGCAATTTCTGGCTTATGGCGCGGAATAGGTATGCTTTGTGAGATAAAACTTGCTGCCGTGCTCGTCCCCGATTCAATGAACATGTATGCCGTAGAAATGGGCTCCAAGCCAAGATGATACAGCACTGGCGCTGCTACAACATGATTGCCAATCAGATACTCCGGATTTCGCCCACTGATGAGTGAGAGGTAAAGTATGGCATCGGCTTCCTTTGAAATTTGCATCACACTGCCCGGGAAAATAATCACAGGCAGCGAGACTGCCGCTTTAATAGAGCGAATATACTCGTCCAAACGGTAAGTTACCATCACACTGCCGCCAATGAGAATGGCATCGGCACCGCAGTCTTCAGCATCGCAAGCTAAGCGGGTGACATCCTTGTCAGAGTATTTGTCGGGGTCTATCAGCAAAAGAAAGCCTGCACCCTTGCGCTCCTTTGCATGCAGCAATCGCTCAAAGGTTTTTTGAGAAATGCTCATTCGGCTTGTCTGACTATTTTTAGCTTCAAAAATAGCAAAACTCCCTCAATCGGCTTTGTCTTGGGTGGTTTTTGGTGAGAAGAAGGGAGGGGTTAGCGAGACAGCGTAGTCTGACGCCAATTGGCGTGCTACATCTTTGGCACGCGACATATGTTCAAAGACACCAAAGACTGCTGACCCACTGCCTGACATCAATGCAAAATCAGCCCTGCAGTCAAAATAAAAAATGTTTTTCAATTTTTTGACCGCTGGGTATGTTGCAAAGATTGTAGGCTCAAAATCGTTTTCAAATTTGCGCAGAATTTCCAAGTCGCGTGAAGCACACAAATTCAGCGTGAGGGCTTTGAGGTCTGGCGCACTACGCGGAAAGTTGAGTTTCAGATTTTTGTATGCCCATGCTGTGGAGATAGGCACATTTGGGTAAGCCGTAACAAGAGCGGCTGGAAATGCCGCTTGCAAATCTGTCATTTTGTCGCCGATGCCTGTGGCATAGACCAGCTCACTTTGCATGAGAAAGTACGGCACATCTGCTCCGATTGACGCGCCAAGCTCATGCAACACCGAATCGGGCAAGTCTAACTGCCAAAAAGCATTGAGTGCTCGAAGTGTCAGTGCCGCATCACTCGACCCGCCGCCCAATCCAGCCCCTACTGGGATATACTTTTCTAGGTGAATTTTTGCGCCATCTTTTATGCCCGTGTAGCGCTGAAGTGCCCGCGCCGCCTTTAAGCATAAGTTAGTCTCATCAGTCGGAATATCCGGATTGGAGCAAGTCAGCTCAAGCCTATCGGACGCTTGCACATCGAGCTCGTCGAACCAGTTGATGGGTGCAAAGACCGTCTCGAGCGTGTGATAACCGTTTGGCAGACGGTTTGTGATGAAGAGCGCCAGATTGATTTTTGCAAAAGCCTTCATAGCGCAAATTTAGGCAATACCGCTTTTTTTCGCATGCGTTTTGCTATCTTCGTGTCAGTGGCATTGCACTCTCTTCTTCACCCTAAACGAGCGTTGCTCAAGCCGTTCACTGAATGCGGCACGCAGCTAGCAACGGTTTGCAGAATGATTTTTATCTTTGCCTCTTTGCTGTGCTAAAAGAGTAGACTTGCTACACTCAAAATTAGTGCAAAAAAGACGATTTGAGACATTTGAAGACAAGTTCAAAGAAAGAAGGCTCAACATGGCAAGCATTTTAACCACAAACCTGCGTAATTGAGCGTCTATCTTGTGCAAGGAGAAGAATGTAACCTCACCCTATCGCTCTGCGACATCTTTCTCCTTACAAAGGAGAGGAACGCTTCGGCAACGCCGAAACAGAGTGAAGTCAGGCATAAGGCTTTGCAGTCAGTGTTGCCTAAATCAAGCATTTCGATATAGTAAGTCCATAAATTTAGCAGAATCACGAACCACAAAACACCACTTACATGTGCGGAATTGTCGGATACATCGGCGATAAGAACGCTGCCCCAATTTTGATTGAAGGGCTAAAACGCTTAGAGTATCGCGGTTACGATTCAGCGGGGATTGCACTCCTCAACGGCAGGCTTGAACTGCACAAGTGCAAAGGTAAAGTTGCCGACCTTGAACGGCGTTTGCCTGCTGACCTGCTCTATGCCACGATTGGCATCGGGCACACACGCTGGGCTACACATGGCGAGCCGAACGACATCAATGCTCATCCACACACCAGTGGCGATGGCACCATTGCCATCATTCACAATGGAATTATTGAGAATTATGCGGCAATCCGCACCGAACTTTTGCGCAAGGGGCATTGCTTCAAGGGCGAAACCGATACTGAAGTTTTGGCGCACCTGATTGAGGAAGTTGCCACCGAAGTTGGATGCGATTTAGAAACCGCTGTGCGATTGGCACTCAAAGAAGTGGTTGGCACATATGGCTTGTGCGTCATTTCATCGCGCGAGCCAGATAAAATCATTGTGGCACGCAATGGCAGTCCGCTCCTGATTGGCATTGGGGAAGGCGAGTTCTTTGTAGCTTCCGATGCATCGCCAATTGTCGGGCATACGCGCAAAGTGGTCTATCTTTCCGATGGCGAAATTGCAACGCTGACGCGCACAGGCTACAGCGTCAAGACCATTGAAAACATTGAACTGCCGAAGCAAGTTGAGGAGCTGACATTTAGCATCGCTGAAATTGAGAAAGGCGGCTATGAGCACTTCATGCTCAAAGAAATCTATGAGCAACCTGATTCGATTCTCAATTGCCTGCGCGGTCGAGTCTCTCGCGAGGAAAATTCTGTGCGCTTGGGCGGCATTCGTGAGCACATTGAGACTTTGCGCGCCGCAAAACGCATCATCATTTGTGCCTGCGGCACCAGCTGGCACGCTGGGCTTGTTGGCGAGCGCCTGATTGAAGACCTTGCCCGTATTCCAGTCGAAGTGGAGTATGCGTCTGAATTCCGCTACCGTAATCCGATTATCGGCGAGGGCGATGTTGTGATTGTGATTTCTCAATCAGGCGAAACTGCCGATACGCTGGCGGCTCTGCGTGAAGCCAAATCGCGCGGGGCATTGGTGATGGGCATCTGTAATGTGGTGGGCTCTAGCATTGCGCGCGAGACGCATTGCGGAGTCTATACGCATGCCGGTCCTGAAATTGGTGTGGCATCCACGAAGGCCTTCACGGCGCAGGTGGCAGTGCTGGCGCTCATTGCGCTGTCGCTGGGCTATCGCCGCACGCTCTCCGATGCAGAAGTAAAAACCTTCATCCACGAGCTTTACCTTTTGCCTGAAAAAGTGCGGCGCATTTTATCTCAAAATGAACTTATTGTTCAGATTGCACAAACTTTCAAAGATGCGCGCAATTTTCTCTACTTGGGGCGTGGTTATAACTTCCCCGTTGCCCTTGAAGGCGCACTTAAGCTCAAAGAAATCTCCTACATTCACGCCGAAGGGTATCCCGCCGCCGAAATGAAACACGGTCCAATTGCGCTCATTGACGAAAATATGCCTGTAGTTTTTATTGCTACAAAAGACGCCATTTACCACAAGGTCATCAGCAACATCGAGGAGGTGCGCAGTCGCAAAGGTCGTGTGATTGCTATTGCTACGGAAGGCGACGAAGCTATCAACGATTTGGCTGAATTTGTCATTCGCGTCCCTGAAACGCTTGATGCACTCTTGCCGATTCTGACGGTGGTGCCGCTCCAGCTTTTGGCTTACCACATTGCGGTGATGCGCGGGTGCAATGTCGATCAGCCGCGTAATCTTGCCAAGTCTGTTACAGTGGAGTAAGCTCAACGCAAAATGGAGAAGACGCTGTCGCTTCGACTCACACACTTTGCTAAGCCACTTGGTGCAGTAGTTACGGCATTTGCCCTTGGAGCGGTTTTCATTGGGCTTATTGGACAAAATCCCCTTGAGATTTATGGAAAGATGCTGATGCGCACACTCGGCACAGGCTACGGCTTGGGACAGATTCTCTTTCGCGCCACGCCACTCGTGCTGACTGGTCTTGCTGTAGCAATTCCATACCAAGCTGGACTTTTCAACATCGGTGGCGAAGGACAAGCCCTGCTTGGCACATTCTTCTGCGCACTTGTTGGTGCTGCACTTTCGCCTCAAATGCCATCGTGGCTAGCGCTAACCATTTGCCTAGCTACTGCGGCGGCAGTAGGCGGGGCTTGGGGTGCTTTAGCTGGAGCATTGCGAGCGCGCTTTGGCATCAACGAGGTGATTTCTACCATTATGCTCAACTTCATTGCGCTTGCCCTTGTCAGCTACTGGCTGACGCAAGTGGCGATTCCGGGCACGGTGCGCACGGCTCAAATTGTACCCTCCGCATATCTTCCTCCCCTTAGCTTCCTTGGACCGACTGCAAAGTCTCCGCTCAATTCAGCGATATTCCTCTCGCTCTTGATTGCGGTGCTGACACATTTGCTACTCACTCGCAGTCGCTTTGGCTATGAGCTACGCGCCGTTGGTCTCAACATCGATGCGGCAAAGTATGCCGGTATCCGCACCGAGTTCCATATTCTTATGTCCATGACTTTGGGCGGAATTTGTGCAGGGCTTGTGGCGGCAAATTACGTTTTGGGGTATCGCCATTACTACGAAGCGCAAGGCATTAGTGGCGTAGGCTTTCTTGGCATTGCCGTCGCAATGCTAGCAAATGCCAATCCTTTGGGCATTTTGCTCTCGTCGCTACTATTTGGGTTGTTAGATTATGGTGGCTTGACCATCAATGCCGATGTGCCTAAAGAAATTTTTCTCATTTTGCAAGCCGTCGTGATTCTCTTCATTCTTGCTGCTCGAGCGCCAGCAAAGTCTTCTTAGGTTGTGTTGACCATTAAAATTGAGCGCATGTAATGTTCCTTGCTCTGCTCGCAATGACAGCGTGATTGTCATGCTGAACGAAGCGCAGCGCAGTGAAGCATCCACGCTGGATTGACCTCACCCTGTCTTCTGGCGCAGACGTCCCTTTCCTTTTGAAGGAGAGGGACAACAGGGTGAGGTTACTTTGCAAGGACGCTCAATTCGTGTGCTTCGTGTGCATTGTCGTATGGATTTCTCACTGCGTTCGGAATGCTGTGATGACAGAAAAAGGTGCTCGGAGCGACAGGAAAGGGTGTTCGGAACTTCCGTGCTTGCGATATCATGACCGAAAGAAGATGTGTAAGAACATCTGTGTTCTGCGATAGCATGACAAATGACAGTGCAGAACGATACGGCAAAACCTACACATTCACTCCAACACTTACAGCGCGCGCTAATTGCCAATGCCAATGCGGAAGTTGAAGCCAATATCTTGGCGCACGGATTCAAAAATCTGTCCGCCGCTGGCTTTTGGCGTGATGCGTGTGTAGCGCCAGAAAAAGCTCGCACTTACACGTGAGCTTAGGGCGTAGCCAATGCGCGGCTCGAAGTTAAAGCGTGTGGTGCCTACGCCCTGATTGACACGCGGCTCTTGCGCCCCTGCAGGAAAGGTAATTTGCTGACGCTCTTCATCAGCTAAGGTGAGGTTAAAACTGAGGTCTAAGGTGTTTTCTAAGACGGCGCCGTTGAAGGGCCAGAACTCTAGCGGAATTTTCAAGCCCTGTTTTTGAAAATTCATGGCGATAGAGAAGGATGTGCTCGTGCTCCGATCTAAGGTGTTGTTTGCCAGCAGCAAACTAAACGAGCGCGATGTGCCATATGCAATGGTCATGGACATGCCAAATTTCCACTGCACGGTCAAGCCAATCAGTGGTGAGAGTTGCTCATTGATGGTTGCGTTTAAGACTTGCTGTTCATTACCTGTTGGCTGGGTGTAGTTTTTTGTAAAGGTTGCCGTGTAGCCATGCTCGAGCACGGCTGAGGCAAAGAGGTCTCGGAAGAAGAAAAAGTTCTCGAGCCCCGTCCAGCTGATTCTCCAATTAGGCAGAGGGAAACGCGACTGGGCAAGGTCGCTTAGCCCGAGCAAGCTGCCAACGCTGCGCCCCAAGGAGAAGGTTTCAAATCCGCGTTGAAAGGCGCTGGATAGTCTGGCGTTATCGCTTAAAAATCCGCCCACCGAATCGCGAGGCACTTGACTGGCGAAACTGCCGACGTCTTTGAAGAGCAAGACGAAAGACAGCGTCTGTGTGCCTGAAAAATCATCTTGCGTGATAAGCCCTGTGGCGCTATTGATAATGCGGTTTTGATTGTCTGTCCAGTTAGATTGGAAAGTAATATCGATGCGGAAGTTCTCGGCAATGTTCCAAGTCGTCTGCGCGCTAATGTTGATGACTTTGCTTAGTGCATCTGGGAAGGTGAGCACGGTATTTCCGACGGGTTCGAGGCGAATGCGTTCGCCCGGGTCGCTGCTCAAGCCCAGTTGGTAAGCTAGTGAAGGCGGCGGTGGCACATCTCTGCGCTGACTAAGGTTGAATGGGAAGAAATTAAAAAAGCCTGCGCCGCCAGCTACGCCAGTATTACGCGTACTATTGGTTTGTGAGTAGCGGATGGAAATTTGGTCGAAGTTGGTGAAGACTTTTAGCACACTGCCCACGCTTGAGAGCACGTTGGCCAGCGAGACTGATGCGGGCTCTTGCTCCAGCGAATCGGCTACAGCCGTGAGTTGCCCAAACGGATGTTGATAATAACTACCCGAGCGCGAGCCGCCAAGTTTGCTTATCAAGCCGCGTATGTTTAGTGAGGCGTTGATGCCGAAATTGCCTGTGCTGGATGTGGCATTACCGATGGGCTGCACTGCATCAGGCTGTGGATTTTGCCATGTGTATTGTGCTGTGTAGTTCAGGCTAAGATTTATCCAGTCCAACCATTCAATCAGCTTGGGTCGCCAGTCGAAGGCGATGTTTTGGTTGTAGCTTTGGTCGCGCCCCAGTGTAAAGCGCGAAAGGTCTTGCAAGATACGGTTCCACACTTCCGAGTCGCTGCGCTCGCTGGTATCTGCCACGTTAAACACGGTTGAAAACAGGTTTGAGCCAATGCTGGATGAATAGCGCATGCCAAAGGTTTCGGTGATTTTGCTGTAATCAATCGTTAAGTTGCGCACGGCAGTAAAAAGCACATTAGGCGTGGCAGGCGGCTGACCACGGTTTTGAAATTGCGAGCGCGAGCGCTGTAGCGACAGCGACAAACCTATGGCTTGAGGCAGGTAGTAGAACTTCCAATTTTTGTAGATGTTCAGCACGGGCACTTTTTCCAAGAATTGAAAGGGCTCAATAAAAAAGCCTCCTTCTGCAGCTATGGGCAAAGTGTAATCTACATTAGCACTCCATGACCATGAATTGTTGAATTCCTGAACAGGTGAGCGTGAGTTGAAATAGGTTGAATTGTAGCTAACAGCCAGACGGTCGATAGTAAGGCGCGCCAGCCAAGATTCAGAAGGCTGACTTTTCTGCACACGTGGAATACTGAACTGTGTTGTGCTCGAAAGTGACTGTGCTTGTCTGCGTAGTGTTTCGCCAAATGCGACGGCTTGTTCTTGGGTTGCGCCCTTTTCGAGCGTGTCAGCAATAGCGCGCTCAATCGCTGCTTGAAGTTGGATATCGAATTGTCCCGGTTGAAACTTTGGTTCTGCAAACTGTTCTGCACGCGTGTATGAGATGGGGATAGACCAACCTGCTTCAGCAGGCAGGAATTTATGCAGATTGACTGTCGTGCTAATTGACCAATCCAATGTGTTATTTTGCGCCGCCAATTGATTGAGTCGCACATCAATGGCATGAAAATCTGCTGTGCGGCGCGAAAGTGTTGCGCTCAGTGCGGCAAAGTCTGCCAGCTTGAGTGTGGCGTTGGCGCGCACTGCCCAACCTGCTTCCTGATTGTAGCCCGAGGCGCGCAGTTCATTAATCCAAATGACAGCAGAGTCAATCGTTACAGGCGCTGGGTTGCGAATGCCTACCAAGAAAAATCGCACATTGCCAAGTGTTGGATTTCCCTGAATGATAATTTCGTGTCCGTTTGGCAGTCGCTCTTTGATTTGCCGTGTCAGAGTGTCGCGAGCTCGCAATTTGAGTGCGGCTAAGGCTTGCAGGTCGATATCCAGCTCATTTTCGCGTGGCCACACTAAGCGTGCCACAGCTTCGTAGTCAGGCGAGTTGAGCTCTGGTACTACCACATTCGGCGAGGGTTTTAGCGGCAGTCGATATTCGTAATAGTTTTGCTCAATATCATCGCCAAAGCGAATCACAGCTTGCGTGTTGTTGGGATCTTGTGGGTTATTTGGGTTATAGATAATGCCACGTGCGTCTGCATGCAAGAAGGCGCGCAATCGTCGGTAGGGATTGAGATTGAAACCAGAGCCTTGCCCGCCCAAAGCGAAGTTGCGAAATGCGCTACGCACAGCACCGGGCTCTATATTTCGTCCAATGATGACCAAAGATTGCTCATTGGCTAAGATGTTCTGGTCAGGGCGTTGCAGATTGCGTGCCCGTTGCGCACCCGGCGGAATGGCATAGACGGCGCTGTTTTCTTCCACATTGATGGAAGCAACAGCAGATAGGGAATCGGTGCGTCGCCACTGCGAGCCAACGAAATCAAAGGTTGCAAATCCAAACCGTGCCGCTTGACGAAAGCCATCGACCCACACTCGAGCATAGGCAATGTTACGAAAATCGCCAATGTCTCCAATCCTGCTTGTAAAAGCCTGCAAGGGAATACGAAATTGTACCCAGCCACCATTGCGCTCTCCGCCGCCCACTACAAATCGCCCTCGCCCTTGCCGTAACTCTGCCGGATTGATGGGAATCGTATATCGGTAAAAACTATTTTGCCTATCGACCGCCTGATTTCCGTTCAGGTCTTCGGTATCAGGCAGAATTTTTGTGCCCACTAATGCACCCTGTGCACTGCTGTTGCCTTCAGTGTTTGCCACACGGTCTAACACCCGAATATCTGTGCCTACAAAGTTATCGGCAGCTGGGTCGCTCTGCAGGCGCAAGAACTCTGGATTATTTGCGCCCAAAATCGTTCGCGCACCATCAATGAAGGCACTATGAATCTGCCGCTCCAATTCATCTGGAACCCCATCCAAGCCTACATCCTCTGTGCCCACATCGCCTGTATTGACCACACCATTGACACGCGCTGGACTTGTGTTTATCAAGAAGCGTCCGTAGGCGTCGCGACCAATATCGTTTGGGTTATCGTTTTGTCCATTCGGGTCAGATGAAATTGGCATACCGTCCTCGGTATTGAGCCTGCCATTTGGAATAACATCTTCGCTAATGATACCTAAGTCAATGTGTAAGTTTCCTACATCGTTGCCCGTGCCTGTGCCCAGTGAGTCGTACTTGAACCAGAACTCAATGAACTCTATGTTGGCATCTTGGAGGTTACGGACAAATTGTGGAAAGAAGCGCATCACGCCTGCCCAAGCTCCATCGGGTCGCGTCAGTTGCGCTTGGCGTAGAAAGTCAAGTGAAAAGTTATACTGTCCTCTTCGTCGTGGGTAGTATTCGAGATAAAATGGGCGCTGCTGAATTTCCTCTCGTGCGGCACGCCGATTAGGGAAAATGACCGCTGTAGGCACATTGCGCGGGTCACCTTGTGGCAAGCGATACCACGATAGATACGCACGCTGCGCGTGACGCACGGAATCTTGGAAGAGCGTTGGGCTGGGGTCGTTTGAAGGTGGCGACGCCAGCGTCCAGAGATTGCTCTCTAAACCCAGTGTCAGATTTTGCCTTGAGCCTTCAAAGTCATCGATAAAACTGACGCCGTCAGGGTCAAGTGAGGTTTGCAACTCGCTAGGTGTGCCCGGCAAGACTTGTGCAAATTCTGCGTTGATGTTTAACTCCGATGGCTCTCTTGTGCTGATAAGTGGCAGTTCATCGATGAGTCGTGTCAGCCACGGCATATCTGACTTGAACTGCATATCAAAGCCATAGATGCGGTTAAAAATGGGTTCATCGCCGACGCGCACTTTATCGGCAAGCGGTCGTTCTGCATACTGCAAAAATGTGCCACCGATTTTGAAGTTTTCGCTGAAGGTGTATTCCGCACGCGAGCCCAGTATGGTTCGGGCTGCCAAGAGCACAATATCGTTGCGTTCGTAATCGACGCGTAGGTTTGCGCCCGGCGCCAGTAGCTCAGGACGCAAAATTTGCACCTGTCCAAGTTGATAATCGACCGTATAATCCAGACCTTCCGTCAGCGGCTGACCGTTGCTGGAGACGCGCACGCTACCTTGCGCCACATTGAAACCAATTTGCAAGGGGTTTTGAATCCCGCCGCTGAACTTTGCTCGAATGATATACCGATTTTTCGTGCCCGCATCGCTGGCGGTCGGACGCTGCTGATTGAAGTAAATTTCCTGATAGACAAAGTTGCTATCGCTTGGATTGATGTAGTTGCCGCTTGCATCTATGCGCCCCAAGCGCCGCAATTCTTCTCGGATTTGTTTGTCGAACGGTCGCAGATACGGAAAAATGATGAGCCCGCGTTGTGGGTCAATGGTCAAGCCCGGAATAAAATCAAAGCGCTGGTCAGCTGGCGGCACATTGTTTGGATTGAAGCGGTCTAAACCCAATATCGTTAGCAGAAACCCACTGCCCGGAATTGGCAAATTTTCTTGTTCAGGTGGTACATTGCCCGGCACGGAGTAGAGAATTTTCAGGCTGAAATTTTCTGGCGAGATGTTTTGTGTGCGTAGGCTATAGATATTTTTGAGCATCAGTAGCCATGCGCCTTGATTAGAGCTGGTAAGTTGCGCTGGCTTGATGAGCTTGAGTATCAATCGTCGGCGTGGCGGGTCGTTTGAAAAGTCCCCAATTTGCACAGGTGGCACCCCCTGCCGCACAAACTGATACGCTACCGCAATCGCATCGCCATCATTGACTGGACTGCGAAATGAAATGTAGCCCAACCGCCGATCGACTGTGTAGTCTTCTCCTTCTTTGAGCAAGACAAATTCGCCGACTACACCTTGCGATACTGGCAAGGCTTCTAAAGTATCGGCATTGCGAAATCGCTCAAGCACTGCATCACTTTGAGCTTCTGGCACATCATAGTAGCGCGGTCGTGGAAAGGCAAAGCCGATACCATCTTCTAATTTCCGTGGGTCGTAAGGCTCGTCGCCATAGTTGAAAAGTGCAACGGCGGCACGGCGCTCGGGAAATTGCTGTGCGCCTTGTTCAGGCAACCGCCAAACTTCAATTCTGCCAAGTTGTCGCCCCTCTGGGTCTTGCGCCACATTGATTTGAGGCAATTGCGTCGAAAATGCTCTATCCCAGTTCGTAGCATAAAAATTGCTGATAAAAAAGTGTCGTAGAATGTCATACTCCCACGCCTGCAAGTTGACAGTGGTCTCTTGTGTGCCACCAGAAATGCTCAGTGCATCCGAGCGTCCGCGTTGCTGAGAGGCAACGGCTGTTATACCCAACCCTGCTAACTGCATTTTCGCCTTGATACCAAACAGGGCTTGGCTGCTTCCAATCAGCGATGTCGGTAAGGTCAGTGCTACATTGCCTGCTTCAATTGACTGCACAATATCATCTTCGTAGCCACGGTAGCCTAATCTGAGTTGGTTTTCAAATTCAAATGGGCGCTGTGTGTTCCAATCCGCAGTCAGATTGAGCTTATCGCCGATAAGACCAGAGAGGTTAAACTGCACTTGCTGGTCGAAGCGTGGGTCGGCGCGTCGCCCTGCCCCAATGGCAATGCGCTGGGGGTCTTTGCTATCTTCTAATTCCACGCCAGCCCGAATGTCAATGTTCCCTGCCACTTGCAAACTGACCGTTGGCGGACCGAACAGCGTGGCAAAAAATGAACTCTCGCCGCCCGGCACCAAAATCTGCAGCTTCGTGATTTTGCCCAGCACATCCGAAAAGGCATCCTGCGACTGCATCCTAAACTGCCGATTTGAAATCTCGCGAAAATTTTGCTTGAGCATCTCCTCAAAGCGCAGTTTCCGATACAGCTCAAAGGGCACACGCACCGATGGCTTCACGCTGTAACCATCTATTTTTTCCGAAATGGTAATAAACTGACCTGTCGAGTCTAATGTCACTTCGCGCTTGGGGGCTGTAGCTGGCAAAAAAAGCGGCGACAAAAATGGCTCGCTTACACGCAAAACCGGCGAATCGTAACGCCGATAGCGAAATTGCTCTATGCGCGCCGTTGAATCAAATGGTGTTGCCAGTAGGGAATCAATCACGCTTGCGTAGGTGCTACTGCGCTGCACTGAATCTGTGCCTGCCTCCACGTTTCGCTTCGGTGCCTCCATTAGTGCCATACCTTGATGCTCTGCGTCTGCCGTGCCTGCCGCCGTAGGTTCAAGCTGTAAGGTATCTGCGACTGGGTTTGTCTGATTTGTGCTACGTTCAAAATTGGAAATTCGTAATGAGTGCCTAACTAAGCGTTTTTTAGATGTCTGTTTCGGTGCCGTTTTGTTTTTGCCAGCGCCTATCCAGTGCGATAGCCATGCAGTCAAGCCTTTTGCCGCGATGTGCGCTGTCAGTTCTTCATTCAGAAGAGGCATAGCCGCTGCGCTTATCACCGTAGCCAGTACACTCACGAAAGTCAGCACACTCTTACACGCAAAGTGTCTATGAGCAATATCTTTCCTCTTGCAAAAGTATTGCCTCATCGGATGAATGAGTCTGAGCTATGACAATTTCCTGCACCTTGCTTTCAGATTGTTCGGAGCTTTCTGACTTCTCAATTTTTTCGCAGATGAAAATAAAACTGGCTGTCTGTAGCTTGTCAATAGACAAATCTGTCGCTTACCTTTCTGCGGGCGTTGCCATGCTCCAAAAGGGCTGGCAAGGTGCGGCTTAAGTTTGGCGTGTCAGTGTCGCATTCACGGTTGGGCTGATGTTACGGTGTTATGGTTGTAATTAGCGCAGTTGCTCATCAATGTAGGCAATCATTTTTTTCACCTGACTTAGGCGCCATCGGTCGCTAGCAATCAGTATCGGGCACTGTTGTGCCGCCTCAAACGCTTTACGTGCTTCACTTCGCCGATTGTGCTCCATATACAGCATCCCCAATTCATAGTGATGACGCATGGTTTTGGGCGAAAGCTCAATGGCTTTCTGCAGTGCTTGTTCAGCTTCCGCTACGCCGCCCTCTGGCAGACCGCCCAGAAACACATTCGCCACCTGTCGCTCAAACCATCCGACGCTTGCTAACGAACGATAAAACGAGCCAAGAATCGAGTATGCCACATCATCCTTAGGATTGAGTGCAATGGCTTTATCCAACGCCCACTTGATTTCCGACACCAATTGAACTTTTGCACCACCGCCGTAATACATCGCCAAATTGCCCAATGCCGCCGCCAGCCAAGTATAGGCTTCACTTTTGTTTGAATCGGCTTTGATAGCCCGCCGTGCATAATGTTCCGCCTTGCGATAAAAACTCTCCTTCTCTGAAAAGGGCACCACCTCTCCT
The DNA here is from genome assembly GCA_002794105.1 of Candidatus Thermochlorobacter aerophilus. Taxonomy (GTDB): domain Bacteria; phylum Bacteroidota; class Chlorobiia; order Chlorobiales; family Thermochlorobacteraceae; genus Thermochlorobacter; species Thermochlorobacter aerophilus. The sequence continues at coordinate 4,403 of PHFL01000069.1, read as the reverse complement.
TGACAGACATAGACGCGTGCCAACCGCCAAAGCAAGTCTGCATTGTCTGGCGATTTCTCCAGCGCTGCCTCGTAGATGGCAATCGCATTCGGGTAATCCATTTTTAGAAAGGCTTCATCACCTGCTGAAATGGACTGCTGCAGTGGGAGACAACCGAAAAGATAGAAGTAAAAGTATGCCAAAAGGCGCATAACGCCGTGTTTAGTTATCACGCCCTATTCTACACAAAATACTCGGAACGGCAAAAAAGATGTGCGAAATGCCACTGCTCTGTCATGCTGAACGAAGCGAAGCATCCATGCTGGATTCCTCACTGCGCTCGGAATGACACTCCTGCTTTTGTCATGCTGAACGAAGCATAAGCGAAGTGAAGCACCCATAGTGCATTCCTTGCTCTCGCTCGAAATGGCAGGAAAGATGCAAAAAGAACATCTCTCACACTTCTGCCCTGCACCTACTCCCAATCAAGTTGAACTCAATACATTCGTAGAAAATTGAGCAATTTTCTCGCTAAACTCCGTGAAACTATCAAACCAGTATTTCTTGTAATTCTCTAAAACACTCTCAATTTTCCCTTTTAGCAATAACCCCACAGTGACCCTCAATTCACCATGCAAAAACTCCCTGACCGCTTGATTCCTTTCAAATATCCGTAAGTACCCATCAATCTTGCGATAGCCATCCGCATATTCTGTGCCTTTTGGGTCAACAAAAAGAATCATATATTTTTTCCCCTTGCATAGCCAAAAAATAAAATCAGGCTTAAACCTATCCATTCGGTTCGTCTTCGGATTGTAGTACGGAATGTAAATTTCATCTAAGGCTTCATCAATCTTCGAGAAATACCACCAATCAAATTGCTTGAAAACATTATCGTCTTTACTCAAATACTGCTCCAATTCATTTATAAAATCAACCTCACTCTTGTTCCGAATGATGTGCTGTATGAATGATACACGCTCCGACTCCGTCAGCAAAATAGGAATATAGTAATGATTGGCAAGGTAGCGAATTGTAAGTTTTTCATTAACCGAATAGATAACTTCATCTTTCTTTTTTGATTGATTCTCAATTTCTTGTATTTGCTTTGTATATTCATCAATATCAATTTCTCCTTTTTTCTGCTTTTCTTTCAGGTCTGCAATTTTTTTATCTTTATACTGCGATTCCTTCACTCTTTCTATCTTATCTCTTAAAGAATTTAACTTATCTTCACTTATGCTAATTCGCTTAAAGTGAATAATTTCATCTTCTAATGCTTTGAGCTTGTCAAACTTCTTCACTCTTTGACTAAAATGCCTAAAGATATTCCGAAGCAAAAATTCAGGATTTTGAATTCTGAGCACCTCATTGCTTTCAAGAAAAAACGCCTCTTTATTCCCGTTAAGGGCTTCTTTCACTTTTTGTAAAACCTTTACATCGCACTCAAACTTACACACCGCCACCTTATCACCAATAAAATTCAGGTAACTTTTGACAACCTCACAATCTTCTGGATGAATCTGGTATTTTACAACCTCTTGCTCCTCTGCGAGCAATTGATTGGTCTCCCGATACACAGGGACTAACAGCAATTTATCTTTCACATTAGGGTTTACCTCAAATAAATCTCCAAGCCATACTTCTTGCTTTTCTTGTTTCAGTGTGCTTATCACTTCTCTCAAATTCTCTGCCTTCGTGCCATAGACAAATAGCGTTTCAAGTGCGTCAATGTTATCCTTGATAGCCTCGTATAGCGTCGGCTCTATTTCACAATTGTTGTAGAGAAATACAGCACGCTTCCGCTTGTTTGGTATCGGCTCAATTCTTACACCACGACCAATAGACTGCAATACAAACTTCTTTGAATCTGACCCTTTCCCAATATCAATAAACAAAATCATATTCGGACGATTGCTATCCCAACCTTCATAGAACGAACGAGAACCCATCAAAATGTTAACATCTTCTCTTTCATTGATACTTTTGAAGTAACTTTCATTTTCAAACCGCTCATTGATTTCGTAACCTGTAAGTTTATTCTTTATCCATTCCGAAATATCGCCTATTTTCATCAAAGCAAAAGGCTTCTCCGAAGTTTTTAACTTAAACATCAATTCCTGCTTGTTGGAAGGAATTTTTAGAACTTCTATCCTGCCCGCCGTTTCTGCATTAAACACATATCTGAGCATTTCCCCTACTTTTAGCCCCTCAATGATTGAAATAACTTTTTTATCAACACTCTTTTCTTCAAATTCATATTTTGCCGCTTCCGCAGATAATTCTTTAATAATTTCCTCTCTGGCTACCTCAAATAACCCATTGTCTAAATTTCCTAATGCAATTTTCTCTATTTCTTTGAAAAAAAGCTCTAAATCCGAATCCTCTGTATTGACTGAATTCACAAGTGCTAAAAGCAAAGGCTTGTGATAAAGTGCTGAATTCTGCTTTTTTATCGCCTCGCACTGCTTGTTAATGGCAGATTGAAGAATAAACAACTTCAATAAAATCTTTTGCTTCTCGCTCTCTATTTCTTTTCGTTTTTCTTCTAAAGCCTTGACACTTTCTTTTGAAACATAAATGTGCTTTCCATAGCCACTTTCAATAAACCGAGCTAAATTGAAATTAAAGGCACATGTGGCATAATCCCGCTCATCGGTAAAAGTGGCAGAAAAATTAAACATAAACCCATTACGGCTCAAAATAGAGTAAAACATCTGCCGCTTGCTTTCCTCTCTATCGCCTTTGTGAGCTTCATCAAGAATCACATACCAATTGCCGCCGTTGTCATAATTCTTGTAGCTTACAATTTTTTCCTTCTGTTCATCTGCAATTAAATCGCTCCGATAAAAATAAACATCTACACTTTTACCAAATGATAGCACAAGATTATTCTTATGAGATTCATACTCTCTTAACTCAACTAAATTGATATGAATTGAAGCGCCTGCACGATTGAACATTTCAACATGCCGCTTGAATTGCTCTATAAGGTCATCACGATGCGTCAAAAAGAGTATATCTTTCTTTGGAATTTTTTGATTTTCCATCAAGTATCCCAGTAGTTCAATCATCTTTACAATCACCAGCGTTTTGCCCGAACCTGTCGCCATCCAAAAACTCATCCGATTGATAAAATGCTCAAACGATACCTTCCCATTGTTTATCTTAAACTCTTCTTCATAATCTAAAAGGTATTCTTTCGCCTTGCCGCTATTAAGATTGTAACTTAAATCCTCTATCAAACCGTTGTTTCGGTAATGCCTGTAAAATTCACTTTTATTGCCTCTGCACACTTCAAAATACAAATACAGCGCCTTCAAGGCATGCTCTAAGGCTTTTTGCTGATACTCAAATAGCGTTTTACCCTCTGAAAACTTGGCAAAGCCTACTCCCAACCAATCAGCAGGCAGGTTGCTTAGGCTGAAATGCTCTACAATTTCTTGCAAGTGTAGGTTCATAAATTTTTTTGTGCGCTTTTTTAACTGCTACCTCTTTATTCCCACCAAATTAGTGGTTTTATTAACAGATAATCCAAATCTTTCGTATTCACTACACTGCCATCTTCAAAAATAACTTCATCTTCTTTTATTTGCTTTATCCATTTGCCTGTTAGGTTAGAAATCGTCTCAGCTACATCAATGTTGGGATAGAGTTTCGATAAATCCACTTTGATTTTCTCATTTTCATAATCTATCTCTAACGCTTTGAGCATCTTCTCATCTTTCAAAAATACATATTGCTCATACACCGATTTGTTACCTACTAAAAACATATCGTGATTTTCATAAACCGTATTGGCAAGTGCTTCTTCATATTGTTCTAATTCATAGTATTTGAAAAAGCCCCCGCCTTTATATTCTTTTACTTCTTTTGATATCCCTGATTTGTCATAAACCAAAACCTTTTTCATTCTTGGCAAAACTACTGTGTAGAAATGTTCTCCCATTTCTACGCCTATCCATTTTCTGCCGAGTTTATGGGCTGCCGCGGTTGTTGTGCCACTACCTAAAAAAAAGTCCATAACGATAGATTTTTCAGGTGTTATATTTTCTATTATTCTTTTTAAGGGATATTCAGAATTTTCTGTTTGGAAATCTGTTGTAGATGCATACCCTGTTAAGTCAAGCCAATTATTATCAAGCAAAACAAAATCTCGGGGATGAACCCAATATTGAATTTGACCATTTTCATTTTTTCTTATAAATTCTAACTTTTTTCCGGTTTTCACCCAATATTCCTCTAAACTTAAATTACTATGATTTTTCAGGTATTCTTTATAGTTTTCGACAGCTTTATACGCTCTATTTCTTTCCCATTTCCATTGACCTACTTCTATATTAACGCCTAAAATTTCATATCTCATTGTTGGCCTGTCATATGCTTCACCTTTACTAAATCCAGTCCATTTACCTTTTTCTTTT
>PHFL01000068.1:70037-117243 GCA_002794105.1 Candidatus Thermochlorobacter aerophilus | reverse complement strand
GCCTGACATTTACCAAAGCTGTGGCAGATAGTCTGGCAATGGCGTCGCGCTCGAGGTCGGGTGGCTTTCGAGTCTCGCTGGGAACGATTCCAAATTATGCCAAAGAGGTAGAGGGAGTCGAGCTGGATGGCGTGCGTGAAGGGAGCTTGGCGGAAAAAAGCGGGCTAAGAGCTGGAGACATCATTGTGCAATTTGGCTCGCGTCCGATTCGCAATATCTACGACTATACGGAGGCAATTCGCGAAACAAAGCCGGGCGACAGCGTAGAAATTATCGTAAAGCGTGGTAGTGAAAGACTAACGATTCGTGTGGATTTTCCAAGCAAGGTGCAGTAACTCACACGATAGTGCTGGAAGGGCGAAGTGTTGGGTTGAAAGTGTAGATAATTTTGCAAATTTTCCATCAAAAGCATAGGCAGTGGGAATATGAAAGACAGACTTGTAAAATGGTGGGCGAAAGGGTTGTGCATCTTGGGGATATGGATGATTGCCCTATCAGGCGTCAGTATGGCGCAAAGTCGCACAAGCAACATGCAAAGCCAGCCTGACTTTGAAGCCAACCTCTTTAACTTTCAAGGCGAAAATGGAGAAAGCTCACTGACGCTCTATGTGCGCGTCAAATACTCCAAGCTGACATTTCTCAAGCAGAGAGAGACTTTTACAGCCATGTATGAAATCGTGGCAAGTTTCCTTGACAGTAGAGGAGCAATGGTCTGTGAAAAGCTCTGGACGGATACGGTGAGCACAACAAAATATGCCCAGACGATTTCAAAAGATTTGGCGCGAGAGATGAGTTTCAATGTAAATCTACCGCCAGGGAATTATACAGCCGTAATTCAGTTCAGAGACAAGGAATCGGGACGCAGTTCCGAGCAACGCCGTAGCATTAGTGTAAAAAACTTCAAGCGAGAAGAGCCCAGCATATCTTCAATCATGATAGTGCGAACCGAATTTGACACGGCTGGCAGAGTAGAATACTCGCCAAATCTCTCGTCAGTGGTAGCGCTTTCCTCAAAAGAGGTCGGTCCGCAAGTGTATTACGAAGTCTACAATGCAGAAAAATACGAGACGCTCACGCTGAAATACACCATCACGCAGCGAACACGTCGCGAGCAAGTTATTGACACCTATCGCAGAACCTTGACCCCTGCAGGTAGACAGACACGAGTTTTAGATACGCTGAGTAGTCAGAAAATCAAGGGGGGAGACTATCTGCTGACGATTGGCATAGAGGACAAAAATCAGCGCATAATTGATGAATCCAGCATTGTGTTTTTGGTGCGTGTGCAAGGCGCATCGTTTCTAATTCAGGATATTGATAAAGCCATTGAACAGCTGGAGTATATTGCAACTTGGGAAGAAATCTCTAAGATGCGTGAAGCCAAAACGCATGAAGAAAAGGTCAGGCTGTTCAATGAATTTTGGAAGAGATATGACCCCTCGCCTGGTACAGAAGAAAATGAGCTTCAATTGGAATACTACTCACGCATTGAGTATGCAAACCAGAATTTTTCAAGTTATGCGGAAGGCTGGCGAACGGACATGGGCAGAATTTTTGTCAAGTATGGCATGCCAGACGTCATTGAGCGTCAGCCGCCAATGATGAATCAGCGTCCGTATGAGATTTGGGAGTATCAACAGCACAACCTACGCCTGATTTTTGTCGATGTCTCTGGGTTTGGTAATTACCGGTTGCTGCGCCCAGAGTGGGATTCGAGAAATCGCATTCGTTAGTATGTGCAAGCTACATGGCGAGAAAGTGTAGGGTTATTAGTCTTGCGTTGCTGATTCTGAATGGTCTTTGAGTTTGCGGTAAAGCGTGGCGACACCAATGCCCAAAAGTCGTGCGGCTTCTTCCTTGCTTCCGCCCGTGGCTTCAAGCGTGCGGGCAATCATCACTTCCTCGATTTCTTCTAAAGTGGTGCCAATGCGAAACGACACAACCTTGGTGCTGTCTTGTCCGGTGATGTAATCAGGCAAGTGCTCTTTTTGGATAGTATCGCCTGAACACAGCACTACAGCACGCTCAATGACATTTTCCAGCTCGCGCACATTGCCACGCCAGTGGTAGCCCTCAAGGAGTCGTGCCGCTTCAGGTGAAATTCCTTTGATGGATTTGGCATTGAGCAGTGCATACTTTTCCAGAAAGTGTTGAGCCAAAGGAATGATGTCATCTTGGCGCTGACGAAGCGGCGGAAGTTTGATTTTAATCACATTAAGTCGGTAGTAGAGGTCTTCACGGAATCGACCTTGCTCAATTTCTTTATCGATGTCTTTGTTTGTGGCGGCAATGACCCGAACATCGACTTTGATGGTTTCTTCACCACCTAAGCGTTCAAATTCGCCATCTTGCAAGATGCGCAGCAATTTGACTTGCAGCGGCGTTGGCATATCGGCAATTTCATCCAAGAAAATGGTGCCGCCATGTGCCAATTCAAAACGACCTTTTTTCTGCCGTATAGCGTTAGTGAAGGCACCTTTTTCATACCCGAAAAGTTCAGATTCCAAAAGTGAATCGGGCAGGGCACCGCAATTGACTTTGACGAAAGGCTTATCGCGCCGACCGCTCATTTCATGCAAAGCGCGAGCAATGACTTCTTTGCCAGTGCCGCTTTCGCCCAAGAGCAAAACGGTTGCACGCGACGGTGCAACTTTTTCGACGGTCGACATGATGTCGCGGAAAAGTGGGCTGAAGCCAATGATGTTTTTCGGTGCGCACTTTGCACCAAGTTGCTGGCGGAGTTTGGCATTTTCCATTAGAAGCAGTCGGGTCTCGAGCGCACGCGAAACCAAGCGCCGAATATCGCCCATGCGAAAGGGCTTCTGAATGTAGTCGTAGGCGCCCAGCTTGATGGCGGCAACCGCCGTATCTACTGTGCCGTATGCCGTCATGACAATCACTACGATGTTGGGGTCGTGCTTCTTGACATCTTTGAGCAGCTTGACGCCATCGCTGTCAGGAATTTTCAGGTCGGTAATGACCAAATCGAGCTCTTCTTCGGCGAGAATGCGCAAGGCTTCACGAGCATTTTCAGCGGTGTAAATTTTGCGCTCATCGGGTTTTTGAAGCCCATCGCGCAAGGCATCGCGTGTATTTTTTTCGTCATCTACGATAAGAATTTTAACCATACTCAAGTTCTTGGTAACAAAAGTTATGTAATAATTTCAGGAAGTGCTTTTTCCGCCAGTGGTAAGGTTAGGCGTGCAACTGCACCGCGTGCATCAGAGCGATTCTTGATTTCAACATCGCCGCGATGTGCCTGCATGATTTCACGCACGATGTATAGCCCAAGTCCTGTACCGCCCGACTTTGTGGAATAGAAGGGCGTAAAAATCTTCTCAAGTGTTTCATCATCCAGTCCTTCGCCATTGTCGCGCACCTCAATCACCGCAGAAGAATTTTCTTGATAGAGTGCTACTTCAATTTCGCAAGGCACATTCGGGAGCGACGATTCTACGGCATTCTGAAATAAATTCACAAAGACACGTGAGAATTGCCTTTCATCAATTAACGCAAAGAGCGAGTCGGCATGTTCAGCATAGCAGCGCTTGAACTTGACATTTTTGCGCATCAGAGCATAGTTGGCTTCGCTTTTCTCAATGCAATGCTCAATGATGCTGAGAATGTTTACAAGTGCAAAGTCAGTCTTGTTGAGGCGCGAAAGCGAAAGATAGTTGCTGACAATGTCGTTAAGTTTTTCAATTTCTTCGCGTAGGATAAGTAGCTGCTGTTGAGTTTTGGCGCTGGCATGAGGCAAAAGCTCATCTTCAAGCAAATCGAGATTAAGCAAAAGCGAGTTGAGCGGGTTGCGAACTTCATGGGCGACGGCACCAGCAATTTTTGCCATAGCTGAAAGCCGCTCAGCATCGATGACTTGGTCACGCATTTTTCGTAACTCTGAAGCATCTCGCATCACCACTACAAAATGAGGCTCTCGTTCAGATGAAGCATCAATTGTGGAGACGGAGATGGAGACAGGCAAATGCCGCTCGTCTTGAGTTTTGAGTGTCAGTTCTGCGCCAAAGAGTTTGCCCTTTTTTTCGGACTCACGAAGAATGGAGCGCAAATCGCCTTCCTCGAGTGTGATTTTGTCGAGACTTTTGCCGACCATTTGCACTTGCTTGTAGCCAAGCAGTTCCGTAGCCGCTTGGTTCCAGAGCGTAACGCGCCGCTTTGAGTCAAGTAGTGCAATCGCATCGGGAGAGTTTTCAATCAGAGAAGTGATAAAGCGCTTTTGCTTTTCGAGTTTTTTGCGTGTGCGATAAAGCTCGTCGGCAATCTCATCTGCCACCAGCATGTCGGTAGTTTCCGATTTCATAAGCTCAATTTCATAGTGATATGCCATTTCAACCATGCACTCATCAAGAATTTGCGAGATGCGAATGGCAGTGGGAGTGGTATAAAAGGTCATTGATGCCAGTTTTTTCAGCAAAACTTTTTTCATGGCAAGCAGGAGTCGCAGGCGCTCATCAATTCTAAGTGCGGAAAGAAACTCACTCATGCGAATCAAGTGCTTCTTGAGCTTATCGGTGGTCTCGTCTGCCAAGTCGTCGCATAGGTCAGAAATAGCCGCTTTGAAAAAGTCGCGTAACTCCTTCTCGGTAAAGGTCTCGAGCGAAAAATTCATTTGGTAGACACCAGTCGGGTCGTTGAGCAAAAGAACGGCTTCGCGAGCAAGGTCTGAAATAGACTCTTGAAGGGCAACAACTTCCTTACGCATGGCATCTACTCTAAACGGTTAATCGGTATTTGGATGAGTTTTGCGATTGAGCGCAAAATCCGCGATAGTTTGAATAAGCTGCTCATAGCTGTACCCGCCAGCATGAGCCGAGCGTGCAAACCCAGCATCTGGCGAGATGTCTGGATTGGGATTGACGTCAATCACATACAATTTGCCGTCGTGAGAGTAACGAAAATCAATGCGGGCATAATCGCGGCAGCCCATGGCATGAAAGGTGCGCAGCGCAAGTTGCTTTAGCTCAAGCTCAAGTTTGAGGTCAATAGGTGCAGGACAGACTGGCTTGGTTTCGCGATACTCAATGCTACTATCTTCCCACTTGGCGTTGTAGCTGACGATATGCTGATAGCCAGCAGGCATGGTATCGAAGCAAATTTCAGAAATTGGTAACACTTTCGGCGCAAAAGGATGTGCAATAGTCTGCTCATAATCGGGGTCGCCCAGAATTGCCACATTAAATTCTCGTCCATCAATAAAGGTTTCGCAGAGCGCAGGCTGTGAAAATTTCTGCCAAATAGCTCTGACTTGATTTTCTAATTGCTCTGGCGTGTAGACTACAGAGTCGTTAGATATGCCAAGGCTGGCATCTTCGCAGTCGGGCTTGACAAAAATTGGGAAAGGGAGCTGCAGCTCGATTGGAGCGCCAACAGCAAAAACTTGAAAAGGCGGAGTTGGAATGCTACGCCGCAGGAGAATTTTCTTGGTAAGCGATTTTTTGAGGCAGGTCTCAAGTGTTTTCGCCGAAGAGCCTGTGTAGGGTATGCCAAGCAAATCCAAAGTAATGGGCACAAACACTTCAGATTGTGAAAATCCGAACACTCCTTCGAAGAGATTAAACACAGCATCAGGTTTAAGGGCGCGCAATTGCTCACCAAGCAAAATGACATCACCTGCAAAAGGCAAGACTGTTACGCGATGGCGTGCGCGCAGAGCCGCTGCAACCCCATCAGCAACCTGCAGTAGCCCAAGCTCGGATTTTAAGTCCTGCGCAAGCAGGCTTCTGTCAGGAACATTGTTGTAGATAACAACAACATGCGCCATAGCAAGATGAGTAAAGATTCGAAAACGAAAAATACAAATTGATGAAAAAAAACTATTTTGAGATAGCAATCAAGACAGCAAAGCAACAAAAAACCAGACATGCATCTGACAACCATAGACCTCGCTATTGTTGCGGCATATCTGCTCATAAATGCCTTAATTGGCATTGCCTTTTCCAAACGCGCCTCTGAAAGCACAACAGAGTTTTTTCTATCGGGCAGAAAATTGCCGTGGTGGCTGGCTGGGACGGGCATGGTAGCAACAACCTTTGCCGCCGATACACCGCTTGCCGTGGCAGGGATTGTGGCAAAAAATGGCATTGCAGGGAATTGGATTTGGTGGTCGTTTGTAGCAGGCAGTATGCTGACGGTGTTTTTCTTTGCCCAACTCTGGCGACGCGCACAAGTCTTAACCGATTTGGAATTTATTGAATTGCGGTACAGTGGCAAACCGGCACTGTTTCTTCGCAGCCTCAAGGCCGTCTATTTTGGAGTGTTTATGAACTGCGTCATCATGGGCTGGGTAAATTTGGCGATGTATAAAATCGTCAAGATTTTATTGCCAGAATGGCATGCAGAGTGGACTATTGTGGGGATTGCTTTGCTAACCACATTGTATTCGAGCTTAGGCGGACTGTGGAGTATCTCTATTACAGATGCCATTCAGTTTGTGATAGCCATGTCAGGCAGTGTAGTACTAGCTATCATTGCGCTGAATCGTCCTGAAGTAACAGAAGGAGGTGGATTGCTGCAAGAGTTGCCTGATTGGATGTTTCGGTTTCTGCCCACCTTAGTGGAAGTGCCAACGGACAGTCGTGCTGGGGGTGCATTTGAGCTCACGGTCAGTGCTTTTTTGGCGTTTATGGGCGTGCAGTGGTGGGCATCGTGGTATCCTGGGGCAGAGCCGGGCGGAGGTGGCTACATTGCACAGCGCATGATGAGTGCCAAAGATGAAAAACACTCGCTCTTTGCAACGCTGTGGTTTACGGTAGCACACTACTGCATTCGACCATGGCCATGGATTTTGGTAGGTCTGGTGAGCGTAGTGATGTTTCCGATGCTGCCGCTGTCAGAAAAAGAAGATGGATTTGTCTATGTGATGCGCGACGTGCTACCCAGCGGCATGAAAGGACTACTCTTTGCTGCGTTTTTAGCCGCTTACATGTCAACACTTTCCACACACTTGAATTGGGGCACAAGCTACATCCTGAACGATTTTTATAAGCGGCTATTTAAGCCGAACGAAAGTGAATCGCACTATGTGGCGGTGGCTCGCATTTTTACTATATGCGTCATGATACTATCGCTGTGGCTCACATTCTTCGTGTTGGAAAGCATCGCCGGAGCATGGGCATTTATTTTGGAGTGTGGAGCAGGCACTGGCTTTGTGTTGATTCTGCGCTGGTTCTGGTGGCGACTCAATGCATGGTCTGAAATTACATCTATGCTTGCGCCATTTGTGGCATATAGCTTGCTGCGGTGGCTGACTGATATAACTTTTCCTCAATCGCTCTTTATCATTGTAGGATTTACAATTATCGCTACACTAATTGTTACATTTCTGACCAAGCCTGAAAGTATGGAGCATCTCAAAGCTTTCTATGCACGCACGCGTGTGGGCGGGGTGCTATGGAAAAAAGTGGCAAAAGAGCTTCCTGAAATAAAAGCTGAGGACAATCTCTTTGCCGCTCTGATTAACTGGTTTTTCGGCGTGGTGATGGTCTATGCCTTTCTTTTTGGTGTCGGCAAGTTAATTTTCGGACAAGTGCTCTACGGGCTATTTTTACTTGCGCTGGGCATGGCATCGGCATTGGTCATCTACAACGATTTTAGCCGGCGCGGTTGGACGGGACTAAGGTAAATTTACAGGCACTTCGTATATTAGAGGTCAAAAATTTACGCATTATAGATACAGTCAAACAACATAGCCACCGAAGAAGCAGCACGAAGACCAGTGCGCCGCATGTGGATATTATCATTCCACATTTCAATGGTGTGGAAATTTTGGACAAATGCCTCGCCTCTTTGGAAAAGACAACCTACTCGAACCTCTCTGTGGTGATTGTCGATAACGGTACAGTCGATGAAAGTCTCAAACTTGCGGCTGAAAAGTATAAGCGCATTAGAATTTTCAGTGCGGGCAAAAACTTAGGCTATGCTGGCGGGTGCAATTTTGGCTTTCAGCGCACGCGTGGCAAATATGTGGTCTTTCTTAACAACGATACCGAGCAAGAGCCAGATTGGTTGGAGCGGCTAGTAGAGGTTGCTGAAAAAGATGAAACCATTGCGGCACTGCAGCCTAAATTGCTCTCGATGCATGCCAAAATGCGTGGCGAAAAATTTTGATTATGCAGGTGCCGCAGGTGGGATGCTCGATGCACTGGGCTATCCCTACGCACGGGGACGAGTATTTAACTCAGTAGAATCGGACAATGGGCAATATGACACGACTGAAGACATTTTCTGGGCATCTGGAGCGGCGATGATGGTGCGCCGAGCCGTGGTGGAAAAGCTTGGCGGATTTGATGATGACTTCTTTGCCCATATGGAAGAAATTGACCTGTGCTGGAGAATGAAACTTGCAGGCTATCGTGTAGTCTGTGTGCCAAGCGCTGTAGTTTATCATTACGGCGGTGCTACTTTAGCTGCTGGCAACCCGCGAAAAATCTATCTCAATCATCGCAATAATTTCATGATGATTGTAAAAAATGCTTCGCTGGGGCGATTGCTGTGGCTGTTTCCAGTAAGGCTGGTGTTAGAGTTGGCATCCTTGCTCTACTACCAGTGGTATGCAAAAGAATACGTGCGCTATGTGTGGCGAGCCCTGTGGTGGAATCTGAAGCATTTACCGAAAACACTGTCAAAACGCCATGCGGTGCAAATGCTAAGAAAATGCAGCGATAAAGAGATTTTCAAAAAATCAGGCGGTCTGGTTGTGCTCAAAAAAGTCCTATTTGGCAGAGTGAAAATCAACAGGGAATGATTAAACAAATTCTCAAATATGGTATTTCCCTTGCGATTGCAGGGGTGTTCTTTTGGCTGGCGTTCAAGGATTTTACGGCGCAAGATTTGGAAGAATTATGGCGCATGATACTGCACGCCAATTATTTGTGGCTACTTTTTACCATGGCGCTGATGGTGATAAGTCATCTGGTGCGAGCGTGGCGCTGGGGCGTGTTGCTGTCGACAGTCAAAGAGAAAATGCGCCTGACAAACCTTTTTAATGCAACAATGATTGGCTATGCTGTAAACATGGTGTTGCCACGTGTGGGAGAGGTAACAAAGTCGGTCAACTTGGCGCGTCAAGAAAAAATCGATGCGAAAAAGGTCTTAGCTTCTGTGGTCGTGGAGCGCGTGTTAGATACGCTGATGTTTGCGTTGCTGTTAGCCATATCGGCATTCGTGTTTCGAGTGAAGGTCAATAGCGTATTTGGAGAGGTCAAACTCTGGGGTGTGACGGTCTCGTTTGAGATTGCGGCTTATCTGATTTTACTTGTTTCGCTGTTGCTCTTGGGGATGTTTGCCGTGCTCTCGCTCTATCCTGAAGCGGTGGCAAGAATTGCCGAAAAGCAACTGGAAAAACATTCAAAAAGATGGGCTGGGCGCATTTCAAATGCTTTGAAAGCCTTTGTAGAAGGGACAGCTTCGTTGAAGAATCGCACCAAGTATGCTGAAATTGTGGTGTCCTCTCTGTGCATTTGGGTACTGTATTTGCTGGGCATGCTCTTGCCATTTTATGCTTTATCGCTACATGAGCGCTATCAGCTAGGCATATTAGAGGCACTTACGACACTAAGCATCTCTGGCTTTGGGCAACTTATTACGCCTGCAGGCGCAGGCACCTATCAATATGCATGTCAGATAACGCTTGAAAAACTCTTTGATGTAGCACGTGTAGAGGCCTCTGGATTTGCGCTAATTACATTTGCACTGCAGACTTTGACCAATGCAGGATTCGGAGTAATTGCCTTTCTGATGCAAGTAAAAAGTGAAATCAGCAAATCAACTCAAAGCATAGTCGCAAGCGAGAAAGTGGCTTCATAGGTCTGAAAGAATGCTAAGAGTGATATTTATCACTAGTGAGCAAAAAGTAGAGTTTGTATATTCACATGCCCTTCAGCCTCGAGCACAAAACACAGTGATGAGCAGTTTCACTTGAAATGGAATTAAACCTAAATAAAGCACGATGCAAAATATCAAAGCAAATGGATACAGAGCTGGCGGCGAAGTGCCGATGCCTGACCACCGCACGTTGCGGCAAGCGCTACAGGAAGATGATGATAACGCTGATTTGTATTATCGCTACCTGCGTGCCTTACTTAGGGGCAAGTGGATTATTCTCATCTTATTTCTCACGTCAGTGTTAGTAGGCTACCTCATTAATGTATCGCAGCCTGACATTTATGAGGGAGTTACCACAGCACTTGTCAATAACACTCGCTCAAACGCCTCGGTTATCATCAGTCTTGATGTAATGCAGCAGCGCGGAGAATCAAATGTCGATGATATTGAAATCTTGAAAAGTCGGACAGTATCAGAAGAAGTCGCCTACAAGCTCTTGCAGTGGGTCTATAAAAATCCGAGTGAGAAGAAAGATACGTTGAGCATTATTCTCACTGCTGATGGCAAAATTGCAAGTGTAGATGAAATCGCAGCGCGTGTTCGAATGGCGATGTTTGTGGTGCCTGCGAAAGTACCAGGAAGCAACATCATCACGATTGGTTTTCGCGCTTTTGACCCATACGAGGCGGCAACGGTCTCCCGTGCGATAACCGAAGTATTTCAGGAGCGCAAGCGTAAATCGGCAAACAATGCGGCGCGCATGTTGCGCCAGTTTATTGAAGACCAGCTAGTGCAGAAAAAACGGCAGTTGGCAGAAAGTGAACGGGCATTACAAGCCTACATGGAGCAAAATCGTATTGTTGCGCTCAACGAAGAGGCTACGCGAATGATTCAGCGATACTCGCAAGCCGTTGCGCAAATGGACGAAGCAGCTGTGATGCTCAGCGCACTCAATGCATCACTGAAAGCGTACAACGAAGAGCTGGCGGCACTGCAGCCGAAACTCTCCAATTCCGCTGTGCAAGCTGCCATTGACCCCTATGCCAAACAGTTTCAAGCTGAAATTGCACGATTGGAGTTTGAACGAGACAAGGCGTTGGCAGACCCGGGAATACAGTTTAACATTAGTGCACAAGAGCGCGTCAAGCAATACGAAGACCAAATTGAAGCATACAAAAAGAAACTGCAACAAGCATACGATAGGCAAGTCAAGCAAGGTCTGGCTAATACAAACAACACGGAATACTTTCGTGAAATCTACAAGAAAAAATTGGATACAGAGTTGCAAATTGTTGCTGTCCAGACACGGTTGAAGGCTTACAAAGAACTTGCCGAAGAGTATGACAAAGCATTTCTCAAAACACCGGGAAAGAACATTGAGTTTGCAAGATTGCAACGCAACAACAAGATTCTTGAAGAGCTGTTTTCACTGCTCGAAAAGCGCTATCAAGAAGCACTCATTGCTGAGGAACAAGTGCCTAGCGGTGTAGAGGTCATTGACTGGGCAGTGCCAAATCCTATTCCTGTCGGTCCGAACCGGCGCAATAACATGATATTAAGCGTTGTGATAGGGCTATTGGCAGGTGTAGGTGTAACGCTTGTCTTGCAATTTCTTGATCAGAACATTCACACTCCAGAGCAGGCTGAAAAGTTAGGCATGCTACTGACCACAATTCCCGTCATTGAAACATACGACGAAACAGTACGTGATAAAGCATCGGCGGGTGACAAAGTAGCTGAAGACCCAAATGCTGAATACAAGAAAATTGCCTCACATCTTGTGACGCATTTAGACCCAAAAAGTGCAGTTTCAGAAGCATACCGTTCACTGAGAACAGCCATTCTGTTCTCAAGTGCAAGTCCTACAAAGGAAAATGGAAAAGCAGGCAAGGTCTATCTCATCACGAGTGCATCACCGAAAGAGGGTAAATCTACAACTGTTGCAAATCTTGCAATTACTTTGGGGCAAGGTGGACAAAAAACCTTACTCATTGATGCGGACCTGCGACGCCCAGTCATTCACTCTGTATTTGGCTACAACAAAGAGCCGGGCATTACAAACTATCTGGTTGGGCGAGCAAGTGTGGAGGAAATCACACGCATTACACCTATCCCCAACCTTAGTTTGATAACTTCAGGCACAATCCCACCTAACCCATCTGAACTCTTAGGCTCGCCACGCATGCGAGAGTTCTTGGACCAAATGAGAGAAAAATATGATATGATTCTCTTCGACAGTCCGCCTGTGATGGCAGTAACCGATGCACAAGTGCTCTCGCAACATGCCGATGGCGTCATCGTGGTTCTTGCCGCAGGGCAGACTCAGATTGAACTGGCAAAGCGTACAAAACAAGCTCTGCTCAAAGTTGATGCACCAATTATCGGCTATGTGCTTAACAACTTTGACGTGACAAAAGCTTACGGCTCATACTACAAATACTACCGCTATTACAACTATTACTATGAGTCCAAAGCAACACCGAAGAAGAAGAATTTCTTCGAGGCGCTTTCCGACCGACTTAGCGGTATCAAATCGTAGGAATGCAGTTACTTTTGCGCGCGCTGCAAGCGACGAAGAAGCAATTCACCAAGTGAGGCGTTAGCAGTGACAAAGCCCTTGCCGTATATGGTACGCACGCCAGAGTAGTCGAAGCATCGCCCGCCAGCTTCTTCAATGATGGGCACTAGTGCTGCTGCATCCCATGGACTCATCTTCGGCTCGACCATGATGTCGGCTTGACCAGAGGCAATGAGCGTGTGCCCCCAGCAATCGCCCCACATGCGTACGAGTCGCACCTCGTGTTTGATACTGTCCAAAACATGACGATTGCTTGAACTGATGAGGTAAGATTCGCTCGAGGTCAATAGTGTCGCTTCAGCAAGTGAGTCAACAGTCGAGACCGATAGGCGGTGAACATTGCGGTAGGCACCATAACCACGCTCGGCATAAACAGTTTCGGAGAGAGCGGGCAAATCAATGACACCAAGCTGCATCTCGCCATTGACTTCAAGACCAATCATGACACCATAGAGTGGCACGCCATGAATGAATGATTTTGTGCCATCAATAGGGTCAATAATCCACTTGCGTCCAGTTCGGCTGGGCTTTTCGCCAAATTCTTCGCCCAAGAAACCATCTTTGGGGAACTTAGAACGAATGATAGAGATGATTTTTTTTTCGGCTTGGCGGTCGGCTTCAGTAACAGGAGAATCATCGCGCTTGGTAAAAATTTTGAGCGAACGTTGGCGAAAGTAGTGAAGAGTAAGTTTGCCTGCAGCAGTGGCCGCTTCAAGGGCAATTTCTAAATCAATTGTCATATGACACAGCAAGTAGCATTAAGTCCAATGCTTTTTGCAAAAGTCAAAGAGTTTTTGACGATTGACTGCAACTGCACCAACTTCAGCGCAAACAAGACCAGCAGCAAAGTTCGCCATGCGAGCAGCTGAGAAAATATCCAACCCAGCGGCAAGCCCCATTGTAGCAACGGCTATCACAGTATCACCGGCGCCAGAGACATCGGCAACCTCCAATGCCACAGACGGAATGTGCACCGCTTCACCGTTATAGACCGTTGCACCTTTTTCGCTACGTGTAAGCAAGATGTAATCCGATTTCAAGCGATGGCGCAACAGCTCACAAGCTCGAGAGCTATCCTCATCTGTATTAGCAAATTTCTCACCAAGAGCATCGGAAGTTTCTTTGAGATTAGGCTTAAATAATGTGCATCGTTGATAGGCAAAAAAATTGTCGCGCTTAGGGTCAACCGTTACAGGAAGATGATGACGACGGGCCAGAGCAATCACGCGGCTAATCAGTGAGGGAGTCAGCACCCCCTTGTTGTAATCTTCAAAAATGATAGCATCCAACTCATGAATATGTGCAGCAAGACTTTCATACAACCTATCCTCTATCTCACGAGAGATGGGCTGACGCGTCTCTGAATCAATGCGAACGATATGATGATTTTGCGCAATGACGCGTGTCTTGCATGTGGTCGGACGGGTATGGTCGACAATCAAAAATTCCGTGGAGAAATTTTCGGCATGCATCTCCGAAACCAGTAGCGACCCATCATCATCACGACCAATCACGCCGAAAAGCAGTGCATCTGCACCTAAGGCGTGAATGTTCATGGCAACATTAGCTGCACCGCCAAGACGATGGGACACACTGCTGACATCCACCACCGGTACAGGAGCTTCAGGCGAAATACGGGATACTGTCCCGAAGATATAGCGATCGAGCATCACATCGCCCAGCACAGCAATGCGCTGCTTCGAAAAAGAACGAAAAATTTCCCGAAGTTTTTTAGTCTGCATACACAGAGGTTAAGTTTCAAAAGCAGGCTAAATATAGTAGGTAGAACACTTTAGAGTAAGGGAAATTTTCATCAATTGATTTATTGCACGCGCTTCAGCATATTGCAACCCGCAAAACAATAGCGATTGATGCATACCTATTGCTTAAGAAGAATCATCTACGGTACGCTAATTGTAGGAGCCATACTTGGGCTTGGTCTAAGCACGGTGCAAGCTCAACCTGAAGCCTATAGCCATCCTGAACTACGCTGGTTTACAATTGAAACTGAACACTTTACGATTAACTATCACGAAGGCGCAGAGCGCTCAGCAAAAGTGGCGGCAAAAATCGCTGAAGAAATCTACAAACCCATCACATCTCTATACCGACACGACCCTGGCAAAGTCAATATCATCATCAAAGATACAGACGACTACTCCAACGGCGGCGCATATTTTTTTGAAAACAAAATAGAAATCTGGGCACCTGCATTAGAATTTAACTTGCGCGGTCAGCACAACTGGCTACGCAATGTCATTACGCACGAATACACACATATCGTGACACTGACCGCCGCTCAAAAATTCGGCGCGCAAATCCCAGCCGCATACCTACAAATCTTCGGCTATGAGCAAGTGCGACGACCCGATATTCTCTATGGATTCCCGAACATCTTGGTCTCATATCCTATTGCTGGCATCAATGTACCATTCTGGTTGGCTGAAGGCGTCGCACAATACCAGCGACCAGAGTTGCGCTACGACAGCTGGGATACACACCGCGATATGATTCTGCGTAGTCTCGTGCTTGAAAAAAAACTCTTAGACCTTGATGAACTCTCAAACTTTGCCTCAAAACGCGGAATCGACTTTGAATTTACATACAACTCTGGGTTTGCACTCGTGCGCTTCTTAGCCGAACGCTACGGCGAAGAAAAACTTGAAGCCTTATGCAAAAACTTTGCATCGCCGCTCACACTCAATGTGCATGCTGCATTAGAAACCACATACGGCAAACCTTCCACGGAACTCTACCGTGAGTGGCAAACTTACTTGGAGCGCGACTATCAGGCACGGATTGCTAGCGTTTTGGCGCACAAAGTTGAAGGAAAGCTCATTGAGCAGCGCGGATATGCAAATCTTTATCCGATTTTTTCGGCAGATGGAACCAAGCTGTATTACATCTCAAATCTTGGTGCAGACTTTGGCGGACACGCCATCGTAGAGCGCTCACTTCAAGGCGATGAAACCCTCTCTCACTCAGGCGTGCCCACCGTCAGAGAACTTTGCCGACTGAGCTCACACAGCAACCTGCAAAGAAAAATCTTGTGCAAAGTGTGCGGCATGCCGCTTGGAAATCAAAACGCTGATGTGCTCCAAAATGGCGTTACCTCACGGCTCACGCTGGCAGGAAATGGAAAATACTTGTTCTACTCTCGTTACACAGGCACAAACTTCCAGATTCAAAAGTATAACGACCTCTTCGTCTATGACCTTGCCAAAAAAGAAGAAATTCGCCTAACCTATCAAGCGCGATTGGAAACACCCATCTGCTCGCCCGATGGAAAAACCTTCGTGGCAGTTCATCAGAAAGATGGCACACAAAACTTGGTGGAAGGTATCTTCAACATTGAAGCAAAAGGCGATAGTGCAAAACTTGCTCTGCGGCAACTCACCGCATTCAAAAATGGCGAACAGGTGCAGTTGCCGGTCTATTCGCCCGATGGCACAGCCATCATCTTTGCACTCGGCATCAAAAATACTCGCCGACTGATGCGCTTAGACCGAACCACTGGAGAACTGACCCCAATTACTGATACTGCATTAGCAAGTGAAGGCTACGATGAACGAGACGCAACCGTCTCACCTGACGGAAAATATCTCTACTTTTCAAGCAACCGCACAGGAATTTTCAACATCTACCGCATAAACTTACAGACAAAAGAAACGGAGCAACTAACCAATGTCGTTGGCGGCGCATTCATGCCGCAGGTCAATGCGCATGGCGATGTAGTCTACTCACTTTTCACTGCAGATGGCTACAAAATTGCCATGATTAAAAATGCACAAGCAATAGCCAACCCAGATGCAAAATATGTGCGAGAACCTACCCCGATAAGAGCGGCACAGCTCATCAAAGAAAATGCGGAACTTTCAGCGCAGACATCGCCCTCTGCTAACGAGGTGGCTTCGCTGGAACACGTGGTACCATCACTACCAGACCACACGCAGCAAACTGCGCAAAAACAACTTGCCGCTGCACTGGCAATATATGACGACAGTCAAATCCCTGACTTCAAAACACGAGAATACACCAGCACCTTTGGCAACTTTGCCATTCTGCCACTGATACGCTTCGATGCCTACGCACGCTCACAGGGCAGTTTTTGGCGCGATACATGGCGCGCTGCGAAATTTGGCTTAGCATTCAACTCAGCCGAGTTGCTTGGACGGTTGAACTTCTTTGGCTCCTTTGCCATTGCACCGGGCTCAAGTGTCTCGGGCGGCGTAGCAGGATTGGCAGGACTGTTGGAACTGGAACGAGATGCATTTCTCTCGATTGAATACACTGACCAGAACATCATTCCAGCATCGTTCTTGCCGCGCCTCTCGCTGGACATCTATCACCAAACACGAAATGTGCAAGATGGCGCACAAATCAAAATCGGTATCGACAGCGCAACCGCCAATGTCTTCTACACCCTGACGCAATTTGACCTGTCGCTGCGCTTCCGCTTACCAATTGAGCATTGGCTCTTTCAAGCCAGTCAATTCCGTCTAACTTTTTCGCTAAGTCCATACTCATCCAAAATCGGTTCATTCTTCTGGCAACCGCTCAATCAAACGCTACCGGCAAGTTCTGACACCTACTTCATCGGTCGCACGCTCACATTTGTCTGGAGCACCGACCTGCGTGCACACACACGCAATACCGCCATCAACCCTATAGGATTTTTCTCACGACTGCGCCTTGATTATGAAAACAGTAGCCTGCAAGATTCTCTCATCTTCAGCGAAAGTGCAGGACGGCTCATTCCCCAGTATCAAACCTTTTCATTTTTGCGGCTGACCGCCGACCTGAACTTTCATTTGCCACTGCCGACCTTCAGCCCAAAATTTCAACATACGCTAACCCTGCGCGCCTACGCCGCCCTGAACTTTACGCCAAAAGAAACCAATCTCTTCTTTAACAACTTCATTTCGGGGCTCTTGGGAATGCGTGGCTATGAGTTTTTTGCCATCGGCGGCGATAAAGCCACATTCTTGCACATTGAGTATCGTTTCCCGCTCATTGAGCATATCAACTGGCAAGTGGCACAGTTCTACTTCGACAAAATCTACCTCTCCGCATACTTTGATATTGGCACGGCATGGTCGCAGGGCGGTATGCCAAGCCTCTCAGCATGGAAGCGTGATGTTGGTGTAGAACTTCGCTTAGAGACCCCGTCATTTTACATTTTCCCAACGCGACTCTTTGCAAGCGCAACATATGGCATTGACCAATTTGCACAGCCGTTGCGACAGGGATTCTTTACCGCCGATGGCAGGGATTTTGTGACCTACGGCGGTCAGTGGATGTTCCACTTCGGCATTCTCTTCGAGTTCGACTTCATGGCTGATGATGCTCGTCGCGGCGCCGCAGGGCTGATGAGATAGAGCTGACCAGACAAAGCCAATGCAGCTGCCATGGTGCTTTTTTGTTGCAAAGTGAGCAAGCATAGCTCTGCCTTGCCTGACGGTGCAGGCGTTACTCGCCTTTGCAGGAGAGTGAGATTACCCTCATGCAGAATGCAGTTGTAGCATTGAGCAAAGTAGCTTATCTTCAGAGAAAAAATGGACAAGTTTAACATTTGGCATCTCGACATTCTACATTCTACATTTTTAAGTAAAGGAGTAAGCTATGAACACCTACCATCACATCGCCCTTGTGCTCGGCATGGAGCGCTACAATGCCGAACTTTTCCAGCGCATCAAGTCCGAACTTCGCACGCAATGCCCAAACCTACGTGTGCATGTATTTTTTGATAATGATGTGATTGAGCGACCGAAAAAAGTAGAGGCCGCCATAAGCGTAAGTGATATCGTCTTCACGGCACTCATGGTTTTGGATGATGTTACCAACGCATTGATAGAGATGATAAAGAAGCATGAGCCGAAGTTTGTATTTGCTTTTGAGTCGCTTCCGCCACTGATGATGATGAACAAAGTGGGGACCTATCACTTTTCGGGCGGCAAAGGTGAGATGCCAAAGCCAGTTAAGGCATTAGGGAAGATTTTGGGCGGTGGCAGAGAAGAAGATGCTTTCTACGGCTATGTGCAAATGCAGCGCTTGGCAAACCGTGTCATGAAGTTTTTGCCCGAAAACTTCGGCGGAGAAAAAGTCCACGATGCGCGGCTCTGGATGACCGTCAGTTCATACTGGTCAAATAGCGGCGAAGAAAATGTGCGCAATATGCTGCTGTTCATGGCAGAAAAGTTGCTGCATTTGCCCGTAAAAAGTCAGGCGCCAAAAGAAATTGGCACAATGGGCTTCTATCATCCCGAGTATTACCACGAGACGAAAGAGTTTTTCCCCGACCTCAAACACTACCTAAAGTGGGAAAAGAAAACTGGTCGAGACAAAGGCAATAAGCCGAAAGTAGGACTGCTTTTGCCACGCAAGCACTTGCTGACAGGGCAAACATACGCTGATGAAGTCATTGAGGCGCTGGAAGCACAAGGACTGCGTGTGTATGCCTGCTATGCTATGGGAATAGAACTGCATATTGCCGTGCGCACCTTTTTGAAAGAAGCAGGCATTGAACTGCTACTCAACTTGTTCGGATTTCCATTAGTGGGAGGACCGGCAGGCTCAACAAAGACGGGACTGGCACATCCAGCAGCATCGGAAATTTTGTCTGACCTCAATGCGCCTTACATCGTAACGCAGCCGCTCTTTTTGCAAACCAAAGAAAGTTGGAAAACTTATGGTGTCAATCCTTTTCAAGCGATGGTTATCTACTCACTGCCTGAAATGGATGGTGCCATTTGTCCTGTGGTGTTAGGGGCGTTGGAAAATAATGCGGTAAAACTCGATAAAACGCGTCTAAATCGGCTGTGCAAACTTGTGGCACGCTGGTTGAGCTTGAAGCATAAGCGCAATGCTGAAAAGAAAGTTGCCATCGTGCTCTACAACTACCCGCCAAATCAAGGCAAGTTGGCAACAGCAGCATTGTTAGATGTGCCAAGAAGTTTGGTCAATTTCGTGCGAGAGTTGCAGCAGCATGGCTACAACACGGGCGACTTCTTAGCACGCTATGCCGAAAACCCTGACGCCATTGTACATGACCTTGCAAAGTCCATTGAAGCCGATACGGTAACGGAAACAGCCTCCATGCAAGACTACATGCAATGGATATCGCCGAAAGAGCAAGACCGTATCGAGGCGCGCTGGGGCAAAGCTCCCGGAGATATTGCCGTTACCAGCAAAGACCGATTCATCATTGGCGGCTTGCGGTTCGGAAACCTCTACATCGGCGCACAGCCACAGCTCTTCATTCAAGGCGACCCCATGCGGCTGCTCTTCGATAAGAAAAACGCCGCATCATCAGTTTGTGATGTTCTATAGATGGATAGTCAATCGTTTTGGAGCAGATGCTTTGGTGCACTTTGGCATGCACGGCACCGCAGAATGGATGCCCGGGCTTCAACTGGGGCTGACCGATGAATGTTGGTCCGATATTCTGCTCGGCGAATTGCCGCAGTTTTACATCTACCCCATGAACAATCCATCCGAGGCAAACATTGCCAAGCGGCGTGGTTATGCCACCATCATCTCTCATGCCATTCCGCCGTATGCTCGTGCAGGACTCTACAAGGAATTTCAAGCCTTGCGTGACCTATTAGGCGATTTTGAAAATGGCAGAGATTTCCCAGAGTTACGAGATGCCATCATGCAGAAAGCGGCATTGCTGAATCTGCATGACGATGTGCCGCCATCTGAAGACTTTGCAAAATATGCCAGCGAGCTTGCAGCATACCTGAAAGAAATGGAAAACCGTTTGATTTGTGGCGACCTGCACGTGCTGGGCGAAAATCCTGACAAAGCCACACAAGTCGAACTGATTACCGAAGCCCTGAAAAATCAAAGCGAACTGGCACTGCTGGATTTTGCCGCCACTTGTCTGAACACTGAGCCATATAGCATGCTGGCGCAGCGTGCCAAAGCAGGGGATAAAGACGCACAACTCAAAAAAGAAAAACTCGAAGCCTTCTGTAAGAAACTTATCGAAGAGTATGTAATTGAAGAAAAACCGATTGGGCATACACTGGAAGTCTAAACCCAATTTGAACGATGTTGCTTGGTAGTATTCTTCTGGGGGCACTGGGCGTGCTTGCTACAGGCACGATGGTTGCAGTAGCTTATCAATATCTGAAGCAAAAAGACATCATACCGTCGTCATCAGTTGTGCGAAGGCTCACAAGAGAAGTATTGCGTGACCCATTTCGCCAAAACTGAAGCCTTGCGCAAAGCAGCGTAACTGCAAACGAGCCTGAAAAGTGGCTCACGGCGTCTTTTCGCTGCCTAACAAGGTAACTTCCGACGGGCTCGAAGCCAATTTAATCTGGCTCAAGATAAGTTCGGCGGTTTTTTGGGGCAATTCCAGAGTAATCAGGTGCCCACATTTTTTTATCAATTCAAATCGTCCGCGCTTGGCGTATTCATAGAGCGCTTTGGTGTGCTTCCATCTGACAACTTGGTCACCCTTACCAGCAACAAGGAGCACGGGAATGGAGAGATTAGCAATTTGCTTGGGCAGGCTCTCGGTAACTTCACGCTTGGCTAATGCTTTGGCAGTTTCACGAATGGCTTTGCCTGAAATAAAGCGCAAGCTATTGACGCCAACTAAGATATTTTCTTTGGTGGTATGATTGCGCGCCAAGGTCAGGCGTGCGTAGGCATAGATAAGCCACCACACTTTAATTTTGCGAAGAAACTTATCGAAGATAAAGGGAATAACTTTGGGAATGACTTTTTCGAGCTGCGCATTGTTTGGAAAAATGCCAAAGTTGAAAAAAGTAAGCGAGCAAATTTCATGCTCAAATTGCTGGGCGTAGTTGAGTGCAACGAATGAGCCAAGTGAGAATGCCGCAATATGGTAACGCTTCAGACCGAGATGTTGCACCAGAGCATGCAGGTCAAGCGAGAGTGCATGCAAAGAGTAATCGGTGCCTTCGTCTGACCAGCCATGTCCCTTGAGGTCGTAAGCGATGGTGCGCACACCATGTTGATTAAGATGTGCAATGACTTCGTGCCACCACATCCACCAGCAATCCCATCCATGAATCAAAATGATAGTGGGCATATCGGCAGGCGCGTCTGGATGCGAGTCATGGTAGTGATGCACAACGCCATTGAGCCGAATGAAACGACTTTTTTGAATCAACGATTGCTCATAGAGCGCATAGCGATGCGTGCGCAAATTTCGGCTGTTTAGCCGCTCGGCAATTTCACGCTGATAGAGCAGAAATTTTTCAGTGGGAGCAGCATCGGCATCAACATGTGAAGTCATGGTTGCTCCATGTGAGTTTAGTTGAAGAGAACTTCATTTACGGCTGAACAGGTTGAGAGTGTGGTGCAGGCAGCGTCGGTGGAGAGGCAGGCGCATTTCCTATTCGCTTGACTGCTGTGACGAAATACTTGGTATCTCCGCGCCAAAAGAATTTCACATATTTTTCTTCGTATTCTAAGCCAACGCGCTCGCCAGTCAAAGCCGCCTCTTTAAGTGCCTTGATAACATCTTCACGATGGCGTTCCACAGAAAAGTAAAACATGTTTTGCTGCGTGCTGCCGACTGCACCGGGAATCAGGGTATTGAGCTGACCTTCAAACGTTTTGAAAATGTAGCCTTTTTCACTGATTTTGACGACAACCCCGCCGCGCTCGCCTTTGCTGTATGTGCCGTGATAGAGAAATAAAAACACTGCAATGAACAACACCAAAACGGAAACCCCGCTGATAATGCCGAACTTTTTGATTGTGGTCATGCGCCCCGCTTGTGTTTGAGTAGCCAAAAATTGCAGATTTTCAAGACGAAATCAAAGCGCTAAGACCTGCCTGCTGAAAGACTTGATGAAAAGCGTTGTATATTGCAAAAACATGCAAGTCATCTGGCATGAAATGCATCGTGCTAAATACCTCAGCCTCTGAGCACAGCAAGCTGATGCAAATCTTTCAATCCATCGGCATACCAATTCTTGTAAAGGAAGTACGCACGCGAGATGCATTCTTAGATGCACTGACTTCAGAAAACCCCGACATAGTGATAAACTGCTGTCTCTTCCCCGAGCTCGATGGCATGGCAGCACTGCAGTTGCTACAAGAAACAAAAGTGAAAAGTCCTTTCATCATCGTCGGAGAAAAACGCACTGCAGCAGCCGAAGAATGTCTGACCGCTGGTGCCACGGCGTTTTTCGCAAAAGGTGAAGAAGAACAACTGGCAGAATTCGTCAAAAACCTAAACGGCGGCAGCACAGCTGGGACACAAGAACCCGGACAAGACCTGCGATACAAAGTGGCATTGTGGATTGAGCCACTGACTCTACGCTTGAAAATAGAAAAACTGCTCTTGAAACTCGGCGAAGTACAACTTTTGCCATCCTACGATAGCGCCCACACTGCTGACTTATTGATGCTCTCGCTCAATGAATTTACAGGTATGCCGCCCAGCACTTGGGAAACGAAGCCATGGCTGTTGCTGACAGATGAAGACCATGAGCTTGAGGCAATAGAGCAAGTAAGACGCGGCGCAGTAGGCTATGTGTTGTTGGAGCAACTGTCGGAATCGCGTTTGCAAATTGCTCTCTATCAAGCCTTTCGGCAAATCGAGCAGCAGAGCGCACTGAAGGAGCAGGAAAAAAACATCGCAAACTTGCGTCGTACGCTGGAGGATGTTCAGGGACGAATGCAGGAGTTGGAAGCGGCACTGCATAGTGAAAAACGGCTTTCGGAAGTGCTGAGAAAGGAACTCGAGGAGCAAGAGCTTTCGCTGGCAGAGCTTGAAAAGGAGAATGAAAATTTGTGTCATGCGCTGGAGGATGTTCAGGGGCAGATACAAGAGCTGGAAGCGGCACTACATAGTGAAAGACAGCTTTCGGAGGTGCTGAGAAAGGAACTCGACGAGCAGGGACTTTTGCTCACAGAGCTGACGAAAGAAAATCAAGAACGGCAGTTTTGGTATGAGGTCTTGCAGCATCGTGAGCAGCGTTTCCGCAAGATGATTGAACACTCCAGCGACCTCATTATGCTCTTAGATGCCGATGGAAAAATACTCTACGAATCCTCTGCAGCTCTGCGCATTATCGGTTATACCAGCGAAGAACTTGTAGGCAAATCAGCTTTTGATTTGATATACCCCGACGAGAGAGAAAAAATCAAAGAGTTTTTTGAAAAACTGGTCCGCATTCCGGGAATCAGTCCAGTGCAAAGAGTGCGTGTGCAGCACAAAAATGGGCACTGGATTTACATGGAAGCCATTTGCAACAATCTTCTGCATGATGAAACCATCGGCGCCATCATTGTCAATGTGCGCAATGTGACCGAATATGTGCGTATTCAGCAGGAGTTGCAGAAAGCCAAAGAAGATTTTGAAGCCCGCGTGATTGAGCGCACACGCGACCTCATTGAACTAAGTCGCAGATTGCAAGAAGAAATTCAAGCGCACAGACGTACGGAAGAAGCCCTGAAGCAAAGTGAAGATTACTTTTGGAAAATCTTTCGGTATAACCCACTACCAATTGTGCTATGCGATGCCAACACAGGACGCACGCTCAATGTCAATCAAGCCTTTGAAGCGCTATCAGGAATAGGCTATGAAGATGCACTGGGCAAGCAAATAGAGGAGTTAGGATTTAACCTCTCTACCGAACATTTATGCATGCACATCACGAATGAAGGCAGTGAGCCGCACCCAGTGAGTCTCGAAGTGGATTTGCACACAAAAAGCAGTGGCGTAAAAAGTTTAGTGGTTACGCTTCAGTATGTTGAGTTAGGGCGGGAGCAGTGCGGATTGATTATCATGCAAGATGTAACCGAGCGTATTCGGGCAGAAAAATCGCTTGCCAAATCGCTGTCAGAAAAAGAGGTCTTGCTTAAAGAGATTCATCACCGAGTAAAGAACAACTTGCAGGTAATTTCGAGCCTGCTATATCTGCAATCGCTCAAGTTGCAAGATGAGCAAGCTAAAAGAATTTTTCGTGAAAGTCAGAATCGTGTCAAAGCCATGGCGCTTATTCACGAGCAGCTGTATCAGACCAAAGATTTCATGCGCGTAGACTTTGCAGAGTATCTACAAACGCTGGCGAGCATGATTGCTGAATCGTATAACGAGCCGCCATCGATAATTAAGGTGCAAATCGACTCTGAAAAACTTGACTTGAGCATTGATGCAGCAATTCCCGCCGGGTTAATTGTAAGTGAGCTGGTAACCAATAGCCTCAAGTATGCTTTCCCTGAAACTGCAGAGAGTGCGGAAAAAAACAAAGAAATTGCTATCCTTGCTCGAAAAACCAGCGATAATGACATCATGCTCACCGTGTGCGACAATGGCATTGGCTTAAACATGGAGCGACCACTGGAGTCCCCAAAGACCCTTGGACTACGCTTGGTGAAAATGCTTACCGAGCAACTGCGTGGCAGCATAGAAGTATTGCCGCAGAAAGGTGCGGCGTTTTGCATCAGGTTCAAAGACGAGGCGCATCAGTAAGAGTAAAAGTCGTGGTTCTCAAATCAATGTCAGGTATATGTCTGCAAAGAGAAAAATCTTGGTTGTGGAAGATGAAGCAATCGTAGCCATGCACCTTTCAGAGTTGCTGCAGTCCAAAGGCTATGATGTGGTGGGCATCGCGTCAGATGCAAACGCAGCGCTTGAAAAATATGCCGCACACCAGCCAGATGTCATCTTGATGGATATTACCATAAAAGGCAAAAAAGACGGAGTAGAACTGGCAAAGGACATTTTGGCAAAGAAAGGTACCCCAGTCATATTCTTAACTGCTCATGCTGACGATGAGACTTTGCGTCGTGTGCGAGAAGTCTCTCCATTTGGCTTCATTCTCAAGCCGTTCAAAGAAGCAGAACTGTGCGCCGTATTGGAAATTACCATAAACCGTTTTCAAGAAGAGCAGCGCTTGAGCCAAGAGCGTCAATTTCTGCAAAGCACCCTCATGAGCATGGGCGAAGCCGTCATCATTACCGATACAGATAGGCAGGTGCGAATCATGAATGATAAGGCTACTGAATTGACAGAATGGGACAAATACAGTGCATTTTTGCAACCGATAGAACAGGTCGTGCGGCTCATAGAAGAAGACTCTCGCCAGGAATTGGAATGTCCAGTGTTAACCGCACTTAGAGAAGGTCAATTGGTTTACCTGACAAGAAAAACTCGTCTTATCAGTAAAACAGGTAAGGAAATTCCAATTGCAGATAGTGCAGCGCCTGTTCGTGACGGGGAAAATAACATTGTAGGCGCGGTGATGGTGTTTCTCGATAGCTCACAGCAAGCCGAAGTGTCCATGCAAGAGCGGCAGGATTTGCTGAATCGTATTGAAGAGGCAAAAAAAGAAGCCGCCAAATACATTGCAGCAGGCATGGCACACAACTACAACAACGTGCTTGCCGTGCTCTTGGGCAATCTTCAGCTTTTGAAAAATTCCTCGCAGCAAGGAAATGTCTCTGCCATTGAAAAGCATATTCAGCGCATTGAAGAAAGTGCTGCACGAGCGGCAGTGCTTACCGAGCAACTGGTTGGCTACACAGGACAAGGCAAAATGCTCATCAGCAAAATCAATTTGAATGACTTGGTGCATGCCGTGATTGAAGAGCAAAAAGCGGGGTTGGAGAAAATAGATGTCAAACTTTCGCTGATGCCATATTTGCCTGAAGTGCAAGGTGATGCCCGTCAGTTGAAGCGTGTTATTGAAAATATCGTGCGTAATGGCGTGGAAGCCATTCAAGAAAAAGCCACGGCAGAGAAAGATTTCATTGGCAAAATTCACATTGAAACCAGAGCAGAGATGACCGATGCAATGCAGCCCGACGAGGCTCAAAAGCGTGTGGTGTGTGTGGCAGTGCATGACAACGGCATTGGAATTGCGCCAGAGTATCAGGATCGAATCTATGAGCCATTTTTTAGCATGAGGAAGGCGGGGTTTTTTGCCGGACTGGGTTTATCAATGGCGCAAGGTGTCGTAAGAAATCATGGTGGAGAAATATCCTGCAAGTCTCAAGTCGGGCAGGGTACAACGTTTTGGGTAAGGTTACCTGCAGTGGAGTAGTTACACTTGCGACAAGCGAAGAGTGTGCCAGCAAGCCGAAAAGTGTTGTGGTTCATACTCGACGAGTGGCGGTTTTTCGTGGCGGCACTCTGCGGTCGCAAACGGACAGCGTGTCCAGAAATGGCAACCTTTTGGAAAAGCCGTAGCAGGTGGCACAGAGCCTTCAATCACGTGCAAGCGCTCTTGACGCTTGCCTAAGCGCGGAATCGAGCGAAACAAGCCTTGCGTGTAAGGATGAAGTGGGTTTTCAAAGATGCGCTCCACAGGAGCGTATTCCACAATTTTTGAAGCATACATTACGGCGACCTTGTCGCTGACTTCTGCAATCACGCCCAAGTCATGCGTAATCATGATAAGCCCCATGCCTAATTTTTCTTGCAGGTCGGCAATCAGTTCCAAGATTTGCGCTTGCACCGTTACATCGAGTGCCGTGGTGGGCTCATCGGCAATAAGCAATTCGGGACTGCATGAGAGCGCCATAGCAATCATCACACGCTGACGCATGCCACCAGAGAGCTGGTGCGGATACTCACGAGCGCGCTGCTGCGGCGCAGGAATACCGACTAACTTGAGCATCTCTACGGCTTTATCGCGCGCATCCTTTGCCGAAAGTTTTTGATGCAAACGCACCGCTTCAGCAATTTGCTCGCCACAGGTAAAAACAGGATTGAGCGAAGTCATCGGCTCTTGAAAAATCATCGAGATTCGATTGCCGCGTAGGGCACGCATCTCCGACTCAGAAAGTTCCAACAAATTTTGCCCCTTGAAATAAATTTTGCCGCCAGCAATAAACCCCGGAGGCGAAGGCACAAGTCGCATGATAGAGAGCGCCGTAACCGACTTGCCACAGCCCGATTCGCCAACCAAGCCCAGCGTCTCATTTTTATCGACGCTATAGCTGACATCATCGACCGCTTTGGCAATGCCATCATCGGTGTGGAAATATGTGCAAAGCGATTCTAACTCAAGAAGCATGGCTCAAATTTTTGAAGATTGCAAATTTCACTTGCAAAACTTTGCGATGCGAAAGTTCGAAAATAAGTAAATCATATCTGCATATTTTAGCACATTGGCGCAAAAGAAATGGTATCCAAAGCGCCTAAACCGACAAGCAAAATGTTTTGAAATGCAACCGCTCTCATTTAGCGAGATTGTCAATTTGGATTTGGCAAAGCGTGCGTTGCTGCTGCTTGCCGTTGACCCATCGCTGGGTGGCGTGGTGATTCCAGCATCAGTGGGGTCAGGCAAATCAACTCTGGCACGTGCCTTTGCACGTCTCTTGCCAGAGGGCACACCATTTGTCGAATTGCCCATCAATGTAACAGAAGACCGCTTGCTTGGCGGACTGAACCTTGAAATGGCATTGGCGACAGGCAAGCGTGTCATTGAAAAAGGTCTGCTGGCGAAGGCAAACGGCGGGGTCTTATATGTCGATTCGCTCAATTTGCTCGATAGCATGATTTCAGCGCAGTTGATTGATACCATCTCGCGCGGGGCAGTCGTCATTGAGCGGGAAGGACTTTCAGCAGTGCATGAAGCCAAATTTATGCTGGTGGCGACTTTTGACCCCAGCGATGGCGAAGTCCGAATGGGATTGCTTGACCGTATCGGTCTCATTGTGCCGTTTGCGTCGCAAAGTGTGGCGGAGATTCGAGCAAAGGTGGTGCGGTGCGTTCGTGCAAAAGAGTTAGGACACGCCGCAGACCACAGCGAAATAGAGCAAGAAGAAACTGCCTTACGCGCGCTCATCTTGGCGGCACGAGAAGATTTGAAAAAAGTCGTGCTCTATGATGAACAGCTCGAAGCGCTGGTGCAAACGGCTTTGGAGTTGGGCGTAGAAGGCAACCGTGCTGATGTCTTTGCGGCAAAAGTTGCCGTAGCCAATGCAGCACTAAACGGCGAAACCGAAGTGGGCGATGACGACCTGAAATTGGCAGTGAAATTGGTGCTACTGCCGCGTGCAACACGCATTCCCGAAAAAGAAGAAGAGCGTGCTGAACCCACAGCACCGCCGCAAACTGCGCCACCAGAAAGTAGCAACAGTGAGGAAAGCCAAACTGATGAATCACAACTGCCGTCGCCTGAAGACCTTAGCAACATGCTTTTGGAGACGGTTGAGACAGCGCTGCCTGAATCCATGCTAAACCTGAACTTCGCGCCGCAACGCAGGGGCAAATCTGGCAAGCGCGGCATTGCCGAAAATAATCGGCGTGGCAAATACATTCGCGCCATCAGCGGCTCTTTGCGAGAAGGCAAATTAGCCCTGATTCCGACGCTCATGGCAGCAGCGCCGTGGCAGCGTGTGCGGCGAAGCGAACAGAGCAAAGTCAGAAACCAGCTAATCATCAAAAAAGAAGACATTCGCATCAAGCGATTTCGGGATAAAGCAGGCACGCTGTTTGTTTTCGTTGTGGATTCATCGGGCTCGATGGCGGTCAATCGAATGCGTCAGGCAAAAGGCGCCGTCTCACACTTATTGCAAAGCGCATACATTCATCGCGACCAAGTAGCGCTGGTGGCGTTTCGTGGCAAAAAGGCAGAAGTGCTCTTGCCGCCATCGCAAAGTGTGGAGCGCGCCAAACGAGAACTGGATGTGCTGCTAACTGGCGGTGGCACTCCGCTGGCGTCGGCGCTACTTACAGCATGGAAAACCATTGCGCAAATGCGCGACAAAAGTAACTTGCAAGCCACGCTGGTGCTCATCACCGATGGGCGAGCCAATGTGGCACTCGATCAATCTCAGGGCGATAGAGAAAAAATTCAAAAGGAACTTGATGAACTTTCGGCACTTATTCGCGCTGACAACATTCACAGCATTGTGATTGATACACAGATGAATTTTCTGACGAAAGGTGAAGCCCAACAATTGGCGCAAAAATTAGGTGGCAAGTATGTGTATCTGCCGAACGCTCGCGCCGAGCAAATTGCGCAAGCCGTCCAATCTTGAGTTTGACATCATACCACAACAGCCATGATTTTAGTCATTGATAATTACGATTCCTTTACATACAACCTTGTGCAGTATTTGGGCGAGCTGGGTGCCGAACTGCAAGTCTATCGCAACGATGCAATTTGTCTTGATGAGATTCGCAAAATGAGGCCAGAAAAAATTGTAATCTCTCCCGGACCCTGCACGCCCAAAGAGGCAGGCATTTCGGTGCCACTCATCAAAGCCTTGCAAGGTGAAATTCCGATTCTGGGTGTCTGCTTAGGGCATCAATCCATTGCGGAAGCCTTAGGCGGCAAGGTCGTGCGAGCGCCAGAGCCGAAGCATGGCAAAGTTTCATGGATTTGGCATGATGGCAGTGCGCTCTTCAAAGATGTGCAGAACCCGTTTCAGGCAACGCGCTATCACTCGCTCATTGTCGAGCGCCAAACTCTGCCCAACCTCCTGAACGTGACGGCATGGACAGACGATGGGCTCATTATGGCAATAGCATGCGAAGAAAAAAAACTCTACGGCGTGCAGTTCCATCCTGAATCCATCATGACCACAGAGGGCAAAAAAATGCTCAAAAATTTTCTTGAGTTGTAATTTCAGAACTTCTTTCCCTTAAAGTAGCAATGCTTTTACGAACTCTTTTTACACTGCAAGCTATGCTCATTTTAACATCGCTCATTGAGACGCCTGACGCAGAGGCGCAGAAAAAATCAGTGCCAAAACCGCCAGTTGCCAAAGTCATTCCAAAAACTGACGTGCTGCATGGCGAAACCCGCACGGATAACTACTACTGGCTGCGCGAAAAATCTAACCCCGAGGTCATCCGCTACCTTGAGCAGGAAAATGCCTACACCGACGCCATGACCGCTGGCATCAAAGCCTTCGAAGAGGCGCTTTACAAAGAAATGAGAGGACGCATCAAAGAAACGGATTTAAGTGTACCTTACAAAAAAGGCAACTATTGGTACTATGTGCGCTACGAAGAAGGCAAGCAGTATGGCATCTACTGCCGCAAACAAGGCTCCATGGAAGAGGGGACAGAAGAAATTTTGCTTGACCTCAACGAATTGGGCAAAGACAAACCTTTCATTGCATTAGGCGAGTATGCTGTCAGCGACAATGGCGAACTTTTGGCGTATTCATTAGACCTCACAGGCTTTCGGCAGTATGTGCTACAAATCAAGAATCTGAAAACAGGTCAACTCTATGACGAAAAAATTGAGCGTGTAACAGGCGCAGAGTGGGCGGCTGACAATCAGACTTTATTTTACACGCAAGAAGATGCAACCACCAAACGCAGTCACAAACTTTTTCGGCACAAGGTCGGTCAGCCTGTCGATACCGACGAACTCATCTATGAAGAAAAAGATGAACTGTATCGGCTGTTTGTAACGCGCACACGCGACCTCAAGTATATCCTGCATGGGTCAGCGAGCTCTGAGACATATGAATTTTCCTACTTGCCAAGCAATCAGCCCATGGGCAGTTTCAAGGTGATTTTGCCGCGTGAAGAAAAGCATAAATACACAGTTGAGCATCGCAATGGCTTGTTCTACATTCGCACCAACAAGAATGCAAAGAATTTCCGCTTGGTCACGGCACCGGTTGAAAAGCCAACGGAGTGGACGGAAATCATTCCACACCGTCCTGATGTAAAGTTGGAAGAAGTGGAAGTCTTTGCTAATCATTTGGTGGTGCAGGAGCGTGAGGGCGGATTGCTAAAGATTCGCGTAACGAACCTCACGAACCAAGAATCGCACACGATTTCTTTCCCTGAACCGACATATGATGCCTATCCATATGCAAATCCAGAATTTGAGACCAATCTGTATCGATATGGGTATCAGTCGTTGGTGACGCCGCCTTCCGTATTTGAATACAATCTCGATACGCGTGAGCAAAAACTTCTGAAGGAAACTGAAATAGTCGGTGGTTACGATAAGTCGCAATTTCAGAGTGAGCGAATTTTTGCCACAGCATCAGATGGTACGAAAATTCCTATCTCACTGGTCTATAAAAAAGGGTTCAAGAAAGATGGCAATGCGCCAGCCTTGCTCTATGGCTACGGTTCATATGGTATTTCAATAGATGCTTCGTTTAGCATTCCGCGCCTTTCGCTGCTGGAGCGGGGAATGCTCTTTGCGATTGCACACATTCGCGGCGGTGGCGAGATGGGCGAAGAATGGCACGAGAACGGCAAGATGATGAAAAAGATGAACACTTTTACCGATTTCATTGCTTGTGCCGAGCATCTGTTCAAGGAAAAATACACATCGCCAAATCGCTTAGCGATTCAAGGTGCAAGTGCAGGCGGATTGCTGATTGGCGCGGTCTTGAACTTGCGTCCCGATATATGCAAAGTGGCGCATCTGGGCGTGCCTTTTGTGGATGTCATCAACACGATGCTTGATGAAAGTCTGCCCTTGACCGTAGGCGAATTTTTAGAGTGGGGAAATCCAAAAGTGAAAGCGGAATACGATTACATCAAGCAGTATTGTCCTTACACCAACTTAGCCGCAAAAAATTATCCAGCCATTTTGGTGACCACATCGCTCAACGATAGTCAGGTCATGTACTGGGAGCCAGCAAAGTATGTGGCGAAACTGCGCACACTTAAAACAGACAAAAACCCACTGCTGCTAAAAATTAACATGTCCGCAGGACACAGCGGCGCAAGCGGCAGGTTTGATAGACTGAAAGAAATTGCGTTTGAATATGCCTTCATAATGAGTCAGTTAGGCATTACAAAGTAGAAGAGAGAGATAAAACATTCGGGAATGAGCGCAGGCAAGTAAGAAATGCAAAAAGAGCGAGTGCTCAAACAAAAAATGGGTATTAATTGGAACCATTATTCAATCTCTGTGGCGTAGAGATTGCAATCAAACACCAAAAAACAAACTCAGATGAAAGTACCCTTCGTAGACCTCAAAGCGCAATATCAGAGTCTGAAAGCAGAAATTGACCAAGCTATTGCTAATGTAATTAACGAAGTAACATTTGTAGGCGGCAAATATGTCAAAGCCTTTGAAGAAGCCTTTGCACAATACCTTGGTGTCAAGCATTGCATCAGTTGTGCCAATGGCACAGATTCACTGGAAATTTTGCTCAAGGCAATGGGAATTGGCGCTGGAGATGAAGTGATTGTGCCTGCAAACTCTTGGATTTCAACTTCAGAGGCGGTCTCTAACATCGGCGCAACGCCCGTGTTTGTAGATATTCTACCAGATTACTATACGATTGACCCTTCAAAGATTGAAGAAAAAATTACGCCGCGCACCAAAGCCATTGTGCCAGTGCATCTCTATGGCTTGCCTGCAGAAATGGATGAAATTTTGGCGATTGCACGAAAATATGGACTCAAAGTGATGGAAGATTGTGCGCAGTCGCATGGAGCAACTTACAAAGGCAAGATGACTGGCACGCTGGGCGATTGTGCCTCATTCAGCTTTTATCCAGGGAAAAATTTAGGTGCCTACGGCGATGCTGGTGCGATGGTCACCAACAACGATGAAATTGCCCGTGTGGCTCGCCTGATTGCAAACCACGGACAGCCTAAGAAAAACGAACATGAAATTGAAGGACGCAACAGCCGCTTAGATAGCTTGCAAGCCGCTATTCTAAGCGTCAAGCTGCCACATTTGGAAAAATGGACAGAAGCACGCCGGCGCAATGCAGACCTTTACCGAAAGCATCTGGCAGATTTAGGCATCGTGTTGCCAAAAGCGCCTGAGTATTCTCGGCATGTGTATCATCTTTTTGTCGTGCGAGTCGCTAACCGCCAGCAAGTGATGGAAAAACTGAAGGCGGAAGGCGTCGAGACCAGTATTCACTACCCCACGCCACTGCCTTTGCTCAAAGCATATCAGCGCTTTGGATACAGCGCGCAGGATTTCCCCGTAGCGGCGTCGCAGATGCATCAGATTCTTTCGCTGCCAATGTATGCTGAACTTACCGAAGAAATGATTGAGCACGTGGCAACTGTCATGAAATCCTTAGAAGTGCAACTTGTGTAGCAAAATTTGCTGCCAGATTTAGAGCGTAAGAAGCCTTTCAATCAGGGCATCAACTTCGGCTTCTGTGTGGTAGAGCCCAAATCCAAAACGCAGACGATTGGCGCGACGGTCAATGTAGACATCTCTTTCCAAAAGTTGCTTTTCGAGCTCGATGGCATTGTCCAGTTCAAAGGTGAGAAAGTGACCACGCAGTGTCAGATGTCTGGGTGGACGCAAAGCCGAAAGCGGCAGCGCACGAATCGGTTCCTGTTCAAGTCGCTGTAAAAAATACTCTTGCAGCCGCACAACATAGCTGTGAATACGTTCAACGCTGAGGCGCTGTGCGGCAAACCAACGCATCGCCGCATTAAAACGGTAGAGCCCGCTTGGGTCGAAAGTGGCACCAGCAAAACGCAAGCCATCGTGCTGATAGGTCACCTCATGGGAAGGCGACTCGGCAAGCGTAGCAAGTTCGGCAAACCAACCTGTGAAAATCGGTCGCAACGCGCAAGATTGCGGCACAACCAAAAAACAGACTCCTTCGCCACTCTGCGCATACTTGTATCCGCCAGAGAGATAAAAAACACGCGATTCAATTCGACGAAGCGAGGTAGGAATGGCACAAAAACCGTGATAGCCATCAATCACAACAAGCGTTTCAGGTGAAGGCACACTGGCAACAAGGCTATCCAAGTCAGAGATAACGAAGCCTGAATTGAAAAATACATGGCTGAAGAAAATCATGTCGTAGCGCTCACGCACGATGGCTTCACGAAATCGAGCCTCAAAACTCTCGAAAGGTTCAGCGGGAACTCTATGCACACTAAAGTAAGTCGGCATGGCTTCTTGCAGGCGCATTGCTTGGCGTGAGAAACTGTAGAACTCGCTATCGGTGGTCAGAATTTTGACGGGCTTTGACCAATCTAATGAAGAAAAGAGACGTGCGACAAATTCGTGCGTGTTGGGTGCAAAGACAATTTGTTCGGGATGAGAAAGGTCAAGGATGGCAGAGATGTGGCGTTGTGCTTCGGCAATGACGGTTGAGAAAATGTAAGCCCATTTTTTGTCGGCGTATTTGGCACTGTCGTCCCAGTATTGCAAGTGCGCCTCGCGTGTGACATCAAGCCAAAGGTGATGGCTGTGAGCGGCAAAGTGCAGTCGGTTCGGCGCTGCACATAGAAAGCGAGAATAGTGCGATTGATACATACACGGTGCAGTGAATTACTTGATGAAGCGAATCATGCGTCTAAAGTGGGGCAAAATATCTTCGGTAGTAACTTCAATCAACTGTTGTGCCAAGTCGTTGAGTTGAGAATTGGGCGGACACATACCGGTTTGGTCGGCAAGATACCATGGCATTTCACCGGGTATGGATGAGACCCAAATGACCGCATACTGCGATGCAATTTCGTGCTTGCCAATGAGGCGATTTTTTGCCAGAAGTTGAAACACGGGCGATTCCATCGTGGTGAGGATAAGGACCAAGCGAATTTGCGCGCCCTGAGCTTCAACAAGCTGTAGTGACGGTGAGCGCTGAATGTGTGCTTTGAGCAACTTGACCAAACTATCACCCACACGGTCATGCCCACGCCATTTGATTTCAATAGGAAATTTGTTGGACTGCGCCTGCACAGGCGGTGGCGACACAAGACCGCTCATCAACCAGATGAAGAGAAAGACGACAATCACGGCAAAAGCTTTACACCTAAATTCCATCATGTAATTTGAGCAAGTAACTCCATAATTAGCAAAACGACATGA
Source organism: Candidatus Thermochlorobacter aerophilus (assembly GCA_002794105.1). Classification (GTDB taxonomy): domain Bacteria; phylum Bacteroidota; class Chlorobiia; order Chlorobiales; family Thermochlorobacteraceae; genus Thermochlorobacter; species Thermochlorobacter aerophilus. The sequence continues at coordinate 82,092 of PHFL01000068.1, read as the reverse complement.
AAAAACTTCTTACGCTTATCATCTGCGCTCTGCTGACTGCATGGCGCTTAGAGGCACAGCCAGCGCTGGAGAGCTTTTCATCGTTTCGTGCGTGGAAAGATACACTCTATCAGTTGTGCGTGCAGAATGTGGATTCTGTAGGTAGAGCACGATTGAATGCGTTTTGGTCGGCGCTCGTAGAAGCACGGCGCATTCCATTTGCGCTGGGCGACTCTGTGGCATTTCTCTATCGCGGCAGTGCCAATAGCGTGCGCTGGAACGGCGATTTCAACAGCTGGGGAAGCGCATCGCAAATTCGTAGCAGTGGCACACTCTTGCCAAATTCCGACATCTGGATACTGGAGCAAAGCTTTCCAAGCGACGCTCGTCTCGACTACAAAATCGTGCTCAATGGCTCTACTTGGATTTTAGACCCATACAACCCCTTTACGCAAATGAGCGGATTCGGACCCAACTCCGAACTGCGCATGCCCAACTATCGCCCCTCAAGTGACTTGATTCTGCGAACTGCACAGCGTGGCACTCTCTCCGAACCCTTGCGCATAGAGAGCAGATGGTTAGGTTACCGCGTGCAGTATCGTGTCTATACGCCGTTTGGATACCACGCGGCACAAGACACACGACTCCCCACCATTTATGTTACCGACGGACATGAATACGCCAACGACGCCATGGGAAGCATGCTCATCGTCTTGGATAACCTGATTGCCGAACGCCGCATTCAGCCCGTAATTGCCGTGTTCATTGACCCAAGAAATCCAGACAATCTTTCTCAGAACCGTCGGGCATCGGAATTGGTGATGAATGCTAACTATCTCAAGTTTGTCGCAGACGAGCTGGTGCCGCATATTGATTCACTCTATCGAACAGAGCGGCGTGCCGCACATCGGGCAATTTTAGGCACCTCGCTGGGCGGCGTGAATGCGGCTTACTTCGGACTCCATGCGGCACAAACCTTCGGCTTGATTGCCATGCAGTCGCCAGCGCTATGGACAGCGTTAAGTCTCCTGACCGAATACGAACGCAGAGAACAATTGCCGCTAAAATTTTTCCTTTCCACAGGCACGTTCTTTGACGGCGAAAACAACACGCGTGCCTTGAGGCGCATACTGGAAGCAAAAGGCTATCCTATGCGCTACCGTGAAGTGAATGAAGGACACTCGTGGGGAAATTGGCGTGCCTTGCTGGGCGATATGCTAACCTACTTTTTTGCGTCGACATCAGCAGCGCGCAAAAGTGAAGGCGCTTTGCCCAAAGCATTTTATCTGGAACAGAATTATCCGAATCCATTTAACCCAAGCACCACCATTGCCTACGCACTGGCAAAACCAAGCAACGTGAGCTTGAAAGTGTTTGATGTGCTTGGTCGAGAAGTCGCTACACTGGTGAGCCAAAAGCAAGATGTGGGACGCTATGAGCTACAATTTTCTGCGCAAAATCTCTCTTCAGGCATTTACTTCTATCAACTTCGTGCCGATGAATTTTCCCAAACGCGCAAAATGGTGCTGCTCAAATAGGCGAGATGCGATACCAATAAGGCATAAAGTTGACCTTACCCTATTGTTCCTCTGCTTGCAAAGGAGAGGGACGTCTGCGCCAGCAGACAGGGTGAAGTCCATCCAGCGATGCTTCGCTCCGCTGAGCATGACGAACCGAAAGTGTCATTCCGAGCGATAGCGAGGAATCCATGTCCGATGTGGGTGCTTTGCTCCGCTGAGGCATGACAAGGTGGGGCTGGGCGCAAGCGATATTATGGTGTTAGGCTTCAAAGCCGTATTTCTCCAAAAGTCGATAGACATGTTGAGGCACAAGGGTCTGAAGTTTTTCGGGATAGTAGGTCTTGACGAAGTAGTAATTGCGGATGAGGTGAAAGTCAATGGAGTAGCGTGCAAACTCTAAGCCTTTGAAACTGAATTTTGAAAGCAAGAAAGCCATGATTTTGCCAAGCCAAATCGGAATGCGCCGACCAGTTGGTTTCGGGTTGAGCCGCCAGCGTGCCAGCATGGCTTTTACGTTCATTTTGACGGCATCGGTGCAATCGCCGGAAGATTCTTCTGGGAAAAACTCAAGCTCATCTTTGATAAGATTGAACAGCTGCTCACCTTTTTCTGTGCGAACAATGATGAACTGGCGTTTTTCATCTTTGACCAGCGGCGCAGCCGCATAGCCGATGGTGATGTCGGAAAGACTGTTCATGTAGTCGAAACAGCTCATGCAACTTGGTGCAAAAATCTCGGGCTGGGAAAGTTCTTGAGGAAGTGAGAAATACGGCACTTTTTCAAGCTCGCCATTTTCATGTTTGAGATGCACCGTGAAGTCCTGCATGAATTCGTAGTGCCGAACCGTATTTGGCGATTTGGAAATGCGCCCAAGAATCCATCTAAGCATTCTGGGTTTGACGTTATCTACACACGGAATGCCGATGGTGAAAATCTGCATATCCTGCAGGTAAGGGAATCGGCGTTGAAAATCGCGCAGAACATGAATATGGCAGGAGGCGCCAATGACCAAAAGCGATTTGATACCTTTTCGATACGCCGTGTCTAAACTTTTGAGTGTCGGCGAAATGACGGGCTTGTTGCCACGTGCGGCGTAAATCTCCGCCACAGAGCGTGCCAGCACAGGTTCAGGCAAAAAGTAATCCACTTTGCTGCGGTGCAGTGTGGCAACGGCTTCAACCAAGCCGCTTTCGAAGACCTTTGCAGCTAGCCGAGTAACAATGCCGCTCCACTGAGCGTCAGGAATAGCAGGATTGAGTCGCGCTATGTAGCGCGCACGCATGATGCCAAAACGCATCTCTTCAAGATTATCCAACGCGCGCTCTCGACCATACAGCGCCGCTTCAGCCTCGCCAAGCCAGCCAAGCTCAAAGACACAACTCTGAAAACTTTCCTTCGCAGGCCATGCACGCACCTGACAAAGACCGCACGCACTGCACAGCGTTTCTTTGGAAGCAGATGGGTTGGGCAAAATGGGCAACTGAGCCTCAATAGGGCGGGCAAAGTGATTCATGTTAAACTCCTTTCCAATGTTGGCAGCGCCAGATGCAACTATCTGAAAGGTAAAAAAGAGTCTATGGCTTTCAAAGCCAGTGTGAGATGCGGCGCAGTAAGGCACACGTGCGCACCTTTGCAGAGGAAAGGCAGGTCATTATCTTTGCGCCCAACCGGTTGCCAATTCAAACAGAGATGCGAACAGTATGAGACAGGCTTGGCTTACTGCGATAATCTTGACGCTGTTGCCAACATGGATGTGGGCGCAACCGCGCTTAGCAGCGACGGTGCAGCCGCAGCCCTTAGGCCGGTCATACTTCCAGCTTGAGTCTGTGTTTCTGGACGGCAGTGATGAATTTGCCGAAGATGGATTTCGCCGACCGCTGTTTTCTGGCGAGCGGCTAAGCGATGGCAAGTTTTCTGAGCGCCTCATCAACTTTCACTACGAATATGGTGTGGCAGAGCGTTTGACGGTTGTGGCGCGGTTGGGGTATCGTTTCATTTCCTTCACATACATCGATAATCTCAATCCAAGACTGCGCCCAAATGAACGGCTCTTTCGTGTGCAAGTCAATGGCTTTGATGACTCGTGGTTGGCGGCGCGCTATGCTTTGCTCTACAGCGGCTTCAAAGATGAAGGCGTAAGCATGTCCATGCAACTTGGCGTCAAATTCCCAACTGGGGATGTGACGCTGCGCGTGCCAACGGGCACAGGATATTTAGATTTTGAGCTGCGCGCACTGATAGACTCACGGCACAAAATCTCAAACATTCCGAGTTATTGGATACTTGACGCAGGCTACCGAGTGCGAGGCGGCGAGTTTGGTGACCAAGTGCCCTTTCGGGTAGAGTTCGGCGTTGCGGCGGCAAAAGAACTGATGTTGCGTGCGTCACTCAATGGCGTGATAACCTTAGGAGAATTTCAAAGACCTGTGGGCATCATAGAAAATTTTCAGCGAGACCGCCCGATTCGCTTGGTAGGCGATGAATCCTACTTGCAACTGGCAATCGGATTTGAGCTGTCTGTTTCGCCAACAGTTAGCCTATACCTTGACTACAATAACCGAGCCTTCGGACGCACCAGCATTTCGTCAAACATCGTGCAATTTGGTTTTATCGTGCGTTAGTTACTTGCAAGATGACTCAAAGTGTGGCAAGTTTTTTTTGAGCATCTGGTATGGGAACATAAATCAAACCTTCTTGGCTATCGCCAATACCTTCAGTAAGCTTGTGGTAGTGTAGATAAGCTGTATAAGCGGCAAGAATGGCATCCAGTTCATGGTCACTGAAAAGCACTTTTGATGTGCGGGGCACATTTTTAACAAAGCGCGAAAGTTTCGTTTGCAAAAACTCGCGTGAGTCTAAGCTATCTTTCTTGCCGTTTTGAATAAGACCTAATCGCACTTTGGTAGCTTGTGGGTAGATTTCAATCGTCTCGCATTTATTTTCCAGATGTTTGCGCAGTGAAATGGCGCGAAAAGCCAATTGCGCCAGCATGGACGTTGCAAAAGTTGGAATGCCAAGTATGGCAAGGTCGCGGTCACACTTACGACTGGCGTATGTGCCATAACGACCACTGGGAAGCGAGAGCGGCGCATCAATTCCAACCAAAATGGGGCGATGATATTCAATGTAATTTTTGATGGCAATGTCGGGCTTGACGGTGTTTACGAGTATAAGTTCGCGCTTGTCGGAAATAGCAGCGATGCCGGTAGGTTCATCTATACGACCTGCAAGGTCAACACCAAAGAAGACTTTTGACTTTATCGGCATATTTAGATAGAACTACTTGCCCTTTAATGTACAATGAGAAATACCTGCCATCAAGGCAGTGATTTCTGCAAAAAAGCTGCTTGCAATATACACATTGCCTATTGCACTTTGAAAAATGCCTCAATCAAGGACGCAGCTGGGCAAAAAGAAAGAAGGTGACTTTTTCTTTTGGTACTCAAACTTCTATTTTTGAAGCTTTACACAACTTTACGAACATGCGGGGAATACTTTTCTTAATTTTAATCTCGTTTTTTACCATGCCTGTAGCGGCAAAAGGCTCCACAGCGCGCACAAAGACCGCAGGCAAATGTGCTAAGTCGGATTTGCCAAAATACATGGCAGCCTACAAAATTGAGTCACTTGCGCCAAACCTACACTTCTTCCAAGTCTCCATTACAGTGCAAAACATAGAGCGAAAACCTGAAATTGATTTCATCTTGCCTGCATGGCGACCGGGACGCTACCAGATTCAAAACTATGCCGCTAATGTGCAAGAGTTCAGCGCCAAAGCTGGCACAAAGCCGCTTTTCTCAACGAAAATAGATAAACAAACATGGCGGGTGAAAACCGATAACCAAAACGAAGTTAGCGTAACCTACAAATACTACGCTGGCGCACAGCTCGACGCAGGTAATTCGTATGTCGGGCGAGACGAAATGTATTTTAATGGCTCAAACCTATTCATGTACACTCCAGAGACCCGCTTCAAGCCTGTCAGTCTTTACATCGACTATCCTGAAAACTGGAAAGTAGCAACACAACTTCAACCAACAACCGACCCAAGACTATTCACGGCAGAAAACTATGACGACCTTATTGATGCGCCAACTATTGTGAGCCCGACCCTGACACGCTTTTCTACCAAAGTAAGCGGAGCGACCATTCACATCTGCTTTCATAATCCGAACGCTTTAGGCGGCACACTCTTCAACGAGAAACGGCTTACAGCAGATATTGCCAAAATCGTACAGGAGCAATTCGAACTGATGCAAGATGTGCCCTTCAAAGAGTATTGGTTTCTCTATCACATTATGCCGTATCCGTTTTCCCACGGGGTCGAGCATAAGAATTCAACGTCCATCGTCTTGGGTCCCATTGATGCAGTCAACACACCAGAGTTTTACGACCGCTTTCTCTCCATTACTTCGCACGAGTTTTACCATGTTTGGAACGTCAAGCGTATTAAGCCAAAAGAGTTTATGCCGTATGATTACACAAAGGAAGTTTATACGCCTATGCTCTATGAGTCGGAGGGTTTTACCAGCTACTACGGTGATTTAACACTGGTGGGAAGCAAATTGTGGTCGCCGACGCGCTACCTGAATGAGATAGCGGCAAATATCACAAATCTGCAAAGTCAATATGGGCGAAAAGTCCAGTCGCTGGCACTCTCATCTTTTGATGCATGGCTATCTGGATACGGCACAGGGCGAGCCAATAGCACGGTCAACTTTTATAGCAAAGGTGAACTGGTTGGTATGTTGCTGGACTTGGAAATTCGAAAACGCACCGACAACAAAGCCTCGCTCGACGATGTGATGAGATTGCTCAATACGGAATTTGCCCAAAAACAAAGAGGTTTTTCGGCAAAGGAGTTTGAAGAACTGGTCGAGCGCGTGGGGAAATCATCATTTGCTGAGTTTTTCGAAAAGTATGTCTATGGCACGGAGGAACTGCCATTCGAAGAAGCGCTGTCAGTTGCAGGGTTAGATGTGAGAAAATTTCCCGCGGCGCAGCCCTATTTTGGAGCAAGTATGAAGACCGAGGATAAATTTCAAGTAATTGATACTGTAGTGCCAGAGTCGCCTGCCGCAGTAGCAGGGTTCGACAAAGGCGATATGATTGTTGCCGTCAATGGCGAATCACTTATGGGCAAAACTTGGCAAGCGGCACTGGCAAAAGCAAAGCCCGACTCGGTTGTAAAAATTGCATTTTTCCGAGATGGCAAGCTCATGGAAAAAAGTGTGAAATTAGCACCGTCATTTATCTACGATGTGGCAAAAAAACCTAATGCCAATGCACGTCAGAAAGCTGTGGCAGAATCGTGGCTGAAGGTCAAGTGGGAAGAATTTTGAGTTGGGTATGCGTAGCACTCACAAAACTTGTGGATAGTAATAGGCTGTTATCGTGAGCGGTTGCAATAAGGTCAGCACGACTTTGAATTTTGTCAGTTTTTCAGTGAAACTATGCTGAAGACGCTCTACATCAAAAATTTTGCACTCATCGATGAGCTGACGATAGAATTTGGAAGCGGTCTGAATATCATCACAGGTGAGACAGGTGCAGGAAAATCTATTCTGATTGGGGCGCTGGGTGTAGTGCTGGGGGAGCGAGCAAATCAGGAGCTAATTCGTGCAGGAGCAGATAAAGCCATCATTGAAGCCGTTATCGATGCCACCAACAACGAGCGTGTGAAGAACTTGCTCACCGAACATCAGCATGAATTTCGTGACGAGATGATTTTGCGCCGTGAGCTTTCCATCAAGGGGCAATCACGATGTTTTATCAACGATTCGCCAGCGACACTTGCACTACTCAAAGCAGTAGGTGAGCTCTCGATAGATTTACACGGTCAGCATGAACATCAATCGCTTCTGCGCGTCGATACACACTTGCGTCTCTTAGACGAATACGGCGGCTTAGGTGGACTGCTGGAAGAGTATCATGCACAGCTGGAAACCTTACGCCAAAGCAAGAAAAAACTCGAGTCATTGCGTCAGCAAGAAAAAACCTTGCTGGAAAAAAAAGCCCTGCTGGAATTTCAAATTCGCGAAATTGATGCGGTCTCGCCAGAAGAAAATGAAGAAGAGGCACTTATTACCGAGCAGAATGTCTTAGAAAACTCCGAGAAACTCTTCTCAGAGACAAGCCTCATCCATGAAATACTCTACGGTGCTGATGACTCCGTCCATAACCGTTTGGTGCAAGTAAGAAACTTGCTGCAAGACTTAGCCCGAATTGATAAGAGTTTTTCAGAACCTGCCGCCGATGCATATTCAGCGCAGGTCTTGGTTGATGAAATCACCAAATTTGTGCAAAGCTATAACTCTCGCCTAGAGTTCAATGCGGAACGGCTCGAAGAGGTGCGCGAGCGTCTGGTCGCACTGCAGATGCTCAAACGCAAGTATGGCGAAGGCAATTCGTTGCAAAAGGTGTTGAGCTATCGCAAAAAAATTGGCGAAGAGCTCAGCATGGCGACCAACTTTCATGAAGAAATTAGCAAGATTGAAAAAAGCGTCAGGCAAGCACAGAGTGCACTGTCAGAGATTGCTGTACGCCTGTCGCAGAAACGCCGAGAGGTCGCTAAGCGACTCAGTCGTGCCGTCGTGGAAGAATTGGCAAAGCTGGGCATTCCAAACGCAAAATTTGAAGTCGCTTTCAAGCACGAAGAGCATCCATCGGGCGACATTTTCTACGAGGGCAAGCACTACACAGCCTTTCCCAACGGCTTAGACCAAATCGAATTCAAACTTTCGACCAACTTGGGCGAAGACCCTAAGCCACTGGTTAAGGTCGCCTCCGGCGGTGAAATCTCGCGCGTGATGCTGGCACTCAAAAGCGTGCTGGCAAAATCAGACCGCTTGCCAATCTTGGTCTTCGACGAAATCGATACAGGCATCAGCGGCAAAATTGCACAGACGGTAGGACTTAGCATGAAGGAGCTTTCGCGCTATCATCAAATCATTGCCATTACGCATTTGCCACAAATCGCTGCCTTAGCCGATGTGCATTTCCGCGTGCACAAAGAATCGGAAAACGGTCGCACCGTCTCAAAAGTAGAGCCGCTAAGCTATGAAGAACATCAATACGAAGTGGCTCGCTTGCTCTCGGGCGCAAGTGTAACAGAAGCGACACTGAAATCAGCGCAAGAACTCATTGCTGCGGGTAGAAATATCACCGACCTGCCGCTTGCAGGAAAACGGCACGATAGCAAAACACTCTTTGCAGAGTAACACCACGCGCAAACATCAGTTCGTTATATTGTTCAAATAACCATAGCCAAATCACACCATGAAAATTTTAACCATCTTGCTTGTAATGACCATTGTAGCTGAACTTCAGGCAGAAGCACAAGAGCTTCAGTATCCTGTTACAAGGAAAGTCGACCAAGTCGATGATTACTTTGGCGTAAAGGTGCCCGACCCCTACCGCTGGCTTGAAGATGATTACTCGGAAGAGACCAAGCGCTGGGTAGAAGCGCAGAACAAGGTAACGTTTGCCTATCTGGAGAAAATCCCGTTTCGCAAGCAACTTGGTGAACGGTTGGAAGAGCTATACAACTATCCGAAGTATTCTGCGCCCTCACGCAAAGGCAAGTATTACTTCTTTTCAAAAAATGATGGACTGCAAAATCAAGCCGTGATTTACATCCAAGAGCGCTTAGATGGGAAAGCTGAAGTGTTCTTTGACCCGAACAAACTCTCAGCCGATGGCACGGTGCGGCTTGGCGTCAATGCACTCTCTAAGGAGGCAAAATACTGGGCATTTGGCTTGTCGTCAGGTGGTTCAGATTGGCAAGAGATTTATGTCATGGAGGTGGCAAGCAAAAAACAGTTGCCCGATAAATTGCGCTGGGTTAAAGTCTCAAGCATAGCGTGGCAAGGTGATGGGTTTTACTACAGCCGCTACCCTGCACCAACAGATACCAATCGCAAACTTTCTGCAAAGAACGAAAATCATCAGGTCTTCTATCACAAAATTGGCGAGCCGCAGGAAAAAGATGAGTTAGTCTATGAAGACCCAGACAATCCCTTGCGCTTTCACTTGGTGAGCACAACGAAAGATGAGCGTTTTTCCATTCTCTACATTTCTGACAGAGGCAAAGGCAAGGATGGAAATGCACTCTATGTGCGAGACCACAAAAAAGGTGATAAAAAATTCCGCCCCATTGTAACAAGCTTCGACGACGACTTTTCCGTTGTGGATAACATCGGTGGCAATTTGCTCATTGTAACCAACAAAAATGCACCAAATCGTAAAGTGGTCTTGGTTAATCCCGATGCGCCAGAAGAGAAAAATTGGAAGACGATTTTGCCTGAAAAACCAGAGCCGCTGGCAAGTGTTACTTCGGCAGGCGGAAAGCTCTTTGCCATTTACATGAAAGATGTAGCGCATCGCGTCTATGTCTATGACCTAAACGGCAAGTTTGAAAGGGAAGTCGAGTTACCAACGCTTGGCACTGTCGATGGATTTGAAGGCGAAAAAAGCGACAAGGAAGTTTTCTATACCTTTACTTCCTTCACCTTTCCACCGACAATTTATCGTTACAACATTGCAAGTGGCAAGTCAGAAGTCTTCCGAAAACCGGAGGTGAAGTTCAATTCGGAAGACTACGAAACAAAGCAAGTCTTCTACGAAAGCAAAGATGGCACGCGTGTGCCGATGTTTATTGTGCATAAGAAAGGGCTCAAGCAAGATGGCAAAAATCCGACGCTGCTCTATGGCTATGGTGGGTTCAACATCAGCCTTAATCCGAACTTCAATCCGCTAAGGGTGGCGTGGCTGGAGCAGGGCGGCATATACGCCGTGGCGAACTTGCGTGGTGGCGGCGAGTATGGCGAAAAATGGCACGAACAAGGCATGAAGCTAAAGAAACAAAATGTCTTTGATGATTTCATTGCCGCGGCAGAATACCTTATCCGAGAAAAATTCACTTCGCCCGAGCGATTAGCGATTCAAGGTGGTTCAAATGGTGGGTTGCTGGTCGGTGCCGTCATCAATCAGCGCCCAGAGCTCTTTCGTGTGGCGGTGCCTGAAGTAGGTGTAATGGATATGCTACGATTTCACAAATTTACTATCGGTTGGAACTGGATTGCTGAATACGGCTCGAGCGAAAACCCTGAAGAGTTCAAGGCGCTCTATGCTTACTCGCCGTTGCACAACATCAAGGAGGGATTGCCATATCCAGCGACACTTATCACAACGGCAGACCACGACGACCGCGTAGTGCCAGCGCATAGCTTCAAGTATGCTGCCACGTTGCAGGAAAAGTACAAGGGCAAAAATCCCATTTTGATTCGCATTGACACCAAATCAGGTCATGGTGCAGTAAGCACCAAAAAAGCCCTTGAAGCGGCAACCGACATCTACGCCTTCATCTTTTACAACATGGGTATCACGCCAACCTTCGAAGCGAAGATGCAGTAGGCAAACCGGCAGAAAGGAAGGGCGGAGAGGGCGGGATTCGAACCCGCGAGGGCTGTTAACCCTACCCGCTTTCCAGGCGAGCGCACTAGACCAACTATGCGACCTCTCCAAACTGGGACGCGGAACTGCTCATCACAGCCCCGTGTGGGAATGCAAAGATAATAAATTTTAATGTAAGTCGATACACCTAATAGCCATGAGATTTGTGCTAATTGGCAATGGCAATATGGGCAAAGCCATCATGTCGCTACTTGCTGAAACAAATCGGCATCAGGTGCTGGCTGCACTAAGCTCAAAAGATTCACTATCTCTTGAAATGCTCTCTGAAGCCGATGCCTTGATTGATTTTACCAATGCCACCGCCTTTCTGCAAAATTTGCCCACTTTGCTCAAATCGCATAAACCCATCGTAGTTGGCACCACAGGCTGGTATGACCAGCTCGAGACGGTCAGAAAAAAAGTCGAAGCAGAACAAGGCACGCTGCTCTATGCGGCAAATTTTTCATTGGGTGTCAATCTCTTCTTGCGATTAGCCAAAGTCGCAGCGTCGCTCATTGCACCGTTCCCAGAGTTTGATGTTGCCATCACGGAAGTGCATCACACACGAAAAAAAGATGCGCCAAGTGGCACCGCCCTGAAAGCCGCTGAATACATTCTATCGGCTTTGCCACGAAAGCATACGCTGCGAACCACACTTTCGCCCGAAGTGCCGCTGCAAAAAGAGGAACTCTGCATTTCGTCGCTGCGCGTGGGAAGCGTATTTGGAGAGCACACCATCTGCATAGATTCACCAGCCGATGAACTCATCATCACCCACCGTGCGAAAAGTCGCCGAGGCTTTGCTGAAGGCGCCGTGCAAGCCGCAGAATGGCTGCAAGGCAAGCAAGGCATGTTTTCCTTCGATGATTTTCTTGCTGAAAAACTTGGACTTTGAAGCAGCGCAAAAACTTGCAGATGACCTCGCCTTTTGCTTATACTTGAGCCATGACACACTTTGAGCCAACATACTTCGCCAACCACTATTGGCGATACCCCATCTGGCAAGGTTACGCTTGGCGTAGCTAACGAGCTTGGGCTACTTCAGCCGCACCGACTTTCTTGATTTTTCCAATCATCAACATACAGCAATAACCCAGAAAGGA
>PHFL01000068.1:47673-69636 GCA_002794105.1 Candidatus Thermochlorobacter aerophilus | reverse complement strand
TTACAGGCAACAAAGGACCGATTGACCGAGAGATTTTCATGAGCATGAGCGGGGTCATTGATGCCGTGCGCATTACCAAACCGTTTAAGCTTGTCAGCCGTGAAGTCAAACCGCAAAATAGCGTTGTTCAAGTGGGTGATGTAAAAATCGGAGGTGATGACCTGCACATTATGGCAGGACCGTGTTCAGTAGAAAGCAAGGAGCAGATTTCTGAAATTGCGGCACTGCTGCGGCAAACGGGCGTGAGAATTATGCGAGGTGGTGCCTTCAAGCCGCGAACATCACCATATGCATTTCAAGGCTTGAAGCACAGTGGCTTAAAACTGCTCAAAGATGCGGCAGAAAAATATGGACTATTTGTGGTAACCGAAGTCAAAGATACCGAGAGTCTGCCTGCAGTTGCTGAGCATGCCGACATTTTGCAAATTGGCGCACGCAATATGCAAAACTTCTCACTACTGGAAGCCGTTGCCAAATATCGGCATCCTGTTCTGCTCAAGCGCGGGCTGGCAGCAACCATTGAGGAATTTTTGATGGCGGCGGAATACATCTACTCCAACGGAAATCCAAACGTCATTCTCTGCGAGCGTGGCATTCGTACCTTTGAGACCTACACACGCAACACGCTTGACCTTTCTGCCGTGCCAGTCATCAAAGCGCTTTCGCACTTGCCGATTATTGTAGACCCATCGCATGGAACAGGCTTTTGGGAATATGTGCCTGCAATGGCAAAAGCCGCCGTTGCCTGCGGTGCAGATGGCGTGATGATTGAAGTGCATCCAAAACCGGAATGCGCGCTCTCTGACGGACCGCAATCGCTCAAACCGAAGCGGTTCGTAGAATTGCTCAAAGCGCTGGTGCCACTGGCGCATGCTGTAGGAAGAAAACTTAGGGTGCATACAGACGAGATAGAAAACCTGACTTCAAACGAACTGCAACTATCCGATGATAGAAATTGTCAACCTGAAAAAGTCCTTTCGTGATAAGAAAGTCTTGCAAGGCGTCTCGCTCGAGATTGCCACTGGGGAGACCATGACAATTATTGGCAGAAGCGGATGCGGCAAGTCGGTCTTGCTTAAGCACATCGTGGGCTTGCTGATGCCCGATGAGGGATATGTGCGCGTAGATGGAAAAATCATTTCGCAGCTAAGCAAAAGCGAATTGTATAAGTTGCGACTGCGCTTTGGCTTTCTCTTTCAAGGGGCGGCGCTCTTCGACTCCATGACGGTCGGCGAAAATGTCGGCATCGCCCTGCGCGAAAACACCAATTTATCGGAAAAAGAAATTCGCAAAATCGTGGCAGAAAAATTAGAGATGGTCGGCTTGCCGCACATTGAGCACCTCAAACCTTCCGAACTATCAGGCGGCATGCGCAAACGTGTTGGACTGGCTCGGGCACTTGCCACAAACCCTGAATACATTTTCTACGATGAGCCCACCACAGGCTTAGACCCAATTATGTCCGACTCCATTGATACACTCATTCAAACGCTGGCTAAAACCTTGCGCGTAACCTCCGTAGTGGTAACGCATGATATGCAAAGTGTCTATAAAGTGGCAGACCGTGTGGCAATGATGCACGATGGAAAAATCTATTTTCTGGGCACACCAGATGAACTGGCGAAAACCAAAGACCCAGTGATTCGCAACTTCGTCGACCGCAATTCTTACCACGATGTCGAAATCGAAGACGAGTTGGAGCGACTAAACAAAAAACAAGCATCGGACAGGTGAGCAAGGTTACAGTGGCTATCGAGCAAAAAGAGACTGCTATGGCTCTTGAATCATGATGGACGTTGCTCGTAACTTAACGCCATGTGTCTGAAGAGAGCTTTCAGCACCTTGAAACCCAAAGTGCCAAAAACAAAACAAGACCAACCTATAGCTGATTCATTTAAGCCATAAAAACATGCTGCGCGCACTAAACCTTGCTTTTTTCTTCATCTCCTTTATGCCACTGGCTCATGCCGTCGTGCGAGCGCCTGCAGACACATTAGACGAACGCACCATCAGGGATACACTCTACATCTATGAGGTTGAAGATAAAATTGACGGACCGGACAAAGTGCTGCACGCCGAGCCGCTCTTCATTGATTTGATTCGCGACTTAGGGGCGCGTCAAGGTGAAGCCGAGTGGAACGTAGGTTTCGGTATAACCGATAGGCTGGATTATGACGAATACTACATGCTCATTGAATATGAATTTGCGCCGATTTATCACTTAGGGGTAGAGTTTGAAGTGCCCATGACTCTTTATTCAGCACGCAGTGGTGATGGGCTGGTTCCTTCAAATCGGATTGAATCGCTCAAGGCGGCGGTGCAATGGAGCTTTTTCGTCTCTGAAGCTATCTCCACATCTATGGCATTAGGCTACATCCACGAGTTGGAACTAAGCGATTTAGATGTGATAAGCAGAGCGCCTTTCTTCAAAGGCAGTCTGTATAATCCCTTTTTCATCGCGGCAAAACGCTGGGGCTACAATTTTCACACCATGATTTACACCGGTTTGAGAATTGAACATGAATTCTTCAAAGCCACACCGCTTTTTTTCGAGTATGAATGGCACACGAACCTGCATTACATGATTCGCGGCACACGCAATTTCATTGGCATTGAGATTGCTAAGTATTTCTCTGCAGAAGATGCACGAATTACCCTGCGACCGCAGATGCGTTTGGGCATTGCTGATAATGTGCTCATTGGTATTGTGTTTAATGTCCCGCTTCGCCGCGATACAGAGCGCTTTGGTGTATTTTTTAGGATAATCTATGAGCCGCCGCATTTGTAGGCGCAAGCGAGGGGGCAACTGGCATGCGAGGCTGTGTTGTGCTCACAATTAAAATTGATTTAGCCTAAGCAAGAGACCATAAATATGATGCAAGTTAAACCAATTGTGCCCCTTGCCTTGCAACTGCACCGCCATGCTAAACAAAACCAAGCATCCGCAACCCCGACCTGTCACGCTGAACGAAGCGTCAGCGAAGTGAAGCATCCACACAATATGGATTCCTCGCTGCGCTCGGAATGACACAAAAGAAGTGCTCGCGATGACAGAGACAAGTACTCGCAATGACCTTTTCAGCCTGTCACGCTGAACTAAGTCAAGCATCTACAACCCTCACCTTGTCATGCTGAACGAAGCATCCACACAATATGGATTCCTTGCACCGCTTGGAATGACGAGAAAGAGTGCGTGCAATGACCCACCTTGTCATGCTGAACGAAGCGTCAGCGAAGTGAAGCATCCATGAGTGGATTCCTTTGCAAGAACCGGAAAAGTCAATCCGTGCGCAATCCGTCTAACCCATGTATTCAGTGTGCTATTGTTGTATGGATTCCTTGCTACCGTTCGGAATGACAGGGAAAAGTGTGCAAAACATCCGTGTGCAGTGACATGACAAAAGGGAAGTGCGGAACAGTGCAGCCAAACCTGCGCATTCATTTCTTGTGTAGCTTGGCATACAAGATTCAAAAGCAAACTGTATCTTGCTCTCGGGCAAGTTATCTGCAACAAAATCTGACTGCAGCAATGCAAAAAGTGCTAACCGCGCAAGAAATGCGAGACATTGACTACGAAGCTGTGGTTAAACTCCGCATCAGTGAAAAGCAGCTGATGGAGTTGGCAGGCAAAGAGTCTTGCAACATTCTCAAGGAGAAGTTTGGCAATTTGGCTGGCAAGTCGTTTTTAGTGCTCTGCGGCAAGGGCAACAATGGCGGCGATGGCATTGTGCTTTCGCGTCATCTTGTCAATGCTGGAGCGAAAGTTGACCTCGTTTATCTCTGTCCAGCGTCGCTACTCAAACAAGAAGGAGCGGCAATGCTAAAAATCCTTTCGCAGTATGTCAGCTACACCGATAGGCTACGAGCTGTAGAAGCAGACGAGATGATTCCAGCGTTTGTCATTGAAACGCAGTATGATTTCATTGTCGATGCCATTTTAGGCACAGGTTACAGGCGGTCCAGTCATCCAAAGGGCATCAAACGGCGTGAAGGAAATAATCCCTTCCTACCCAGAATTTCTGAAGAGCGGCTGGCTGAAGCGGCGCCCACGCCAGTGGAATTGCAGCAAGAGCTGCGACCAGCACTCTCACCTATCATCCGTGAAGCCATTTTGCTCATCAATCACAAGCGTGCTACCGAAGGCTCAACGGTCATTGCACTCGATATTCCCACAGGCATTGATGGCACCACAGGTGAAGCAGATGACATGGCAGTCGAGGCAGACCTGACAATTGCGCTTGGCTTTTTGAAAACTGGATTTTTCTTTGGCAAAGGAAGAACATGCACGGGAGAAATTGTGGTTGCCGATATTTCCATTCCAACATTTCTGACCAATGACACGCATTGCTCGCTGGTCGATGAAGAATTTGTGAGAATGAATCTGCCACGGCGAGCGCCAGAGAGTGCAAAACATGAAAATGGCAAAGTGCTCATTATCGCTGGCTCGCAGTCGGAAGAAAGCTCAATGATGGGTGCCGCCTTGATGGCAATTCGTGCCGCAATCAAAATGGGTGCAGGGTATGTCTGTGCTGCAGTGCCAAGTTCTGCGTTCAATGCTGTGCATTTAGCGGCGCCAGAGTGCGTGCTCATTGCACAAAACGAAAAACAAATCTATGAACGCGCACGCTGGGCTGATGCCATTTTGATTGGCTGCGGTCTGGGTAGAGCCCCAGAACGGCAAGCCTTCATTGCACGACTGCTCACATCTGCAGAGTTCCAAGAAAAAAAGTTGGTCATCGATGCCGATGCGCTCTACGCTATTGCTGAACTTGGCTTGCTGGAACAGTTGAAACTACCAAATGCGATTCTCACCCCACATCTTGGTGAATTTGAGCGACTTGCGGGCATAGACGCCGAAGAAATTCGTGCCGATAAACTTTTCTTTACAAAAGAGTTTGTCAAACACTACTCGCTGGGACTTTTGCTGAAAGGCGCACCAACGCTCATTGCCGCAAATGGCAAGCTGTATCTGAATGACTCGGGCACAGCCGCACTGGCAACAGCTGGCACCGGTGATGTGCTCTCTGGAATGATAGTCTCGCTGGCGGCACAAGGATTGACCATTGATGTTGCAGCCGCCTGTGCCGCTTACTTGCACGGCGAAGCAGGCAAAACCGCTGAAGAAGAAGTCGGCATGGTATCTGCAACCGACGTGCTGCGCGCACTCTGACATGCAAGGATGAAAATTTTGAAAACACTTGTGAACAAGCTACTCAACAATGCCGAAACGCAAAACGACAAAGACGAAAAAGAAATCATCTGCTAAATCGAAATCTCAAACAGAGAGAACACAACGCATAGACAAAAAAGAGCAGTCAGATTTGGCAAGCTTCAAGCATTATCTGAAAACGGCTCAGCCGCAAACGCTGGGAGAAAAGTTTGAGCGGCTTTACCAAATTGTCGAAATGCTCCGAACCGAATGCCCGTGGGATAAAGCGCAAACGCCAGATTCGCTGGTGCATCTGACATTGGAAGAAGTCTACGAAATGATTCATGCCATTGACACAAAAGATGACCAAGAGCTCAAAAAGGAGTTAGGTGATTTAATTCTGCATCTATGCTTTCAAGCGGTGCTGGCAAAGGAACGCTGTGCCTTTGACATGGCAGATGTCTTAGATGCAATTGCAGAAAAATTGATTTTCCGACATCCGCATGTATTTGGTTCAGAGCATGCCGAAACAGCGCATGATGTCTCAAAGAATTGGGAAAAGCTCAAGATGAAGGAAGGGCGAAAGTCGGTCCTAGAGGGCGTGCCAAAGGCAATGCCAGAGCTTTTGCGAGCGTATCGTGTGCAGGAAAAAGCCGCAGGCGTGGGCTTTGATTGGCAACATCGTGACGAGGTGATAAAAAAACTGCAAGAAGAAATCGAGGAACTGCATGCCGCAACAAGCCCCGAAGAAAAAGAAGAAGAACTTGGCGATATTTTCTTTTCGCTGGTCAACTACAGCCGATTCATCAAGGTCAATCCTGAAGATGCACTGCGAAAAACTACCGAGAAATTCATACGCCGATTCCGTTTCGTGGAAGAGCAAGTGCTGAGGCAAGGCAAAACATGGAGCGAGTGTTCGCTGGCTGAACTGGATGAACTTTGGAACGCCGCAAAAGCACAAGAAAAATCTACTGCAGACGCGGCATCATAAAAGTTTTTTCAAATCCACTTAATATGACCAAACATCTCTTGCAAAAAAGCCTTATACTGCTCATGGTGTTAGCCGCCTGCACAAGCTCGGTAGAACTGACCGAAGCTGAAAAAGCAAAGTTTGATGCTCGTCTTCAGCCCTTGATTGCTGGACAAGCAGAAATTGTCGAGTCGGATTATGATGTAACAACGGGCAAAGACGGCAAGAAAATTTACGGCATCATCATACGTGGGTCGTCAGCCGATGACATTCGCAAATTGGGAATTGAGGTCAACAGTGCGCTTGGAGAAATTATCACGGCGCGCTGCACCATTGAGGAGATGAAAAAAATTGCCAAGCTACCTTCAGTAAAAGCCATAGAAGCGCCGCAAAAAGCGCAACTCTATCAATAAAGCTCAAAACCATAAGAAAACACAATGAGAGTGCTGCAACTTGCATGGATGTGGTTGCTGTGCGCAATGTGGATTGCCATGCCACTATGGGCACAGAAACACACTGCGACGCTATCGGAGCTGGAGCGCAAAAAACTTCATCCAGTGTTTCAGGACTTGCTGCATCAGTGGCGCACGGCGGGCGGTCAAAATGACCAATTCTTTGAGATACTCTCAAGCCCGAGAAGTGAGGCAACGCTTATCGATGGGCGCGTGCATGCCGTTGTGTGGACACAGCACGCTGAAGCAATACGTGCCAAAGGTCTGCACATCAATTCAAATTGGGGCAAGTTTGTAACGCTCTTGGCAACGCCAAAAGATTTGCAGACACTGGCGCTCATGCCCGAAGTTGCGTATGTGGATATGGTGCCAACAAGTGAAATCACCGATGATGTCAGCATGCCTGAAATTGGCGCAAATCTGCTGCACAGCGGTTTTTTAGCAGGACAGCGTTACACTGGACGCGGCGCCATTATCTTGATTATTGATTCTGGTATTGATTGGCGACACTTAGATTTTCGTGACCCAAATGATACGACTCGCACGCGCATTCTCTCGATTTGGGACCAAACCCTTACTGCACAGGCGGGAGAAACCCCACCAGCAGGCTTCAACTACGGCGTGGAATACACTCAGGCGCAAATCAATGCCGCGCTAGCGGGCGGCACGGCGCTGCGAACCACCGACCAAAACGGACATGGCACGCATGTCGCAGGAATTGCTGCGGGCAATGGCCTATCGTATGCCGTTAGCAGAGGCAATCTTGCCGAACGGCGTTTCATAGGTGTTGCCCCTGAAGCGGACATTATCGTCGTGCGCGCTGGTGTTGGGCGAGAAATTCGTGGGACATGGATTGATGGCTTGCAGTATGCGCAAAATCGAGCCAATGCGTTAGGGCGACCGATTGTTATCAATATGAGTTTCGGGACGACACTAGGACCGCACGATGGCACCGATGCTGGTTCGCTGGCAATTGATGCGCTAAGCAATACGCCGGGCAGAATATGCGTGACGGCAGCGGGCAATAGCGGTGCTGATTCACTGCACATTGCAGGCACAATAGCCGCTAGGGGTTCAGTGACCATTGAATTTCAAGTGCAACGAACATCGCAGGCATTTACATCTGGCGCCTCAAACGATGGATTTGAATTCGAACTGTGGTTCAATAGCGATGCATCTGCAACAGCTGTGCTCACGGCGCCAAACGGTAATGCCATCTTTACCGCAAACAGCGGGCAAAGCGGCACAGCGTCAGACAATACACAAGGCACGGTATCGTTTTCTAATAGCGTCTTTTCTGGAAACAATCATCGGCGTATCAGTTTCAGCGTGCGTGATGTAGATACCACACTGCCACCAGCTGCAGGAACATGGCGATTGACGATTTCAAACCTAAGCCAAGCCGTAGCGTTCGACGGATATCGAAACACTTTGAGCAATGCTTATACCGTGCGTGTCGTTGGCGGCGACAATCAGCAAACCGTGGGCGGAACATTGAACAGCGCACGTCGTGCGATAACGGTTGGCAGTTACGCCACACGCTGGTTTTGGCAAGCCGCAGATGGTCAAACTTTTGGCTTAGTTGCCGCAGACCGCACAGGTGATATTTCTACCTTCAGTAGCCTCGGTCCTACGCGAGATGGGCGCATTAAGCCAGAACTTGCGGCGCCAGGGCAGATGATTATTGCCGCGCTCTCAAGCAATGCCACAAATCCCAATCCACCAGCTGCATCGAGCATTGTAATTGGCGGTCGGCATCAAGTCTTAAATGGCACTAGCATGGCGGCACCGCATGTGTCTGGAACAGTTGCCCTGATGCTATCGATTAACCCGAACTTGACATGGGAACAGGTCCGCAACCTGCTGCAACAGACCGCAAATGCCGATGCCTTCACAGGCAGTACACCCAACAACACTTGGGGAGCAGGAAAGTTAGATGCACTCGAAGCGGTTGCACGCGTGCAGCAAAGTCAGGCGACGGTGCGACAAACCACACTCATCTATGACCAAAATACAGCAGCGTTTGCCTTCGGACTGCGTGACACACGCCGCTTTGCTGTGCGCTTTACGCCAACGGTATCAGGTCGCATCACAGGAGCATTCATTCGATTAGTGCCAGCCAGAGGCAGTTCGCCCGTAACAGGCGCAGGACCGCTCAACATTGAAATCTTTAGCAACAATGCCGGCTTGCCCGGAGCACGGTTGGGAAATGTGGTCACGCAAAGTTTTGCACAGCTTAGCGGCGGCAATAGTTATCTCGATTTGCAAGCCGCGCGTGTCGATGTCGTAGCTGGCACAGATTATCACCTTGTGCTCTCACTGGCTAATCCGGCTTCAACCGATACGCTACTCATTGCAGGTGATAACGGCTCGGTGCCAACCAATCGCTCATCGGTGTTTCAGAATGGGCAGTGGGCAAATTTCGATGGAGCAAACTCCCCACTGACAGGTACGGCACGCCTTTCAAACCTAATCATTCGCCCCGTTATCACAACCGTAACGGGCATTTCATCGGTAGAGCGTGAGACATATCTGCCGCCACTGCAATATGAACTGTCGCAAAACTATCCCAATCCCTTCAATCCAGAAACCACCATCCGCTTCAGCATTGCGCGCCGTGAAGAGGTGCTGTTGGAAGTCTTTGACGTGCTAGGACGCAAGGTCGCAACGCTGGTCAATGAGCAATTGGCGCCGGGTAGCTATGTGGTGCGCTTCAATGCCGCAACGCTTTCCAGTGGCATCTATTTCTATCGCATGCGCGCTGGTGCGTTTAGCCAGTCAAAAAAGATGATGCTCATCAAGTAAAGCGCAGTGAAGACCATGCGCGCGAGATTGAGACAAGAAGTTTGGCAAGCATCTTGTTATGGACTTGCTACGCAGCGGCGATTACTGGTCAGTATTGCTGCTTTCTAATGCGAAGATGTGGCGAATAAGGTTGAGTTTGCTTTGAATCGTTTGTGCGTTATCAATCGGTGATTTGAGCGTGCTGATAGGAA
The DNA here is from genome assembly GCA_002794105.1 of Candidatus Thermochlorobacter aerophilus. Lineage (GTDB taxonomy): Bacteria > Bacteroidota > Chlorobiia > Chlorobiales > Thermochlorobacteraceae > Thermochlorobacter > Thermochlorobacter aerophilus. The sequence goes on along the minus strand of PHFL01000068.1, from coordinate 60,069 downwards.
AATGCAGAAGTTTCTTGATAATGCGGTCGGCAAGCTGTTCCATCATGGCGTATTGCTCTGGCGAGACTTTTGAACGGACGCGCTCCAATTCCTGCTGCTTGACGGCTTCAAACTTGGCTTGCAGGTCGCGTATGGTGGGTGCAACTTGCAGCGTATTGTGCCACTGCTCAAACGCAATGAGCTCTTCTTCTACGATGCGTGCCACTTTCGGCAGTTCTTTGCGGCGAGCTTCAAGATTTTTTTCCGTGATGAGCTTAAGGTCATCAATATCTTTGAGAAAAACATTGTATAGCGAACTTGCCGAAGGGTCGATGTTGCGCGGCACGCCCAAATCCAAGATGAGCATCGGTTCACGGCGGCGCTTTTGCATAGCCAGCTCAATAGTGTGTGCAGAGACAATTTCGCCAACCGATGAGACAGCGGAGATGACAATGTCAAATTCGTGCAGGCGCTCTCGAAAGTAGTCGAAGGTGATGATGTTGCTGGTGCCAATTTTGCGAGCCAAGGCTTCGGCATGTTCGGGGGTGCGATTGGTAATCGTAATGCGTGTGGCATTTTTTTCACGCAGGTGCATGGCGGCTAGTTCAGCAGTCTCACCGGCACCGATAAGCAGAATATGTTTGGATGAAAGGTCAGAGAAAATTTTTCGGGCAAGTTCTACAGCGGCGTAGCTAACCGAGATGGCGCCGTCGGTGAGTTTGGTCTCCGTCCTGACGCGTTTTGCCACGCTAAATGCGGCATGGCAAAGTTTATTCAAAATTGTGCCAGTGGCTTTTTCTTCGGCAGCAAGGCGATAGGCATCTTTCACCTGTCCCAAAATTTGGGACTCGCCTAAAATCATAGAATCGGCGCCACAGGCAACTTCAAAGAAGTGCTTGACTGCGCCGCATGCCCAGAGCGAAAAAAAGTGCTCGCGCTGCACAACCTTGCGCGCATCTTTATGCTCAATCAGAAGGTCTTTGAGATGTGCTGGCTGAATTTCTTCAAGGGCGGGCACGGCATAAAGTTCTGTGCGGTTGCAGGTAGAAAGCAAAAGGGCTTCAGAAAGCAGCCGACCGTCGCACACAGTGCGCAGAAACTTGCGAATGTCTTCACTGGTGAAAGCTAGTCGCTCGCGCAGTTCAATCGGTGCCGTGTGATGATTAACCCCAACAGCAATCAGATTCATGGACGGAGGAAACTGCCACGTCGCCATACTACTTGACGTTTAGTTGAGACTATGAAAGCGCGGTGAAAACAAGTTCAGCACCGTCATAGAAAGAAACGAAAACAAAAAACCAAGCGTGAATAAAACCGCCATGCGCTGACCTTGCCAGCCCAAGCGCTCTCTCAAAAGTAGACTTATTCCGTAGATTAACCAAACCATAATGAGCCCAATGAGTTTTGCATCGGTAAAATGAAATCGCCCTTGCGAATGTGGAATCCACATCACCCCAGCAATGAACGCAAAACTAAGAAAGATAAATCCAATGCGTACCGCATGTAGGCTCATTTTTTCAAGTGTTTCCAAATTAGGCAATCGGTCAAAGAGCGTTCCAAAACGGTTAGCACGAATCTGACGGAAAAGTGCCATGTAGAGCGAGCTATAAACGCCAGCAATGGCTACGCTGCTGTATCCTAAAATCGCTGTGATGATGTGCAAAGACAGAAGCGGACTTCTTACATTAAGCTCAGTGGGCGATGCAGAAAAGAGAAAGAGCGACGAAATGCTCTGAAAAGTCAGCGCCGCAAGCAGCATGAAACTGCCTGTGCTGCTTTCGCCCGTGCTAAGCTCAATGAAGAGATAGACGATAACCAAAGTAAAAGCAACAGTCGTCAGCAGCTGATAGACATTGGCAATAGGCAGTGAGCCATAAAAGAGTGTCAGCAAAACTAAGTGTATGAAATGGATGCCACTGACTGCCGCCAGAGCGTAGCGCTTTGCACGCTGCAGAAAAGTATTGCTCTTGAAAAACTCAACAATGTAGAGCACGAAGACCAGCACATAGAGCCATGGCAAGCAAAAATTTATGACCACAAGGCTTTCAAACATATATGGCATGGCATGTGAAGTCTCTGAAGTAAAAACCTGACCAATGAATTTGCAATAAGCTACTGCGAGTAAGGTTGAGACTCAATTGTAATCTTAAGCCTCACCTTTGGCGAATGATTCTCTGAAAGATAAGCACATAGCCAATAAGTGCCAGCTTGTAAAGCACCACCGGTTTTGGGACTGCGCGGCACAAAGGCAAACGGGTATGTATAGCGCTGGTTGACAGCAAGTCTAAAAATGCCAGCAGAGAACTGACTGGGTATGGAAGAAGCAGAGATTACCCCGCCATTTTCCGACTGAACTTCCAAGACAAGATGTTGGCGGTTGAAAAAAAGAAAAGTGCGTTCAATTGCGGAATTATTCCACACTTCAAATGTGCCAGTAAGTGTATCGTTGGCGTAGAACTTGGTACGAGAAACGCGTAGCGTAAAGATAATGCCGTTTGCCGATACACTGGCTTCAGGCTCAGAGAGCGTGGAAGGCGGTTCACTGGGGCGCTGGCAGCCCACAAGGCACAAGAGTAGAAAACCAGTAAAAACGATAGACCTCATAGCGACAGCACAGAAGTTCATAAGTTAAACAAGTAAAGCCATGTTCAGGGTGCCAAGATTGGCATTAGAATGTGTTCCTGAAAACTGCCTAGACCATCGGGAACGAACAATCAGTATGCACAAGTTAGAAAAGCCCAAGTTCAACAGAGTTAGAATATCTCTGTTCAAAGCGCTATCTTTGCGCCCGAGTTAGAAAAGTGCTTCAAAAGGCAAGCCACAAAAAATACAAACCGTTGTAAACAAAAAGATATGTCGAAAATACGCCGAGACGATATTCGTAACATCGCTATCATTGCTCATGTTGACCACGGAAAGACAACGCTGATCGATGCCATTCTCAAGCAGACTGGCACATTTCGTGACAATCAGAAAGTCGAAGAGCGTGTGCTCGATAGCGACCCGCAGGAGCGAGAGCGCGGCATTACGATTTTTGCCAAAAATGCTGGTTACTTCTATAAAAATCACAAAGTCAACATTGTCGATACGCCCGGTCATGCAGATTTCGGTGGTGAAGTAGAGCGAATCCTGAAGATGGTCGATGGTGCGCTCTTGCTAGTCGATGCCTTCGAAGGACCGATGCCGCAGACCAAATTTGTATTGCGCCGTGCGCTTGAAGCAGGCTTGAAAATTCTGGTGGTGATTAACAAAATTGACCGTCCTAATGCACGCCCCATGCAGGTTATTGATGAGGTGCTGGATTTGTTTATTCACTTGGGGGCAAATGACGAGCAAATTGATTTTCCTTACATCTTTGCTTCTGGCAAGGAAGGCTATGCAAAATATCGCCTCGAAGATGAAAGCAAAGACATCACGCCACTCTTGGACATGATTTTGGAAAAAATTCCTGCGCCAGAAGTTGACCCCGACGCTCCGTTCCAGATGCTCATCAACTCATTGGATTACAGCGAATACTTAGGCAAAATTGTCATCGGTAAAATTGCTTCAGGCAAGGTTAGAGTCGGTGACCAGCTTGTGGCGCTGGATGGAAAAGGCAAGTTGGTTAAAGGCAAAGTGGCAAAGATTTTCCTCTTTGAAAAACTGGGCAAAACCGAAGTCCAAGAAGCGATTGCTGGCGATATTGCCGCCATCACTGGCTTTGAAGAAGCATCAATTGGGGAGACACTCACTGACCCAGAGCATCCGGTGCCCATGGAACCCTTTACCATTACAGAGCCAACGGTCTCAATGTTTTTCTCAGTCAATGATTCACCGTTTGCTGGCAAAGAAGGCAAGTTTGTGACCAGTCGGAATTTGCGTGAGCGGCTATACAAGGAAGTTATCACAAATGTTGCTATGCGTGTAGAAGACACTGAAAATGCCGATACCTTCAAAGTATCGGGCAGAGGCGAATTGCATCTATCGGTGTTAATTGAAGCAATGCGTCGTGAGGGATACGAATTTCAGGTCTCGCGCCCTGAAGTAATTTTGAAAAAGGATGAAAATGGACGGTTGCTTGAGCCATACGAAAGTGTAACCATCGACGTGCCGCAAGAATATGTAGGGATTGTGATTGAGAAAATGGGAAAGCGCAAAGGTGATATGAAAAACATGACAACACTTGAAGGAGGAATGGTTCGCTTAGAGTTTGAAATTCCGACACGTGGGCTTTTGGGGTTTGCCACAGAGTTTATGATGGATACAAAAGGCGAGGGCATCATGACGCATGTCTTCAAGAGCTATGAGCCATACAAAGGTGAAATCAATTCACGCACTTCGGGGGCACTCATTGCCGCAGAACAGGGCGAAGCCGTGCCATATGCACTGGCACAGCTGGATGATAGAGGCACCTTCTTCATTGAGCCGGGAACGCCAGTCTACGCAGGCATGATTGTTGGCGAATCATCACGCGATTTTGACATGGTGGTCAATGTCTGCAAAACAAAGAAACTGACCAACATGCGTGCGTCAGGCTCTGACGAAGCACTCAAAATTACACCACCACGCAAACTCTCGCTCGAACAAGCGATGGAATTTATCAATGATGATGAGCTCATAGAGGTAACGCCAAAATCAATACGCTTACGCAAGAAAATTCTCGACGAAAATGAGCGAGCGCGTGAAGCCAAGCGCAGAAAACAAGCAAGCGAAGCCATGGCATAAGCTGTGAGTAAAAGGCAAAAGACGGTTTAGCACCAAACCGTAGCGGCTTGCCTGACCTGCACCGACATGAAGTGGGAAACCATGCAATAAGCAAAACTGTGCGGACAATTCCATAGCGCCATACAACTGACTAATGCTAAAAATGCATGCCGCAAAAGACGCAAGTGCTGGCAGTTGTAGCCGATTTTGTCAATGAAACAAGGGAAGGACGCTTGGAAAAACAACTCGGAGCACTACTGCGCTCAGAATTGAATGACTTGCAAGGATTTGGAAGTGATAACCGAAGCAAAAATGCAAAGTGCAATCAAGAAAATTGGTAAGGGAAAACCACTGGCAGTGGAAATTTCATTGACCTCAAGGCAATTGACCCAATGCGCCAGCGCTATCTGGTGACAGCTCTGGAGATACCTGACCCACAAGGACGATATTCCTGCAACCTTGCGCAAAGCCGTCACAAAAACGAGATGGGCTGGAAAATGAGAGCAACAAACTGCGCAACACGCACTGCAGAGAGTGGTAGTGTATGACCGCCGTCACAAAAATTATCAAGGTACTTGACAGACAAAGAGGCTTTTTCTAAATTTGAGCCTGTCCTAACAAAGCAAAACTGAAGTAACTATCGAGACAAGTTTCTACCATAGGCTGCTTTGCAGCAAATGGCAACAAGGAGCGCAGTAGGTAAGGCGCAGAAGTATTCTCCATAACTAAAAACGCAAGAAACCATCGGGAAAATCGCTACAGCTTTTCTTGACTCGTTGGAGTAAAGTAAAGCACAAACTTGGTCAAACAGTTTTTTCTAACATAAACCGAAGGTAAAATGCGTAATCCAATCAGAGAACTTGTCTCAGATGATGTCTTTATCAAGCTGCGCCAAAACCGCCTAATAGACGAAAAACAGTTGCGAGACTACCATATTCGTCAGCTGTTCAAAGCAGCGCGCGAGCGAAAGCTCTCTGCAGCAGACGCCATCGAATATGTGCAGAAAGAGTACCCATACCTGCAATTCGATACCATTCGCAAAATCGTCTACAAGAAGTAAATCTTAAGGCTCCACTCATCACCCATACTGCTGCAAGGCTTAGGTTACTGGGAAAAAGAAAGTGTATGCTGAAACAGATGAGGAAAAAGAGAGCTTACGCCTTCCAATAGCAAACCATTGAGTTTAGATAGCTGCTCAAACCAACAACTAAATGAATCTTTTTTCACTGACAGGTAGAGTTGCTGTCGTCACTGGGGCTTTAGGCCTATTGGGACGACAGCACTGCTATGCACTTGCTGAAGCGGGTGCACATGTAGTGGTAACAGACATAGACGAAACCGCATGCAAAGCCTTTGCCCAAGAACTTTCAGCAGCCTATCCTGACGCTGTAGGAATCGGAGCCGACATTACAGACCCTGAGGCGCTGAAGCGCTTGCGTGATAAAATTTTAGACCGCTTCGGAACAATTGATGTGCTGGTCAATAACGCAGCAATCAACGACAAGTTTGAAAACCCAACGGTCGCTGCAGAACTATCGAGGTTTGAAAACTATCCACTTGAGTTATTTCAGAAGTCTCTCAATGTAAATGTTGTAGGCACGTTTCTCTGTTCGCAGATTTTAGGAACAGAGATGGCAAAGCGCCGAAAGGGTAGCATTATCAATATTGCATCCACGTACGGTATTGTAGCACCAGATCAGTCACTTTATCGCAGACCAGATGGTTCGCAAACCTTCTGGAAATCAGCGGCATATCCAGTAACGAAAGGTGCGGTTATTGCCTTTACGCGGTTTCTGGCGGCGTATTGGGGCGAGTATAATGTGCGTGTCAATACGCTCTCACCAGGCGGAGTAGAAAATGCACAGGATGAATACTTCATCAAAGCATATTCAAAAAGAACCCCTTTAGGTAGAATGGCAACGCCAACAGACTACAAAGGCGCTATTATCTTTCTTGCTAGTGATGCCTCAAGCTACATGACGGGTGCAAATCTTGTTGTTGATGGCGGTTGGACGGCATGGTAACATTTGGTGAAAAAACTTTTTTTGTATTTTTCGCCAAGTTTTGCGCAGCAAGCACTGCTGCACAACAAAACAACAAAACGACAATGAGAAGAAGAGCAGTTGAGACTGCGTCTTTCTCTACAAAAGGCATTTCAGGCAGAATTCAGAAGTAAAAAAGAAAATGCCATGAAAAAACACCAACTCCTGCTCTGGACATTTGTGCTCTATACACATCTCTTTATACCCGCTGCAGTACTCACGTTACATACAGTGCTGTGTTTCCCGCACTTGGCGCTTGCAGAACATCGCGGTGCGCCTTCAACAGTTACAGTGGTGATAGGTACTACAGGCAAAATTGCAGGCACTGTAGTTGATGCGGCAAATGATGAGCCGCTCATTGGTGCAACTGTTACAGTGGAAGGCACAAAGTTAGGTGCCAAAACCAATATCGATGGCAACTATGTTATCCTGAATGTGCCGCCCGGCACATACACACTGCGCTGCACGTATGTAGGCTACCAGACGGCTACATTGCGCAATGTGAAGGTTAGTGTCGATATGACTACGCGAGCAGACTTCAGGCTGCAAGTCGAAAGTGTGCAAGCACAAGAAATTGTAGTATCTGCTGAGCGAAATTTGGTCATCAAAGACATGACGGCTACGCGCGCAGCTGTAGGTAGCGATGAAATCAAGACTTTGCCGATTCAGAATCCATCGCAAGTGTTGGAAATTCAGGCAGGTGTAGTTGGCGGCACGTTTCGAGGTGGGCGACGCGGTGAAGCCATGTATATCGTCGATGGCTTTTCGGTCAACGATGTCTATGATGGTAATCAAGGGCGTGGTATCAATAACTTAGGTGTGGAATCGCAGGCTATTCAGGAACTGGAGTTGCTCACAGGTGGCTACAATGCAGAATATGGACAAGCCATGTCGGCTATTATCAACATTGTCACGAAGGAAGGAGGACCAGAATATGAAGGCACCCTGCAAACGTTTCTCGGTGGATATTTGACGCCACGCCTGGACTTATTTCCAAATGTCAATAACATCAGAACAATTGGCTCGCGCGATATTCAAGGCAGTTTGGGCGGACCTCTGAATTTCTTTGGTGGACCAAAAGACCTTGTTACATTCTTTGTGAATGCCCGCTATTTTGAAGATGAAGGTCGTTTCTATGGTCAGAGAGTGTTTAATCCTGGAGATATTTTGCCGCCAAGTATTTTTACAGGCAATCAAATCGGCGGATTTATTGGCATAGCACGTACGCAGCAAGAAATTGATAGGCTCATTGCAAATTATCGGCAGCAAAATCCTGGCAATTATGATTTCTTCCTTTATCCTATTGACCCGACAGACCCGCCAAAGAACGAAAGAGAACGCGAAGAAAAAGGCATACGAGTCTATCGCGTGTTGCGTCAGGCCACTGATAATTTCCGGCAGTTTGCCACAGGCAGTGGTGAATTTGTCCCCATGAATCCTTACCGCAAGTTCTCAGGGTTAGCAAAACTCACTTTCAGACCAGAGATTGCAAAGATTAGTGCGCAGTTTCAATTCTCGGATGAGCAATTCCGTAACTTTGACTTCGACTGGCAATACATTCCCGATGGTGTGGCAACAAACTATCGACGTTCCTATACAGGGATTTTGAATATCACCCAAGCCATATCGAACACAGCGTTCTTCAACATCGGGGCGTCGTTGCTATACTCGAGCGAACGAAATTTCCTCTATGAAGACCCTGTCGACAAGCGCTACTTAGATTGGGGCATCAACAACCTAACGCCGGCTGGCGCATATCGACCTGGACAAGCTGACTTTGGGCAAGAGTTTTTAGTCTGCGGCGCGCAAACTGGTCACTTTAGCCGTTCCACCACGACCATTAACATCAAGGGTGATATATCGGCGCAAGTCAATATGGAGAATTTGGTCAAAGCCGGTATTGATGTCAAGTTTCATCGTCTCTGGCTAGAGAGTGCAAGTCTCTTTTTGGATGAATCGTCTTTGCAGACAGGTGTGCAGCGCCTCCGACGTGCAGAATTAGGTGAAGCGGGTTACGACTTCTACGACCGCCGTCCAATTGAATTTGCCGCCTTCATCCAAGATAAGTTCGAAATCAATCGGTTTATTGTCAATTTCGGAGTGCGCTTAGATGTCTTCTACCCCGATGGACTAGTACCTAAAGACCCATCGGACCCCAGTCCATACGACCCCTTACGCCCTGAGAATTTGCCACGCGATGCCAACGGCAATGTGGTGCCAAACACTCGAGAGAATTTGCCTATCTATGTACGCAATGGGCAGAATCTGTTGGAGCGCAACTACGAGCGTGCAAGTCTAAAATGGCAACTAAGCCCAAGACTTGGTGTGGCATTTGCTATTGCGGAAACCAGCGTATTACGCTTCTTTTTTGGACAGGTCTTCCAGATTCCGAACTTTGAGTTCTTGTATCGTAACCCGTTCTTTCGTCGTAACCCCGGAGCAGATGTCAGCGGTCCGTTTGGTAATGCTGACCTCAAGCCTCAGCGCACTATCAAGGGAGAACTGGGCTTGCAGCAACAGTTTGGAGAAGATATAGCCGTCGATATAGCACTGTATTTCAATGATATTCGAGACCTGAACGGCAGTGCGTTTTTGAGAGAGTATTTCGATAGAGGGGCATATACGCAGTTTGTCAATACAGACTATGCCCTTACACGAGGATTGACAATTCGCATTGACAAGCGGTTTTCCCAGCTCTTTAACTTTGGCATTGACTATACATTCCAAGTTGCACAAGGCAATACATCTGACCCAGCCGCTGCTGCCTTTGCACTGGCAGCTAATGCACCACTGCCAACCAATTTAGTGCTACTTGATTGGGACCAGACGCATACCCTGAACCTGACAGGTAGTTTCGATATCGATGGTTGGCTGCTGAGTACTATTGCTCGCTACGGGAGCGGTTTTCCTTACACACCAGACTTGAATGCGCCACTTCCAATTTTAGTCCGTGGCAGCCGCGGTGAAATTGTAACCAATTCGCTTCGACGCCCAGCAACCTTTACAGTAGATATTCGCGCGCAAAAGACCTTCAGCTTCGACAAAAATAAGCTGAGCGTGTATGTGCAGATTTACAACTTGCTCGATTTTGGCAACCAATCCGGCAACTATCCCTTTGCTCTACTGACGCCAGACATGATTCTTCAAAACACACGAGTGCGCTCGAGTGTAAATACGCCAGAGCAATATCAGACAAGACCGCAGCTGTTTGCACCACCGCGTCAGGTGTTAGTTGGAGCAAGTTTTTCACTCTAAAAACTCTAACGCAAACTCTGTGATGAGAAGCGGTACTTTCAGCTCTACAAAGTACTGCAGCGTAAGCTGCATATCATGGCTACTGCTTTTCCTACTGGCAATTGGGGACACTGCAGACCTGCTTGCCCAAGACATTCCACTGAATCTACGCAGCAGCCGAGCCAATCGACGTGTAGGGCTGCACAACGGCAATCGCGTGCGAACTAAGTTCCAAAACGATGGACTCATCGGTAGCAAAACCTACATTGCGCCACTTTTGCCAACATGTGCTTGGCCCGTAGATGAAAATGAGTACATCTACGACCTCAACATCATCTTGGGCGTCGAGCGCGTGTTTCGAGACACGATTATCTACACCAACAATGATACCACTGCGACAACAGGGCGACGCCTGCGCGATAACCAAATTGTAACTATTCCACGCGGACGCTTAGGGGCAACGATCCGTAACATTGTGGTAAATGGGCAAAATGCGGCGGATGTGACCGTTGTTGCGCGCTATGTAACAACCCATCAAGGTCCAAGAGGAGGCGGTTACCGAATCGTCAATGGTCAGTTCGAAGGCTTGCAACCTGTAGAAGGCTTTTTCAATCCGGCAGAAGAATTTCCTGCTATGAGCCACATTCCCTCATCGTGGCCTGAGCGCTGGCCTGACCAACCAACGTGGATAAACCCAGCAACTGGACGCGCAGATTGGAACGGATATTTCGGGCGAGGCATCTTTAACGCTGACCAAGAAAGCTACTTTGTCTTCGACGATGCCACTGACCGGCGCTGGTTTGAAGAGTTTGGCTTCCGTCCGACCTCTGACCCCAATCGTTATGGCGTCGGCTTTCAAGTTAAGGCGCGCGGCTTGCAATGGTCAAGTTTCCTGGCGCAAGACAACATCTTCTGGCTCTACGAAGTCAAAAACATCAGCGATTATGACTACGACAAAGTCGTCTTCGGCTCAGTTGTTGGAACAGCCGTAGGACGGCAATTTACTCGCAATGTCTCAGTCTTCGACCAGAGCCGCTCTATCACCTATACATGGAACCCTGTGTCGAGCACAAACCTCAATCCAGACCCTAATGCTGTAGATGGCGCATGGAATAGAAATTTCCCGGTGGGCTATGTGGGGGTTGCTTTCTTAGAGAGCCCGGGCAATCCCTACGATGGCATTGACAATGATGATGACTGGGATAAAATCGGCACAGGACCTGCAGCAATTCCGAACCGCGGCGTGCCCAGTCAATTTACCAGTATTCCTGTCGGGCAAGTGTCGCAAACGGGGTACGATTTTTATGAATTCGTTGCTGATGCGCAGCGCGGTATCTTCCGCGGTGAAAATGCTCCAAGAGTCATTCGTGGCGGCGATATTCTCATCACCATTAACGATACGCTGATTCAGACGCCAGCACGACTTGCGGCTGGATACACTGAGCCATTTGTGGTATCGTGGCGCCGAGCGGTAACCATGCCTGCTTCAGGTAGCATCACCATTACCTCGCAAGGCATCACGCGCACTATCTCCGTAGGCGATACGCTGCGGGAAATTACTGGCGACTTGATTGACAACAACCTCAATGGCGTGATTGATGAAGACTATCGCCTACACTTCCGACGCACACGACTGGAAGCTGATATTGTCACTGGACGCTCACGCATCGTGACCCTACGACCTCTGCGCTACATCAACTACATTCAACTGGCACGCAACGGCGAGAACCTCAACGACCCGACACGCTTCCCGATGATTGACGAACGCCGAGACGATGGCCTTGACAACAACGGCAACTGGACCTTGTTAGATGATGTAGGCGCCGATGGCAGACCCTCAACCGGTGACAGAGGTGAAAACAACACCATCCCGTCAGCAGGTGAGTCTGCATTCGATGCCACCGATGTGGTCGAAGCTGACCAGATTGGTCTGACAAGTTACAAGTTTGACCTTTCAGCATCGCCACAAATGGGCAACTCCGACGATCTCTGGCGCGTGACCACACCCGGCGTGTTCGATACGCTCGATCTTGAACCAAAGGATGGAGACTATACCTACGGCACAGGATACTTTCCACTCAAACGCGGACAAACCGAACGACTCTCCATTGCACTGGTCTATGGACAGACTGCCGATGAAATTCTCACTAACAAAGACATTGTACAAGAGATTTATGACAACAATTACAACTTTGCAGGACCGCCACGCCCAGCACCACGCCTATCAGCTATTCCCGGAGATCGACGCGTAACGCTCTATTGGACCAACGAGTGTGAGGAGTATTTTGATGTATTCATCAACCGCAGAATCGTTGGAAATCAGGGGGCGGTGCGAGACCCGAGAGCCTTTACCTTCGAAGGCTACAAAATCTACAAGAGCACAGACCCACAGTTCAATGATGCACGAGTTATTTCAGGTGGGCAGGGCGAGCAACGGTTTCGGCTGGCGCCAATTGCC
>PHFL01000068.1:0-47634 GCA_002794105.1 Candidatus Thermochlorobacter aerophilus | reverse complement strand
CACAAACAGGATTAAGATTTGGCATCAGCTCAGACACTTACGACCAGGCCCAAACAACCGCAGCACAGGACGCGTAATCTATGACCTCATTAACCCACGCAAAATCGATCGAGACCGTCGAATCCAAGTAGAGTTCAAAGACACAAGCAATGACGGCATAGATAACGATGGCGATGGCTTGGTGGATGCAGCCGACCTTGATGAAGCACTAGAACCGCGCACAAGTTTCTTCCGTGTATTGGACATCACTAATCCATCGCGCCCCGACACCTTGTTGCGTCAAAGCGGTATCGTTGGCGGTATCTTCTCAAGGTTCCTTGGAGACCCAAGAATTTATCAGCAAAATCAAGAAGGGGATCTCTTCTACCGTGCAACGGAGGAGACAAGTCTAATTGACAAGATTGGCGTGTTTTTCACAATTATCAACACCCCACAAACCGTACTAAGCCGTGCCTTCTGGAAAGTGCCCGGTGTGCAGATCATTCGTGAAGATACGGTGCCAAATGTCACGGCATTCGTAGCGCAACCGCTGGCACCCAGCGTCAGAGGAAAAGCGATTCGCAAACTCGCAGAATATGCTATCGTAATTCGTCCAAGTGCACGCTCAAGCGCGGCAAACCTTATTGTCGATGGCGTGCTAACGAATGTACCGGCACGGAACACAAATTTTGAGATTATTAACTTGCTTACAGGCAGACCCGAGCGCTTCTTCATAGACCCGGCTACGGGAAGTGAAATTGGGGAGTTCGGTGTCAACCTCAGCATCCTCGAGCAACCTGAAGGTGCAAGTGTCGACACGCTCTTTTCGTGGAACATCGTCATTTCACCTGCGCGCTATCAGCCTCGACCTGGCGATACACTCTTTATTCGCACCAAGCGACCTATTACATCCACCGACCGATTCACTGTAGAGCTCAAAGCGCCAGTTGAAAATCTTGATGCCGTCAAAAATGCACTCGATAATGTCAAGGTGTTCCCGAATCCTTACATCGTCACCAATACGGCGGAAGGAAATTTGCAAGGTGCAGACACACGCGGTCGAGCCACGCGCAAACTCTTCTTCAAAAATGTACCGCTGCGCTCAACCATTCGCATCTATACTGTTCGTGGTGAGTTGATTCGCACCTTATATGCGGATAATCCAGATGGCAATACAGCATTCGGCGTGCGCGACCGAGAAAATGAAGGAGCAGGCACATTTTCCTATCCGACCTCGCAAGTCGAGTGGGATTTGAAAACATCAGAAAACTTGGATGTGGCATATGGCATCTATCTCTACCATATCGATGCCCCCGGAATTGGGACCAAAATGGGCAAATTTGCCGTCATTAAGTAAGGAGAGTCATCCATGAGAAATGTTTTAAAAAATCTCTTTGCCTACGCCTGCCTGACAAGTGCATTGACACTTACAAGTGTTGCAATAGCACAGTCAAAATATGGCACAACGGCAGCACCATTCTTAGGGATTGGCATGGGGGCGCGCCCAACGGCAATGGGCGGTGCATTTGTCGCCGTAGCCGATGACATTCATGCCCTATACTGGAATGCGGCAGGCATTGCTCGCGCCGAAAAAATTCGTGCAGGCTTTACATACACCCAGTGGCTTATGAATACACAAATTAATTGGGCAGGTGCAACCGTACCTGCAAGCGTCGCTGGCGTATTCGGTGTTGCCATCACTGCGCTGAACTACGGCACGTTCGAGGTAACAACTATCTCAAACCCTGATGGCACCGGCGAAAGCTTCACAGCAAGTGATTTTGCCGCGCAACTCTCGTGGGGAAAAAGTCTCACCGACCGCTTCTCCGTTGGAATAAGCCTGAAGTTTGTAAGCCAATCTATCTTCAGGACATCTGCTAATGCATTTGCACTCGATGTAGGCTTTCTGTATGACACTGGACTCTTGCCCAACGGCTTAAAACTAGGTGCCACCATCAGTAACTTCGGCACACAAATGCGCTTGGACGGCGAAGGCTTAACAGTCAACTTCGACCAAACTGGCGGCACACAGCGCGGCGTCAATAACAATGTGCCCGCTCGCTTACTGACCGACCAATTTAACTTGCCGCTCATCTACCGAATCGGTGTGAGTTACGACATCTTGCGTGATGAAACAAATCGATTATCTTTCGCGCTGGATACCGCAATCCCACTCGATAATGTGCAAACATTGAACGTCGGTGGGGAATATGCATGGAAAGATATTTTCTTCGTGCGCGCTGGCTATAATGCGCTCTTCGAGAAAGAAAGCGAAAAAGGCTTAACCTTCGGTGCTGGGTTGCGTTACCCAATCAGCACAGTCATCTTGAGATTTGACTACACTTATCAAACTTTTGGGAGGCTCAATCCACCACAGTGGTTTGCAATAAGTGTCGAGTTCTAAAGCACATTACAACTGTTGTTCTTTATTTGTTCAATGACACCAACATTCAATTATTTTTTAACCAAAACTTAATGGAGCAACCATGTTGAAGAGGTACCATCTGACCATACTACTCGGTCTACTGCTGTTTGCGACAGACGCCTTTGCACAAGCGCAGGACTCCATTCGCTTTGGCGTCAATATCCGTCGTCTCCGCCAAACTGGCGAAATTCAACCCAATGACACACTCTATGCCCTGATTTTTTCAGGGGCAGGAGGACGCTACTCACAGCCAGGCGACTCCACGCGCATCGGGGTTGTATCGGCAAATGCAAACGACACGGTCTACATTGGACCGCGCCGAGCCTTGGGTGCTGCAAACATTTCACGAATTACTTACAAGTTTACCTATCGTAACCTTGCCGCTGGACGAGCTCTGACGTTTGAGCCAGGTGACGATCGTGTAGTAAATTTCCAAAATCCTAACGCAGCAGAAAACATTGATACCATACGCTACTGGAACAACGATGCTTCGCAGGGCTTCCCACGTCGGACTCGTCGCGTCATCTTCCAAGCGGATATGAGCGACCTTCTGGGAGCAGGGTTTGGCGCAGAAGATACGATTGGTGTAACAGGACCGTTCAGAGGCTGGACAGCCAGCCCCCCAGCAATGCGTCGCATCGGTCTAACCACGACCTTCACCGATACGATTAGCATCACAGCTGAAGAAAACTCGACGATACCGTGGAAATTTAAGGCATATAACCCTTCACCAGTTCGCTTCACAAATGGTGGATGGGAAATTGGACCTGACCGACCCCTGAATTTTGGTACGGGGACAACAGACCTCTTGGCAACACCGACACCTGTCAAGCCTGTGATTGCTATTCGCATAAGCCGCAACTTCAATGTGAGAGTGATTTTGGATACGCGCGGTCGTCGTACCCTTGGCGGCAGAAGCATTGATTCACTGAGAACTGCAGGTGCACTCACGGGCGACCTTAATGGCTTGCGCTACGGTCTGTATATTGCTGGGGAAGGTGTCTTCGGTGCATGGCCTAACTGGAACGATACTTCCTTGCTGCGTAACACCGACCCACCGCCAGCAGGTCAGACCATTCCATCAACTCAGCGGTTTATCTTCTTGAGACCAAGCCCCACTGAGCCAGCAGGCGTCTATGAAGCGACAATTCCAGCTACCTCGATTGCTTTCGGTCCATTTAAGTTTGCTATCTTCTATCGCGGAATTTTTGAAGACCAACGGCCACCAAATGGGATACTGGACAATGAAGGTATTTTCGGTGCAGATTACTTAGTTACCTTCCCGAGCACAATTCCAGTAGGCTCAACGGCAACAGTGCGTGTCGTATTCGGTGGCGGCAATTCGCTGCTCGGCACACTCGAGCGCGACATGGCGGCACCAGTGGCACGTGAGTATCGCTTGGAACAAAACTATCCGAATCCATTCAACCCCAGCACAACCATTCGCTTTACAATTCCAAATACAGAAAACGTGCAGCTCGATGTATTTGATATGCTGGGTCGTAAAGTCGCAACTTTGGTGAATCAGCGACTGGCTGCAGGCACTTACACCGTGCAGTTCAATGCATCACAGCTATCGAGCGGCATGTATTTCTACCGCATCAGTGCAGGCAATTTCAAGCAAGCAATGAAAATGATGCTGATAAAGTAATTCATGCAAAACCAAAAGGCTCGGACATGTTGTCTGAGCCTTTCCTTTTTAGAAAAAACCTATCACCAAATTTCTATGCTGCTTTTCGTGCAACTGGGGAAACTTTTGCTGCTCTGCGCAGGTGTTTTGGTCGGATGCACAAATGAGCGCGAAAAGCTGATTACCATTTGGACGCAAATGAATCCCGGCGAACGCAAAGTGCTCAGAGAAATGCTCGAGAAATTTGCCACAGAGCACCCAGAGGGCAGAGCATTGGCGGAAAAAGGTTATAAGTTTCGCGAGCTCTTCTACGAGACTGAAACAATTCGCACGAACTTCATGATTGCAGCACTTGGCGGCTCTGGACCTGAATTGGTCTATGGACCAAGTGATATGGTCGGACCGTTCGAAAAGCTGGGAGTAATCCAACCGCTTGAGAATCTGTTCGAACCCGCCTTCTTGGATAGCTTTGTTACAAAACCAATCCCTGCAAATACTTACCTCAATGGACATCTCTATCAAATCGGCGACCAAATTGGAAATCATTTGTGCCTAGTCTATAACAAAGCTCTGATTGATACGCCGCCAAAAACAATGAGTGAGCTAATTGAGTGGGGAAAAACTTTTACAAAGGATATTGACCATGATGGGAAGCCTGACCAGTATGCCTTAGTGTGGAACTACACCGAGCCATATTTTTTCGTGCCCTTCATCGGTGGCTATGGTGGGATTGTTATGAACGAGAAAGCTGAGCCAAAACTCAACAGTGAAGCGACCGTAAAAGCCGCACAATTGATTAAGGATTTACGCGATAAGTATAAAATTATTCCGCAGGAATGCGATTACAATACAGCAAATACATTATTCAAAGAAGGAAAAGCCGCAATGATTATTAACGGTCCTTGGGCATGGGCAGGATACAAAGAAGTAGGAATCAACTTTGGGGTAACAAAAATTCCAATGATTGATGAAACAGGATTGTATCCAGCGCCAATGATTTCGCCACGAGGGTATAGCATTAACGTAAATACAAGAGGCGAGAAGTTGGAAGTAACATGCAAATTGCTAAAATTTTTATGTAGTCCTGAAGTGATGCTGGAATACACAAAACGAGCTGGGTCAATTCCAGCACGTGTAGAGGCATACAGAGACCCAGTGTTTCAAGAAGATGAAATTCTAAAAGGTTCATTTGAGCAGTTAAGTGTGGGAGTAGCTATGCCAGTAGTCAGCGAGATGCGAGTAATATGGGATTCCATGAGACCGGCATATCAAGCCGTATTAAACGGAAGTAAATCGCCAGACGAAGCCGCTCAAGAAATGCAAAATCTTGCTGTACAACTCATCAAAGAAATGAAAGAGTAATTATGCAAGTAGCTATTGATACTGAAAAAATAGAAGGTGCTAAAATAGCTTCGGATGGAAAAGGGCCGAAGCCGGTCAGAAAAAAACTTAATGCCGTGCCATATTTATATGCACTTCCAGCTCTTTTAGTGATGGCAATGGTGGTATTATACCCATTTATTTACAATGTGATAATCAGCTTTAGCAACATGAATCTTGAGCATTTTCGAGACTGGAAGTTTAAAGGAATAAGAAATTATGTTAATGTGCTGACAGATCCAAAGTTTTTCTGGTTTTTGTTTAAGACAGTGCTTTGGACAGTAACGAATGTCTTTTTTCATGTAACAATAGGTGTGTTTCTTGCGATTTTGCTTAATAAGAATATCAAGGCAAAGAATTTTTTTCGAGTTATTTTAATTCTACCGTGGGCTGTGCCGCAATATATCACAGCATTAAACTGGAGAGGATTATTTAACTCAGAATACGGGGCTGTTAATCAAGTGTTAGCATTGCTCGGAATTGAGCGTGTGCAATGGCTAAGCACGGAATGGGGTGCTTTTATGGCATGCTTAATTACAAACATTTGGCTCGGATTTCCATTTATGATGATTGTGGCATTAGGCGGTTTGCAGTCAATTCCAGATGCATTGTATGAAGCGGCAGAAATTGATGGGGCAAGCTGGTATGACAAATTGCGTTACATTACCATTCCACTCCTAAAACCTGTAATGATTCCTGCTATAACGCTAGGAACAATTTGGACATTTAATAATTTCAATGTGGTATGGCTTGTCAGCAACGGCGGTGAGCCATCAGACCAAACTCATATTTTAGTGAGTTGGGTGTATAAGGTAGGATTAAATTACTTTCGTATTGGTTATGCAGCAGCTTTTTCAATGATTATCTTCTTAATGCTACTAGTGTTTAGTTGGAATTTCATTAAGAAAACAAAAGCGACCCAGAGTATCTATTAATTTCCTCAAAATTAAAAGAAAGGTAAGATATGTCAGCAAAAAATCCACGTGATGTCAATGCACTGCAAAAAGTAGGCATTTACATCATATTGATACTGTTCAGCCTATTTGCACTCTTTCCGATTTTGGAGGTTTTTAAGATTTCCTTACGTCCAGGAAATAATCTATTTTCATCAAATTTTGAACTTATTCCAAAAAATGTAACCTTTCAAAATTATATTGATATTTTTGCAAAGCATCCTTTTCTGAAATGGATACTTAATAGCGTTTTGGTATCACTGGTGGTAACAATAGTTTCAGTTGGATTGGCTTCCACTGCAGGCTATGCTTTTAGTCGCTACAAATTTGTCGGTCGAGACCCTGCAATGATTTTATTGATTGCTACGCAAATGTTCCCTGTAACGATGCTGCTGCTGCCACTATTTATTATGCTAATTAAACTGGGAATTTATGATTCCTATTCAGGATTGATTGTAGCGTATTCAGCCACTGCGCTGCCATTTTGCGTCTGGCAGATGAAAGGGTTTTACGACACTATCCCACGTAGTCTAGAAGAAGCGGCGCGCATTGATGGATGCACAGAAATTCAAGCCTTCTGGAAAATCATCTTCCCGTTAGCGCAACCTGCACTGGTAATTACTGCACTCTTTTCGTTCATGTCAGCATGGAGCGAATACTTGGTAGCCGCCGTATTAATCCAAGACCCTGCACTCTTCACGCTGCCGATGGGCTTAAAGGCATTTCAAAGCGACCTAGAAGTGGCATGGGGACTTTATTCCGCAGGTGCAATTGTTGTGAGTATCCCTGTGGTGATTTTATTTGTTGCCCTTTCTCGTTATCTTGTCAGCGGCTTAACACTAGGAAGTGTAAAGGAATAAATCAACGAATCAAGAGCAAGAGGTCTGGGAGCTCTTGCCGTGAAAAATGTGACGCTAATGTAACATTTGATAGAGCAAAAATCAGTATATCGGTCTTGTTGCAAAGTGCTGGCGTAATGATGCAAGAATTTCTGGAAGGCTATTGGTATGAGGCACTGAAAATGTAGATTTCGAAGCTGACGCAATACTCGATGAAAGCTGTTCCCGATGAAACTTGTAGTGAATAACTGCTGATTCAATTGTTAGGCGCAAGGATTCTCGTGAGAAAGGCTTAACCAAGTACCGGTATATCTGCCCTTCGTTAATAAGACGAACTGCCACTTTATAATCTTTGATAGAGGTCATCAATATCGTAACGACTTCTGGTTGAACAGCCTTAGCTGCAATAAGAAAATCTGCGCCATCAATATTACCTAAATTAGCTTCGCTGACAAGCACAGCAACTGGGAAACGGCGAAGAATACTAAGAGCTTCATCGGGAGAGTTGCTAATGTGGCAGGTGTATTTCGGCTCAAAAAACTCCTTAAACGACTTCAGATGGGAAAAATTACTATCAACAAATAAGAGTTCAAACTCTGATTTATGAAATTCGACAGAAGAAAGGCTAAGCGGAAGTGTGGTATCAGGAACGACAGGTTTTTCTTTTCTAATCAGACGACGCTGCTGAGCAACATTGCATGCGAAACGAACTGTTTCTCTTAATTTCTCGGCTTGCCAAGGTTTGTTAACATAGCGGAACACTTCACCGACATTAACAGAGTCAATGATAGCCTCTAAGTCAGCGTAGCCAGTCATCAAAATCCGCATAGCATCAGGGGCAATTTCTTTAGCTTGGCGTAAAAATTCAATTCCTGTCATCTTCGGCATCCGCTGGTCAGCGATGATAACAGAGATAGGGTGTTCTTTCAAAATCCTTAGTCCTTGCTGACCATTAGTGGCAGTGTGGACAATGTATTCTTCTTCAAATAGCAAGGACAAAGATTGCAGAATCATAGGTTCATCATCAACGAGGAGAAGCTGGTGAGCGGACATTTTAAAACTAAATTTTTGTGTTGATAAAAGGGCTAAAATTTAGCCCAACATCTGTTACTCCAAAAAAGGTGACTCTACAAAAGGTGAACTGGTGCTCTTTGCAGTTGTCTGCATGGGATTAATTGGCAACTGAATCGTAAACTCGGTACCTTTACCGACTTGGCTTTGCACATCAATCTTGCCTTTATGTTTCTCAATAATTCTGTAGGCGATTGAAAGACCTAAGCCCGTACCTTGTCCAACATCTTTTGTAGTAAAGAATGGCTCAAAAATGCGCTTAAGATGTTCTGGCGGAATGCCTTTTCCATTGTCAGCGATCTTAATAACAACGTTATCTCCTTGCTGCATGGTACGAATTACAATGCGTCCGTTGCGTTCATCTACAGCTTGAACAGCATTCGTAATCAGATTCAAAAACACTTGATTGAGTTGTGCAGGATATGCCATAATATCAGGCAACGGGCTAAACTCTTTGATAACTTGAATGCCACCTTTGAAGAGATGATTGGCGATTTTAAGCGTCGATTCTATGCTTTCATTAACATTCGTTGGCTTAAAGCTGGCTTCATCGAGACGTGAGAAATTCTTAAGATTAAGGATAAGGTCTTGAATACGGTCAATACCCTCGATAGAATTACGGTAGAGTGATGGAGCTTGCTCATAGACACGATTCTTTACTTTCTGGGAGAGTTGGTCAATTTGAGCAAGCATCATGGCAACATCATTAGGGGTGCCGTACATAATTTGTGTGCGTAGCTTATCATAAGCATTGAGCAATTCGCGTATTTCGAGGTGCTTACTTTCCAAAAGCTCAAGATTGTTACGCACAAATCCCAGAGGCGTGTTCATTTCATGTGCTAAGCCCGCTACCATTTGACCCAGCGATGACATCTTTTCGGCTTGTAGCAATTGCAATTCCGATTGACGCGCCTCTTCTTTGAGCTTAATCATCTCCGTAATGTCGCTCACGAAAGTAACTTTCTTACGCTTACCATCAGTACCGATAATACGCGCTGCATCAGCAAGAATGTAAATTGGGCGACCGCTTTTATGACGAACTTCCCACTCACCACGGATTTCTTTGTAGCCATCAAGATACTTGCGGTGTAAGTCCATCCAGAAGTCTTTTTTCTCTGGGGGCACGACTATCGTGAAAGGCTTGCCAATCATTTCCTGCGCCGTGTATCCATAAATGTCGCAGTAAGCTTGATTAGCATACTCAATGATGCCATCTTCATTAGTAATGACGATACCTAACGGAGTAGAGTCAATAATGGTGCGTAAGCGTTGTTCGCTTTGTCGCAAAGCTTCGTCGGCGCCAGCTGTAGAAAGCGGCGATGGAGCAGGCGCAACAGATGGTGAAGTGCTCTGACGGTCAGCAAGTTTTTTTAGCCACTCTTGATAGCTCATGGGTGGCAGAGCATTTTCACTGGGAGCAGCTGAAGAGGAAGGCAGTGTAGCACTATGCGTCGCCTGATTGAGCGACTGACTGACTTTAGCAAACTCCTGTGAAAAAAGTTGGAAAGTATTAGGTGGCAGATGTCCTGCAGCCTGAGCGCGCATCAAAATATCGAGCATTTCCATCTGCTCAATAGCTTTGAGCGCCTTCTTCAACGATTTTTTGATTTTCTTGTAGTCAATCATAATCAAGGTCGCTTAAGGTTTCGAGCCCCAACTGGTTAAAACATAGTAGTCTGTATAATGAGAATTTTCTCTCAATTTCTCAACTTGCATAGCTACAATCAATACCAATGCTTAGAGCAGCAAAATCTGTGCCGAAGTTTAAGCAAAGGAAAGGGTTGTGTTAATGGGCGCTGTAATAAAGACATTGGGTGATGACAAAACCGCAAAGTGAAGAAAGTTTACCGCAAGCCAGTGTTAGGGAGGAAAAATTTAACCACTATTGCCCCAAACAGCTATGCGGGAACTTAAGCAGGCTGAAGGTTAGGGTAATCTACGCCAAAGCGAGTGCGGTAGTAGGCGCGACAGGCAAGAAAGTTGAGTGCAGCTAGCAAAAGCAGTGGTGGAAAGAAAAGAGAGACGGAAACGGTCAGCACTAGCATAGAATACTTAACAGGTACAAAGATTTTGGCGCACGCCCCACGCCGAGCAGTGTGCCAGAAAAGCGGTAGTGAAATCAACGCAGTTAAGCCAATCGTAAAGATGCAGTGCCAGTTCATTGTCAGAAGAGAGAAAAGCAAAGCAAGAACATCCGAGAAAAGCGCAATTTGTAAAGTGCTTTGAACCCCATAAGCAAGTGCAATAGTTTGCTTGCCACACTGTGCATCACCGGGCATATCGGGCAAGGTAACTAGTGCAGAGACGGCAGCATAAGCAAAAGTATGAGGCAGTGACCAAAATATCAGATGCCAAAATGAAATGCTATGAGCAGCTAAGATGCTGGTGTCGACAGCGTAAGCTCCCGCTATAAAGGCTGCACTGCCACCGAGGCTATTGGCAACCAGAGACGGAATAGGGCGATTCATAATACCCAAAAAAGTGTAGGATAGACCAAGCGTGCTGGCAAAAATTATGGCAAGGAAAAATTCTAACGACACAAGCCAAGACAGACCAAGCGAAAGAAAAACAAGCACACCACCTTCTATCCAAATGATAGGAAGCGCAACCCGCCCATCAGCTAAGATGAATAGCTTGTTATTGATTTTATCGCTTTCAACATCAGCAAGTTGGTTGAAAAGATAAACATGTCCAGCAGCAAGTGTAGCAGCAAGCCATGCAAGAAAAGGAAACGGCGAAATGGAAAATAGCGCGCTCTGACTGGCTGTTACATAGCCGGAGAAAAAAGTCGCCCAAAGTGGAAAAAAGTGAGTTGGGCGCAAAATAAACACATAATCAAGCAGAAAAATCCAACGTGCTGAAAAACGAACTGGGGTTTGGGATACAGGCATATAAAGACCAAATTTGCACTTATCGAGACTGACGAGTGGAAAGATACTGCTCCAGAAGCATGCGTGCACGTGATTTGCAGTACGCATCAAAATAAGGATGCTCTTCTGGAGCGTCAAGACAAGCACGGAGGGAATTAACTACATCGCGAGCATTACGAACCTGCACATACGCTTCGCCAAGCTTCCAAAGGATGAAGACACGATATTTGCCCAAAAGTTGAGCTTGCAGAAGATAAAGCAAGGCTTGATTAAGAGAAGGATGGGTAGGAATCGGTCTATAAAACCACTGAGCTAAGAGGCGATATACTGCTGGGATTTTAGCCAGTTCCACGCCCAATGCCCCATAGGTAGCCAATGCGGCAGAATTCAGGGGGTCATCTCTAAGAATATCAGCCAGTTCTTTTTGGCACATGTCAAGCGTTAGAAGCGCATCCTGACGCGACTGAAACTGAGCACGCTCTAAGAGCACGGCGCATTCAATGGCGCGAGAAGTAGATGTCTTGCGAAACTGATGTGCTGCGCTGAGCAAATCCAGAGCAGCATTTAACTCGGCTTGACGAAAGTTGGCATCGTCATGATGCTTGAAAGAGTGAAAAAAGTGCAGCTCAGCAAGTGCAAGGTGAAGCAAAAATTTTAGGGAGTCATGCTGGGTGTGATAGACGAGCTGGCGAAGGGAATCAAGCTGCCGCTCAAATGAAGCAGGTTGTGCACTTAGAGAAGCGCTAAAAATCGTGAGGGTGAAGAAAAATGCATACAGCACACGGCGCATCATGACTGGCTGGAGTTAGCCGCATCAATTTTGGACAAAAGTTCATCAGGCGTGCGAAAGAAAATCGGCAAAGTTTCTGCAAAGGAGACAATCACTTTTCCCGACTCATCAATAACCACATATGCGCGTTGTGGTAGTCCTAAGAAACCGAGCGTATCGTAGAGCTTGTGCACAGTCTTGTCTTTATCGGAAAGAAGTGGAAAAGGAAATGAGAATTTCCTAGCAAAACTCTGATGCGATTCCATGCTATCGGTGCTAATGCCTAAAACAACGATACCACGCGACTGAAATTTCTCGAAATTATCGCGGTAGGTGCAAAGCTGCGATGTGCAAACGGGGGTGTTATCCCCAGGGTAGAAAATGAGAATGACTTTCTTGCCACGATAGCTGGAAAGCGAATGTATCCTGCCAGTTTCGTCAGGCAAAGAAAAGTCAGGTGCTGGTAGACCAACAGCAATCATAGAAAAGGTATGGTTAGCTGCTAAAAGAATTCCGGTTGTAGCACTATGCACAAAAAGCCCGACAGGGCTTACCAAACAAATTATCTGCTTTTACCAAGGAAAGCTAACTAAAGATGTCTTTAGCTTTCTCAAAGAAACTTTTGCCGTTTCTAGGTGGTGAAAAAGTGTCCGACTTTTGAAGTTGCCGCAAAATTTCGCGGTCGTGAGCCGATAGCTTTGTCGGAATATGGATGTTGATGCGTATCAATTCATCGCCACGTCCGCTTGCATTAAGATGACCAATGCCTTTGCCGTAGAGCCGAATGACTTTACCGGGTTGTGTGCCCGGAGGAATTTCGATAGTTTCTTTACCGCCCAAGGTGGGTACTTCAACTTTTGTGCCCAAGACGGCGTCAGGGAAACTGATGAAAAGATCATAGATGATGTCGTCATCTTGACGGGTAAAGTAGCGATGAGGCAGTTCTTCGATGACGACAATCAAATCGCCAGCGGCACCGCCACGGATTCCTGCATTGCCCTGACCACGAAGTGGAATATAGTTGCCATTGGCTACACCAGCAGGAATGTTGACCTTGATAGTGACTTCACCCTGTACGCGCCCTTCACCTTGGCAGACTGGGCATTTATCTCTGACCACGCGCCCTTCGCCTTGGCAGGTCGGACAGGTAGTAACGCTAACAAACTGACCAAACATCGTGCGCGACACCTGACGCACTTCGCCAGTGCCTTGGCAAGTTGGGCAGATGTCATATTGACCATTCTTGGAACCAGTACCGTTGCAAGCCTCGCATTTGACGAGCTTTTTGACCTTGAGAGTTTTTTCAACGCCGTTGGCAATTTCTTCAAGAGTAAGCTTAAGCGTAAGTTTGAGGTCTGAGCCGGGTATGCCAGCAGAGCGTCGGCGTTGTGAGCGCGAACGGGTAGCACCGCCAAAAATATCCTCAAACTGAGAACCGGTACCAAACCCGCTGAAAATATCACTAAATGCGCTGAAAATATCGCTCATGTCTTGAGCGCGACCGGCAAATGGATTACCGTCGGAAGCAGCAGATGTGCCTACGCCAGCATGCCCGAATTGGTCGTAACGGCGGCGCTTTTCCTCATCACTCAAAACCTCGTATGCCTCATTGATTTCCTTAAACTTCTCTTCAGCAGACTTATCCCCCGGATTGCGGTCGGGGTGATACTGCATGGCAAGTCTGCGATAAGACTTTTTGATTTCATCAAGACTGGCACCGCGTTTGACACCTAGTACCTCGTAGTAATCTCGCTTCATATCTGCAATCATTAAGGTTATTCAGCTGACTCAACTGGCTTTGAGACAATAACTTTGGCATGACGAATCACTTCATCATGCATGATATAACCGGCTTCAAACTCTTCTACGATAGTATCTGGCTCAAGGTCGGCTTTCGGCATCTGAGTCAGGGCCTCATGGAAGTTGTGGTCAAACTTCTTCCCTATGGTCTCCATGCGCTTGACCTGACGAGCCTCCAAGGTTTTAAGCAGTTTCTGATGAACCATTTTGACCCCATCAACATAAATTTTTGCATCGGGGTTATTAGCCAAAAACTTTTCGGCATTGTTGATGACGCGCTCCAAGTCATCAATAATTGGCAAGATGCTCTTGATGAGATTTTTGTCAGCAAACTTGATAAGTGCTGCCATTTCTTTTTCCTTCTGGCGGCGGAAATTTTCAAATTCGGCAGCCTTGCGAAGCAAGAGGTCTTTATACTCGTCGCGCTCAGCCTCCAGGGCGGCAATGCGGGATTCGAGCGATACTTCGGCAGGAGCAGATGGCGTCTCTCCAACTGGTACAGCATCGCTGACTGCATCGCTAGCTGGAGCTGGTGGAGTGGAAGCACTGACCGATTCTGAAGACTGAGATTCTGGAGCAACAGGTTCTTGAGAATCTTGTAAGCTGACTCCTTCTGGCTGAAGAGTATTTTCTGGCTGAATGTGCTCTGACATACCGTTTCCAACGTTTTTGAATGTTAGAGAAAATTGCCCAACAGACAACAAAAACAAATCAATACCTAAATCAAGTTTGGCTAAATGCCGCCGACAGGCGCTTAGCCATGTAATCGATTACACGAACGATTTTGCTATAGTCCATGCGTGTCGGTCCAATTACACCAACTGTACCGACAGCATTGCCGACGGTGTATTTTGCCGTAATGATACTGCAGTCTTTCATCTTGCTGTCTTGGTTCTCGGCGCCAATGCGAATAGAGACACCTTCAACAGCACTTGTGTTTTCGGCAGAACCTGCTTCTTCTATGAGATGGACAATAACATTTTCATTTTCAATGAGTTCAATAATACCGCGAAGTTTTTCGCGCTTTTCAAACTCTGGGTATGCTAAGATGTTCTCCGTGCCAGCAACGTGCAGACGATCAGTATCGGGCTGACTTTCAAAGAGACGTTCTGCAGAATCAATAAAGACACGAATGAGCCCAGTATCGTCGGCACAATCGGCAACGCGTTCAGAAAAACTGTGATGAATCTCCGTCAGAGTAAGACCAGAGAGGCGCTCATTTAAAGTTTGCGCTAATGCATCCAATTTTGAGCGTGGCACATCGCAATGCGCCTCAAGCACAATGGTCTTAATCAATCCCGATTGAATCGAGATGACGACCATGATTTTGTTCGATGACAGCGGGACAATTTCGAGCTTTTCGAAAATGCCCTGAGAAAGCTTCGGTGACAACACCACGCCAATTTGGCGAGACAGTCGACCTAAAATTTTGGACGACTCACGCCAGATGTCATCTGAGTCTTGTGCCACTGCAAGAATTTGCTCAATATTCTGGTCAATTTTAGCGCGCTCGACTTGCGACAAGGTGCCCACACGCATCATAGAACTCACATACAGCCGATAGCCTTTGTCAGTAGGCACGCGACCGGCTGAAGCATGCGGATGCGTAATGTAGCCCTCTTCTTCCAAATCCGCCATCACATTGCGAATGGTGGCATCAGAAAGCCCCAAGTCTGAGCGCTTCGAAAGAAAACGCGACCCTACTGGCGTGGCGGTCAGAATATAGTTCTGGATAATTAACCCAAGAACTTCTTTTTCACGTTCAGTAAGTTCTCGCGTCATAAATCACTCCTAAGTATACTCAAAGTCTGTGCCGTTTTTGTATTTAGATAATTAAATACAGAAACTTTGTCAGCTTAGAGTATAATTCCAACACAGCATATCAAAAAAACTGACAAAAACGTGACAAAAATGCACAGAATCAAGAGCTGAACCTACTACAGCATGGTTTAGTGCGAAAATACAACGTTAGTAACTGCTCTCAAATACACAACTTGCTTTTTCAAGAAAACATGTCTACGAAAAAATGGCGCACCTGACACAGACTTGCCATTTCAGATGCGCCGTACAAGGGACTTGAACGAGAGCCACTCTGCGACCTAAGCGACTTCCACTGGCTTAAATTCTTTCTTCAATTTTTGCACCACTTCGCTGGGTGCTTCTTCATAGCCATAGAATTCACGCTTAAAGTGTGCTCGCCCTTGCGTAATGCGATTCAGTGCGGCTTGGTAGCCATAAAGTTCAGCGAGTGGGACTAATGCCTGCAGGCATTGAAGCAAACCGTCACTTTCCATGCCTAAAATCTTGGCGCGACGGATGGAAAGATCACTCATGATTTCACCTGTGAAAGCATCAGGCGTAAAGACCGTAACCTTGTAAATTGGCTCCAGTAGCGTCGGTTTGGCTTTCTCAAAAGCGGCTTTAAACGCTAAACTGGCTGCAACCTTGAAGGAATACTCAGAGCTATCAACGGGATGATGCGACCCATCGTAGGGCACGACTTTGACATCGACAATTGGGAAGCCTGCAAGCAAGCCTTTTTGCATGGTTTCTTCAACGCCCTTTTGCACTGCAGGCAGGAAGCGTGTCGGCACCACGCCACCAACCACTTCAGATTCAAAGACAAACTGACTGCCACGCGGTAAGGGTTCGAGGCGAAGCCAAACATCACCATATTGACCGCGCCCGCCTGTTTGCTTCTTATACTTGCCCTGCGCACTGGCAACCGCACGAATCGTTTCGCGGTAGGGCACACGCGGCGGCGCCGTTTCAACCTCAATATCAAATTTTTCACGCAAGCGACGGATAATCGTCTCCAAGTGAATCTCACCTAAACCTGAAATAATCGTTTGAGCAAATTCTTCATCGCGCGTGATGCGAAAACTTGGGTCTTCTTCATGCAAATGATACAAGCCCGATGAAAGGCGTTCTTCATCGCCCTTGGTTTTAGGCTTGATAGCTAGGTCAGTTAGCGGCTCAGGAAAAACTGTAGGTCGGATGATATAACCAACGCCCTTATCTGCCAGAGTGTCGTTAGTGTGCGTATCCTTGAGCTTGAGTACCACGCCAATATCACCAGCCAGAAGCTTATTGACAGCTCTTCGCTCTTTGCCGACCATAGTATAAATCTGACCCAATTTCTCCACTTGCCGAGTTTGTGCGTTAATCAGCTCGTGCCCGCTTTCGATGTGCCCGGAGTAGATGCGAAGAAAAGACAGCTCCCCAATATGCGGTTCAGAGACCGTCTTGAAGACAAATGCCACCGTTTCGCCGTTGGGATTGGGCTCAACAAGATGTTCAGTGTTGGACTCTGGATAAAGCGCATGTTCAGGACCGCGTTCAATCGGAGAAGGGAAGAGATGAACAATAGCATCAAGCAAGCGCTCAACACCAATCAGATGTACGGGCGAAGCGCAAAACACAGGGAAAAGTGTACGCGTAACCAAAGCATGTTTGATGCCGTCACGAAGCTCATGCTCTGTGAGAGTGCCGCCTTCTTCAAAAAACTGTGCCATCAACTCGTCATCGCTTTCGGCTACGCTTTCGACAAGCTCTTGATGATGCAGCTGAGCACGCTTGTAGTAAAGGTCTTCAATCGGGCGCTCGACAACGGCGCCGAGTCGGTCGGGCGTAAATTCATACTCCTTCATGCGCAACACATCAATAAGCACATGATGTCCAAGACCTTCTTCGGCTGGAAACTGAACAGGAGAGACTTGGTGACCAAATCGCTCTCGCAATTGTTCCAAAACACCTTCGTAGTTGGCGCGGTCGTGGTCTAACTTCGTGATGACAAATACTGTGGGCTTGTAGTATTCCTTGGCATATTCCCAAACGAGTTCCGTGCCCACTTCCACGCCAGTTGTGGCATTGACCGCAATGAGCACAGTATCAGCGGCGCGAATGGCACACTTGACATCGCCGTGGAAGTCCGCAAAGCCGGGAGTGTCAATGAAATTGATTTTGTAAAGATTGCCATCCCCATCTTGCCAAGTGCCATGAATTAGGCTGGAATTGACGCTGTGCTGACGAGCAATTTCATCTGGGGCGTGGTCAGAAAGTGTGGTGCCCTGTTCAATGCTACCCATACGTTTGATAAGACCAAGTGCGTATGCAACTGCTTCAGTAAGCATAGTTTTGCCGCTGCCGGGATGCCCTACAACAGCCACATTGCGGATAAATTGAGGCTGGTATGTCATAGTTATTACTCCTTTCTCAATGGGTTGCTGCAAAATTGCAACCGTGAAACTGCAGTTTCACGCAACTGAAGGAAAGGTAGTCAAAAAACTTCATTCAGCGAAGCAAGAAGTACCTGCAAAAAACCAGCGTCAATGCTCTTGTAAAAGAACTTGCTTATATTAGTTCTTCTTTTGCCGCTACATGCAAAAGGGTGACGAGTTTAACCATCATAACAATCAATGGCTGCGCTAACCGAGATTGCAAAAGAAAACCTGCTCTACGAGGGCAAAGCAAAAAGGGTGTATGCGACCACTAACCCGACGCTGATAATCCAAGAGTTCAAGGATGATGCCACTGCCTTTAACGCAGAAAAACGCGGCACAATTGCCAGAAAAGGCATTATCAACAATGAACTATCCTCCTTTTTCTTTGCCTATCTTACTGACTTTGGCATTCCGACGCATTTTGTGAGCAAAATTTCAGAGCGCGAGATGCTCTGCAAAAAGTTGGAGATTATCAAAGTCGAAGTGGTGATGCGCAACATTGCCGCAGGCTCATTAGCTAAACGCTACGGCTTGAAAGAAGGCGACGAACTGCGCCACCCTGTAACTGAATTTTATCTCAAAAACGATGCACTCGGCGACCCGATGGTCAACGATGACCACATCTCGGCAATGGGTTTAGCCACATTTGAAGAGCTGGAAAAATTGCGGCAGTTGGCTTCTAAAATCAATGCCATACTGCAAGACCTTTTTTGGCAAAAACGGCTGAAATTAGTGGACTTCAAACTGGAGTTTGGGCGATACACTTCGCCAGAAGGAAAAGTGGAAATTCTACTTGGCGATGAAATCAGTCCAGATACTTGCCGACTCTGGGATGCCGACACAAACGAGAAGCTCGACAAAGACCGCTTCCGGTTTGACTTGGGCAATGTCGAGCAAGCATACCAAGAAGTCCGGCGGCGTGTGTTAGGATGAGAAAACTCTATGGAAACGATGCTCGAAGAACTTATTGCTATAGTTAAGACACTCGATAGCACAACGATTTATCTCTTTCTCTTTGCAATTGCGTATTTGGAAAATGTCGTGCCGCCAATTCCGGGTGATATGCCGATTGTGTTTGTAGGCACGCTGGTTGCCCTAAGTGATTTGTCGTTTGTCAGCTGTGTCGTCTGGGCAAGTGTGGGGTCGGTCTTGGGTTTTGCGTCCATGTATGGCGTAGGCTATTGGATATCGACTCGATTTCAGAAGGAAACAAGTGTGCAAGTGCATTCACGCTGGGCGCGGATGGTAGGAAAATTTTTCCCAGCCGAACACTTGCCCGAAATCCGTGCGAAGTTTGAAAAGTATGGCTACGGTCTCATCTTGGTCAATCGGTTTCTGACTGGCTCACGCTCAATTATCTCAATTTCGGCAGGGATTTCGCGACTAAATTTTTTTCTGACGCATCTATGTGCGTTTATCAGTGCGGTGGCTTGGAACATCTTGATGGTGTCTGGCGGCTATGTGCTGGGCGACAACTGGCAGATTTTAGGCGACTACATCACTACCTACGGCACAGCGCTAACTATCGTTGTGCTACTTGTGGTCAGCTTCTTAGTCTATCGCTATCTTCGCAAGTTACGCACCTCGTCTGAAAAGTCTTTGTAATCAGAAGGGGTAATTATGTTGGACATGCTTTACCTTGCAGGGCTTTCCTATCTGATGGGCTCAATTCCTTTTGCATTTTTGCTGCTCAAATGGACAACGGGCAAGGATATTCGCACATTGGGCACGGGCAATGTTGGCGCCATGAACAGCTACGATGTAACAGGCTCAAAGCTAATCGGCATAACGGTTGGCGTCTTGGATGCGCTCAAAGGAGCGGCGGCAGTAATCGTAGCACAAACCTACTTTAGTGAAGGACTCTCTGGCACTGCTTTGCTGGGACCAAAAATGTGGGCAACATTTTTTGCAGTGCTTGGGCATTGCTATAATGTTTGGCTAGGTTTCAAAGGTGGGCGCGGATTGGCTACAGCCGCTGGTGCATCGCTGCTGTTTATGCCATCGTTGGTCATTGCATGGCTCGTGGTGTGGGTCGCCGCATGGTTTTACTCGCATAAACTGCATTTTTGTAATATCTCTGCAACCGCTTGTGTCATCCTCATCGTCCCACTCTTTGAACCGGTTGAAGCGATTGTCTTTATTGTTGCGTTGGCAGGGTTAATTTTGCTGCGACACCGTGATGTCATGAAAGAAGCCTTCAAGGGAGGCTAAAGGAACAACAAATGTGGCTCATGCCGCGTAGTCGTTGGAAAAATAGCCGTGAAATATGATAAAATGGTTGCCCTTCATACTTGCTGCTGCGGTGGGAATAGTGCAGAGCGCACCTGCACAAGAGCCCGTGCGTAAGGAAAGAATCCGAAGTGAAGGCAAAGTGCAGGAAAAAGCGGAGCAGGAAGTAAAAGCCGTAATTGATTCCATGCTGACGCTACTGGAGAGAGCGGAATACACAACACTGCTCTTGCGCTATGTGTATCCGCCAGAGCTTGAACGCATCCTCTCGGATGGCATGACAGTAGAAGTGCTCGCAGAGCGCTTCAGAGAAGAAAAGGCTGAAAGACTGCAAAGCGCTTTGAAGGCAATCCGTAAGCAAAAGCCAAGTTGGAACAGTGATTACACGCGTGCCACATTTGAGCAAAAAGGCAAGGATGTGGTATTTACTCGCTACAATAATCAATGGTATTTGAGAAATTAGAAGTTCAAAATTGCATCTTAACGAAACGCTCTCGCAAATTTTAATCAAGAAAAATGTCGGCAATCACGGAACCGCCTGTATTAGCCCCCTCATCAGGAAAAACTGTCACCTATCTTGAAGATATTGCTGAACTCGAAGAGCTGGCGCGACAGATTCGGCGCGATGTGGTGCGCATGCTGGTGATGGCACAGTCAGGGCACACGGGAGGGTCGCTGGGCATGGCAGATATTTTCACAGCGCTGTATTTTCATCTGCTGCGTCATAGCCCAGAAAAATTCAGTTCGGGCAAAGACCAAGATTTTGTCTTTCTCTCCAACGGACACATCTCGCCCGTGTGGTATGCCACGCTGGCGCGCGCAGGCTACTTCCCACTTTCAGAATTAGCCACATTTCGCAAAATCAATTCGCGCTTGCAAGGACATCCTGCAACGGATACACGTCTGCCGGGCATTCGCATCGCTTCGGGGTCGTTGGGGCAAGGGTTGTCGGTGGCCATCGGCGCGGCATTGGCATTTCGTTTGGACAAAAATCCCTACTTGGTCTATTGCTTGATGGGAGATGGCGAGTGTCAGGAAGGGCAAATTTGGGAAGCGGCAATGTTTGCCGCACACCATAAAGTCGATAACCTCATCGGGATTGTGGACTGGAACAATCAGCAAATCGATGGTGAGGTCAGCAAGGTCATGCAAATCGAGCCATTTGAAGACAAGTGGAAAGCCTTTGGCTGGCAAACCTTGCGATGCGATGGCAACAACATGGCAGAAATCATCAAAACGGTCAAGACGGCACAAGCGCTGTGCGGACAAGCCAAGCCTGTAGTGATTTTAGCCAAAACCGTGATGGGCAAAGGCGTGTCCTTTTTTGAAGGCACAATGCCCGACGGAAGCAATTGGCATGGCAAGCCGCCAACAAAAGAACTCGGCGAAAAAGCCTTGTTGGAGCTGCCGCCAACACGCTACGAAGACTTCTAAAAGTTGACGCCTTGTCGGCAAAACACTAATTTATCTTCTTGATACGCAGAAAGCCTGCGCAAACCAATACTGGGGAAAATCAAGCTGTGCGTATCATTGCAGGGAAATTCAAGCGTCGGGTGATTCGCATTGCTCGAGGTCAGGAGATAAGACCGACCACTGACCGTGTGCGTCAAGCTGTGTTTGATACACTTGCCGTGCGCATTGATTTTGCGGACTTGGTTGTACTGGACCTCTTTGCTGGCAGCGGAATTCTGGGTATAGAAGCTCTAAGTCGCGGCGCGGCGCATTGCACCTTCGTAGAGAATAATCGGTCGGCTGTGCAAGGCATTGCCCAGAGCATCAAAACACTGCATTTAGACGACCAAACCCAGATTATGAACATGGATGCGATGCGATTTTTGTCGCAAACCACCGTACAATACGACCTCATTTTTGCAGACCCGCCTTACAACTTTCAGCACCATCAGGAATTGTTGGAAAAAATTTTTTCCCACAACTTGCTCTCCGACATCGGATATGTGGTCATGGAACATCACAAACGCGAGAATTTTTCGCAGCGCACGGAGTTTCTGTTCCAGAAAGAATTTGGAAAAACAGTGGTAAGTTTCTTTGCTACGCCTAAGTAGAGGGCTCTGAGAGGCAAGCGCCAAAAAAGACATGCAACGCTAAATTGCATCAGTCATGAAACAAGCTATTTATCCGGGGACATTCGACCCATTCACATATGGGCATATCGATGTGCTGGAGCGTGCACTGAACATTTTCGATAAGGTCAGTATTGTGGTGGCGGTCAATAGTCAGAAAAAAACGCTTTTTACAATTGATGAGCGTCTTGCCATGATTCGTGAATCGCTAGCAAATTATGAGCGTGTCAGCGTCGAGAAATTTGAAGGCGGGTTGCTGATTGACTATGCGAAGCAAAAGGGCGTCAGTGCCATCATTCGTGGGCTGAGGCAGGTAGCTGACTTTGAGTATGAGTTTCAAATCGCGCTGATGAATCGCCATCTGCACCCAGAAATTACGACCGTGTTTCTGATGCCAAATGAAAAATACACCTACCTGACCTCTTCAATCATCCGGGAAGTAGCAAGTTTGGGTGGCGATGTAGGAGACTTTGTGCCACCGCCAGTGCTACATGCGTTGCATCGAAAATTCAGGAAAGATGCGGTAAGTGCCAAAGACCTGACTGAAAAGTAACTACTCAAGTTCAGCCATGCGGCGAAGTTCAGCCAGTTTAAGCAAGGCTTCAATGGGCGTGATTTTATTGAGGTCCAGTGCAAGCAAGGCTTGGCGCAATTTGCCATCGCTCATATCGAAGAGCGAAATCTGAAAGTTATCCTTGGCAGTGCTCGAGGAGGCAAGTTTCTGAACTTTAGAACGCAAGTCTTTTTCTTCCAAAATGCGTGCCGCTTCGTCGCGCTCGAGTCGAGCCAGCACTTCTTTGGCACGAGCAATCACACTGGCAGGTAAGCCTGCCATTTTGGCAACTTCAATACCGAAACTGCTCTTAGCGGCGCCTCGCTCGATTTTGCGCAGAAAAATAACTTTGTCGCCAACTTGAGCCACGCTGGCATTGAAGTTCTTGACCTTGTGTAGGTGCGCTTCCAGTTCAGAAAGTTCGTGATAGTGCGTCGCAAAAAGGGTTTTAGCGCCAATCGTGTCGTGAATGTATTCGGTAATTGCCCACGCAATCGACATGCCATCGTAGGTGCTGGTGCCGCGTCCAATTTCATCGAGCAAAATGAGGCTTTTGGCGGTGGCGTTGTTCAAAATGTTAGCCGCTTCGTTCATTTCCACTAAAAATGTGCTTTCGCCCGCTGCCAGATTATCGCTGGCACCAACACGCGTGAAAATTTTATCAACCAAGCCAATCACGGCACGCTCGGCTGGAACAAAGCAACCGATTTGCGCAAGCAAGACAATTAGTCCGACCTGCCGCAGATAAGAACTTTTGCCAGCCATGTTGGGTCCTGTAATCAACATGAGGCGTGTCTCATCATCAAAGCAGCAATCGTTAGGCACATATTTTTCACCAGCTGGCATTAAGCGTTCCAAGACGGGATGACGCCCGCCGACAATGGTCAGCACATCGTCGCTTGTAACAGTGGGTTTAACATAGCCATAGAGCGAAGCCACTTCTGCATAGGAAAGCAGGCTGTCGAGGGTTGCAATGGCTTGAGCGCTGGTCTGAATGCGCTCGGCATGTTGCGCAACAGTGCGGCAGAGCTCGGCAAACAGACGTGCTTCAAGTTCAAGAATTTTTTCTTCGGCAGAAAGAATTTGTGCCTCGTACTCTTTCAGAACTGGAATGGTGTAACGCTCGGCGTTGGTCATGGTTTGCTTGCGCTCGTAGTGTGGGGGCACTTTGTTTTTGTTGGCGTGGCTGATTTCAATGTAGTAGCCAAAGACTTTGTTGTAGAGCACTTTCAGTGAAGCAATGCCCGTTTTTTCTCGCTCTTCTTGCTGGATTTGCAGCAAGCGGTCTTTGGCAGTGCTCACGATTTGGCGAAGTGCATCAAGTTCAGCGTTGTAGCCAGATTGAATAACCTGTCCGTCGGCAAGTGTTGCAGGGGCGTCAGGCGAAATTGCCGAGCGAATGAGTGTAACCAGCTCATCGCAAGGTTGAATAGCACGGTACAAATCGGTAAGCAGCGGTGCCTGCAGCTGACCAAGTTGGGATTGAATAGCAGGAAGTTGAGAGAGAGACTCACCAAGCAAAAGCACTTCGCGAGGAGTAGCGCGACCGATGGCAATGCGCGAAAGTGCACGCTCAAGGTCGCAAAGTGTTTTGAGACTTGCACGAAGAGCTTCACGAAGCGATTTGTGATGAACAAGCTCTTCGACGGCATCGAGGCGCGAGGTAATCACGCTCAAATTGCGTGAAGGTTGAGAAATCCACTTTTTGAGAAGACGCCCACCCATTGGGGTAAGTGTTTTGTCAAGAATCGCAAGAAGTGTGCCCTCGCGTGAGCCATCGTGCATGGAGTAGAAGATTTCAAGATTGCGTCGGGTTTGTGCATCCAGCACAATGGTGTCGCCTAAATCGAAGCGGGAAATGCGCCGAATGTATTCGAGCTTATTGCGCTGTGTTTCGGCAAGGTAGTTCAAAATGACGGCGGCGGCAACTTTGGCTGCATGCAGCGATTCAATGCCGAAGCCTTTCAGAGAATGGGTCTTGAAGTGATTCAGTAGCGTTTGTTCGGCATAGTCCTGATTGAAAAGCCATTCATCAAGTTCGGTGAAAGGCATGTTTGCCGAGGTAATGGACTGGAGGAATTCGCGCTCGGCTTTTTGTTTTTTGGAATAGAGAATTTCTGAAGGCTGAATGGCGCTAAGGGCATCTTTCAAATCGTTGCGAGGCACTTGAAGAACTTGAAACTCAGCGGTCGTCACATCTATGAAGGCAATGCCGATAAGGTCTTTTGCAAAGTGCAGGGCACATAGGTAGTTATTGCGCTTGGCATCGAGAAGTTTGTCACTGAAATTGACGCCCGGCGTGATAACGTCTGTGACCTCGCGTTTGACAATGCCGCGAGCAAATTTTGGGTCTTCCATCTGCTCGCAGACGG
The DNA here is from genome assembly GCA_002794105.1 of Candidatus Thermochlorobacter aerophilus. Taxonomy (GTDB): domain Bacteria; phylum Bacteroidota; class Chlorobiia; order Chlorobiales; family Thermochlorobacteraceae; genus Thermochlorobacter; species Thermochlorobacter aerophilus. Next base: position 22,460 of record PHFL01000068.1, on the reverse strand, counting down.
CAACACGAAAGCCTTGACGGACAAGTTTGGCGACATAGGTTTCAAGCGCATGGTGCGGAAAGCCAGCCAAGGGGACATCGGCAGCGGCACCATTGGCACGCTTGGTCAGTGCAATGCCAACAGCTTCAGAGACAAGTTTAGCATCCTCGTTGAAGGTCTCGTAAAAATCCCCAACGCGAAAAAGGACGATAACGCCGGGATACTGCGACTTAATTTTTTCGTATTGCCGCATCAGCGGCGTATCATCTTGTTTTTTTGCCACAGCAAAAGCGCAGAAACTGTTAGAAAAGTCTGTGCCTGTCAAAACAAGCCTAATTTAAACAGGCTTCGGCTGGCAAGCGATTTTGAAGCGCCGAAAGCCTAAGAAGAACTTAAACTTCCTATGTAGGGGTTTCAGTAAAGTCAATTGCGTTGAGCTCTACGAAAAAGGTCGCACCTTTGTTAGGTCCTTCTGATTCTGCCCACACGCGACCGCCGTGCAGCTCAACCCACTGTTTGACAATCGCAAGACCTAAGCCTGAAGAGCTCTCGCCACCTGTAGGACGTGCAGACAGACGCTGAAATTTGCCAAAGAGTTTTTGCTTATCTTCTTCAGTTAGACCCAGCCCTTCATCACGGACCTCGAAGATAATCTTTGTAGGAACTGAGCTTACAGAAGGCGTAATGCCATCTATGGTAAGCAGTTTCTTTTTGACACTGACCCAGATGTTACGTCCGGGCGGAGAATATTTGATGGCATTGGAGATAAGGTTATCGAAGATGCTTTGCATTTTTTCGACATCGACTTCGGCGTAGGCTTCACGCTCGAGCGAGAGATGAATTTTCTGATTTTTATTCTGCGCATGCATTTCGTTGTGTTTGACAACAAATTCGGCAATGGTAGCAATGTCAGCCGGTTTTTTATGAAGCTCCACTTTACCGCTTTCTATGGCAGCTTGCTCGAGCAGAGATTTAACTAAGTTGAACATTTGCTCACTGGATTGATAAATAGCCCGAGCGTGTTTGCGCACAAAATCAATATCGTCGGCTTGCTCAGCGATAAGTTCGGCGAAGGTCATGATAGCAGTAAGGGGATTTTTTAGGTCGTGCGCCGCAATGTGCAAAAGTTCGGTTTTAAGGGCATTGGCTTCTTGCAAGGCTTCGTTGGCTTTAGCAAGCTCTACGGTTTTCAGCCGATAGATTTCAGCTTCTTTTTCAGCTTTTTCCACAGCAAATGCGATTTGTTGATTTGCCAGCTTGCGATTAAGCTCTTCACCCATCACCTCCGATTTAACTTGATGAAATTTTTCGATATGCTCTAATGCCAAGCGGTAAGCACCTCTTTGTTTGTAGAGTTCCGCCAATGCTTGATGAGCCTTATAGATTTCAGGCTTGGCGTTAATTTCTTCGGCAACCTCAAGACTCTTCTCAAGATGATATTCTGCACGGTCTGTAATTTCTTTGGAGAGAAGAAAACTGCCCAACGCCAGATGCACAATTGATTGACCATGTCGGTCTCCAATCTGTTCCATTATGGAGAGACTGCGTTCAAAATACTCAATGGCTTGCTCGCTATGGTCGAGCTTTTCATAGACAGCGCCAATATCTTTTAGCGTGCGAGCTACACTTTGTTTATCATCTAATGCTTCAAAAAGCTTGAGGCTTTCGAGTAGATTATTTAGGGCTTGCGTGTGTGCACCAAGCTCCGAGTAGACGTTGCCAATGCTGGCAAGGGCTGTAGCCTCACCTTGTTTATGCTTGATTTCCTTGTAGAGCTGAAAGCTTTGTTGAAAACAACCTAATGCGCGTGAAAACTCTCCGAGTTTGAGGTAAATGCTACCGATGTTGTTGATGCAAGAGGCGCAACCGATTTTATAGTCGAGACTGCTGTAGAGCTTATGGCTTTGTTCAAAGTAATCAAGGGCGCGAGGATAATCACCCAAGTCAGCGTAAATGCTACCTAAGTTGTTGAGAGCACTGGCTTCACCTGAAGTATCACCAAGTTTGCGAAAAAGATATAGAGCTTCATTAATATCACGCAGAGCAGATTCGTAATCGGAATACTGCTGGTAACACAAGCCACGATTGCGCAAACTGCGGGCGATACCGGACTCGTAAAGAAAATTCTTGGAAAGTTCTAGCGCCTGTTCAGCACGAGCCATAGCGCTTTTCAAATCCATGCGCATCACACTCCATGCATAGTCGTTGAGTGCATCGACAATATCGCGTGGGTCATTGGCAGACTGAATTTTGGCATCCAGCTTCTTGAGCAGTTCTATCATAATAAGTTATTGAGATTTGATTGTGGTCAGTTGCTCTTGTCGCAAATTTAATAGTTCTTGTATAAACGAACGTTGCCTTTATGTCGAGCAAAAAATCTGTAAAACGAGTGTAAAAAATGAGCATCCTCTTACAACAGGAAAATATCCTCAGCCTTCTAAGTCTGACTGTCATGGAAATTGTTCTAGGCATTGATAACATCATTTTTATTAGCATCCCTCGTGGGACAGTTGCCACATGCGCTTAGGGAGCGAGCACGCTTTCTGGGGCTAATGATTGCGCTACTTCTGCGCATGATGTTTCTCTTTGCGATTGCGTGGGTTGCGTCGCTCAATCAAACGCTCTTCCGAGTCCGTGATTTCGAGGTCTCGGGCAAAACGATTGTGATGATTGTCGGCGGGTTATTTCTCATGTTCAAAGCCATTAGTGAAATTCATAGCAAACTTGAGGGAGAAAAGACGGCAGATGCAAAACCGCCAACGACACTGTCTGGTGTGCTGGTGCAGTCGGCGGTGCTAAGCGTGGTGTTCTCCATTGATTCGATTGTAACGGCAATTGGGCTGGCGCGTGAGATTTTGATTATGGCACTGGCAATTCTCATATCCACCGCCGTGATGGTCGTGTTTGCCAAGGGTATCGGGGATTTTATCGAGCGTCACCCTACAATGAAAGTCTTAGGCTTAGCTATGCTGCTGATGATTGGCGTGGTGTTGGTGGCAGAAGGATTGCATTTTGAGATTCCAAAAGGCTACATGTATTTTGCAATTACTTTTTCGCTCTTTGTAGAGAGCATCAATATCAGAGTGCGCAAAAAAGCCTCGCTGGTCGAGCGCACCATTCGCCATGCGCTTGAAGCAAAAGTGGAGCAAGAAGAGACAAAAGGCTAAAAAATCTGCCACCGTTACTGGCTAAGTGCGACGGCGAAAAATTTTCACAAGTTCAAATAAGGCGATGCCGACCGCTACAGCAACATTGAGCGAATGCTTCACACCATACTGCGGAATTTCAATTGCAAAGTCGCAAGCGGCTAAAACCTCATCATCAATGCCAGTTACCTCATTGCCAACAATCAAACACAGCGGAAATTCATCAGGCTGAACAGCATCGTAAGGACGGCTGCTGTCTGTAATTTCCAGTGCACAAAGACGAACGCCTTGTGCTTTCAGCCATGCCATAGCGTCGAGTGGATTTTGAAAGTAGGTCCATTTGACCGTTTCAGTTGCTCCAAGTGCGGTTTTCTCAATTTCTTTGCGTGGTGGGGTGGCAGTGTATCCAGTGATGATGATTTGCTCAATGCGAGCGGCGTCGCAGGTGCGAAAGATAGAACCAACATTCCACATGGAACGAATGTTTTGTAGCATCACATAAATCGGATGCTTCGGGGCTTTCTGAAATTCCTCAGGTGAAAGACGCTGCATCTCTGCGCCAGAAAGCTTGCGAAGCGGCATGGTCGGCTAAAGTTGCAGCGCTAAATTACATAGCAAACTTAAGACTTTTGTAAAACAAGTTGTATTTTTGGAGCTAAGCAAAACCATAGGGTGCTTATGTCAACTCAAACCTTGGCTGTTGTCTTACCAATTTTGATAGTTGCAGCCGCACTGCTTTTTATCTTGCTTGAAAGAATCTTCCCATACGACAAGGGTCAGCCATTTTTTCGTGAGGGCTTCTTCTCCGATGTGATGTTGTATGCGATTGCGCAAAGTTATGTACTCTCGCTGGTAATTGGAGCATTCATCGACTGGGTGGATTCACAAACGGGGCTGTCTCGTCTTAGGCTGGTTGGGGATTGGCCAATATGGGCGCAAGTAACGTTCTTTCTGGTCACACACGACCTGTACATCTATTGGTTTCATCGGCTGCAACACCATCACAAGGTGCTATGGCGGCTGCATGAGGCGCATCATTCTGCCAAGCAGGTGGATTGGATTGCAGGGGCGCGCTCACACTCACTGGAAATTTTAATCAATCAAACGATTGAGTTTGCACCGATTGTTTTGCTTGGAGCTGCGCCAGAGGTTGTACTGATAAAAAGTGCCATAGATAGCATCTGGGGAATGTGGATTCATAGCAACATCAATGTCAAGACAGGGGCACTACAATTCATTATCAATGGACCAGAAATGCATCGGTGGCATCATGCCAAAGAAATCAAGGAAGGCGGACTTAACTATTCTACCAAACTGGCAATTTGGGATTGGCTCTTTGGCACGGCTTACCTGCCCAAGGAAAAACCCTCTGGCTACGGCATCACTGATGAACAGTATCCTTTAAGCGTCATAGAGGCGCCGTGGTATGTGCGTCTGTGGTGCGATACAAAAAGCTACATTAAGCAGCATCTCTATGCATTCCGACCGCTCGAGAGGTGAAGCACACCTTTAGGGTGTGTGACCATGCTGGATTGCTCACGGCGTTCGAAATGACAGGGGAAAATGCGTGCAATGACTCACACCTGTCATGCTGAACGAAGCGTCAGCGTAATGAAGCATCCATGAGTAGATTCCTTGATTTGTTGTTCATTCGCCAACACGATTTAGTAAAGCCAGAATTTTGCCACATTAGCAAACTCCTGCTTGACTTCTTGGCGACGGGCAAGAAGCGTTTTACGCTCGAGCAAAAGTGCGGCTTGCTCATTTTCATTTAGGCGGGTTTGCAACCGCTTCAGGTTATCACTCAGGAGGGCATCGTAGCGCTCGAGAATAAGTTTAAGCGTAGCATCCAAGAAGGCTTGAAGACAGCGGCGCGCATGTTGATGGGAACTTTCTTGGGGCCAGCGCTCTGAAATGGGCGGCTCGATGAGCAGACCAGAAATGAAATCACGCAGTTCTGAACTCTCCAAATAAACCAATTCACTGGACAAATCAAATGTGTGCAAATCCTGTGCCGTTACATGCTTATAGCGCTGTAGAATAAAATCCACTGCGGCTTTTACTAACGGGTGTTGCAACTCCAATAGGTTCAAATGTGCATCAACAAATTCTACAACAGTGGAGCCATATGAGAGGCTTTCCAAAAATGCCTTCAGGAATGTAAGCTCCGTTACTGATGGCGTAGCCGAGGGTGCAGGTGTAGCACTTGGTGCCGCTGGCACGGAAACAGGTAGCATGGTGCGGGCAGGATTGCGACTGGGCTGCTGTTGGTGTTCAGTCATCTGACGCGCTTGCTCACGGTAGAGTAGGGAAGGACTGATATCGAGCGCTTCTGCCAGTTTCTTGAGGTAAATTTCTTGCAAAAGTTCATCTGGAAGTTTGAGTACCAAGGCGACAAGGTCGGTGATGCTATTGCGAAGCTTTTGTGGCTCAGAAAGCGCACCGCTTTGCTCAAGAGTTTTCAGCTTGAAGTCAAAACACGAGAGGCGCTGTGTCTGAATGAGTCGGCTAATTTCTTGAGCGCCAAACTCGCGAAGAAAACTATCTGGGTCATGCCCATCGGGTAGGGTAACAATGCTGGGCACAATGCCTTGTTCAAGCATTATGTCAATACCACGCATCATTGCCGCAATGCCAGCGCGGTCGCCATCGTAGAGAAAAAGAATGTTTTGAGCGTAGCGAGCAATCAAGCGCACTTGGTCGGCAGTAAGGGCAGTGCCGCTGGATGCTACGGTGTTGCAAAGCCCAGCCTGATGCATTGCGATAGCATCCATATAGCCCTCAACTAAAATGGCTTCACCTTTTTTGCGAATTTCATCTTTGGCAAAGTTCATAGCGTAGAGCAACTTCGATTTCTCGTATAGTTTGCTCTCTGGGGAGTTGATGTATTTTGGTGCATCTTTGTCATCGCTGAGCAAACGACCAGCAAAGCCGACAACCTTACCAAAGGGTGAAAAGACAGGAAACATGGCGCGGTGGCGGAAAACATCGTAGTGCTTTTGGGCTTTTTCACTGTAGGCAATGAGTCCAAGTTGCTCCAAAAGTTCTATCGAGAAATTGGCTTGTTGAGCAGCGGATAGCAGCCTATCCCAATCGTTGTAGGCATAGCCCAAGCCAAAGCGTGAGATGGTCTCTTGTGTCAGACCGCGGCTTTTGAAGTAGTCGAGGCAAATTTTGCCTTCTGCTGAAGTCAGTGCAGTGTGAAAAAATTTTGCGGCAAAACGCATGAGCTCATACTCAATGCGCTCTTTCTCTGGTGCAGGTGAACTGGATTCATACGCAGATAGGTCGACGCCGACTTTGCGCGCCACAATTTTTACAGCATCAATGAAACCAACTTTTTCCATTTCCATAACAAAGGTGAAGACATTGCCACCTTTGCCGCTGGAAAAGCACTTATAGATTTGTTTCTCTGGCGAGACGAAGAAAGACGGCGTTTTTTCGTTGGTAAAAGGTGAGCGAGCTTTGTAGTTCTTCCCCGCAGGCTGTAGTGAGACGTATTCAGAGACAATATCAACAATATCAGCCAAACGGCGAACTTCTTCAATTTTTTCCTCGGGCAATCTCATAATCGTATGCGAATCTACTTTTGTCTCTTCGAGTGTGAAAAAAACGTTAGATTTGTACCTTACCTCTGTTAGTTATGATGGAGATTGCTCAGCAAATTTCCGCAATTCCAAACAACACCTAACGCAAAATTGTATAGAAGACGATGTCGATGCAGTCCAACACATCACTAAGCACCGCATCTGCAAAACCTGATGCGAAAAAGCGAGAGTTGCTGTTTCATGAAATCCGAGCGGCGTTACATAATCCAGATGCACTCGAAGATAACATCTTGCTCAACTATGTTGCCGCTCTGGAGAAAATGTTATCTGTGCATGACCATGTGCCAATATTGCACTACTACATTGCCCTAGCAAGCGTGCGTTACGCCATTCGTTGTATCAAACAGAATGATGAGGTTGGAACAGAACGCTCGCTTGACACAGCCATGGAACACCTCGAAAAAGCTATTGCCATGAAAAGCGATTTTGCTGAGGCATACATTCTGGAAGCCTACATCCATGCGCAGAGAATTATTGCTTCCCCAGCAGATGCCATGAAGTATGCCCTGCGTATTGCTGAAACCCTAGGAAAAGCAAAAGTGACAGAGCCAAATAATCCGCGCTTACACTTGGTAGAAGGTATCACCTCGTTTATCATCCCAGAGTCGTTTGGCGGTGGTATCAAGAAAGCCATTGATTCGCTCAAACGAGCAGAGCAGTGCTTTAATACTTACAAGCTCGAATCACCCATGTTCCCCGACTGGGGACGAGAAGAAGTGTATGCTTGGCTCGGCAAAGCCGCATTTGAAGAAGAGAACTACGGTCTGGCAAAGCAGTATTATCAGCACGCCCTATCCATCAAACCAGATTATGACTGGGTGAAAAACACATTGCTCGTTGAACTAAACCAAAAGCGACCCTGAAAACCTAAAAGGAGCAAGGAAAGCAGAGCAGAACCAAGCGTGCAGCAGATGAGGCGCTAAGTCCGCCGAAGTCGGTGATAAAGCCCCTTTAGGACTTAGCGCTCTAAGCAAGTAACTTCAAGGAAGCAAATCAAAGGGAAGACTTCCACTTGTCAGCAAACACCTTTGCGTGGTGATTGCTGATGTAGTTCAAGACCACCTTGTTGTCGTCTGTCAGATTCAGGCTGATGCTGGTTGAAGCATGAGTCCAAACCGCCTTGTAGTAGGTCTTAACAATTTCTGGCGAACCGAATTTCTTCGAGAGCTTGCCTTCAAGCTCTTTGAGAATATCGCTGGTCGAGATTTTCCCTTCGTACTGGAAAATGCAGGTGGCTTGCACAAGTTGATTTTCCACGAAGGTATAGACAAGCACGACAGGATAGCCTTCCTCTTCTGCTTTGTAAAAAAGCCGATTAGGAGCCTCTTTGATAAGTGTGGCGGTTTCAACTGACATCACCTGCGCGGGCGGCATGCCCCAAGACACATTGCGAAAAGAAATTTCCTGCTTTTGTACAAAGAGGAAAGCCAGTACAGTAGACAAACCAACGACAAACTTGAGCCCCATACTCATCACTCCTCTCCAGTAAATTTAGACGTGCAAATTTACGCACTTAAACTGCACAGGGGTGCAAAAAGCATGTTAAAAAAACATTAACGATGCAGTGGAAAAGCCATTTGCAAAAGAGGGCACGGCATAGCTTGCAATACGCAAAGATTTATGTAACTTGTTTTCTTAGAGTAAGAAATTTTTACTGCCTATGTATCCCACCAAGCAAGATGAGACGCTATTGAGCGAGACCCTATCGTGGTCGTCTGTTGTAGAAATGATTGATGCGGCAGAAAGAATTGTGATATCCACGCATGAAAATTCTGATGGCGACGGGTTAGGAAGCCAAGTGGCTCTGATGGCTACACTGCGGAATTTGGGTAAGCAGGTAACGCTCATAAATCCAACAGCTGTGCCGAAAAACTACCAATTTCTGCCTTTCATGAAAGAGGTGTGGGTATTTGATGAAAAAAATGAACAACACATTCAACGGCTACAGGATGCAGACCTGTTTTTCCTGCTCGATACTAACAACATCGGACGCACGCGCGCCATTCGCTCTCATGTGTTGGAGGTAAAGCATGCAGGTAAAGTGAAAATTATCTGCATTGACCATCACCTTGAGCCACAGGAATTTGCCGATGTTATGCTGTGCCGAAGTTCAGCCGCCGCAACTGGCGAACTCATGTATGAACTGGTCCGAGAAATGGAGCGCTACTATGCACGACCTTTGCTTGACAAAACCGTCGCCACTGGTCTCTACACCGCCATCATGACGGATACGGCATCATTTAAGCTCCCGAAAACTACCGCACGCATTCATCGCATTACCGCAGAGCTGCTCGATGTCGGTGTTTCTCCAATGGAAATCTACGACCATGTCTACAACACGCTTTCCTTAGGCACACTGCAACTCATTGCGCAAGGCATCGCAAACTTGCACACCCTCGAAGATGGCGCTATTGCTTACCTTTTTGTCACACAAGCCATGCTGCGCGAGACAGGTGTAGGGCTCTCTGACACAGAGCGCTTGCTGGAATATCTCTTAGGACTGCCGACAACGAAAATCGCTGTGATGTTTATCGAGATGCCCGATGGGACAACGAAAATTAGCTTCCGCTCGCGTGGCAATTTAGCCGTCAATAAAATTGCAAAAATCTACGGCGGCGGCGGACACCAAAATGCGGCGGGTTGCACCGCCCCATTCCCGCTCCAACAAACCATATCGCGAGTCTTGCCACAATGCGCACAAATGCTACACACTGGCGACTTTACCCCTACCAAAACCTAAATGCCCTGTGCAAATAAGGGCTCAATACGCTCAAGCGCAAGAATCAGGGCAATGCCAGAAATTGCGCCAGATAGCACAAGGTTCCACTCGCGCCGAGGTGCCTTGAACACATCGACAATCACAAACGATAAGCCTGACGCCACAAGCACAATAAACAACTGACCGACCTCCAACCCGACATTGAAAGCAAAAAGCGGCATGAGCAAATTCTCTTCTGCGCCCAGTATCTGCCGAAGAAAATTCGAAAAACCTAACCCGTGAATAAGTCCAAAAAATGTAGCCCCGCTGTATTTGAGCCAGTTGCGCCGTTCATCATGAGCCGCTTGCGACGAAAAAATATTGACCAAGCAAGTGAAGAGAATCGTAACGGGAATGAGGAACTCAATCAGGTTGGTGGGAATCTCAATCAGGCGTAAAGTCGCCAGTGCCAGCGTTAAGCTGTGCCCGACGGTAAAAGCCGTCACCAGCCAAACCAACTGCTTCCACGCGCGCAGCGGATAGACCGCCGCAAGGGCAGTGACGAAAAGAATATGGTCATAGCCCTTGAGGTCAGAAATGTGCTCAAATCCTAGACGAAGAAAAGTGTAAAAACTCGACATTGCGACAATTCAAGTTACTTAAGCCTGCGCAGGCATCGGACGTTTGACCACCGATTCATACTGCACTTCGCACCCGCTCCTTTTCAGCGTGGCGGAAACACTGCAATACTTCTCCATAGAAAGCCCAACGGCATGCTCCAAATCCGCAAGCTCGGCATCAGGGCTGGTGAGTTCATAGCGAAACTTCACCTTCGTGAAAACCTTCGGATGCTCATCGGCGCGTTCAGACTCCACAAAGATTTTCAAATCCGTAATGTGTTTGCGCTTCTTTTCAAGAATCGAAATCACATCAATCATAGAGCATGCGGCGGCTGATTGCAAGAAAATTTCCATCGGCGTAGCAACCGTGCCGCTGCCGCCATGGTCGGGCGAAGGTTCAAAGAGCGTTTCATTACCGCGCTCATTTTGCCCACGAATCGGATACTTGCCCTCTTAACTGACAGTGGCTTTCATCGTGATTTTCCTTTTGAATAAGTGCTGAAAAATGTGTTTGAAATGTATTTGAAAAGTTAGCCCTTACCACGCCAGCATTCCACCTTCAAGGTTGATGGCTTTATAGCCCAGCTTCTGCAAAAACTCGCACGCCTGCCCACTGCGATTGCCACTGCGGCAGTAGACCACAATCTCTTGGTCTTTGTATGGCTCTAACTCCTTGACACGCTGTGGCAAAGAGCCCAGCGGAATCAAAATAGAGTTTGGGATATTCTTTTCGGCGTGCTCGTAAGGCTCACGCACATCGAGCAAGACAACTTTTTCTTTCTTCAGCCGCTCTTTGAGCGCCGCAGGCGAAATAGTTGGATAAGTTGGCTTCGAGAAAAAATTAAACATAGTTTGATGCGTTAAGTTAGCGAACCCTCGTGTAGAATCAATGTGCTTTGGAAAATCGGATGCTGAACATGCCACGCAGGTCACCTTCTTTGTAGCCGACGGCAACATCGTTCGGATAGAGCGACTTCAAAACTTTGTAATCCTCTGCCTTAATGTCCTTGCCGACTTCGCCATGGCATTTGAGACAAGTAGGCATTGAAATTTTGATAGGCGCGTAGTAACCGACAGTGCCATCGTCATGTTGCACAACGATAGGCTTCAGTTCCGCATTTGGCATTTGAGCCTTGGCTTTGAAAATCGCAAAGACCTTTTGCTCTTCTTCATCCATCGCATCTTTGGGATTACGAGGCTTATCGGAGACACGCCGAATACGCGCATGATGAACTTTGGACATAGAATCTACAATCGGATAAGCGACAAGGTTACAGAACTGCGCGGCATATTTGACTCTGCCTTTTTCCATCGCATCCACGAGTGTGGTGCTGATTTTGCGTTTGGTTTCGCCTACCAAGTCGTCGCCAAGTTCGAGATATTTGGCTGTGTCTAAAACAACTTTTGCAGGTGCTTGCTTGGTTTCTTTTTGTTCGTTGATGTCGCGCTTCTTTTCAGAGGCGCAAGCACTGATGAGCAGAAGCAAAATAATCGGTAACAAGAATGCTTTCATCGTTGTGTTATTGAAAGGTTTGTTGAATTGCTGTTCTGAATTTGGATTTATCCGCCATGCCCACAATCACATCAATGATGTTGCCGTTTTTATCAATCACAAACGAGGTAGGAATGCTCCGCAAGCCGCCTTGAATGAGTTTGCCGTAAAGGGTTGCCACACCGTTGTCCATTGCCACAGGATAGTTCATGCCTTTTTCGGAGATGTAGGCTCTGACTTTTTCTTCTTGGTCGTTCAGCGCAATGCCGATGAAGGTGAATTTTCCTTCATACTCTTTTTGCAGTTCAATCATGGCAGGAATTTCGGCGCGGCAAGGCGGACACCATGTTGCCCAAAAATTCAAAATCACGCCCTTGCCTTTAAGGTCAGAAAGCGAGAGCGTTTTGCCATCAAGCGTTTGAACCGTGAAAAGCGGTGCGCTTGAAAAGGCTTCTGCTTTTGGCTTCGGTTGAAGCAGCGGCACAACGACATACTTTGAAAGCAACAGCCCTGCACCGACCGCAAATCCAAGCGGCAGAATCCAAGAAAGCAGTTTCTTCATGCTTGTGATGAATTTTGTTTGCGTTCCCAACCGAGCACTGCACCCATGAGCGCGCCGTAGCCCGTGCTGATGTAAGGATTGCTGGTAATCGGACAAGTGCCACTCGTGCAACCAATGAAAGCGTAGTAGGCAAATCCGCCAAGTGCGCCAAGCACCACAAACACGCCGAGTTTAAGCCAATGAAGGTTCATCATAGTTAAAGTTTTCTTGCGATAATTTGAATAACTGACGCTCTGCCGGTGTGATAAGTGCCTTCAATGACATCGCGCTCAATTTCTTGCGCAAGTTCGAAGGTTAAGCCATTGAGTTCCTGCTTAACTTCGTCTAATGGCATTAAGAGTTCAAGTTGTTTGGGTCCGCCTGTGCCAAATTGCAACTGCTTGGGCGAATAGGCTTCGAGCAAGAAAACTGCGCCATGCGTTAAGCCTGCGACAACCGAGCGATGTACTTGCTCACGAAGCGGTTTCGGCAGATGACAAAAGATGGACACAATCCCGTCCCAAGCGTTCGGCTCAATCGTGAAGTGTTCTAAATCGCAAAGCGTGGTTTCAAGTTGAACGCCGTATTCGGCTGCCAGTTGTTTGGCTTTCTCTAAACCGACCGCCGAGTAGTCGACAGATGTTACCGAGTAGCCTTGTGTTGCCATAAACACGCCGTTGCGTCCTTCGCCATCGGCTAACATTAGCACTTTGCCTCGTGGAATGCGATGAAAATTTGCTCTTAAAAAATCGTTCGGAGCTTTGCCGTAGATGTATCCATTTTCGGAGTAGCGTGCATTCCAATGTTCTGCCGACATGGCTATGATGATTTCTGCTCTTTAAGTTGGTCTTTATAGGACTCCAACACAGTTTTGTAAGTATCAATCAGTTTGAGAAAGTCGTCAGAGAGTTTATCAAGTTCGCTAAGCATGGCGCGTGCGTCGTCGTGGCGTCCTGAAAGCGAGAGCGTTTGAATTTTGTAAGCAACATCGTGCAGGAGTTGATGCTGTTTGAGAAACATCTCGAACACGGGTTCATGTTGATACTTCCATAGTCCAACATCTTGAATCCATCGTCCGATGTCGCTTTTTTCAGGCGCGTTGGCGTGAACTTCTGACCAATCGGAAAAGCCATTGACGGCAGAGCGCACACGCATTTTCCAAGTCAGATGCATAGACTTCACGAGTGCAATATCGATCGGCGCAGAACGAACAAGTTTTTCTTGCATGAGTTGTTACTATGTAAAAGTTTTGCGTATGAAAATCGTTATCAAATCGTTATCAAGCATTGCATTACTGGAAGTCTATGGTCGTCTGTTCCAGATAAGGCTTAAGTCTTTTTTCTGCGAGTTCCACATATTCTTTGGAAATTTCATAACCGACGAATTTTCTACCTGATTTAATAACTAGTAATGAATTTCTTTCTCGAATTCTTCTTTTATCTTATCTATTATTTGAAAGACATCATATTCATCTTGGTTGAATTTTACTTTCCTTAACCATCCATCTTGGTCAAAATGCTGCTCGACATTTGCGTAAGTAAATTGAGCATGCACATTTGGGCAAACCACGAGTATGTTCTTTACATGATTGCCTTTTTCTGGATCAATGTGGTGTAACTCAAAGTACGGGTTTCCACTTTTCATCTGGAAGGTAAAGCCTGTAACTTGGCATTTCCCTTTGTATAATTCAAGTAAAATTCTACGAATAGGAAAGGGAACATTTTCTCTTACTAATGTTTCTTTCTTCTTTATCTTTTTCCTGAGCTCAATTTTTCTATTTGATAACATGATATACTCGTTTCTCAAAATCTCTTCCTTTGAAAGATTAGTTATTTCTGATATTTTGGATAGCAGGCGGTCTGTTTCTTTTTCGCTTTGAGAGTTTTCAAGCTTAGAAAAATGCTTGTTAAGTGTTTTAAGAAATAGTGCTTCTGGAAGTATCCTAAATTTATTATCATCAAGAAATTGTATTACTAATTCATCGCCGTCTTTAACTTTATATCTTTGGTAAAATGGCCTGAGACCGCCAATTCTGCACTCTCGACTGGTGCTGTCATATGGTGTAAAGGATTTGGCTTCGGTTGTTCCTGTTTCATTAACTAAGTATATCTTGTTATTTTTGACCTTGGAAAATAAGTGCACCAGCGAAGCAGGAATAGCCAATAGCCCCTTGTCTATTCGACTTTTCGTAGTTTTTACAGTGATGTAACTGAGAGGCAATTCAGATCTTACTTTATTCATGTCTTCATTTCTTCATGGTGCTAAATATCTTCCTTTTTTGTGTGTTGCAGTAAAGCTAATCTTTCGTTACGACTTTATAGAACATCGCTAAATCCATAATCACATCGTTTGAGGCGCGAGCGTAAGCACCTTTTTCAATTTCTTGAAGAGCTTTTTGCTTTTCGCCGTGCAAAATCATGACCAACACGCGGCTGGCACAGAGATGAAAAAATGCATGGTCGCCGCGCAGTTTTTCATAGAGCAGATGATTGCCATATTTTTCCTTTGCCGGACCATAAATCCACTTGCCGACGGCGCATTGGTTATCTTGCGCAATCACTTCGGGATTTAGGGCTTCGGTGATGCCAGTCTCAATCATCGCACGAAAACGCACTTTCCAATTTTGATGGCTAATAATCGCCGAGTGAAAGTTGAGCCCCGCCGCTTCGGCTTCGACGGGGTCAACCATTTCAAGTAGTGCAGGAACGCTGTCGCTTGTCGCCGTGGCTTCTTCTGTTTGATGTGTGGCTTTTTGCGTGAATTTTGAAATCCACTCTTTGAACGACAGTTTCATTTTTTGATTAACTAACAACAATAATTTTTCTGCCGAAGAGTTCTCGGTCAATCAGTTCTTTGAGCATTTGTTTCGGCAAGGCACCTGCCATCATTTTGGGTTTGCCATTTAAGGGCACAAAAAGCAACGATGGAATCGAGCGAATGCCAAACATTGCCGCAAGTTCTGGCTCTTCTTCGGTATTAACCTTGTAGATGTTGATTTGGTCCTTATACTCTTCGGAAAGTTCTTCCAAGATGGGCGCAATCATTCGGCACGGTCCGCACCAAGCCGCCCAGAAGTCAATGAGGCAAGGCTTATCGCCCTCGAACTTCCATTCTTGATTTTTCTCGAAATCGAAGACCTTCGTCTTGAAGGTTTCGTAAGTCAGTGGCGTCGTCATAGTTTGCTCCTGTTTAAGTTAATGAGATAAAAGTTTTGCAAAGAACATTTAGACAATCGCGTGGCGACGTGTGAACATGAAGTATTTTTCAAACGCAACTTTTGCCCAGTGTGCCTCTGGCCCGGGAATAATGAACTCGTGCGCTCTTGGCGCAAGCATGTGGTCGCCGACAATCATCATGCCCATGTTGCCGGTGTCCATGATACACAGGGCGTTCATATCGGCGAAGGCTTCTTCATAGTGTTTTGGCAGTTGCTTGATGTCGGCAACGATATTTTTGGCGGCAATTTTTGCCATTTGTTCCGACGGATAGCCTGTTTTCGGAACGCCGCACGGCACTTCGGTCTTTTCAGGCGGCTTGACATCAACGGCGGCACCGACCACATAGACTTCGGGATATTGCTTGTGCCGATAATCGTTGCCCACTTCGATAAAGCCCATTTCGTTGCCGAGACCGGGTGTATTCCGAACACACTGCGCTCCCTTGAAGCGTGGAATCGCAATCGTGAAAACCGACGAAATTTTTTCGCTCGTGTTCAGCACAACGCCATCTGGCTCGAAGGATTGCACCGACACATTGAAACGGCTATCGATGTGGTAGAACTTGAAAAGTTGCTCACACATCTTTTGCGCATTGCCAAACCCACCGATGCCAAAGTGTGCAGGATAAGGCTCGGCAGTGATGTAAGTGAGCGGCGACTTTTCACGAAGATGATGCTTGGCTAATTGGTAGCGCATGTTGAAGAGAATTTCATAAGCCGCGCCAAAACAGCCAGTGCCTTGAACCGAAACCACTACGGCAGGTCCAGGATTTTGAAGAAAGCGTTGCCACGCCTCGCGAGTCTTGGTCGCCTCTGCAATGCCGATGATGGAATGAGCATACTCGCGTAAGCCAGGCACATAATCATAATCGACGCTGAAGCCTGTGGCGATAACAAGGTAATCGTAAGAAACAGGGTCGTGCCCTTCAAGATGCACCAAGCGGTTGTTTAAGTCAAAGTGAGTAGCGGCTTTTTCAATGAATGTGATACCATGACTTTGATAGATGGGGCGGACATCGAAGGTAATGTCTTTTTCATCGCGCAGTCCAAACGGAAACCAAATCAGCGATGGATAAAACAGGAATTGATGCGTGGGCGAAATGACGGTGATGTCGTGCTGGTCGCCGAGCATTTCTTTGAGTTCCAACGCCGCAGTGTAGCCCGCAAAGTTAGTGCCCACAATAACGATATGTTTGCGCGTAATACTCATAGTTGTTGCTCCTTTCGCAAAAAGTTTGAGTGAAAAATTTTAAAGAACATTTGCCCTTCGAGTCCGCCCCAACCCTAATGAGCAACGATTAAAGCGATTTCTTCACAAGGTAGAAATCCACGACTTCATCATATTTGCCTGCCAAGCGTTCTTCGAGTTCTTTCTGTGTTTTCGGCGGCGGCACGATGACCTTTTCGCCCGGCTTCCAATTTGCAGGGCAAGCCACGTTGTTGGCGTCTGCGGTCTGCAAAGCTTGAATAGAGCGAATGATTTCATCGATGTTTCTGCCCACATTCATCGGATAGTAGAGAATGAGGCGCACAATGTTTTTTGGGTCAATGATGAAGACCGCACGCACCGTTGCCGTTGAACTGACGCTGTGCAGCATGCCATATTGCTTTGCCACTGACATATCCAAATCCGCAATCACGGGAAATGGGATTTTCACATGCGCTTTTTCATGGATGTTTTGAATCCACGCCACGTGCGCGTGAATGCTATCGATGCTAAGCCCAATGAGCTTGACATTCATTTTGGCAAACTCATCAGCACGCTGTGCAAAGCCCATAAATTCGGTGGTGCAGACGGGCGTAAAGTCAGCCGGGTGCGAAAAAAGCACTGCCCAGCTATCTTTCTTGTATTCATAAAAATCCAGTTCGCCGTGTGTGGTCATTGCCTTGAAGTTCGGCGCAACATCGCCAATGCGTGGCATTGAGGTTTGAACAACTGTTTCTGACATAGTTGCAAGTTAGGTTTAAGGGTTAATGAAAAACTTTGTTAGTGAGGCAATTTATCTCGGAAATAGCCATAGA
Organism: Candidatus Thermochlorobacter aerophilus; assembly: GCA_002794105.1. Taxonomy (GTDB): domain Bacteria; phylum Bacteroidota; class Chlorobiia; order Chlorobiales; family Thermochlorobacteraceae; genus Thermochlorobacter; species Thermochlorobacter aerophilus. The sequence goes on along the minus strand of PHFL01000068.1, from coordinate 5,137 downwards.
CCCAAGTGCCAGCAATTGCGCTCAAAAGTGTAATTGCAATTACAGTTGCACCTGTGCCGATTTGTGCATAGAGCGGACCGGGACATGCGCCTGTCATTGCCCAACCCAGACCAAACAACACGCCGCCGATAATTTGCCCTTTGTTGAACGTCTTCGGATGAAATTCAATCGTTTCGCCGTAAATCGTCTTGATATTGAAGCGTTTGATAAGCCAGACCGAGAGCACACCGACTGCAACCGCGCTGCCAATAATGCCATACATATGAAACGACTGCAATCGGAACATCTCTTGAATTCTGAACCAACTAATAACTTCTGCTTTGACGAAAACAATCCCCAAAAGCATGCCCGCTACAACATACTTCAAATTGTGATACCACTTGTGCTGTAAGTGACTTTCATTAACACAAATGGTGTCGAGCGAGCGCACTTCGAAGTCTGGATTGGTTTCTACGACCTGTGGTTCTTGAAAAGTGTGTGTAGGTGTTTTTTGTTCGTCAGTTAAAGGCTTCATCATTTTCAAATTTGGTTTAGCTTGTTTGGAGTTACACTGAAGACTGTTTGTTTGTCATGCTGAACGAAGTTGAAGCATCCATAATGGATTCCTCGCTTGCGCTCGGAATGACAACAAGGGTGCTTGGAATGACGGCGCATCAAGCCATAGTCGTTCTTGTCTTTGCTCGGTTTAGAGTTTAAGAATCAAAGGCAGAATGAAGTTTGCCATCAGGAAACCGCCAACCATAAAGCTGATGGTCGCAATGAGCGACGGCAGTTGGAGCGTGGAAAGTCCCATAATCGCGTGTCCGCTGGTGCATCCGCCTGCATAGCGTGCACCGAAGCCGACTAAGAATCCGCCGACTATCATCATCAAAAATCCTTTGAGCGTGAGCACATTTTCCCACGAGAAAAGTTGCTTCGGCACAAGGTTGCTCAAGTCCGTGATGCCGTACTGGGCAAGTTCTTCTGCAAGCGACGGATGAATGGAAATCGGCGAGGGGTTTGGGAAGAAGAGTGTAGCGAGAAGCGCACCAAGAAAAAGCCCCGCTACGAAATAGAGATTCCAAACCTCTTTTTTCCAATCATACTTGAAGAACTTGATGCCCGCAGGCACGCAAGCGGCGCAAATGTGCCGCATCGATGAACTAATGCCAAACGATTTGTTGCCAATAATGAGCAACAGCGGAACAATCAGTCCGATAAGCGGACCAGCGACATACCAAGCCCAAGGCTGTGAAAGCAATTCTATCATCGTGTAAGAGTTGTTTAATTGTTTGTTTTAATTGTTTGCGTTGTTGTCATGTGTCCAAAGTGGATTCCTCGCTATGCTCGGAATGACACGATGAGTCTCATTCTTATCCATTACCAGTGTTGTTTAATCTTCCAACAAGACAGCTAACGAACGATTTTGCTTTTTGCGAAAAAGTGTTGTTGCCTTTTTCAGGATAGCCGAGTTCATTGAGAATTGTAACAACATCTTCTCGGCGTGCAGAGCCTTCCACACGAACGATGCCTTGTTCTTTATCAATCAAGACATCTTTTGTGCCGGGGAGTGCAAGAAGGGCGCGGCGAATGGTGTTCATGCATCCGCCGCACTTGATATTTTCTACTTCAATCGTATGTGTCATTTTTCTTTCCGTGTTGAAAGGTTAAAGGGCAGATAGAGCGGACAAGAGCCGATAAGGCTTGTCAGCACAAAAACACCTGCCAGCACAAGGAGCACAATACCAAACGTGCCAGATACCACATTCGTGAAGTAGAGCACAACGAAGACTGCCGCTAACACAAGGCGAATCGCCTTATCGAGAGAACCCATGTTTTTCGTCATGGTTGTAACCCCCTAAAAAGTTGATGATTTATGATGCACAAACTTCAGCTTGCTTAACAACGACGGGCAGATTGTCTTTTTGCCATGCATCAATGCCACCGATAATGTCGGTAACATTCAGCAGGCCGTGTTTATTGAGCAAGCTCACTGCTGTAGCAGAGCGATAGCCGCCAGCACAGTGAACAATGATGAGTTTATCTTTCGGCAATGTGTGTGCTTGCTCTTCCAAATGAGAAAGTGTAATGAAATGAGAGCCTTCAATAAACTTGGCTTTACGCTCCGATGGTTTGCGCACATCGAGCAACAAGGCACCATTTTTGAGTTTTTCAAAAGCCTCTTTAGGTGTCAGACGCTGGCGTTGGATAATAGGTCTGCCACTTTGTTGCCAAGCGGCAATCCCGCCGTTTAGGTAACCGATGACATTGTCGTAGCCAATGCGTGCGCAGCGCATGGCAGCTTCTAATTCGTAGCCTTCGTCAGTCAGCATAATGAGCGGCGCAGATTTGGGAACAAGTGTGCCAACCCAGTTTGCCATTTGTCCGTTGCTCCAAATGTTGATAGCGCCTTGGATGGAGCCAAGGGCAAAATCATCAGGCGAGCGAGAGTCAATGACCACGGCGCCAGCGTTCATGGCTTGCTCGACTTCTTCGGGCGACATGGCGCGCACATGAGCCAGCACTTCTTCCAGTGTTTTGGCACCTTCGCGATTGATAGCGGCATCTTCACTGAAATACTTCGGCGCCTCAGGTTGGTCAATTGTAACGGCTTGAATGAACTCTTCACGCGTCATCGGCTTGAAGGCGTAATTGGTCAATTTCTCGCGACCAATAGTGGTAAACTCCACATCGGCTAAACTTTTGCCACACGCCGAGCCAGCGCCGTGAGCCGGATACACTTTCGTCTCATCGGGGAGCGTTTTGAGAAACTGAACTGAATCGTAGAGCATATTGGCTAAAACTTCAGCAGGCATTTTGGCGCCAAGCAAATCGGGACGACCGACATCGCCAGCAAAGAGCGTATCGCCTGTAAAAAGCGAAATTGGCTCGTTGGGTTTGGAAAGGTCTCTGACTGCGTAGCAAACACTCTCAGGCGTGTGACCAGGTGTAGAAAGCACCGTGATTTCTACCGACTTGCCAAGATAGAGCTTGTCTTGATGCTTTGCGGCAAAGTGCGGACGCTTGTAGCCAGCCTTCTCGCCGAAGACAACGGTTGCGCCATACTTTTGCGCCAGTTCATTGTGCCCGCTGACAAAATCAGCATGCAAGTGCGTCTCTAAGACATACTTCAGCACAAGACCTTTCTCCTTGAGAAAGTCTTCGTATTGTACGGTATCGCGCTGCGGGTCGACAATGGCCGCTTCCTTGCTTTCTTCATCGAAGATGATGTAGGAAGCATGAGATAGACACTTCAGATAAAATCGCTCGATGTGCATGGTTGTAGTGTTTGTTAGTTTACCGATTGGTTATACAGTAATTTATCAAAAAAAGTTCCATAATTGCAAGTTACACTTGCAATCGTACAAGCAGAACAATAAAAAGCGAGTGCTCAAATTTCATCGTCCGACCAAAAAATGCACGGTTTTGATAGGCGGTCAGCAAGGTCGCTGTATCGAAGGCTTGCCACTGCACGCCGACCTGCAAGCGATTCTCGTCAATCAGAAGTGGCGTCGAGTACTCGAAAAAAAGCTCGGTATTGAGTATAAATTTTAAGCGTGGTGTAATTGGTGCCGATATAGCAGGCTGAAGACGAAGTCTCCAATTTTGGCGGCTAAGCTCAGGTAGTTCGTGGTGAGTTTGCCAGCGGTAATCAAAGCGTAGTCGCACAGCTGGCACAATGCCTTGCTCAGCAAAAGCATGTAGCACTTGAGCTAAAGCAATTGTTGTCGTGGTGCTTCCTTGTCGCGTAAAAGCAATACCACCAATTGAAAAGGAAGTTTGCGGCGAGAGATGATAATTCAAATGCACGCGCCCTTGCAAAACCTGCTGCTGACCAATTCGCAGCTGCGCATCTGTCATAAGCGAGATAGGCATTTGCTGCGATGAGATAAGAACGGCAAAACGTGACCATGATGAAACCGTGTGCGCAACTGTAACCTGATTCCCTTCAAAAGTTTGGCTGCGTGCTGCGGTGTTGCTCCATAGCAGCAACAGCAAAATTCGTCTCGCTATTGGACTCATAGCGTGATGAGCTCTTTTGCAAGAATATAGATACCCATCGTCAAAACGAACCAACCAAAAGCTGGTTTGAGCTTTTCGTTTGGAATACGCGAAGCAAGTTTGCCGCCCACTAAAATCCCAGCAACTGCAATGCTTGAAAAGACGAGCAGAAACGACCAATCCACGTCATGAGAAAGCTCGCCGCTAAAGCCAATGAGCGATTGAATGGCAATGATGAGCAGCGATGTGCCAACAGCTTCTTTCATGTCTAAGCCTGCCAGCAACACCAGCGCTGGAACAATGAGAAACCCGCCACCAGCACCGACCGAACCAGCAATTAACCCAACAAACAAACCTTGCACAATCAAGCGAAAAGGATGCTGATTGCTACTAACGGGCTCAATTTTTCTAGGGCGAATCATCGCAATGGCTGAAAAGAGCATCACCACAGCAAAAAGCGCCATGACCGCCAGATTTTTCGTAATGTGAAGTGCGCCAATTTCAAGCAGTGTATCAGGCAAAAGCGGCAGGAAAAATTTGCGAACCGAAAACACCATCAGCATCGAGGGCACAGCAAAAAGCGCCGCCATGTTGAGATTAACCTTGCCAGAACGGATGGGATTGAGTGCGCCAATGAAGCTCGTTATGCCAACAACGAACAGTGAGTAGCCTGTGGCGCGCACTGCCTCAATGTTGAAAAGGTAGGTGAGAATCGGCACAGTAAGAATGGCACCACCGCCGCCCATGATGCCAAGCACGACGCCCATCAAAAATGCGCCGAAGTAACCAATGAACTCCATTTACTTTATAGTTTGTAGAAATATAGTTATGCAAAAATATAAGAAATTGTAAGCAAAGCTAAAACGCTAACGCATTGTGATAGCAAATTGAAAGATGACGAGAGAAAGCGGGGGAAAAGGTTCAGGAAAAAGTTTACTTCACACGTCTTATGCTTGAAAGTAGGGATGAAGGTATCTGAGGCGAAAAGCCTTGCTCTCGGTAGCTATCCATCACCAGTTTGTAGGAATCAAATCATCTTGAGAAAATTCTTCGCACTGCTTATCAAATTCATCTAACATCTGTTTCAAATGTTCTTTTTCACCGAGTCTGGCTAATTCATAGATTTGTCCAACGAAGTGATGCAAATGCGCATGCA
>PHFL01000067.1 GCA_002794105.1 Candidatus Thermochlorobacter aerophilus | reverse complement strand
TTTTGATAGCAAACTGCTTAGCGCACAAAAGCAAGCCCTACTTGTGCGGCACTTTACCCTGACTTGGCAAGACACGCTCAATGTCGATGAGCTTGCCGCCAGCGAAGACCGTCGCTTTGCCGAAACCTTCAAGCCTAACTTGCCCTCTTTTTGGGAAAGTGCCGCCGCGCCGCTTACCATCATCGGAGCAATTGGAATTATTGTATTTTTGTTTTTCAGCGTCAGAAGCCGATAGACACTTCAACAGATGAGTGCATTTTTTCGCATTGCTCGTGCTTTCTTCTGCTTAGGTGCAATCCTTGCAGGCGTCGGATGCAGTACACCACGAGCAGTATTTGATGACTCTCTCAGAGGGCGATTCGAGTATGCAAAGTCGCTCTACGACCAGAAAGATTACTACGGTGCACAACTTGAGTTGAACAAACTCACTTACATCAGTCGTGCTACCGAATACGAAGACGACGTGCAATTCTATTTAGCACAGAGCTATTTCTTTTATGGACAGTATCTTCTGGCAGCAGAAGCCTATCAGACACTTTTGCGCAATGTGCCTTCGTCGCCGTATGCTCGGATTGCTTTTTTCCAAATTGCTATGTGCTACTACAAGCTCTCTCCTGTTCATAGCTTAGACCAAGAATACAGCCGCAAAGCGATTGCACAGTTTCAAAGCTACATTGACACTTATCCTGTGCCTGATTCGGCACGTCTTGCAAATGAAATTCGTGACCTGCGTCTTTTGGCATCTGAAGCGACTGATTCGGCACGCCGAGCCACCTATGAAGCTCTCATTGCGCGGCTCTACGCCCAACTCGGTCAGCTCGACACGCTCCGACTTGCCGAAGAAAAAATTATGGAGTGTCGAAATAAACTGGCGCTCAAAGCCCTCGATGCTGCCAAGCAGTATATCCAACTTCGCGCCTACCGTGCCGCCACACTCTACTTTGACGAAGTTCTCACCAACTATCCCGATAGTCCCTACTACGAAGAAGCCTTGCTGGGCAAAATTGAAACGCTTATTGTGCGCGAGCGTTGGGCAGAGGCTGAAAACGAGATTGAAAAGTATGAGGAAAAATTTCCTGACAAGAAGTATAAAGTTGAAGGCTTCAAAGCCTTTGTCAAAGAGCAACTGTTGCAAAGCAGTCAAACCATAATCAAGTAGCTAGTCTTGTCATCGATTGTTTTGTTCGGCGGCACCTTCGACCCGCCACATTTGGGTCATCTTGCACTCTGCACCTTGACACGAGAATTGCTCCGACCCGATACGGTCATTTTGAGCGTCTCTCGCAACCCACTCAAGTCTGGGGCAACCGCTACTGACCAACAGCGCTTTGCCATGACCCAGCTCTTGGCACAAGACCTCAACGAAACTGGCGCATGCTTCCAAGCCAGTGATTGGGAACTTGCACAGCCCGACCCCTCCTACACGCTTGAAACCCTGCAACATCTTGCCGAACAGTATCCCGGCGCCAAGCTCTTTCTGGCAATTGGTGAAGACAATTACCGCATTTTTTCAAAATGGAAATCGCCGGATAAAATTTTGCAAATGGCTGAACTCTTGGTCTTTTCACGGCAAGTGCAAAGCTCACCGCCTTCACTTCTGCCTGAATTTCCAAACGCCTCTGTGCGCTTTATCAAATTAGATTTGCCCCTCTCATCCAGCATGCTCCGGCTTGAACTTGCTAAACCCGACCAAAGAAAAGCCGCTCTGCGCAAAATTCCTTCCGTTGTGGCTCGCTACATCGAGGAACACAACCTATACTTAGCCAGCGAATCATGATGAGCCCATATCAACTTACCTTGACAAGACCCAGCATTTTGCGTAGTTTGCTTCAAACTTAGCTTACAGGCAACGCATGCGCTTTCTGCTCACGCTCTACCTTGCACTTTCTGCTTCTTTTGCTTGTGCTCAAACTTCTGTCTATGAGTTTCTGCGGCTTGACCGCAGCGCTCGCATCGCAGCACTGGGCGGCAATAGCGCCTCACTTGCTGGCGACATCAATAGCTTCTTTCAAAACCCTGCCGTTTTAGACTCCGCTACACACAAACAGGCGTCGTTCAGTTTTCAAAAACATTTGCTTGACATCAATTCAGGATTTTTAGCTTACGGTCGCCAACTCGAGAACCTTGGTGACTTCGGTGCTGGCATCACGTTTGTCAATTACGGTCGCTTTGACGAGACGGACGAAGTAGGCAATACTCTCGGCACATTTTCGGCTAATGATGTTGCTCTGCATTTGGCATACTCGCGTGCTCTGCAACAGTTTGGCTTTGGCACGCTGCGCGGCGGTCTGGGCGTAAAATTCATCTTCTCTGCCATTCAAAACTTTCGCTCTACTGCACTCGCCCTTGATGCTGGACTTTTGCTCTCGATTCCTTCGGAAGAACTGCACATCGGATTTGCTATCATCAATTTCGGCAGCCAACTTTCCACCTTCGATGGCGCCTCTGAGCCCCTGCCCGTCGATGTTCGATTCAGCATAAGCAAAAAACCTGAAGGTCTGCCTTTGGAACTCACACTCGGCTTCATTCGTCTTGCCGATGCCAGCGAACAATTCTTTTTGCGATTTCGCAATTTCACGATTGGCGGAGAATTTACGCTGACCGACGCACTCAAGCTACGCTTTGGCTACAGCAACTTGCAGCGTCAGGACCTTTCGCTCACTGGCACGCTGGGACTTGCCGGTTTTTCAGTAGGCTTAGGCGTCGCAATTGAACGGTTCAAGTTTGATTATGCTTTTTCATCACTGGGCGTGATGGGCGGCTTGCACCAACTGACATTGATAACTTCCCTCTAAGCCTTTGCTCTCTAAATCGTTTTAAACCTATTTTTGCCCATGTGCGTCTGTGCACTTTGTCTCAAACCATTTCACATCAACCATGAACCGCCGTCAGTTTTTTCAATCGCTTACCCATGCAAGGTCGTCAGTCTCTATTGCCGAGCGTGAGCATCATGCGTCTGAGACTGCCGCCCGCCGCCGTCCCACAAGTGGTCTTCAGCCTTATTCAGGGGCTTGGAACGAACAAACTGCGGCACATCTTCTGCGCCGTGCTATGTTTGGTGCCACGCCTGCGCAAATTCGTCAAGCCGTGCAGCAAGGGTTGAACGCTACACTTGACGAGCTCCTTCAAGACCGACCTGCTCCTGAACCGCCAATTGATATTACGACGGGTCAAACTTGGCACGACCAACCTTTCAACAACGAACAGAATGCTGACGGGCGATATTACTCCTACCTTCGCGCATGGTGGATTGGCTTGATGATTAATCAGCCTATTTCGCTGATTGAAAAGATGACGCTCTTTTGGCATAATCACTTCGTCTCGGATAGAGCGGCAAATGCAGATGCGCGTTATCTCTATCGTCAAAATGCACTGTTTCGCCGCTTTGCTTTGGGGAATTTCAAAACGCTCACGCTTGAAGTGACGATTGACCCCGCCATGCTACGATACCTCAATGGCAATGTCAATGTTGCTGGTCGCCCCAATCAAAACTATGCGCGTGAACTTTTTGAGCTCTTTACAATTGGTAAGGGACCTGAACTTGCGCAGGGCAATTACACCAACTACACCGAGCAAGATGTAGCTGCTGCCGCTCGTGTCTTGACGGGCTGGCGCGATGTCGGATACCGCTCGACCACTGTTCCCATTGGCACAGTCTTTGATGTTACGCGCCATGATACAGGCAACAAGCAATTTTCATCTGCTTTTCAAAACACAGTGATTCGCGGGCGCAATTCTGCCAGCGCTGGCATGGAAGAGCTCAAAGATTTGCTTGACATGATTTTTCAGCAAGCTGAAACGGCACGCTTTCTTGTGCGCAAACTCTATCGCTGGTTCGTCTATTATGTGATTGATTCTACAGTGGAGCGCAATGTTATTGAGCCGCTTGCACAACTGCTTCGGCAGAACAACTACGAACTGCGCCCTGTGCTGCGCACACTATTTGCCAGCCAGCATTTTTTTGATGCCCAAACTATGGGCGCTTTCATCAAAAGTCCGGCTGACTTCATCGTAGGCATGCACCGTTTCTTTTTTCCGAACAATCCAACCGAGCAAACTCAACTGATTCCTGCCATGCAACGCTACATCAGCTGGTTCAGCACCCTACAGATGAATTTGATGCAGCATCCGACAGTTGCTGGCTGGGAAGCATACTACCAAGAGCCATCGTATCACCGGCTTTGGATTAACTCAGCAACTTTACCTGCACGACACAGCTATTCCGATGCTATTGTTACCGCCGCAAACTTAAATCGCATTGCGATAGTTCAGGCGCTGCCGAATCCTTCAGCACCGTATCAAATGGTGCGCGACCTTTCGCGGCAAATTTTTGCGGTGGAACTCTCAGACGAACAAATCCAAGACCTTGTTGACAATGTGCTTATGCCCGGCGTGCCCTACTACGAATGGACCGAGCAATGGAATGATTTGATGCGCAATCCTAACGATATGAACAAGCGGCGAGCAGTAGATATGCGCTTGCAAAATCTTTTGCGCTTTATGCTGCGCATGGCAGAATATCAACTTTCATAACTTCATGAAGCAATTTTATCACCTCTAACTCCTGCATGCCATGAATCGGCGACAGTTTCTGCGGCTTTCTTCAGCTTTAGGCATACCGCTGACACTTAACGGGCTGTCTCTGTCGGCGCTTGCGCATACTCCCGCCTTGCATCTTCTTAGCACGCTCTCCAGTGAGCGCATCTTGGTGATTGTTCAACTCTCAGGCGGTAATGATGGGCTCAATACGGTGATTCCCCTTGACCAATACAGTGCCTATCAGCAAGCACGCGCCAACATTGCGATTCCTGAAAATCGTGTGTTGCGCCTGACGCCAGCGACAGGACTGCATCCAGCTATGCCTGAGCTGAAAACGCTCTACGATGAAGGCAAAGTCGTGCTTGTGCAACTCATATCCCAGCCCTAACCTTTCGCATTTTCGAGCAACGGATATTTGGATGACCGCTTCAGATTCCAATCAATTTTTGGATTCAGGTTGGGTCGGTCGGTTTTTAGAAACGCTTTTCCCGAACTTTCCTGATGGGTATCCACGTGCCAATGCGCCAGACCCGCCAGCGCTTCAGATTGGCTCCACGCTTTCTTTGATGTTGCGTGGGTCCTCTCAATTTCTTGGTATCGCCCTTCAAGACCCCGATACATTTTATCGCTTAATTAGCGGCAATTCGGCGGTAGATGTTGGCACTGTGCCCGACACCACTGCCGGTGATGAATTGCGCTTTATTCGGCGCGTGGGATTGCAGTCCATTCAATATGCATCGCAAATTAAGGCGGCAGCTGACCGCGCGCAAAATCGCGCCACTTATCCTGCGCCAAACACGAACCGCTTGGCAGACCAGCTCCGCATTGTGGCGCGCCTCATTGCTGGCGGATTGCAAACGCGCATCTACCACGTTTCACTTGGCGGCTTTGATACTCATGCGGCACAAGTTACCGCCACTGATACAACCGCTGGCACACATGCCAACCTTCTGCGCCTGCTCTCGCAAGCTTTGTCGGTTTTTCAAGATGATTTGCGTCGCTTAGGTGTGGCACCGCGCGTGCTCACGATGACTTTTTCAGAATTTGGCAGAACCGTTCGCTCAAACGGAAGCATGGGCACTGACCACGGCACTGCCGCACCACTTTTCATTGTCGGCGAAGCTGTTCGCGGCGGAATTATCCCTAATCTGACTAATCTGGTGAATAACCAATTAGCCATGCAGTTTGATTTCCGTCAAGTCTATGCATCTCTGTTAGCACAGTGGTTTGGGGTTGGTGCGGCGCAACTTCGTGCCATTCTCCAACGCGATTTTGCTCAACTGCCTATCACTGGGGCTTCATCTGTCAATGATGACATGTTGCCTAAACCCACACGCTTTGAGCTGGCACAAAATTATCCTAATCCTTTCAATCCGACGACCACTATTCGCTATCAATTGCCCATATCTACTACTGTCAAGCTCAGTGTCTTCGATATGCTTGGACGTGAGCTTACCACGCTGGTTAATGCGCGTCAGCCCGCTGGCACATATCAGGTCAATTTCAATGCAAGTGGTCTTGCCAGTGGCGTCTATCTCTATCGCCTGACCACACCTGAATTTACCGAGACGAAAAAAATGATGCTGGTCAAGTAGGACTCAAGTATGCTACAGTTTATCACGCTGAACGAAGCGCAGCGTAGTGAATCCATAATGGATTCCTTGCTGCGCTCGGAATGACACGGTCGGTTTTGTCATGCTGAACGAAGTGAAGCATCCATGAGTGGATTCCTTTGCAAGAACGGGAAAAGTCAATCCGTGTTTCCGTGTGCTATTGTTGTGTGCATTCCTTCCTGATGCTCGGAAGCCCTACTCATTCTTGTTCTTTGCTGGCAGTGCTCGTGGTGCTGACCCTGCCTTAACGAGCACAATTTTTTCATAGCTCTCTTCAGGCACATCCGCCAGAAACCGCGAAGGATTGCCAAAGTAAAGCTCTTGACCAGGTCCTGCGCAGACAATCGGGTATGAAATGTAGAGATATTTTTTTGCGCGTGTCAGGGCAACATACAGCAAGCGTAATTCTTCATCGAGTTCTTCTGTGCTGCTCACTGCATAGCGTGATGGAATAATCCCATCGAGTGCATTGATGAGAAACACTGCCTCCCACTCCAGTCCCTTCGCAGAGTGAATAGTCGATAGCACTAATGGTGATTCATCCTTTTGCGTTGCCTTTGTCTCCATCGCAGAAAGGTCAATAGGGTCTAATGCCAAGTCTGTCAGCAAGGTTTCAATGGATGAGTAATTGGTCAAAATGGTAAGAAAGTTTTCAAGGTCTTTTTGGCGCTTGGGGTAATCTTCAAAATACTGCTCACGCATGAGAGGCAGGTAGTAGCTGTAGATTCGTTCAGCTTTGTCTATGAGCGTGGTGTTGCTTGCTGTCAGCTCGGCGAAAAGTTCTGCCAATTGGCGCAAGGATTCGAGATATTTGGGCGAGACACCTGATGTATCAACACGGTATGGGTTTGGGGCAGTTTTTATCCATTCGCTAATCTCTTGTGCAGTTTTCGGACCAATGCCGCGCAGAAGTTTCAAGATGCGGTTCCAACTCAGCACATCCTTTGGGTTATGCAGCAGTTTGAGATAGGCTACAAAGTCTTTGATATGCGCCGCTTCGGTGATTTTTTGCCCGCCGTATTTGACAAAAGGAATGTTGCGCTTGCGCAGCTCGAGCTCGAGGTCAAATGAATCACGGCTGTTGCGCATGAGAACTGCCATTTGGCTCAACGCCAGTCCTTCTTCTCGCAGTTCTAAAATGCGTTGCGCCACAAACTTGGATTGCATGCGCTCATCTTGTGCAGGCACAATAGCAGGATATTCGCCGCCCAGTTTGGTGGTGGTATAGAGTCGTTTGGCAAATTTTTCTTTTGCTTGTGCAATGACGGCATTGGTCAAATCCAAAATGCGTTCGGTGCTCCGATAATTTTCCTCAAGTTTGATGATGCGGCAGTTCGGAAATAGCTTTGGAAAATCAAAAATGTTGCGGTAGTTCGCCCCACGAAAGGCATAAATGGACTGGGCATCATCTCCGACGACCATCACATTGCCATGCACTTCGGAAAGCAACTTTACCAAATTAGCTTGCACCAAGTTGGTGTCTTGATATTCATCCACCATGATGTAGCGTATAGCACCACTGATGCGCGTGCGGACATCGGGTTTTTCGGTCAGTAGCTCCACGCTAAGCGTTAGCAAATCGTCATAATCTACCAGAGCATTTGTGCGCTTATAGTCGTGGTAGGCTTGTGCAATTTTTTTGATGTCGTCGGTTAAAGAGAGAAAATGTGGGTAGGTGCTTTCAATTACGGCTTCAATAGGCATGTTGCGATTTGCGGCGGTGCTGATGATGCTGTAGAGCGTGCTCTTTTTTGGGAAGCGTTTCTCTGTTACAGCATTGCCTTTTTTGTGATAGCCTAATGCCGTGCGCACGAGGTCAATGACATCTTCAGCATCACTTTGGTCGAGCACGGTAAAATTATCTGCTAGTTTGATGTGTGCGCCATACTGACGCAACAATTTCAGTGCGTAGGCATGAAATGTGCCGCCTAAGATTTGGCTACATGCTGGTCCTGCTAAGGCAGCTGCACGGTTGAGCATTTCTTCTGCGGCGCGGCGCGTAAAGGTCAGCAGCAAAATCGTGCTGGCTGGCACACCGAGCTCAATCAAGTAGGCGACTCGATAGGTCAAGGTTTTAGTTTTACCAGTGCCTGCGCCAGCAATGGTTAGCACAGCACCTTCAGTGGTGCGCACAGCTTCCCATTGCGCCGCATTTAAGTCTTTTTCATATTTTTCAAGCGAAAGACTTGACGCCGCTCCAGAAAGCGAATCGCTTGATACAACAAACGTGCGTACGGGCATATCCTTTCAATTCACAGCGGTAAGATACAGATTCAGTTGCAGATTCAGAGCCACTTTTTACAAACAACATAAATCTTGCTTGCTTCATGCATCCAGAACATTCTTCAATGCATGCTTCTCTTGTTCGTTCCTTACATCCACCAGCCATGCACACCATGTCAGCATTGCGCCGCTATTGGTTCATCTTGAATCCTGCGGCTAACCGCGGTAAAGCCAAACGTCATGTCGAACCTTTGCATCATGCACTAAAAGCCCGACAGGTAGATACCACAATTCAACTCACTACTAAGCCACACGATGCCACAGAATTTGCACGCGCCGTCAAATGTTCGGTCGATACCGTTGTCGCTTGCGGCGGCGATGGCACATTCAATGAAACTGCACAACCACTGATTCATTCCAATACGGTCTTAGGCTGCATTCCGATGGGGTCAGGCAATGACTTTTATAGCAATCTTTCTTGCAATAGAGCTCCGCGCCGGGTTCGCCTTGAGAGTGCTGTTGAGAAAGTGCTATGCTCTGCCACTTGCACAATTGATACAGGTCAAGTTTCTTTCCAGCAGCACGGGTTTCATGTTCAGCGAGCATTTTTGAATTCGCTAGGCATTGGCTTTACGGGCGAAATTGCTCGTGTTGCTAAACTTGTGCCACATCTGCGTGGCGACCTGATTTATCTCTATGCGCTGTGGATAGTGGCACGTACGCATCGCGCTGCACCAATGACCTTTGAGCTACATACACCTCACGGCATTCAGACCGTGACAGAAAATGTCTTTTCGGTAATGATTGGCAACGGTCGCCGTGAAGGCGGTAAGTTTTGGATTGCGCCTGAAGCCGATATGCGCGATGGCTGGCTTGATATTTGCATCCTGAAAGCATTCCCGATGATTGAATTACCTTACTGGGTTTTGACTTTTATGCGCGGTACGCACATTCATACTTCTCAAGTTATCTATACCAAAATCAAGCATGCGGTCATTCATCTTTCTCGTCCAGAATCCTTGCATTTAGATGGCGAAGTCTATGAACATGTTGAAGGTTGCATCAGTGTAAGCGTTATGCCAAATTCGCTTCATGTTGTTGCAATCTGACTAAGCCATAACAGTAAGCTATGCAAGTCATACTCTTTGAAGATGATGGCGTCCATAAGTTCAGTCCGCTTTTGCATCTCAAGCCGATTTATGAACTGACGCTGGGCATGCGCTCGCTTCGTGAAAAGTTTGAAGTGGCGCTTCCCTCACTGAAAGTAGGCTTGCACATGCGTCCCGTACTGGCACCGCACTGGCGACTTGTGCTGCCAAACCACGCTATCAACGACATTGCTGACGACGATGTACTCTTTCTCAACGGTCGCGTAATCTGCGACCAATTTTTTGCCAAAAAGGTCTTGAGCGGTGCCTTCGAGTTTGGGAAGGCTTATTTTAATGGCGGACAGCTTATTGCCTTCCGTGCCAATCCGAAGGAAGTCTTTGGCGACACTTTGCCTGAACTCATTGATGCTAAAATGATTTCCGAGCGCTTTTCCAGCACGCAAGTTGATTGCCGCTACATTGCTTTCATGTGGGATTTGGTGCGACTTCATCCCGAAGAATTTCGTCGTGAAGCACCGCTGTGTGCCGAGTTTGGACAGATTCACGGTCAGGTGCATCCTCGTGCCGTGCTTGTCAATGATGCACGCATTTACATCGGTGCTGGCGCCGACGTGCGTGCCGGTGCTGTTCTCGACGCCACTGATGGATACATCTATGTTTCTGCAAATGCCAAAATCTTCCCCAATGCCGTGCTGATGAACAATGTGTTTATCGGCACAGGTGCGACGGTCAAAATCGGCGCCAAAATTTATGACCATGTCTACATCGGCGCTTATTCCAAAGCAGGCGGCGAAATTGAGAGTAGCATCATAGAAAGCTATGCCAATAAACAGCACGAAGGCTTTCTGGGGCACTCTTACATCTCAAGCTGGTGCAATTTAGGCGCTGATACCAACACATCTGACCTGAAGAACAACTACAGCACCATTCGCATGAATGTGAATGGCAAAGAAATTGACACAAAGATGCAGTTCTTGGGACTAATTATGGGTGAGCACTCCAAGTGCGGAATTAACACCATGTTCAACACAGGCACGGTGGTCGGCATGAGTTCGAACATTTTTGGTGCAGGGTTCCCACCTAAGACGATTGGCGACTTCCAATGGGGCGGCGCCGATGGTTTTGTCAATTACGATTTAGAGAAAGCTCTGGCAGTGGCACGAACTGTGATGCAGCGGCGCAATGTTCGCTTTACTCCCGAATATGAAGCACTTTTTCGGCATGCATACACTAAAGCAATGCGTTAGGGCATTTCCTCATGGAGCTTTACGAAATCGTGTATGGGCAAGCAGTAGCTCGAGCGCTAAACAGAGCAAGGCAGGCGCAAGAAATTGTGCAAATTCCTCTTTGTATTCCACATAAGTTTCCACTTCGACTTTCGTTTTTTCCAGTGCGTCGATTTCCTTGTAGACTTTTTTGAGGCTCTCGTAGTCTGTGGCACGAAAGTATTTTCCGCCTGTGATTTCAGCGATGCGTGTCAGCATGGCATCATCGACATCGACTTTGACGCGCATGTAGCGTTTGCCAAATAGTGGGTCTTCGAAGGGATAGTTTGCATAGCCTTGTGTGCCTGCGCCCACTGTGTAGATTTTGATGCCCAATGCAGCCGCCAATTCAGCGGCGGTAATGGGTTCAATTTCTCCAGCGTTGTTTTGTCCATCCGTCAGCAAAATGATGAGCTTTGTTTTTGCGCTGGATTCTCGCAGCCGATTGGTGGCAGTCGCAATTGCCGAGCCGATTGCCGTGCCATCTTCTTCTAACCAGCCAGCCTTGAGCTTTGCAATCATTGATTTAACCAAATTGTAGTCCAGCGTCAGCGGGCACTGCGTAAAACTCTGCCCAGCAAACACTACCAAGCCAATACGGTCGCTGATGCGTTTGTTAATGAAATCAATCGCAACATCTTTGGCGGCTTCAACACGGTTTTTGGGCTCAAAATCTTCAGCCAGCATTGAGCCCGAGAGGTCAATGGCGAGAATAATATCAATGCCTTCGGCATACATGGTCTGTTTTTGGTTCTCAAGGCGCGGTCTTGCCAAAGCCACAATCAAGAATGCCAGCGCACACAGCCGCAATATCAGCGTGCTATACCGAAAGGCTTTCATACTCAATGCACTATGGCGGGTCTGCATCACTTGCCTGACATCCGAAAACACCAAGGTCGCTACCTTTCCCGTCCGCTCCCGATGCCACTGCCAAAATGCCAACACTGGCAGGAGCCAGAGTAGCCAGAGTGCTTCAGGATTTTGAAACGAGAATTCTTCTCGGAAAAATATCTCAAACATTGGCATTTTTCTCCTTCACAGCATCTGGTTCTTTTGGCTTACCGACCTCAATAATCTGGAAAGCAAGACGCAACATTTCTCGGGCACGCCATACTTCGGGCTGGAATTTTGCAAACTTTACAAGGTCGGCTTCTTCCAGTAGCACTCTGATGCGCTCTGCCTCTTCTTTTGGTCTTCTGGCTTGCATGACAGCATCAATTTCTGATGTCAGTTGCTCCATTGCTGGAAATCCGTAGTGTTGCTCTAAAAATTCGCGCACAGTATTGCTGAGCGCCGTGTAGTAAGCTTTGAAGTCGCTTTGCGATTGCAAGGCATAGTTTTCAAGCAACTTCAGTTTTTCATTTGCAATTTCAAAGGGGGTTAACGTTGGTGCCACAGACACTGGCTCTACCAATTTCGGACGTGTGCGGAGATATTTCACAAGCAAGTAAATCCCTACTGCCAGCAGCACCAGCAGTCCACCGCCAGCAAAATACACCCACAAGGGGATTGGCACACTTCGCACTGGCTTGATGTCGACAATATCCTTTCTTGCTGTGTCTAAGACCGACCGCACATACACGCTTCGGCTTTCCAAAGTCAGCGAATCTTGCTGCTGCGTTTCTTGGTCTGTATAGACCAGCCGAATGGGTGGCAGATAGTGCATGCCTGTATCAAAGATGGTCAGTTTGTAGCGAATTTTTTCGAGGGTCATTTTTTCTTGCGTTTCTGCAGGCAGGGTTTGCATCTGGCGAATTTCAAACGGTTGGAAACTTGCTGAATCGTTCAGAGATGGATACTGCAAGCGAATCGAGGGTTTTTTCAGCACGCTGATGGTGTAGAAAATGTCATCGCCAATGGTGCAGGTATCGGGCTCAACCGACAGTGTTGCCACAGGTTGCTGCGCTTGTAGCGATAGTGCTTGTGTGAAGCTGATAGCCAAGCAAAGCCAAAACCATCCAGATTTTTTCATAGCACGACTACTGACGCATTTCACGCTGGCGGAAAAACGCCGCAAGTGGTTTGATATACGATTTATCTGTTGATACTTGTACCACATCTATTTGCAACCGTTGCAATTGCGCCTTGCGATTGGCTTGCACTTGTGAGATACGGCTTTCATAGCTTTTGAGAAATTCTTCGTCAAAGGTATCTACAAGGTAGCACTCGCCGGTTTCTGCATCTTCAAGGTATAGGAGTCCGACTTCTGGCAAAGACAACTCTCGCGGGTCGGTGATGTGAATAACTACAAAATCATGCTTTTTGTTGATGAGTTTCATTTTGTCAATGTAGCTATCGTCCATCAAGTCGCTGACCAGAAAGACAATAGCTCGGCGTTTGAGTGCGCGTGTAGCAAAATCGAGCGCTGCCGAGATGTTTGTATGCTTCCCTTGGGGCTCGAAGAAAAAAATCTCGCGCAAAATTCGCAGGACATGCGTTCTGCCTTTGCGTGGGGCGATAAACTTTTCAACTTTGTCGGTGAAGATAATCAATCCGACCTTGTCGTTGTTTTTGATAGCGCTAAATGCCAGCGTGGCACAAATTTCTGCGGCAAGTTCGCGTTTGGATTGATGCGTTGAGCCAAACACTCCAGAGCCAGAGGCATCGAAGAGAATCATCAGGGTTTGCTCACGCTCTTCTTCGAAGACTTTGATGAAGACATCATCTCGGCGGGCTGAGACATTCCAGTCAATTGCCCTGACATCGTCGCCGAACTGATACTCTCGCACTTCGGCAAACTCTATTCCCTTGCCCTTGAATGCCGAGTGATATTCTCCGCTGAAGATGTTATTGACTAAGCCACGCGTGCGGATTTCCAATTGTCGCACTTTTTTGAAAACTTCTTTGGGCAGTGTTTCAGGCATGCTCAAGTGTCGCTTTTCTTTTTTCGCTTTTTCTTTTTGCTTTTCTCGGACTTTTCCTGCGCGTTCATCACTGCATCAGCAGGCATGTAGCGTTTTGTTGGTGCTTGTTCTTGTGCAGTCAAATCTGGCAAATCGCCAATGATTTTTTTTACCATTTTTTTGCGATACTCAACTGCCAGCTCAAAGGCTTTTGCTTCGCCATATTTAGCAATCGAGAACGATTTGGTTTTCAATTTATTTGGCTTAGGGCTCCAGCTTACCGCATAGTAATGACGCAGTTTGCCACTTTTGGTCTTACTTGTGCCGCGATATACGCCAACAACACCAGTTGGCACACTTTGCGTGCTGACACGACGCACCCTGCGTCGCTTCTCTAATGATTCAATGCCTAATTGTTTGGCAAGTTGCTCACGATACTTGCGTGCCGCCTTCAGCGCTTTTTTGGTGCCGCCATAAACCCCATCGCTGAAGAGCTTCGTGTAGACCGTGCCCTGATGACACAGTCGCATCATCCAGCCGTGTGTATCGCGACTGTCGATGCGTGTTAGCCCGCGCTCGGACTCAGGTTTGGAAGAGGTGCTCTGCCGTTTTTTTTCTTTCGCTTTTGCCACTTGTCCCCAAGGAACTTGCAGTTAGCTATGGTACAGGCACAGCATTAAGCACTCGACGAATGATGTCTTCAGGTTTGACTTCTTCGGCTTCAGCTTCATATGTGAGAATGATGCGATGCCGCATCACGTCGTAGGCGACGGTTTTCACATCTTCGGGTGTGGTGTAGCCGCGCTGATTGAGAAACGCATGCGCTCGTGCCGCCAGATTGAGGTAAATCGTGGCGCGTGGTGAAGCACCGTAGGCAATGAGCGGCTTCAGCTCCGCTAACCCAACCTTTTCTGGCTCTCTGGTGGCAAACACGATATCGACGATATACTGCTCCACTTTCGGGTCAATGTAGACTTCATTGACAACTTTTCTGGCGCGCAAAATTTCTTCGGGCGTAACGACGGGCTCAATGGGCTCTGGCGGTTCGGTGCGTGCCATGCGCCGCATGATTTCCAACTCATCTTCGCGTGAAGGATAGCCCACTTTGAGCTTCATCATGAAGCGGTCAACTTGCGCTTCTGGCAAAGGATAGGTGCCCTCTTGCTCCACAGGGTTCTGCGTTGCCAGCACCAAAAATGGTGAATCGAGCTTGTAGGTCTCTTCGCCAATCGTTACCTGCTTTTCCTGCATGGCTTCCAGCAGTGCCGATTGCACTTTGGCTGGTGAGCGATTGATTTCGTCGGCTAAAATCACATTCGCAAAAATCGGTCCTTTCTTGGTGTAGAATTTCATGTCCTTCTGGTTGTAAATCATCGTGCCAATAAGGTCTGCGGGCAAGAGGTCGGGCGTAAACTGAATGCGTTGAAATTTGAGATTGAGCGCTTTGGCAAGCGAGCTTACGGTGAGGGTTTTTGCAAGCCCGGGCACGCCTTCCAGCAAAATGTGACCATTGGTTAAAAGCCCAATCAGCAGCCGATTAATCACATAGTTTTGCCCCACCACGGCTTTTGAAATTTCCGCTCGCAGCCGATTTACAAATTCCGACTCTTGCTTGATTTTCGCATTCAGCTCGTCGATTGAGAGGGCTGTAATCATGTTTTTGAAGCTAGGTTCAGAACCAGATTTTTCCGAGAGATTGTGGTCGTTTTAGTTAGGATTCCTTTTGCGGTTCACCTTGTTCTTTCTTTTCGCCTTTCTCAACAGTGTAATTGTAGTACAAGCCTTCGCCACCGATGAACGCATATAGGCAAATCACAATGCCAGCAATCGTCAGGAAGAAAGAGAGCATAGGATGGACATGATAAATCAAATGGATTTGACCAATGCGTGGCAGAAAGAGAAACACCAAACTTGCGCCAAAGAGAAACAAAAACATGCGTGAAAAGCGCACCATTGAGTAGGTCTTCTTATCTTTGCGCGGCTTTTCCATACTAACTAATGTTTTAAGTTATGGTCATACTCGGGCTTGAAACCAGTTGCGACGAAACTTCAGCCGCTGTGCTCATTGACGGCAAAGTTGCCTCAAACATTATTAGCTCGCAACTTGCGCATCAAACCTTTGGCGGCGTTGTGCCCGAACTTGCCTCGCGCGAACATGAACGGCTCATTGTGTTCGTGCTCGAACAAGCTTTAGAAAAATCGAATATACATAAGTCATCGCTCGATTTCATAGCTGCAACGGCTGGACCCGGACTTATCGGCGCACTGCTGGTAGGGCTTAACTTCGCACAAGCATTTGCTTTCGCACTGGGCAAACCGTTTTTGCCCATCAATCATATTGAAGCTCACATGTTTTCCGTCTTCATCGATGATGGCAGCACCGATACCTTTCCCTCTTTTCCCTACCTTTGCCTGACGGTCTCTGGCGGACACACTCTGCTGAGCATCGTGCAAGAAGATTTGAGCTACAAAGTCATCGGACGAACCATTGACGATGCCGCTGGCGAAGCATTCGATAAGACTGGGAAGATGTTAGGCTTGAGCTATCCAGCTGGCGCAGCGATGGATAAACTTGCCCAGTCAGGCGATGCCAACTTTCACAAGTTTCCACGCGCGCTCATGCACACTGCACATTCTGCACACGCTAACCCAAACAACTTTAACTTTAGTTTTTCTGGTCTAAAAACCTCTGTGCAAACCTTTCTGCGCGATAAAAGTGAAGCCTTTGTGCAAGCACACTTGGCTGACCTTTGTGCCTCTATTCAAGCCGCAATTGTAGATGTTTTGGTCGAAAAGACCATTTTGGCTGCCGAAACCTTCGGGCTGAAAACTATCAGCGTCACAGGCGGCGTGAGCGCCAACTCCGAACTACGCCGAAGGTTCCAGCAAGTCTGCGCAGAAAAAAATTTCTCACTTCATATTCCAAAGCCGATTTACTCGACCGACAACGCTGCCATGATTGCTTCGCTTGCATATCTCAAACTCCAGCGCGGCTATACACCACCTGCATCATACTCTGCCAGCGCATTTGCCAACTTTCTACCGAAGTGATTGACAGGGGATTGCACTTGCTTGTTTCAACTAACCAGTTTCAGAGCCGCTTCAAATGCCTCGTGATACTTTAGCAGATAGTGATGCATGCGACTGCGCTTATACTGCACAATAAAACGCGGATGCTCGACGGGCAGGATTTCCTCGAAGAAATTTTCAGCATGATTGAGCGACCTGAAAAACTTATAGATTTCGCCTGTGCCTAAGCAAATGGCGATGCGTGTCACAGCGCCAAACTTGAGCTGCTCTACAATGCTTTGCACAATAAACGGTCGCAGTGCTTCGGCAAAGCTTTTGTCGTCATAGAAGTTGAAGTTTTTGCCATCCTTTGTAAAGCCAATTGGCGAGAGCGAGGTGAAATAAAACTTTGAGTAGAATTTTTCAGCGCCGCCCATGCTCTCGATAAAATCGTAAATGAAAATCGAAGATGGCTCACGCTGACCTTTGAGCGAGGTGTGAATGCCCAAGTGTTTGTGCAAGGCAACGGGGTCGGTAAAGGCAATGCCGGTCAAGCCGCCACCGTATCGCCCCGGATTGATACCAAAGACAAAAATGCGCCGATTCTCATCATTAAAAAATTTTTCAAAAAACGCGGTGACAATTTGCATCACTTCGGGGTTTTTGTAGGGATTCATGGCGCTCACGCCTTCTGGCAGCGGCACTTGCAAATCGAGTGTAGAGAAAAACTTAATGGCGCGTTCAGCAAAAGTCATTCTGTGTGCGTGTTGATGAGCTAAGTTAGAAAAATCTTCTTGCTTCTTGACTACGCCAGCACACTCTTTTGCATTTTGCCTTGTCTCTGCCTTCAGCCAGCTCTTAGAACACTCGTGTGCTCTTGTTACTACCTTACGAGCATCATCTTTTTGACATCGCTAAATCCTTGTGTCTGCAGTCGGTAGAAGTATAGTCCGCTTGGCAATCCTGTGCCGTCAAAGTTGAACCGGTTTTCACCTGCGGCGGCATTGAGCGTAACGCTTCTGACTACCCTGCCCAGCACATCGGTGATGGTCAGCGTCGCTACGCCAGCTTGGCGCATCGTAAAGCGAATCACCGTCGTGGGATTGAATGGATTAGGATAGTTTTGCATCAAAGCGTAATCATAAACCTTGCGTTCATGCTCATCTATCTCTAAGCGTGGCGCCTCGAGCGTTACCGTGCGTAAGTAGTCGTGAATGGTGCCGTCAAAATCTACACTACGCAAGCGGTAGGTATAGACTTGACCAGACTCCACGGCTCTATCCAAGAATGTGTAGTTGGTTGCCGTGCTGCTTGTGCCCCTGCCGCGCAATTCAGGCGAGAACTGATACGAGGCAATCGCCGCAGGCTGTGGGTTGCTTGTGGATGAGCGCAGGACAATAAATCCTGCATTGTTGCGTTCCGATGCGGTTGTCCAGCTTAGTTGAATGCCGTTCGCAGTGCGCACGCCACTAAACGCCACGAGTTCAACGGGCAGTGGATTGTCGCTATCGCCACCCAGTGCAAGTTCTGAAAATGAGTTGGTTGTGGCACGCACTTCGTCAGGCGCACTTGAAGTAAAGGCATTCGGCAGCGCTGCAAATGTGCCTGTATTGGGCGTCGCTCGTCGATACACGCGCACCGTAGCAGGATTTGAAATACCGCTGTTTGGAATTTGCGTCCGATTTAGGCGCAAGAGCGCATTGAATGTGCCCAGTCCCGTTTGCGTTATCACGAAGCAATACGAACTGACATTTGCTTGCGGAATACCGATGACATTTTGCGGCGCTCTATCGTAGCGAGCTACACTAACAGAGCCGTTATTGGCTACGCTTGTAAAATCAATGCTGACGCCTGTGCCTGCAAAAGTGTGTGAGCTATTTCCTGCTGACACGGAGCGAACTTCCGCCGCATTTGGCATTTCAAGCTGTGCAATGCCGTTTGCTGCAATGCCTCCGAATGCGGTGGCATTGCCGGCGGCAAATAGGGTTTGTCCCTGCACTGCCAGTGCGTTGAGGGTTGCGTTTGCTCCTATGGCGTCGTGCCCTAATGCTTCCCAGCTTGATCCATTCCAGCGCGCGATGTGATTAACAATGCGCCCGCCAGCGGTTACAAATCCGCCTGCTGCGTAGATGGTATTGCCCACGGATGCTAAGGCAGAGACCCATCCGCTGACGCCTGTGCCGAGTGTCTGCCAAGTGCTCCCTGTCCATCGTGCGATGCGGTTGGCTGGTGCACCGCCTGCATTGATAAAAATACCTCCAGCCACTACATCATTATTTGGCAATACAGTAATTGCATTGACGAAAGCATCTACGCCTGCACCCAGCGCATGCCACGACGAGCCATCCCAGCGCGCAATGTTTGCGGCATTTACGCCGCCTGCTGTGGTAAAATTGCCGCCTGCAAATAGGTTACCATTGGCATCGAGTGCTAAGGCACGCACTTCATTGTTCATGCCGCCTGCTAAGCTATGCCACGCTGTGCCATCCCAGCGCGCAATGTTATTTGCATTCGCAATGCTCCCTGCTTGGCTGAATGCTCCTCCGATGAAGATGTCGCCGTTTGGTGCTACGGCAATCGCACTGACATAGCCGTTTGTGCCGGTGCCAAGTGCACTCCATGCTGTGCCGTTCCAGCGTGCAATGTTGTTTGCCGACACGCCGCCTGCTGTGGTGAATGTTCCACCGACCAGCACATTTCCATTTTGGTCAATGGCAATGGCATTGACGGTACCGCTCACGCCGCTACCTAATGCCGTCCAACCCTCGCCCGGTCTCCAGCGCGCAATGTTGTTTGCGGGCACACCATCTGCTTGCGTAAATGAGCCGCCCACAAACACTTCATCGCCTTTGACCGCAATGGCACGCACCGTGCCATTTACTCCCGTTCCCATTGCCGACCAAATGCCAATGCCCGCTACGGCATCGCCTGTTGGCGGTG
Source organism: Candidatus Thermochlorobacter aerophilus (assembly GCA_002794105.1). GTDB lineage: Bacteria > Bacteroidota > Chlorobiia > Chlorobiales > Thermochlorobacteraceae > Thermochlorobacter > Thermochlorobacter aerophilus. The sequence continues at coordinate 94,631 of PHFL01000067.1, read as the reverse complement.
GTGCTGTGTTTGTAAAGCGATAAATCCGTCCGTTGTTGAAGCCCAAAAAGTAGAGCTCGTTATTTTGGTCAACCCCAAAACTTGCAATGTTGATGCCACTGGCAAGAAAGAGTTGCGTGACCGCATTTGTGCTCAAGTTGAGCGACCAGACTCGCCCTGAGACATAGTCGCCGAAGATGTAGCGACCGACTTGTTCAGGCAGTGCGCTGCCGCGATAGACAAATCCGCCAGTTACCGACCGTCCTTGTGTGTGTGGATAGACGTGAATTGGTGGCGCAAGATTCAAGCCGTTGGTATCGGCGGGGTTTGGAATGTTGTAGGGCAAATCGCCTTCCATGAAGCGCCAGCCGTAATTTCTGCCAAGCTCCACACGGTCAATTTCCTCGCGTGCATTTTGCCCGACATCGCCGCCAATTATGCCCTCAATGTTATCAATGCAAAACTTCCACATGTTGCGAATGCCCCATGCAAAAATTTCCGCTCGTCCGCCGCCCGACGCAAATGGATTGGTTGGCGGAATGCGGTAATTGCGGTCGTTGTCGCTTGGAAAATCATCACCATTGACATCAATGCGCAAAATTTTGCCAAATAGGTTATTTACGTTCTGCGCATTGTTTTGCGGGTCGCCACCGCCGCCGCCATCACCGACTGAAACATATAACAAGCCGTCAGGACCAAATGCAATTTTGCCGCCATTGTGATTGGTATTGTTCTGATTTTTCACAAACTGTAAGATGCGATATTCGCTATTTGGCAGTGCCACATTCGGGTTTGACTCACTGGCTTGAAAGCGTGAGAGAATCATCTTCATGCGTGTACCGATGCCGCTGATGACCGTGTCGCGTGTGTAGTAGACATAGAACTGTCGGTTCGTGGCGTAGTTTGGATGAAAGGCTAAACCAAGTAGCCCGCGCTCATCGCTGTTTGGCGGATTGCTTAGCACTACACGGTCGGTGATGTCTAAAAATGTCGTGTAGCTGTTGGCGTTACTTTGATTTTGAAACACGCGAATTCGTCCTGCTTTCTCTACCACAAAGAGCCGGTTTGTGCCATCTCCCGCATGCACCATCTCCAAGGGGAAAGAAAAATTTGGCAAAGATGGAAACGCATCCGTATAACCCACTTGTGCATGCACATTCACCGTGTGAAAAATGCTTAGCAGCAGGATTGTCAGCGAGAGGCTTTTCTTCATGCTTACTCCATTTTTTGTTTTCTGCTCAAGATGTTTTACTCTACAGTGGTGTGCATGCGCGCCCTTATGGCTCGAGCAAAGATACATTTTATCTTGCAATCAAATTTTGCAGTATCATGATTGTTGAAAAAGAGCTCAAAAAAAGCACCACTTGGTTCCAATTAGATGTCGAGCATGTTCTTCAGCAGCTTGATGTCTCTCCTACGCAAGGACTTTCTTCAGAGGAGGTTCGGCGGCGCCAGTCAAAATACGGCTTGAATGCTATTCCCAAGAAAAAACAGAAAACACCCTTAGAACTCTTTCTGCAGCAATTTACCCAGCCACTTGTGGTGATTCTTCTGATTGCCACGGTCATTACAGCGCTTTTGCAAGAGTGGGTTGATTCGTCTGTCATTTTTGGTGTGGTGTTTGTTAATGCGGTTATCGGATTTATTCAAGAGTCGAAGGCGCTCAAGGCTATTGAAGCTCTTGCCAAGTCGGTCGCCAGCGAAGCCACGGTGATACGCGATGGTGAAAAGCGGCGCATTCCTTCCGTAGAACTTACGATTGGCGATGTAGTGCTCTTACAATCTGGCGACAAAGTTCCTGCCGATTTGCGCCTTGTGCAAGTGCGTGAACTCCAAGTTGATGAATCTTCTCTGACTGGCGAGTCCGTCCCCGTCATCAAACAAACCGATGCACTCGATGCTGACACCGTCCTCGGCGACCGTAGCAACATGGCATATTCTTCGACGCTGGTTACATATGGCACTGGGGTTGGTGTCGTGGTTGCCATTGGTCGCAACACGGAAATCGGCAAAATCAACGAGATGATTGCCGAAGCTGATGTGCTTGAGACGCCCCTGACGCAATCGATTGCACGCTTTAGCAAAGTCTTGCTCTATGTCATTTTGAGTCTGGCGGCTTTGACTTTTGTGGTCGGGCTTGTGCGCGGTGAAAGATGGGTGGATATGTTCATGGCGGCAGTGGCGTTGGCTGTTGCGGCTATTCCAGAAGGGCTTCCTGCGGCAGTTACCATCACGCTTGCAATTGGTGTTGCCAGAATGGCAAAACGCAATGCGATTATTCGCAAACTGCCTGCTGTCGAAACACTCGGCAGCGCGTCGGTTATCTGCTCCGACAAAACGGGCACGCTCACACAAAATCAGATGACCGTGCAGAAGATTTATGCAGGCAGTAAGCTCTACAGCGTTACTGGCGTCGGCTACGAGCCCAGTGGGCAGTTCATGCACGGCGAACAAGCCGTTTCTGCTACTGAAAACCAAGCACTTAAAGAAACGCTCATCTGTGGCTTGCTATGCAATGACTCCAATCTCATCTTTGTTGATGGTCAATGGAAAATCGAGGGTGACCCTACAGAAGGCGCACTTATCGTGTCTGCCCAGAAGGCCGGCTTTACTCGCAAAACTCTGCTCTCGCATTTACCTCGAGTTGATACCATTCCCTTCGAGTCGGCTTATCAATACATGGCCACCTTACACGCACGCCAAGAGATGAATGACACCGTGGTATATGTGAAAGGCTCTGTCGAGCGGCTATTGGAACGCGCGCAATCGGCACTCTCCGACACGGGGGAACTTGCCACCTTAGATGCCAAGCGCATTCTCCAGCAGGCTGATACGCTTGCCTCGCAGGGCTTGCGGGTGCTGGCTTTTGCTTACAAGATATTCGACCGCTCCAAGACCACGCTTTCTCATGCAGACATTTCTGACGGACTCATTTTTCTGGGCTTGCAAGCCATGATTGACCCGCCACGCCCTGAAGCGATTGAAGCGGTTGCGGCTTGTCAGAGTGCTGGCATTTGCGTCAAAATGATTACTGGCGACCATGAGCTAACGGCATTAGCTATTGCTCAACGCTTAGGCATTGCCTCGCCGCAAGCCACGATGGATAGCGTCATCAACGGGAAAACCTTGACCACACTGCCTGAAGAACAGTTGCCCGAAGTCGTCGAGAAAACTTCCGTCTTTGCTCGTGTTGCACCTGGCGACAAACTGCGCTTGGTTAAAGCCTTGCAGAAGAAGGGGTATATCGTAGCGATGACAGGTGATGGTGTCAATGATGCGCCGTCCCTGAAGCAAGCCAACATTGGCATTGCTATGGGCATTGCAGGCACGGATGTCGCAAAAGAAGCTGCCGATATGATTCTGACCGACGACAATTTCGCTACCATTGAAGCCGCTGTGGAAGAAGGGCGTAATGTGTATGACAATCTTGTCAAGTTCATCACTTGGACGCTGCCAACGAACTTTGGCGAAGGACTTGTAATTCTTGCCTCTGTGGTTGCGGGTCTGACTCTACCAATTTTGCCTGTGCAACTGCTTTGGATTAACATGACCACTGCCATTTTACTTGGGCTCATGCTTGCCTTTGAGCCAAAAGAGCCGGGCATCATGAACCGTCCGCCTCGTGAGCCAAATGAGCCTATTTTGACCACTTCACTTGTGGTGAGAATTATCATCGTAGGTACTTTACTTTGTGTTGGCGCCCTGCTCTTTTTTGAACTTGCTTTGCAAAACGGTCGCACCGATGCTGAAGCTCGCACGATTGCTGTCAATATCTTCGTATTGGGTGAATTGTTTTACCTTTTTAACTGCCGCTCGCTGCGCTACTCAATGTTCAAAATTGGGCTCTTTTCCAATCCGTTGATTTGGCTTGGTGTCTCTGGCATGTTGGCGCTTCAAGTACTCTACACGTATCTGCCTTTTATGAATGTCGCATTTCATAGTGCACCACTTACGCTTGCAGACTGGGGAATCTCATGTGTGCCCGGGCTGATAATCTATGCAGTGATTGGTCTTTTGAAATACTGGCGCTACGGTCGGCACGCTGCATGAGCGATAAAACATACGGTTGGAGTGAAAAGTAGGTTTTCACTTCGTTGAGCATGACAAGGTGGGTATAGCCACAACTTGCTCTTACCTTTCTTTTGCAAAAAAGATATCTGCAGTAGCAGACAGGGTGAGGTTGTGCTTCCTCATACTTTGCTTTGCATGAGAGAGTGAGCAGAGATAAGCCCTGCATGCTGGCTCGCACAGCTCGTCTTATGCGTCAAGAATTCGACATACTTAGGACTGCTCAAGTAGTAACTTTAGCACTGCCATTCGTACTGCCACGCCATTTGTTACTTGCTTCAGAATCAGGCTCTCGGATTTTCCCATTGTGTCATCACGGTCAGTTACCATGCTTGAGAGTTCTATTTCACGATTAACTGGTCCGGGATGTAACACAAAAACTTTGTGTGTCACGGCGGCAAGGGTTTCATCCGTTAGGGCGAAAAATGTGTTATACTCACGCAGCGATGGAATAAAGCCAGCGGCCTCGCGCTCAAGTTGCAGGCGTAGCACAATTACGGCATCGCAATTTTCCAGAGCCGTTTTCACATCGGCGAAGACTTTTACTCCAAACTGCTCAATTCCTACGGGCAGCAAAGTTGGCGGCGCGCACACCGAGACGGTGGCACCCATTTTTTGCAACCCGAAAATGTCTGAGCGTGCTACACGGCTATGCAAAATATCACCCAAAATCAAGATGCGTAAGTCCGATAGCTTACCAAAGGTCTCTTGCAGTGTGAACATGTCCAGCAGAGCCTGCGTGGGATGCTCGTGCATGCCATCGCCTGCGTTAATGACAGCTTTTTTCGTATGCTTTGCTACAATTTCCGCCGCACCTGACTCGCCATGACGAATCACAAAGGCGTCGACTTGCATGGCTTCAATGTTGGCAATAGTGTCAAGCAGTGTTTCGCCTTTTTGCAAGCTACTGGTAGCACTTGAGAAATTGAGCACATTTCCACCTAAGCGTCGCACTGCCAGTTCAAACGATGTGCGTGTTCGCGTAGAATTTTCAAAGAACGCTAACACCACGGTCTTGCCACGCAGTATAGAAAATGATTCATGTGGAGCGTTCAGCAACGCTGCTTTGAAGAACGCCGCTTGTTGCAAAATCAGGTCAATCTCTTGTGCAGAGGCACGGTATAAACCAAGTAAATGTTTCATGGCTTCAATTATGAGACTTGCTTTCTTTTTCCACTTACAGCGATAGTGCTTTGGGGCGCAGTTTAGCCATAATATTTGAAAAATCTCAGTTACCTATTACTTTTCGCCTTGAGATATGCAATAGCAAATCAACTTAAATCCCAAGGAGATGAAAGCACTACTCTTTGTTCTTACCTTTGCGCTTTCTTGTAGCACTGCATTTTCGCAAGTGCCAAGCTTTGTCAAATCCATGATTCAGCGCAAGGAGTACGACCGCGCAATTGCTGAATTGCAGCGCCTGTGCAAAGAAAATCCTAACAACATAGAGGCTTTTTATGTACTCGGCAATGTGTATTACGAAAAAGCTCAGAATGACAAGCGCGCTGAGGATTACCGCATGGCTACCGAAAACTACCGCAAGGTGCTTTCCATGAAATCCAGCGAAAAGCAAGCGGCAGTGTTCCAACTTCAAGCGGAAAACACTATCCGCACCATGTGGGCAATTGTGTTCAACGATGGCGTCAGTGCATTCAATGAAGCTGTTCAAGATAAAAACCCAGAGACACGTAAGCTACGCATGGATACTGCGATTGCCAAGTTTCAACTCGCTATTGAAATTGAGCCAGATAGCATGCAAGTCTATTTGCCCCTTGCACGTGGCTACATCGTCGAAGGCCAGTATGCTAAAGCTGAACCAGTTTTGCGCGAATACCTGAAAAAGAATCCTGATGAAGTCGATGCCTACACTCTCTTGGATTATGCCTTGGAAAAGCAGGATAAGTTTAGCGAAGCCATTCAAGTGCTTGAAGATTTGGTCAAGCGCGGCAAGGCTACACCAGACATTTACAACCGCTTGATGGTCGCCTACATCAGAGGCAACCGCATTGCCGATGCAGAAAGAATTTTGGACAAGGTCTTGGAAAATCCAACGCCTGACACTAAGAAGACCGCTGTTCCCTTGCTACGCTATCTTGCTCAAGTGCTTGCCGATAGCGGCAAGTATGAAGCTGCAATCTATCAGATTAAGCGTGCTTTAGACTTAGACCCGACTGTCTCCGATGCGGCTTACAACTACGCCGTCTACAACATCCAGTATGTTGATAAGCTTCGCAAAGCCTATGAGGATAGCATTATTGCGGCAAGTAAAAAGAGCAAGAAAAAGCCTAAGATTCCCGAATACACTGGCGGTATTCCCTACTATGAGCGCGCACTTGCAGTGCTCCGTCCTGCGGCAGAGCGTGAAAATACGAAGCAATATTGGCGTCTGATGGCAAAGCTCTATGCACTGCTTGGCAGAAATGCTGAATCCAAAGAGGCTCTGAACCGCGTCAATTCTGCCAAAGAAGATAGCTAATACTTAATTTTACAGCGCAAAGCCCTGTTACCGCAACAGGGCTTTTTCTAACTGCAAATGATGCACATCGTTTGTTCTCGTTTTTCTTGCCTACTCTTTGCCTTTTTCTTTGCACTTGCACCAGCTCTTTTTGGGCAACCTTTTTGGCAAAACGCTGCAATGCGTGCCATCAAAGCTGCAGCTGACCGCCGAGATGTAACGGCTTTAGCATCTTTCTTCGACAAATCCGATGCTCTTGATGCCTTCGTGCTATACAACCTTGCCAGTGTGCAATCTGAGCAGGCTTTACCTGACATTTTGCGCAAACTTGCTTCACCTTCGGCACGCGTGCGTGAGCAAGCCGCTTTTGCATTAGGTCAAACTCTGCGACTTTCACCTCATGCGTCCCAGTTTGAAGACTCTTTACTCACTTTCATTGTGCAAGAACGCAACCCTGCCGTGCGCTATGAACTGATTCTTGCACTTGGCTATTTCGGCAGTCTTTCTGCGATGGAAAAGTTGGTGGATTTCAACTTGAAAGATAGAGTTTTGCAAGATGCAGTTGCCGAAGCTATTGCACGTGCCGCCATTCGCCAAGTTCGCTCTGAAAAGCTGACCGCCGCTGCCGCCTCGATTTATGAGAAAACTCAGCGTGCACCGATGTTCAATTTTTCAGTTTATGCCCTAGCACGCATTGCAGATAGCGCCCTGCTTTCGGCACATCAATCCACTATTTTTTCTGCTTGTCGTGCCGCTCATCCTGAAACGCGCGCATACGCTATTACTGCTGCGTCGTTTTTACGAAATTCCCAAGCGCTCTCACTGCTTCTTGATGCCACACGCGACAAAGACTGGCGCGTTGCTGTCAATGCCATTCGCGCACTCGGTTATTTTTTCCCTGATAATCCCACCCCCATTTATGACGCCGCACTGCGGCTGCTACACACACCGAAGTATCATCTCCAGAAAGAGACTCTGTTGATGCTGGCGCGCCGCCGTGCGCTCCAAGATGCTGGCTCAATGCGCGATACCTTAGTCGCCACCATTGAGCAGTTGCTTTACTCCTCTTCCGCCGACCTTAAAGCTGAAGCCTTGCGGACGCTTGCCGTTCTTGCACCTGAACGCGCATCGTCTCATCTTACTCAGATGATTTCGCAGCACACGCTTACGCCTGCCGCCCTCGATGCAATGGGCATTTTAATGGTTACGGAAAAACAGTTGCGCCCTGACCTACTTCACACCCTTCAGACCTACGCTACCGACCCACAGCCGCTACATGCTACCGCCGCAATTCGTGCCCTTGGAACAATCTGGAAAACCTTCTACTTCAACCGTGCCCTTGGTCTTTCCATTGACTCATCTTTGGTTTCTGCACTTGCATACCACACTCAATCCAATCCTCAAAACACTTCTGCAATTCAAACGATTGCGAGTATTTTTTCAGACTCGATGTTTGCTTCGCCAAAATTTTCTGCGCCTCTTCAGGCGGCATTGGCTCAACTTTCTTCTCGCCGTGATGCGGAAACCGTGATGGCGCTGCTGGACGCTCTTGCCGCCCTGCGCGACAGCACCGCACTGCCAACCATAGAAAAGTATTTGACCGACGAAGAACTCTCCGTGCGCAAGAAAGCCGCTGAAGTCTGCATGCGCCTCGGTGCTCGCCCTGCATCTATCTCAATGACTGTGCCAGATTCCGCACCTGATTGGACATTTTTCCGGCGATTCTCCAAGAACCCTCTTGCCGTCATAGAAACCAGCAAAGGACGCATCAGCATTGAGCTCTTTATTGAAGAAGCGCCTTTTACCGTGCAGAATTTTATCACGCTTGCAGAACAGCACTTTTTTGACGGCTTGACCTTTCACCGTGTTGTGCCCAACTTCGTTGTTCAAGGTGGCGACCCAAAAGGCGATGGGTCAGGCGGACCGCCGTATTCTATCCGTTCTGAATTTACGCGCCGCCGCTTCGAGCGCGGTATCATTGGCATGGCATCAGCTGGCAAAGACACCGAGGGCTCGCAATTTTTCATCATGCATTCGCATCATCCACATTTGGACGGGCGCTACACGGCATTTGGCTTGGTTAAAACTGGATTAGAGACGCTGGATAAACTTGAGGTTGGCGATAAAATTCTTTCCATAAAAATTCAGTAAGCAGCTTGAGGGTCTCTCTGATGTAGAGACTGCCAGAATTTTGCGGCATATTCTGCTGCTTCTTGTGCGGTTTTAGCCGCACGGATGTGCCGCAGCAACGCTGAACCTACCACCACACCATCTGCTAATTCAAGAATTTTTGCCGCCTGCGCAGCATTTTCAATGCCAAATCCTACAACAAAAGGTTTTTTTGCACAGCGCCTGACACGTGCTAAATACTCTTCTACATCAGCTGCTTGCTGCTGACTCAGCTTTTTTGTTCCAGTCGTTGCATTGACCGATATGGCATAAAGAAAATGCGTGGCTAGGCTATCAATTTTTTGGATGCGTGCTTCAGAGGTTACGGGCGAGATAAGAAACACCAGTGCAAGTTGGCGCGCAATGCATTTTTGCCGAAACTCTTCGGCTTCTTCTATTGGCAAGTCAGCAATGATGAAGCCGTCGGCACCTGCCTCTTTGGCATCGTCCAAAAATCGGTCTATGCCATACTGCAGAATTGGATTGATGTAGCCCATCATGATGAGTGGAATGGTTAGCGGCGTATGGGCATGGCGTGCCGCTTGAATCCATTGAAACAGTTTGGTCAGTGTTACGCCATTTTGAATGGCACGGGTTGCCGCCTCTTGGATAACAGGTCCATCTGCTAAAGGGTCGCTGTATGGAATGCCCAACTCAATGAGGTCTGCACCGCTTTCTTGTAGCGCAAGTAAAACGGGTACTGTGGTGCCCGGCACAGGAAATTCAGGCATGAGGTAGGGAATCCACATTTTTTTTCGGCGCGCCAGCGTGGCGTCCAGACGCGATAAGGTATTTGAGTGCATGGTTACATGGATTTTCAGTTACGGCACTTGTCCCAGTGCAATAGCAATAATGCCTGTGAGCATTGCCCACTTCAGCAGTGAGTTGAGCTTGTAGAAATTCTCTTTGGTTTGCACTTGCCACGCCCGCACCACAGTGTAGAGCACGATTGCATCGGTGGTGAAGATAACGGTAGTCAGATACCACTTGCTATAGATGCCCTGAAGATAGGGCAGTAGCGATAGCAGCACCACACCAATGTAGATGACCGAGATGATGTAGAGCGTTTTTACCGTGCCAATTTTGATGGGTAGGGTATTTGCGCCACCAGCTTTATCGCCTTCGGTATCCTCGAGGTCTTTTAGAATTTCGCGTCCCAAGTTGAAAAAGAAGCAGAACATAACTGGAAACCACACATCGTGCAAGTGACCAATCGCCAAGGGCGCATACATCAAGCCGAGACTCACGATGGCAGACACCACGATATTGCCAAGCAGCGCAATGTGTTTGAACCATGCGCTATAACCGTAGAGCACTGTCGTCGCACCAATTGCAATCATGAGATGTAAAGTGGAAATACACATAGCTGCCAAGATACCCAGTGCGCTTAGTGCAAGCCAATACCAGCGCGCTTCTTTGGCAGTAAGAGCACCTCTGGCAAGCGGTCGTTTGGGCTTGTTGATGCGGTCAATTTCGATATCCATCACATCGTTAATGACATTAGCCGCAGCACCGACCAGCGTGCCAGAGAGCGCTGCCCACCACACTTTCGCTTCCCTGAATGCCTCCACACCTGCCGTTACAAACGCACCAAGAAGGATAGACAGAAAAAACAGCGCTACATTTGAGGGTCGCACAATTTCACCGAGTGCTTGTAACTTGACACTCATGAGTGATAGAGACATGAGAGCAGTGCGAGATGCGGTTATTTTTCAGCTTGACTTTCTTTAAGCATTTGCACTGAGAGGTCAATCATCTCAATGTTGTTGAGGTAGGTCTTGGTGGAGTATTGGCGCAGTTCCATTAATTTTTTCACCACCGCCTCGATTCGCTTGCCTTGTTCATGCACACGTTCCAACATTTTCTTGATTTTCTCCAAGTTTTCTTCGTTCAAAGGCGTACGGTTCAGACGCTGCTGCGAAAGTTCCAGAAAGCCCAGTAGCCCAGTTAGCGGATTATTGATTTCATGAGCCAGTGTGGTTACAACTGCCATAGCCGCTGCTGCTCGCTCGAGCTCTACAATTTGCTCCTGCAAATCCAAGATGCGGTGAGCCACTTTCAGACGTGCCAAAAGCTCATTTGGCTTCGGTGATTTGGAAAGATAATCATCTACCCCCTCGTTGAGAGCACGCACTTTTTCATCGGGGGTGCCCAATGCCGTAATCATGATGAAGTAGACGCCTCTGGTCTTGGGGTTCTGCCGCAGACTGCGACATAAATCTAGACCGCTGCGTCTTGGCATGTTTTTATCGCAAATGACAATCGGAATCAATTGCTCGTTCAGAATGGCTTCGGCTTCATCGGCACTACTTGCCAGCACGGTTTCATACCCATGGGACTGCAGTTGCCCATTGATTACTTGCAGCATAGCCGCATCATCTTCGACTACCAGAATTTTCCTGCTCTTTTGAAGCATGGTTTTTTCAGCTTGTGTCATTTGCGACCTCGCCAGAAAGTTTGACAGCAATTTTTGTGGCAGTGCATTCCTTCATTCCAAAAAGTAAGAAAAATTGGTAACAACTTGTATTGCATTTTGTTAAGTCTCGTGCTTTTTGGTGTTTCGCTCTGCAGTGGATTTTTCTGACCATACATTTGGGTTGGTTTAGCGGCACGGTCTTGAATTTGCAAACCTGCATGCGAACTTATATCTTTGTCTTTTGTCTTTGGGGCTATAGCTCAGTTGGTAGAGCGCTGCAATCGCACTGCAGAGGTCAGGAGTTCGAATCTCCTTAGCTCCACTGTTACCACACCATTGCGGCGGAGTTTTCATTAGCCTTAAGTTGGAGCTTCCAATGGTTGAAAAACACGTCCCTACTGCTCATGCGCCCCACCCGTCCTCTGCATCTGAACTCATAGAGCAGATCCGTCGCATACGATACATCGATACGCCTCGTGCATATCTCTCGGCTGAAGCGGCTCTCAAACATGCTCAGCAAACTAGCAATGTGGCAATGCTGCTCGATAGTCTCAGAGAGCTTGCCATTTGCTCACATGTCCTTAATGACTATCCACAGACCATTGCGTGGGCAGAGCTTCTCTTGCGAGAAGCGGTGCGATATGGCTCGAGTGCTCATGAAGGCAGTGCCCATAACCTTCTTGGCATCGGTCATCATGATATTGGCAACTTGGAGCTTGCCTTAGAACATTTTCAAGCTGCCTTAGTGCTTCATCACAGAGATGGAAGACAACGCAGCGTTGCTTCAATTTTGCATAACATTGGCAATATCTACACGCTGAAAGGTGAATTTGAAACTGCGCTCAAATGGTATTTGCGTGCATTAGACTTGCGCCAGTATGCGTCACGCGAATTGCTTCCAAGGCTGCTCAATGGTCTCGGCTACGCCCACTATCAGCTTGGTCAGCATACCGAAGCCTTGAATTATCTGACGCAGAGTTTAGAGACAGCTGAAGCCGATGGCTTTAAGTTCATGCAAGTTATCGCCCTCGGAAATCTTGTAGATGTGTATATGCATTACGGCGACTACACCGCTGCACTCAAGTTCTGCATCAGTGCCCTTGTGCTCGCTGAACAACTCGGCAATCAAAAAGAAGTTGCCAGCAAAAAATTGCGTTTGGGAACTATTTACCTACGAATGGGCGACCGCAGTGCCGCCATCGTAGCATTTGTTGAGGCTTTGCGGATTGCTGAACAACTTGGCGCCGCACTAATAAAAATTATCGCGCTCTCTAAACTCGGCGAAGTCTATGCGCAACTTGAAGAATATGACCATGCAAAAACTCACTTTCTGAAAGCCAAGTCGCTTTCGCAGACCTGCGGATACGCTTTTTCTGACGCACAAGTCTCGCTTGAGCTTGCCAAGCTCTTTATGAAACAGAAGCAATACTGTGCCGCACAGCCTCTGCTCAACGAAGGGCTTTTGGCATCGCAACAAGCCGCTTCAAAAGTGCTCGAGCAGCAGTATCATGAAGCCTTTGCCGCCCTTTACAAATCGCTTAGCAACCTTACGCTTAGCCTTCAACATACCAAACTTGCGGAATCACTTCAGGCGCAAATTTCCGCTCACGGAATCACTCGCCACTTGCTCATGGAGTTCGAAACCCGTCGCTTTCTTAGAGACCAGCCACAACCCAGCAAATCCGACATTGAGTCTGCACTTCATCTGGCACGCAAAGCTATTGAGCAAAAGTATAAACACTTCTTGGTGCGCCGTTCTTTACAGCAGGATACGCCTTCACCTGCTAAGACGAAACCGCTCTCGATTTTCGTCAAAACCTTCGGTGAGTTTGCTCTTACAATTGACGGGCGAACCGTTGCCAGAAGCGATTGGCAAAGAAAAAAAGCGCGGGATATCTTCAAAATTCTGCTTATTCATCACCAGCAAGCCGTCACCACCGACGAACTTATCGACATGCTTTGGAACAGCACCACCAAGCACAACGTGGAGCAAGTGATTAAAAATAGCATTTCCTTCATCCGTCGAGTGCTTGAACCTGATCTGGCACCGCGCCAGCCCTCTACATTTTTGCGTAACGACGGCAAAGCCTACATCTTAGACCTCGGCGAAGGTGCTATGATTGACTTTTTGGAATTTAAGTCGCTCATGCACCAAGCCTCGAAAGGCGCTGACCGAGCGGCACTCTACAAAAAAGCTATCGCCCTCTATACCGGTGATTTTCTCAAAGAGGATTTGTATGCCGAGTGGAGTGTCTTTGAACGAGAATCGCTTAAAGACTCCTACCTTCACGCACTGACTTACCTTGCCCAGCACGCCTTAGAACACGAAGATGAAGCAGAAGCTGTCTCATATGCACGTCAGCTCATCGATACTGACCACACGCACGACAAGGGCTACGAAATTCTTTTGCGCATTTTCCTCAAGCAAGGCAATCGCAGCGAAGCACGCCGCATTTACGCCCAATGCAAAGAGGCTTTTGCAAAGGAACTTGGTGCTGCACCGCCAATGCATTTGCATGCTCTGGTGTCTCATCTGCAGTAGGTATTTTGCGCCACACTGCTTTGCTTAGAAAAACGCCAGCAACCGCTCTTCTTGTGCTTCCCAATTCAGTTGCTCACGTGCCTTGCGGCATCGGTTTCGATACTTTTCTAACTCTTCAGTCATCTTCACGACGCGCTCGGCAAGGCGCTTTTCATCTTCATCTGCTGAAGCCGTAATGCCCGTGCCATGCCTTTCGATAACCTCCTTCATAGCGGGCAAATCGCTTGCGACGACAGGGATGCCCGCCATGATATACTCAAAGAGCTTATTCGGTAGCGCCAGCTTGTAACTTTCGGAAATGGGTTCAATCAATGCAAAGCCGATGTCGGCTGATGCTGTCAGTTGCAGTAATTCTTCATGTGGCACGCGTCCTATGGCAAATGCTCGCGTGTGGTAGTTGCGAGCCTCAATGGTGCGCCGCAGCGCTGGCAGTTCGTCGCCCTCACCGATGAAGACAGCCACAAAGTGACTCTCGAGCCATGTTAGCATGTTGAGCAATTTCCAAATTCCTCTGCCTTGCGTTATCACGCCTTGATAGAGCAAAATGATGGTATTTTCAGCCAGATTCAATCGTCGGTGCAAAGTATCACTACGCCGATAGGCATGAAAGCGCGGATAGTTGAAGATGACTTCAGGGAGTTTGATGCGGTAGCGTGCTGCCAGCGCTTCTGAATCGCGGGTACCTGATGTGAAGACCTTCGCTCGCCGAATGCAGTATGCCTCCACGCTTGCCCAGAATCGCTGCTTGTAGGGTTTTTTGGTAAGTTGCGCCAATGCAAAAAATAGCTCACGCGAATCATAATAGAGTTGGGCGTTTTGACGGCGCGCTGCCCAATACGCTATCGGCAATGAGAAAATGTCTTCGGCACAGAAAAACTTTGCACGTACGCCGAACGCCTTTGGCACAAGGGCGCGGTAAAAACTCATGAACTTTGCTATGCCGCGCAGGGTTGCACTGACCGCAAAAGACTGCACCTGACAGCGCTCAAATGTGAAAGTTTCATCGTGCTCAGATGTTTGCAATAGTAGCAGTTGCGAATACTTCTTCGAGAGCGAGCGCAGCATATTTTGCAAGCGTGAATCGAAGCGCACATCACCGAAAAAGATAAAGCAGCCATCGACTGCTTGCGTTACAGCCTGCTTGCGCATGGTCATCAATCAACGGGAAGTTTTTGCTCAATAGTAACCGAGAGCCAAGCTACGCCGACTGCGGTGCCAAACCTTGAATGATGCCCAGTACAATTGCCTATAGAATCGTCATGCTTCAGCTTTAAGATTAGTGCGCTAATTGCCTTAGCTTGGAGCTTTAGGGAACTTTTGTGCGGATATGTTCTTGCCAGTGCTTCAGCCATTCTTTTTGATACCGCTCAATTTTTTCTGCATTGACAGGTAGTGGAACAAGCGACAGGTTTTTGAGCCATGGCAGTTCAGGTCGGCTGTCTTCGCGCACTGGGATACGGTAGAAAAGTTCTGCTTGCTCTCTCAGGCTTTCAGACGAAGTTACAAATTCGTAGAAAAGTTTTGCCGCCTCGAGATGTTTTGCGCCTTCTACAATTGCAATGCCTTCAATTGCAAATACGGCGCCGCTTTTTGGCACAATAAAGCCAAAGGGGAAGCCATTGCGCTGTGCTTGCAAGAGTGCATCATTGAAGTTCCAGAGCGTTACGACACCCTCACCACTTGCCAACTTTAGAAAAAGCTGTGTAGGGTCTGCCGCATAGCTTTTCGTATTGGCATGCAGTCTTTCCAGCCAATAGAAGCCCGAATCCAGCGACTGCGTGCGTGCTTCTTCTTTGGCAATCATGGCGGCAAAGATGGTCTGCATCGTGCCTGATTGGATAGGGTCTCTGATGATAATTCTGTTTCGCCACTTTTCGTCTAACAAGTCGTCCCAGTCCTGTGGAGCTTGTGCTTCTGGCAGCAGGTTTGTGTTATACATGATGCCTTCGAGCGTAAGGTGCGTAGCATACCACTTATCGGTGGCGGATTTCCACTCTGCGGGAATGGCGTTTGCCCATGTTGGTCGGTAGGTTGCCAGCAGTCCTAAGGCTTCGGCTTGTTTAAAGAGTTCTTTGGGACTGCCCCACCAGACATCAGCTTGTGGATTATCTTTTTCGGTGCGAATGCGGTCGAGGATAGTTTGCGCCCCCATATCTAACCATACCACATCGATGTTGGGATAAGCCTTTTCAAATTTTTTTTCGTAGTGTGAGAGCATTTCCTTGCCGTGTGGGGAGTAGATGATGACTTTTTCTTTTGAACTGGCTTGGCAACTTGCCAAAGCACACACGATAAGCAGTGCAAGGATTCGGTTAGGTATGGTTTGCATGCCGCAGTGATTTTTTTCCTGACGGCTTAACGCTTTACCTTTACCATTCGTTCAATTCAGCTTGCGGCGGCTTTCCATAAGCTTTTTGCGGCACACATTGCAAATGCCGTGAGAAAGCGCCCCTCTTGAGTGCTGATGCAGTTTTTGCATGCTGAGCACTTTGCCACACCATGCGCAGACTTTCACCAAGTAACTTGCTCCTTTCTCCGCTGATGGCGACTTACTTTCACGCTGCGACTTGATGAGGCAACTGGGTTCTATGGAACCTAAGCGGCTTATGCAACCAAACTCATAGCACTTGTGCATAGGCAACCCAAAAGGACAGCCATGCCCTACAGAATTTATCGCCCCCATTTCAGCCTCCTTTGTTCCATCTTGTGCTGCGCCCTGAAAAGCTATCGCTCAATTTGTATGCCTTTTTTCCAAAGACTGGTTTTTTGCGCATGTTGAGCGCATCGTTGGATAATTCTCACTCTCTTTTGTAGGTAAAATGCACACCTCATGGAAATTTTTAGCCAAATCACATCAAAAAACGTTATTTTCGCACTGACTCTAAAACCACTAAACCTCTACTGATATGCCTGCCGACATTATCGACTACAAAATCTTCGGCGACGACATGCAAGCCGTAGAAATTGAGCTGGACCCGGGTGAAGCTGTTCGTGCTGAGGCTGGTGCAATGCTCTACATGGAAGATGGAATTCAGATGCAAACGTCAATGGGGCAAGAAGAAGGTGGTCTTGGCAGCAAATTGTTCGCTGGCTTGAAACGTGTGCTCACTGGTGAGAGCTTTTTTATTACCTCGTATGTGAATACAGGTCAGACGAAGCAGCGCGTCGCCTTTGCTGCGCCTTATCCTGGTAAAATTGTTCCGCTGGATTTAAAGGCGTTGGGCGGTGAGGTGCTCTGTCAGAAAGATGGCTTTTTATGCGCCGCCAAAGGGATTGATATTGATGTGGCATTTACCAAAAAAATTGGCACTGGACTTTTTGGCGGTGAAGGATTCATCTTGCAGCGTCTGAAAGGCGATGGCTTGGCTTTTATTCATGCTGGCGGCACTATCATTGAGCGTTCATTAGCCAGCGGTGAATCGCTGCGAGTAGACACGGGGTGCTTGGTAGCTTTTTTACCTACCGTAGATTATGACATCCAATTTGTGGGCGGTTTCAAAAATGCGCTGTTTGGTGGCGAAGGTTTATTCTTTGCCAAACTGACCGGTCCGGGTATAGTGTATCTGCAAACATTGCCGTTTTCGCGTCTTGCTGACCGCATCATGCGTGCTTCATACGGTGGCAGAGAAGAAGGCGGTATTGGTATCGGCAGCATCTTTGGCAGCGACGATTAAATCCATGCCCCTGCATTGGCTTGCCTATAGCACTAGCGTCTCTATTAACCAGTGCCTTTTATTGCCTGTGAATGAATGTTGAGGCAGGTTTTCAACCTACTCTTTGGTTTGAAGCTTACTCTGCGGCAGAGCGATGCTCTCGTTCTTCGGCAGACTCTCGCATTTTAGGCAACCAGATTCCAGATTAGTTTGAGGTGGATGCAAGCGGCCTTATTCGGGCTGAGAGAGTGGTGTGCCATCAATCATGGCTTGAAGAGCAGGGAGCAGAGCAGTTTTTTTCTCTTGGTAGCGCTGCATGGATTGGACGATGCGTTCGAGCATCTGGATGGTATCGAGAATGTGTGCCCCTTTATTGAGCATGACGGCTTCAGCACGCTCGGCAAGGGCAACATCAGAAATTTCAGCGCGTGACGGTCTGCCTTTCTTAGCAAGGGTTTCAAGAACTTGGGTTGCCCAGATGATGGGAATGTGAGCCGCTTCACCGAAGCGGAGCAATTCTTCTTGAACAGACGCCAAATTTTCCCAGCCGACCTCGAGAGCAAGGTCACCACGAGCAATCATGATACCAAGTGGAGCATGGCGCATCGCAGTTAGCAAAATCAGTGGAAAGTGCTGGAAGGCACGATGGGTTTCAATTTTGAGAATAAGCCCCAAATGTGTAGCATGCTGGCGATGCAAGGCGCTCAGTAGGTCTTGGACATCATCTGGAGTTTGGATAAAAGATGCACTGACAAGGTCGGCATGCTTGGCAGCAAAGTTAAGATCGACACGGTCTTTTTCGGTCAGTCCGCTAATAGGCAAGTAACTCTGCGGTAGATTGATGCCTTTATCGCTGCGCAGGGTACCTGTGGCGCCCGCTGTATGAGTGATTTCAATGAGAAGTTCATCAGCAGAGGCTTGTCGGACAATCCCTTCAATAGCGCCATCATCAAAGAGAATCGGTTCGCCGACTTGGACATGACCGAAGATTTGTGGAAAGGTGCATGAAAGGTGAGCCACTTTGAGGCAAGTGCCGTCGCTACTGTATTCAGCAGGTTCGCCAGGGAGTGGGGCTTTGTGCAAAATCAGTCGGTCGCCGGGACGCAAGGTAATTTTTTCTTCACGCGGTGGCAAGGCAAGGACAGTGGCAGTGCGCTGTGTGCGTTCATGGGTGAGTGTAGTGCCCGCGGCAAAGTAAGCCGAGTCGTAGCATTTAGCTAGCCAGAGCGTGTCAATGCGCTGCTCGACTTTCAAAGTGCCGGGTTTGCCACATGTGTCAACGAAAGTGATACGGTCTTCGGGTTGAAGCAGCTCGAGCCACTCAGGTGCAAGCGGTAAAGTATTGGGCGGAAGTGGCGACAGCGGCGGCGATAGATAGACAAGAGCTGGAGCAACGACTCTGCCATAGAGGTCACGCTCCGGCGAAAGATGCAGCACGCGTTCGCCTTGTTTCATCGGACCGGTGCGCAACTTTGGTCCAGCCAGATCCATGCAAACTTTGCATGCCAGTCCAAGTTCGGCTTCTGCAGCGCGAATGTGTTGAATCATCTGAAGCCAAGTGTGTTCATCATCGTGGGCGCAGTTGATACGGGCGCAGGTCATACCTGCCGAGATAAGGTTACGAACCAGAGTAGGGTCATGCGCCGCATCCGTCGGGAGCGTTACCATCACTGCCAGCGAACTACCGCGCTGCTTTTTGCCCAGCAAAGCAGTGGTGTGGGCTTTTAGCGCAGCTTTGCCTTCCTTGACTGAAATGGTTGGATGAATTGAGCGCTTCGTTTTGCCATCAAGAAGCGTGCGCAGCACGGCACGCACCGTCAGCAGCGTCGCTTGAACATGCCGCTCTGAACGACCTAAGCTGGAAAGACCATACAAACTCAGGCGCTGCTGCAACGCTCGCACATCCGACGCCCGCAACGCCAAATAATGCACCAAGTTTTTAGCACTCAACAAGTTACTTGGGTGCACCGCTTGCAGATAAGGCTTATACTCTTTCTCAAAAGATGCTGCGCGCTCTAAAAGCGCTTCAATTTCCGACAGCATATACTTGAGGTCGCGTTTCTTGAACTTCATAAACGAGCGGCAACTCACGATTTCATCAGAAAACAAGCAACATTCTGCGCTGGAAAATACATAAAGACGCCCATAAAAGAAGACACCTCGACAAGCACTTTTTCAGCCATAGCGAGCAGGATGAGGGTGCTGTTCGTTCAGTGCTGAAAAGAGACCTTTTTAATTACGCTAGGAAGTGCGAACTTTCATAGCGTGCGATAGCGCACAGCAAACAGCACAAAAACACAGTCAGTGAAACCGTCCCTAAAACGTTGCGCAAAATGCTTCTGCCGAAGTTCGCAGAACTCCAAAACCAGAAAGGAGCAACTATGAACGTGCAACATATTTTCAGGCTAACACCAGTACTGCTTATAGTGGCAGTCGCCCAGCTTGCTTATGCACAAGTGCCAAGGTCGCAAGAAGCGACATTTGTAGAAAGTTACTCGCCAACAGAAGTGACCCTCAAAGCCAAAGGGATTGGTCCAGATGTAGACGCTGCTGAACGTGATGCTCGCAAGTGTGCGGTGTATTTCTTGCTCTACTCTGCTAATGATGCCATTATTCAAACCCCAGCTGAAAAAGAAGCCTTCAAAGCCATAGAGGCAGAATTTTTTACTGATGCCAACATCGATAACTACATCACTTACATGAGCAATACCATCTTGAGTAGGGTGAGAATGCAGGATGGAAATGTCAAGGTTGAAAAGCTTATTCGTGTCAATCGCGAAAAGTTGAAAGAAGATTTGGTCTCAAGGGGCGTCATTGCAGGTACAAAGGATTTGGCAGCGATAGCAGGTAATCCGTTCATCATGGTCTTACCTGAAGTACCGAAGGGACAGAGTCCGATTGCCGCATTGCAGCGCGACCCTAACATCAAGAAAGGCGCTGAAGTAATTGAGTCGTACTTAACAGCGCGTCGTTATGAGGTAAGGGTGCCAGAGCAGAAAGATGCTCTGAACGATTTGGTTAGTGCAAAGAAAACTGTAGTAGGCATTCAAGATGATATTGCCTACAAGCTGGCGCTCTCAATTGGAGCTGATATTTACATCAGCTACAACATACAGGTTGAACAAGGCACAGTAGGTAAGAGAGCAGTCGTTGGTTGCCGTGCCTACGAGACCACCACGGCACGTCTGTTGGGTACAGAGACAGGCTACAGTCCTGAACGCGTCGGTGTGCCTGATGCCGCTCTGATTGAAGAAGCCATGAATTTTGCTATTGACCGCGTGCTTAGCCGTATCAATGCCTACTGGAAAGATGATATTGCTACAGGTCGGCAATACAAGGTGATTTTTCGAATCACAGGTAGGTTTGATAACCCAGATGAGCTAACCGATGCGCTCGAAGATGTGCTCAAAGAGGTCACCACCAAACGCAAAAATAACATCACGACAAAGGAAACTTCAGACTGGATTTTATGGCAAAATAGCTACGAAAGCGAACGCGATTTCTTTAAGGCCATGAGCAAGGCGTTTGAATCCAACAAAGACATCAAAAAGCTGGGCGCAAAGCTCAAGCGCATCAATGTCAATCGCAAACTGATGTTACTGGAAATCACTAACGCTTAGTCAAAAGGAGATTTACTATGAAAACCGTCATAAGCATGCTCATGCTATGCCTGCTGATAGCTGCTGGGCTTGTTCAGGCGCAACCGCAGCCAACGTGGGTCACAACGGGCAAAAGTCCGAAACATCCGCAGGACCTCTATTGGGTGGGAGTCGGTCAAGGCATGGGTGCTAAAGCTCTGGAGGAAGCCAAAGCTAAAGCCAAAGCTGAGATTGCCAAGCAATTCAAAGTAATCGTCTCCACCAAATCAAAACTTGTGCAAACTGAAAAAATTGTTGGCAATAGTGCGCTCATGACCAGCGACCTTAGCAGCCGCATTGAGGCTGAGGTTGAGAAAATGCCACTGATTGGCGTAGAAATTGCAGAAACATTTGAGTCAAAGGTAACGGGCAAGGCTTTTGCTTTAGCTGTGCTTAATCGTGAAGAATTTACAAACACACTGAAAGCCGAGCTCGATGCCGAGATTGCCAAGATTCGCGAAAAAATCAGTTCTGCGGCCACCTTGTCTGAAAAAGGCGATATTGGTTCAGCCGTCAATGCCTACATGGAAGCCTTAGCACTTGCTGAAGAAATTGGACCGAAAGTGGTGTTTTTCAACATTGTGGCAAAAGGCTATGTGTTACCTGAAGATGTGCGTCCAGAGTTTATTGAGTCGCAGGTGCGTGATGAGCTTTCAATGATTTCGCTCAAGAAAGCTGGAGGCGATAACCAGAAAGGCAGAATTGGCGAGGTGCTGCCAGAACCGCTGACCGTGCAAGCCCTCTCAAAAGGCACACCCATTCGCGGCGTTCCAATTACTTTCAAAGTCGGCGATGAAATCATTGAGAAAGTCATTACCGACGAAGATGGGTTAGCACGCTTGGCTTATGTTGTGCAAGCACAGGGCATCAAAGGCAACAAGGGACGCGTTACCGCCACTATTGATTTATCGCGTCTCTCGGCAACCCTACGCTCGGAACTGCGCAACATCACTACCCTGACCTTTGATATTCAAGTCGAAGGTATTGGCAGTTTTGTCTGCGATGTGGAGATGGCTGATAACGATATTACTGAGGGGCAAAATGCTATGCTGGCGAAAATGCTGGTGCAGGCTTTGGAAAAAAATGGCGTAACCGTAAAACGCAATGCACCAATTGTGGCACGTGGCGCCTTTACAGCTCGGGAAGCTGGCACTGTGCAAGGCTTAGATGGACAAATGGTCTTGCAAGACATCACCTTTGAAATCTTTTTTATCAACCGCAACACGCAAAGCGTGCTCAGTTCCGTCGCTGTCAATGCCAAAGGTTTAGGGCGCGACAGTGAAGAGGCTTTGCAGAAAGGGCTCAATGCCTTGCGCCTGCCACCAGCAAAGCTATCGGAAGCTATTGGCAAGGCACGACTTGTTAGCAGTGGCACAAGCAGTGCCCCCGAGCGATAAAGCACCTGCAGACACGGTCAGAGAAAAAACGCCGCACCATAATGTGTGGCGTTTTCAATTTCCCGCAGCATAAACCGCTCGTGGGCACGCAGCACATGCCACACCATTAAAACAAACCGACGATATTACCTTGCTCATCAATGTCAATGCTTTCGGCGGCTGGCACTTCAGGCAAGCCGGGCATGCGGACCATTTCACCTGTGATGGGCACAAGAAATCCTGCGCCAGAAGCAATTTCAATCTCACGCACGCTTAGCGTAAAACCCGTCGGTCGCCCAATGAGTGCAGGGTTGTCGGACAGTGATTTTTGCGTTTTGGCAATGCAGACTGGCAGTTTGTCAAAACCGAGGGCTTCAATGGTCTTGAGGTCATTTTGAGCTTGTGCCTGAAAGACCACTTTTTCAGCGCCATAGATTTTGGTTGCAATCGTTTCGATTTTTTTCTCGACACCCCACGACCAGTCGTAGAGTGGCGTAAATCCCTTGCTTTGCTCTGTGGCTTGCAGAACATATTCAGCAAGTTCTAAGGCACCGCCACCGCCGCTTGCCCACACTTCCGAAATCGCCGCCTTGATACCTATTGATGCACAGTGTTTGACCACCAAGTCTAATTCTTCTTGCGTGTCGGTATAGAACTTATTGACAGCGACGACGGGCTGCAAGCCAAAGAGTTTTGCATTTTCAAGATGTTTATCAAGATTAGCTAGCCCCATGCTAAGTGCCGCAAGGTTCGGGTGTTTGAGCGTATCGAGCGCTGCGCCACCATGGTATTTCAAGGCGCGCACTGTAGCCACGATGACCACTGCTTTTGGCGAGAAATTCCCATAACCGCATTTGATGTGAAGGAATTTTTCGCCGCCCAAGTCAAAGCCGAAGCCCGCTTCCGTTACGACATAATCAGCAAGTGATAAGCCCATGCGCGTAGCAAGAATGGTATTTGTGCCTTGCGCAATGTTGGCAAAGGGTCCAGCGTGGATGATGGCAGGATTGCCTTCAAGGGTTTGAACAAGGTTGGGTTTGATAGCATCTTTGAGCAGAGCCGCCATAGCGCCGTGGACTTTGAGGTCGCGTGCAAAGACAGGTTGCTTGTCGCGTGTGTAGCCCACGAAGATATTGCCCAGCTTTTCTTTGAGATGAAAAAGGTCGTTGGACATGCACAGAATTGCCATGACTTCGGAAGCGGCAGTGATGTCGAAGCCTGTCTCGCGCGGAACGCCATGGCTGCGACCGCCCAAGCCAATGATAATTTTGCGTAGTGCACGGTCGTTCATATCCATGACGCGCTTCCAGCGCACAGAGCGAGGTTCAATGTTGATGTTGTTCTTTCGGTTTTGGATGTTGTTGTCAATGATGGCAGCAAGAAGGTTGTGTGCCTTTTCAATGGCAGGGAAGTCGCCGGTAAAGTGCAGGTTAATTTCATCCATAGGCACAACTTGTGAGTAACCGCCGCCAGTAGCACCGCCCTTGATGCCAAACACAGGTCCAAGCGATGGTTCGCGCAGCACCGCTACAGCCTTTTTGCCCAAACGATTGAGGGCATCAGCAAGACCGATGGTCGTGGTCGTCTTGCCTTCGCCAGCAGGGGTAGGGGTGATGGCAGAGACCAAAATCAGGGTACTTTTTTGAGCTCTATCAAGGTCTATGAGCGAGAGTGGGAGTTTGGCTTTGTACTTGCCATAGAGCTCAAGCAGCTCGCTGCTGACACCGAGTTTTTCGGCGATTTCGACGATAGGGCGAAGTTTAGCCGCACGCGCAATTTCAAGATCAGTTTTTGGCGCAGAGGAAGAAGTAACAGTGGTTGTCATGATTTGAGGACGCATCATTGTTAATTGGAAGTTAAAAATGTTGGCAAAGTTATAGTTTTTTGGCTTATTTTACACGACTTTTGCAAAAGCGGTAGAGTTTAGCAGCATTTGGCAATGAGAGAGAATCGCTGTATTTTTGGCGCTCAATTTTTGAAGTATCATTTTAAGTAGCAATTTTGCAACAACCATTCAGAAAAGATGCCGCAGCATAAGTCCGCTGAAAAGCGTGTGCGTCAGTCTAAACGACGCAATGCTTACAACCGTGCACAGAAAAGCGAGGCGAAAAGGCTAATTAAAACTGTCCAAAGATTGGTTGCCAGCAATGCTCCAAAAGAAGAGATTGAGAAGGCACTACGGGCAGTCTCGCAGAAACTAGACCGCATGGCAACCAAGGGCATCATTCACAAAAATAAAGCAGCGCGCAAGAAGTCGGCTCTGACAAAGTTGGTCAAACGCCATCTTGAACCAACAAGCGTCACGGCGTAATAAAGCCTACCCGCCAAGCGAGATGAACCCACATTTCATGCACATGGTATAAGCATACTACAAACAATGGCTGGCTAATGATTGCCTATTTGATTGGCACGCTAATTGAAAAATCGCCGGTGGAGGTAACAGTTGAGGTAAGTGGCGTAGGGTTTACAGCCAATATTTCGGCAAACACCTATGCCGAACTTCCTGAGCCCCAAAGTGAGGTCAAGTTACTTACTTATCTGTACTTGCGAGAAGAGACCCTATTGCTCTATGGTTTCATGCACGAAGAAGAGCGTGCCATCTTCAAAATGTTGCTGAGTGTGGGTGGGGTAGGTCCAAAAATGGCACAGACCATCCTGTCAGGCATGGATGCAGGCACGCTGCGACAAGCCATTATCAGCGGCAACTCATCGGCACTGATGCATATTCCGGGCGTAGGTAAAAAAACTGCAGAGCGCATACTTGTTGAGCTACGCGATAAGCTCGCTAAATTAGAGTTGAAACCTGCAGCCGTAGGCATTCAATCAGAACTGCAACAGGCACGCAGCGATGCATACTCCGCACTGCTGACACTGGGTTTTTCAAAACCTGTTGCCGAAAAAGCTATGCGTGCTGCGATTGCCGAAGCGCCTAATGCAAGAACTGACGAGCTACTGCGTCTGGCACTGAAGTATGCGCAAAAGTAAATCAGCACAGCCTGAAGGCAATTGTTTTGCAGGGCGCATTGCGTGCCAAAATGTAAGCAAGCGTGAACCAAGAAAATCAACAGCGAGGTCTTTCCATGACATATCAAGAGGCAATTGAGTTTCTGTTTCCGCTTCATCGCTTCGGCATGAAGATGAACTTGGAAAACATCACTGCACTGTGTAAGTACTTAGGTCACCCGGAGCGTCGGCTGGGAACAGTGGTGCATATTGCAGGAACCAACGGCAAAGGTTCAACTGCCGCCTTTATTGCTTCCATTTGTCAAGAAGCAGGCTTAAAGACAGGGCTATACACGTCGCCACATGTAGAACATTTTGCCGAGCGCATTCGCATCAATGGACAAATGATTGCTGAGGACTATGTTGCTGACTTTGTTGCTGGTGTAAAGCATAAGGTGCAGGAATATGGTGCCACGTTTTTCGAGGTTACAACGGCTATGGCGTTTCAGTACTTCGCCGAAGAGGCTTTAGATGTTGCTGTAATTGAGGTCGGCATGGGTGGTCGGCTGGATGCTACAAATGTGGTTTTGCCAACCTATTGCTTAATTACACCGATTGACTACGACCATCAGGAGTGGCTGGGTAATAGCATAGAAGAAATTGCTACTGAAAAAGCTGGTATTATCAAACCAGGAGCAAAGACGATTGTAGCGCGGCAAAGGTTGGAAGCCATGGAAGTTCTTGTTGCTACTGCTAAAGAAAGGAAGTCGCCGATAACAATAGCCCCAGTGGTGGCACAGGCTCAAATTGCGCCATCACCGTTAGGCGAATTGGCTATGCATCTTAGAACGCAAACACGAGACTACTTTGGCTTGCGAACGCCACTGTGGGGGGCGTACCAAGTGGAGAACCTGCGCTTAGCCACGCTCTGTGCAGAATCTATGAATCTAAATGAACGCACTATTCGTGAAGGTATACGAAATGTGCTACGCAACACGGGGCATCGAGCAAGATTAGAAATACTCTCGCGCTCGCCCCTGGTGATATTGGATGTGTCGCACAACCCGAATGGTATGGAACATACGGTGGAAACTCTGCTGCGTCATCGCAGCGAATTCGAGCGCTTACATGTAGTCTTTGGTGCTATGAAAGACAAGGACTTGCGTGGGCTACTCATTCCATTGCTGCGTATAGCAAGTAACTTCTATCTTGCTGCACCACAAACTGAACGTGCGGCAAGAGTAGAAAACCTTGCTGCTTTGCTGACTGGAACAGCTTGTACCTATCACACCTGTGAAAGCGTTGCACACGCTATTCAAATGGCAAAAGAAGATATGCAGGAAAAAGATGCTTTGCTCATCACTGGCTCATTCTATGTATCAGGTCAAGCTGTGCGTGCCTTGAACGCAAACAAGATGTCTGAAAAAGTTGTCACCTGATGTTGTTTGTCTCAAATTTGTCCTTATATTTGTTTCGTGTCTAGAGCAAATCAATTAGGTAATAAAAACAAATCTTGGCTTTAGAACACTCTCTTTCACAAATCAGTTAATTCCTGCTTTAGCGCTAAGACTTTGAACATATATTGCTATTGAAATTGCCGAGAGGTATTCTGCGGTAGTTAATACCCTTTCAAAACACGCCTTTGGTTGGATTTATGGATTTATAGCAAGTGTTGTAAAGAAGTAACACCTTATTAACATCATTTTCGAGACGACTATGAGTTCAACAACCAGCACTGTCACTACAGCAACGACTAATGGGCTCGATATTGCAGCCTTGCAGAAAAAGAAGGTGGCTGAACTGACTGCCATTGCCAAAGAGATGGGTATTTCGACTAGCGGGCTGCGTAAGGATGAAATCATCTACAAGATTATTGAGACACAAGCCCAAAAGGCGGAGAGCGCACCAGAGACCGCTGCTAATGTGATTACTAACACTGGCGTACTGCAGGTCATGTCAGACGGCTATGGATTTTTGCGCTCTCCGAACTATAACTACTTGTCTTCACCTGACGACATTTATGTGTCGCCCTCACAAATCAAGCGCTTTAACATGAAGACTGGCGACACTGTGCGTGGTCAGGTACGAGCACCCAAAGAAGGGGAACGGTTTTTTGCACTGTTGAAAATCGAATCCATCAATGGCTTAGAGCCAGAAGCCATCCGCGACCGAATCAATTTCGACAACCTGACACCGCTGTATCCGAACGAGCGTCTGCGTCTGGAGACTACTCCCAATGAAATCTCCATGCGCATCATGGACATCTTTACTCCAATTGGCAAAGGGCAACGCGGCTTAATTGTGGCTCAGCCCAAAACTGGCAAAACGACACTGCTGCAAAAAATCGCCAACAGCATTGCAAAGAATCATCCTGAGGTGTATTTGATTGTGCTACTCATTGATGAGCGTCCTGAAGAAGTAACCGACATGGAGCGCAATGTTCAAGCTGAAGTTATCAGCTCAACATTTGATGAAGAACCTGAGCGTCATGTTCAAGTTGCCGAAATAGTGCTCGAAAAAGCCAAGCGATTGGTGGAAGCACGCCGCGATGTAGTCATCTTGCTGGATTCAATTACGCGCCTTGCACGTGCGCACAATACAGTCATTCCGCACTCGGGCAAAATTCTCTCAGGTGGTATTGATGCGAACGCACTGCATAAGCCCAAGCGCTTCTTTGGTGCCGCACGCAATGTCGAAGAAGGTGGCAGTTTAACCATCATTGCCACTGCACTCGTTGACACAGGCTCGCGCATGGACGATGTGATTTTCGAAGAGTTCAAAGGCACAGGCAACATGGAGCTGGTGCTCGATCGCCGCTTAGCTGACCGGCGCATTTTTCCAGCAATCGACATCTTGCGCTCTGGTACGCGCAAAGAAGAACTGCTGGTCTCGCAAGAAGAAATTTCACGAACATGGTTGCTTCGCAAATATCTTGCTGACAAGACCCCAATTGAGAGCATGGAATTTATCCTTGAGAAAATCGAGAGCACAAAGAGTAACAAAGAGTTCTTCAAGCTCATGAATGCTGGGGCATAAATAGGCAGGTGCTATACCCCCACCAATACAGTTTCAAAGATGATGCTGTACCTTGAATTGATGTAGTGCTTGCTCAATTTCGTGTGAGGTTGCCATTTTAAGGCACTGCGAGGCTAATTCAGTTGCATCATCTATTCTGACACGAGAAATAACTTGCTTGATTTCAGGGATATTTGAGCTTGCAACGCTAAACTCACGTAGCCCTAAGCCCAATAAGAGTGGGGTAACAAGTGGGTTAGCCGCCATTTCCCCACACATAGATACTCGGCGACGATACTTGCGTGCCGCTTTGATAGTGCGTGCAATCATACGAATGACGGCAGGATGTAGCCGATTGTATAGGTTTTGCACAACCTCATTGCCCCGATCAACTGCTACAGTGTACTGCATCAGGTCGTTGGTGCCAATGCTGAAAAACTCAACCTCTTGCGCAAGCTCTTCAATAAGCTCCACAGCTGAAGGCACTTCAATCATTGCCCCCAACAAAAGAGGCTTCGCAGCGATTGTTTTCTGCTTTTTAAGCTCTTGAGTAAGCCGTGCCAAAGTGTTCTTGACAGCACGCACCTCTTCAACAGAGGATACCATGGGAATCATGACTTGAATATTCCCATGAAGATTGGCTTTGAGCAAGGCACGCAACTGATTTTCCAAAAGTTCTGGAATATCCAACAAAATACGTATGCCGCGCCATCCAAGATTAGGGTTAGCTTCCTTGTAAGAGGAATAAAGAAACTTATCGCCGCCCACATCGAAGAGCCTTACAGTAAAAGGTCTGGGTGCAAGTTGCAAAGCTAATTGGGTGTAGTATTCTGTTTGTGCTTCTTCGCTGGGGGTTTCACCACTAGCAATAAACAAGGTTTCGCTACGAAAAAGCCCGACACCTTCTGAGCCAAATTTTTCAAGAGAAGGTAGCTCCTCTTTGAAATCAATGTTGGAATAGATGTAAATACGCTTGCCGCAAGCGGTTTTCGTCTCACGCTGCGTGAGGGAAGAATGTAGCAGGGTGTGCCATCGCTTTGCTTTGCGTTCATAGCTCGCTACGGTCCTAGCAGAAGGATTGAGGATAACTTTGCCTTCGTAGCCATCGATAAGTATTGTATCACCTGTATGAATCTGTGAGACCAAGTTACGCAAGCCAACCACCATAGGTACACCCAGCGATTGGCAGATGAGCGCAGTATGCGAAGTAGCGCCACCGCTTTCGGTTGCGCAGCCCAGCATGTTTTGTCGGCTAAACAAAATCACATCTGCAGGCGTCAGTGCCGTAGCCACCACAATGGAATGTTCTGGAATACGAGAGACAAGATGCCCAGAGTAGAGATTGCGGATGATGCGCTCCTTGAGGTCTTGAAAGTCATCAGCCCGCTCACGAAAAAGGGCTTCATTGGAGTTCAGTAGCACCTGCTGATATTTTGTGATTTCTTCACTGGCAATTATGCTGGCACGCCGACGCTCCATCCGAATCCGCTCCTCCATCGTGCGAATAAACTCTTCATCATGGAGTATCATAATCTGTGCAGTGAAAATCTCCGAGTGCGCTTTGCCGATTTTTTGTTCGGTAATGCGAGCAATTTTTTCAAGCTCTTTTGCAGAACGCTGCAAGGCAAGATGCAGTCGCTCAATCTCACTCTGAATATGTTCTTCGGGCAGCTCTGACTTGCTGAAAGCAGCACCAGCGGAGAGGGCACCTACATCATCGCGCTCAAAAAGATACACTGTACCCTTGGCAATGCCTTTGGAGGCGGCAATACCCTGAAAAAGAAAGTCAAATGAAGAAGGAGCTATAAGTGACTGTGTATCCATTGATATTGCAACCTTTGCAGAATATAGCATGCAAGAGAAATTTTTTGCACAGGCGTGTCAGTTGCGTTTGCAGGAAGCAGTCAAAATTACCAAAGTTAGCAACACCATGTAGGCAAAATTGCTCAAGGCGCAAACTTACATGCAGAGCATTGGCGAAATGCCGACTTATTTTTGTAGGAGACAAACTACTGTCTTGAAGTCACTTCTTGCACTGCCACATGCCACTCTACACGAGTCCAAGCTCTTGTGGAATTCTTCTCAAAACCAAGACACCCAGCCATGCGAGACCCGTGCCAGATGCGCTGTGATAGAAATGCGGTCGCGCTGACCTTCAAACGGCTGGATTTGATGCAACTGGTAAGCATTAATGATGACAAGGTCGCCTATCTCATACGGCACAACTGCATGTTCTGTAGCAAGCATACTTGGCGTGATGGTGTCACTGTTCTGGTAGCGAGTGTTCCACACTTTCAAGCCGCCACCGCGCTCTGGGGGCTGAAGCATCAAAATCATGGTCAGAGCCGCCGTATGGAGTAATGGTTTTGGATATTGCAGCCCTTCGTTATCGAAGTGAATATCGCCGCCGTGCTGAGCGCACCATCCTGCCGCTGGAAAAATATGCACGCCAGGACCGCACCACCCCACACGGGCTTTAACTGGCTCACCAAGTGCGGCACTCATTAGCTGCCGCATCTGCGATTGCATACCGGGCAAAATGCGCTCGACCAATCGGTCAGATTCTTGACTACGCCCAAAATAGAGCCGTACCCGATGCTGTTCAAGATGAGTGTACCATGCTCGTCCGAGTGAAAATTGTGCGCCGTCAAAATCTGAGTGCCAAAACTGGCGTGCATTATAAATTGCACGAACATAGCGCTGACAAGTCTCTTCTGGAAGCACAGCAGAATAGCGAACACAAAGGTAGTGTGCCAAGAGCTCGGTGACAGGAGTGCGCCCAAGTTCCGTGCTGGGCAGCGTCAGGGTCAGCGCATCAAGTGTAGCCATTGTCAAGCAGAGGACGTTTCGGGTGGTGGTTCAAAGTAAGCGCGGTGTCGTGCTTCGTAGAGATTGCTGTGCCCAATGAGAATAAGCTGCGTGTCGTCAGCCAGACGCTGCGTGCGTGAAGCTGGCAATCCTGATTTCATGCATACAGCGAGCGTTTTCGTAACCTCTTCGGCAACTGCCATCAGAAAGGGCATTGGACCAAAAGGTTTGCCACGAAAGTCTAAATCTAAGCCAGCCACAATCACGCGCTTGCCATCGTTTGCCAGCTTCTCACAGACCTCGACAATACCCATGTCGAAGAACTGTGCTTCATCAATACCCACGACATCTGCCTCTTCGGAGTGCGCTAAAATCTCTTGCGAGTGCGAAACCGAAATGGATGCAATTTTTGCCGCACTGTGCGAGACAATTTCACTTGAGCTGTATCGGTTATCAATAGTGGGCTTAAAAATCGCAACACGAAGTTTAGCAATTTGTGCCCGACGCAAGCGGCGAATCAGTTCTTCGGTCTTACCGCTAAACATGCATCCAGCAATCACTTCAATTTTGCCTGTAAGGGCTTTCGGATGAATTGGCTTTGCTTTGGGTTTGTGATAGACCTGTCGCATCGTTTTTTAAAGCGATTTGGAAATCATCTTCGAAAGGGTCTCAGATGAAAAGGCTTCTGGCAAAAGTTCAGCAAGTCTGAACGTCTTGATTTGTCCATGCTGGTTGGACAAATATATCACAAGATGAGGTGCAAAATCCATCAGCACTTGTCGGCACGCTCCGCAGGGCGGACAAAACTCGCCTGAACTTGCCACAATTGCCATGGCTTCAAATGTGCGTTCGCCTTCGCTCAAGGCTTTAAAGAGCGCTACGCGTTCAGCGCATATTGTCAGGCTATATGAGGAACTCTCAATATTATGCCCTGTGTAGATTTTGCCTTCCGAAGTTTGCAGTGCCGCTCCTACGCGAAAAGACGAATACGGTGCAATTGCACGCTGCATTGCTGCAGTGGCATGCTCAAGAAGTGCAAGTGAATCAATCATGCCAAAACAAGTTAAAAGGTTGAACAGCACAGCAAACGTAGCGCTTTTCTTTTGCAACACCAGCCCATGGCGCAGTGAAAACACTGTGATGTTTATCTGCTGAAGCAGTAGCTGCATAAGGTATGCGCAAGTGCCATGCATAGACCTTGAGCATGGAGATTTTTAGGCAAAAGATTAAATTCTTGGTTTTGAAAACACAACTCAACAAGTGAAAGCCACATCGTTCTACATCGACACGCTGAAAGTCGGTGACCGAAAGAATTTGTTTTTTATTGCAGGACCTTGCGTTGTCGAGAGTCGAGATTTGGTTATGCGGACGGCTGAAAAGTTGAAGAACGCTGCAGCGCGTGTAGGCGTTGGGCTTATCTTCAAATCGTCCTACAAAAAAGCCAACCGCACATCGTCGAAATCTTTTACGGGCATCGGCGATGAAGTGGCATTAAAAATCCTAAGAGAAGTCAAGGAAACGTTCGAGCTACCTGTTTTGACCGATATTCATGTACCTGCCGAAGCAGAAATAGCCGCCGCGTATGTGGATGTGCTGCAAATACCAGCTTTTCTGTGTCGGCAAACGGAACTGCTTCAAGCGGCAGGCAAAACAGGCAAAGCGGTCAATATCAAGAAGGGTCAGTTCATGGCGCCTGGCGACATGCACAATGCGGCAAAAAAAGTGCTGGAGACAGGAAACAAAAAAGTCATGCTTACCGAGCGCGGCTCGAGCTTTGGCTACCACAATCTTGTGGTGGATTATCGAGCGCTGCCTATCATGTCAGAGACTGGGCTACCTGTAGTGTTTGATGCCACGCACAGTGTGCAATTGCCTAGTGCTGGCAATGGGGTATCGTCAGGTGAGCGTAGGTTCATTCCGTCTTTGGCACGTGCTGCCGTAGCAGTTGGCGTCTCTGGAATTTTTATGGAAGTGCATCCAGACCCAGAACATGCTAAATCTGATGCGGCAACACAAGTGCCGCTCAAGCACTTTGAGAGCATGGCACGAGAGCTTAAAGCGTTATTTGAACTGTCTAAAACCTTCAAAACAAAACTCGACTGAGTACTATGGACTTTCTGGGGATACCAACTTCAGCAGTGAATGAAGAAGAACGTTTTAAGCGCTATAGAGAAGCACTCAAGCAAATTCGTGTCATCATTCTCTCTGTAGATGGTGTGCTGACCGACGGACAAATCAACTACACTGAATCTGGCGATGAAATCCGCACGTTTTTTGCCCGCGATGGTTTTGCCATCAAAGAAGCTCTGGCACAAGGGCTACGCATTGTGGTCATTTCCACTCGTCCTTCCAAAGCTACCATGCGCCGAATGATAGAGCTCGGCGTGACCGACGTCTATCTCGGTATCCGAAACAAACTTGAAACCTACGAAGAAATCAAGCAGCTCTATAACCTGCGCGATGAAGAATGCCTCTACATCGGCGATGATTACGACGATATGGCTATCCTGCAAAAAGTTGGTTTTTCAGCCACCCCGCTCAATGGCATTGATGCCTTGCGATACAATGTAGGTTATGTTTCAGCATTTGAAGGTGGTAAAGGCTGCGTGCGTGATGTGATTGAACTAACGCTCTTCGAACAAGGCAAATGGCGGTATGGACAATTGTATCGCTAAGCTATCATGAATTTGCTGCTCTCGCCGTTACATCAAATGCACCTGCATCGGACACTTTTTCGTATTTTACTGATAAATCAAACAGTGTAGAAAATGGATTCAGCAGTATCTGCCACAAAGTCTGCGGCGCGCAAAGCAGCAAAGCGTTCAACTGTATCGCCGAATGGCAAGGCAAAGAAAGTTAAGACCGTAGGTGTGCTGACCAGCGGCGGCGACTGCTCGGGCTTGAACCCTGCCCTGCGCGCCCTGGTCAAAACCTTGATTAATGACTATGGTGTGAAGGTAATTGGCTACCGCGATGGCTTTAGAGGCATGATTGAGAACGATTACGTGGAGCTGGACTACAAGAGCGTCTCAGGTATTATTGATAAAGGTGGCACCATCTTAGGCACTTCTAACAAAGCTAACCCATTCCGTCAATATCAGCCCAAAACTGGCGAGTTTAAGGATGTTTCAAAGAAAGTGATTGCCGATGCCAAAAAGCTTGGCATCGATGCGCTTGTGGTTATTGGCGGCGATGGCACCATGTCCATGGCTGCACGCTTTACTGACATGGGACTGCCAACCGTTGGCATTCCGAAGACCATCGATAACGACCTGATGGCAACTGACCTGACGTTCGGGTTTCATTCAGCGGTTCAGGTGGTCTGCGAAGCCATTGACCGCATCAATACTACAGCAATGTCGCATCACCGTGTGATGATTATTGAAGCCATGGGGCGCTATGCAGGGTGGATAGCCCTCTACGGTGGTGTGGCAGGTGGAGCCGATGTGATTCTCATCCCAGAAATTCCTTACTCGGTTGAAAGTGTGGCAAAAGTCTGTGAGCGACGCAATAAGCAAGGAAAAGGCTTCACCATTATCGTGGTTGCAGAAGGTGCCAAGCCAGTTGGCGGGGAACTGACGGTGCAAAAAATTGTAAAAGATAGTTTCGACCAAATCCGTCTGGGCGGCGTGGGCATGCGCTTAGCTTCTGAGCTTGAGCCACTTATTCCGCACTTGGAAGTGAGAGTTACTATACTCGGGCACCTGCAGCGTGGGGGTTCGCCGATTGCGTTCGACCGACTGCTTGCCACACGCTTCGGCGTCCATGCCGCGCACATGGTCATGCGCGGTGAATTTGCTAAGATGGCTGCACTACGCGGCAATGCAATCGTCTCCGTGCCAATTGCTGAAGTGGCTGGCAAAAACAAATTTATTCCTCTCGACCATGACCTTATCCGAGCGGCAAAGTCGGTTGGCACATCATTTGGCGAACCTGAAAAGTAATTCTAACAACAGGCTTGAACAGGTAATACCAGCACATTCCAGTAGTGACCGCATTCTTTCACCGCACACGTTAAGCTGCTTAGGCTGAACGCTTTAAGATGCATACTAAATGCCCTAAGAGAACATTGGCGCATAAAACTGCGCAAGTGTGCTATTTGTAACAACTTCATCAACATAACTGTGTTTCATTCAAATGCGACTCTTTTTTGTGCTTCTCATTCTGGCTGTTGCCTCCATTGGTGCTATTCTGTTTTTTATCCGTGGCTATACCAAGCCTCCCAAAGCCCTGCCTAATGAAACCGCCATACCTTCTCCCGATTGGGTAAAGGATGCCATCATCTATGAAGTGTTTGTGCGCAATTTTTCGGTAGAAGGCACATTCAACGCACTCAAAGCGCGCTTGCCTGAACTGCGCGACTTAGGCGTTTCGGTTATTTGGCTGATGCCTATTCATCCGATTGGCACCGTCAAGCGCAAAGGCACACTTGGTAGCCCATATTCTGTTCAAGATCACTTTGCCATTGACTCTCTATATGGCACAAAAGAAGATTTCAAGGCGCTGGTCGACGCTGTGCACAAAGAAGGTATGAAAATCATTCTCGACATGGTACTCAACCACACGGCATGGGACAATGAGCTTATGAAAACCAACCCAGATTTTTATCGCCGCAATAAAAATGGTGAAGTGGTCTCCCCAAATGACGATTGGACTGATGTCGCTGACCTCAACTACAACAATCCTGAAGTGCGCCAATACATGAAAAATGTGATGCTCTATTGGGTCTCAGAGTTTGATGTGGATGGGTTCCGATGCGATGTCGCTGAACTTATTCCCACAGAATTCTGGGTAGAGAGCTTAAAGGAAGTGCGCCGTGTCAAGCCCGAACTGCTTCTGCTCTCGGAAGGCACACTGCCTGAGCATCATGTTGCTGGCTTTGACCTAACCTACTCATGGACGATATACGATGCCCTGACCAGCATTCTCAAAGGCAAAAGCAATGCACTATTGCTGCAAGACATTTTGGAGAAAGAAGAAAGGGTATTCCCAAAACAATCGCTGCGCATGCGCTTCAACACCAACCATGACAAAAATGCTTATGATGGTCCACCGCAAGAGCACTTCGGTAGCAAGAAAGCAGCTAAACTTACGGCGGCAATCGTCTTTACAATCGGCGGCTATGGAACCATTCGCAGCGTTCCTATGCTCTACAACGGCGATGAAGTGGGGAATACCATGCGCATTAGCCTTTTTGAAAAAACCCCCATTGAATGGAACACCCCAGATGCGCAAGAGTGGCGCCAGTTCTACAAGCAACTCATTGCGCTACGCCGCACAGAACCTGCACTCACACGCGGTAGCATGACCAAATTGCGCACCTCCAACGATGAAGCTGTCTTCGCCTTTGAGCGCCGACACCAAAACAGTCATATCATTGTCGCTGCCAATCTAAGTCAAGCACCATTCAACGGCTATATGAAAACCGAGCCAAACAAAGTTCTGCAAGAAATAGGGCAAAGCGAAAAATACCTGCAAACCAAAGACGGCAATCTCCGGCTGAGCTTAGACCCGCTGGAATTCAAAATCTGGAAAGTAAAAGAAGGGTAAGCAAACAATGAGCAGAGCCTAAGACAAGCTCATGCACCAGATTGATGTAAGGCGGAAGAAAACTGTGCTGACAAGCTATCCGAAAATGCCCTAAGCATCTGCTCATCTTCAAAAGGCGGCACATCTACATAGTGGATGACAATATCGACAGTGGAAAAAGGCTTGGGAATCTCAAAGCTGTCCCAACTGCGTAACTTCCACGCACTGCGATGCATGATGGCAAAAAAAAGTATCGGTGAGCGATACTGTGCCGCAAGACGAATAGAACCATACTTGAATGATTCTTTTGGTCCGCGAGGTCCATCAGGTGTCAGGACTACTGCTGCACCGCGCTCCAAAGCTGCCTGAATGCCCTGCCTGACCGCATCTCTACCGCGAGAACTCGACCCGCGAATTAGTTGAAAGCCAAGCGTGTGCAAGGCATTGGCTAAAATTTCTCCATCCTTTGAAAGGCTTACTACGGCAATCGGTGCAGAAGCACAGATGTTGCGAAGAGTATCAGCAACGGTCAGCCAACCAGTTAGCATCTTGCCATGCCAAAACGCTGCAATGAACCCACCACTGGGCCAATGCTTAGGCGGTATCACACGTCTGCGGAGTGTGCAATGTAGCAGGCGCATCGCTCCGGGTAAAACCGTGCGAGACAAAAGCAGTTGAAGTAGATGTATGATTCGCATATCGTTGATGCAATGAACAAGTAGCAGGCTCAAAATAGAGCTAACTCTGTCAAGCCATCAAAAGATATGCAGGAAAGGAGCATCTATGCAGCAAGGCAATAGGTGCACATTGCCATACCTATAAGCGTGTGTCAGTAGCGCTCTCGTTTTTGGAAACTGCTACCATCATTTTTGCTGAACCCACCCTTACTGAAACCGCCTTTGCCGCCATTGCTAAACTTTTTCTCTCTATGGCTACCTCTGTCGCCAAGTGATTGCTTCTCTTGCGGACGAGCATCGCTGACCTTGATAGAGCGCCCATCGAGTTGGGTGTTATTCAAGGCTTCCTTTGCTGCTTCGGCTTCATCGGCAGACCTGTATTCAACAAATCCAAAGCCCTTGCCTTGAATGATTTTAACCGAAACAATTTCTCCGTAGCTGGAAAAGGCATTACGCAACCCTTCTTCGCTGGTAGAGTAATTGAGATTACCGACATATAGTTTCGTTGCCATTTTTCTGAGCGTATGATTTAGAGTTGTTAAAGCAGGACTGAGGCGAGAAGCGACTTCGGAATACGAAAATTTGGGTATATCCAAAGATGCGGATTTCTACGCTCAGTACGCTGCCCAATGTAGCAAGTTCGAAGATATATTCCAAATCTGCTCACATCCCATGTATTTGGTGGCGGCACAAATTGCAAAGTGAAGACAACTCAAACACATGGACAGATGTGTCAAGAGGGCAAGCTCAAAATGTTAGCACAACAGATTTTTAGAATATCATGGAAATTTTAATTTTTTGCTTACTGTTACGCGTTCAAAAATTCTTCAAACTAAGAGGATATATCATGTCAAGTGCATTGCTTTCTCGGTGGGGATTGAGTGTGCTTATGGTGCTGTCACTATCAGCCTGCACGCATGTCAAGAGCCTTTCCATGCAACCTGCTGAAAAAAGAATTGATAGAACAGCACTTGTAACACCGCAGGCACCACCCAAGACAAACACCGCAAAAGCAATGCGATACTTTGTCAACGGTGGGCTCTACGAGATAAAGGACCAATTTTCACAAGCGATTATCGAATATCAAGATGCGCTGCGCTATGCACCAGATGAACCTGCCATTCACTTTGCCATCGCGAAGTGTTATCGACATCTGGGTAAGTTTGAGCAAGCTATTTATCATGCACAAAAAGCTATCGCACTAGACGGCACCAACAAATGGTACGACCATCTTTTGGCTCAAATTTTCTTTGAAGCCCAGCAATACGACAATGCGGCACAAGCACTTGAGCGATTTCTCAAAAAAGCCCCATCCGATGTCAATGCCCTGTATATGCTGGCAGCATCATACACTGCTTCAGAAAAATTGGAAAAAGCCATCGCTGTCTATGACCGCATCATAGAGCTTTCTGGAGCAGAGATGGAGGCACTCTACAAAAAATTGCTCTTGCAACTCCAACTCAAACGCGATGATGAGGCAACGCTGACTCTGCTGCAAATGATTGTCATTGACCCCGACAACGATGAACTCTATTACATGCTGGCAGAAATTTACCTTAGGTCTGGACGCTATGAAGAAGCCTTAGCCACATACGATGAAATTGCCGAGAAAAACCCTACAGAACCGCGCCTTTATGCAGGATATTCAGAAATCTATGTTCGCCAAAAAGATTGGAAACGCTTTGAAAATGTGGTAGAAAAGATGTTTCAGCACAGTGCGCGCACCAAAGAAGAGCGCATGAACCTGGCTGAAGCCTATCTGGCACGCGCTTCAAAAGATACGCTTTATCTCAAACCTGCTGAATTGGTGCTTGCTAAAATCCAAAAGCTCTATCCGAAAGAGTGGCAGCCGTATTGGTTTCTGGGAATCATTTACATGGAGCAACGCAACCTCAACAGTGCTATCGAAAACTTTAAGCAATTGACAGTGTTACGCCCCGATGTCACAGC
Source organism: Candidatus Thermochlorobacter aerophilus (assembly GCA_002794105.1). Classification (GTDB taxonomy): domain Bacteria; phylum Bacteroidota; class Chlorobiia; order Chlorobiales; family Thermochlorobacteraceae; genus Thermochlorobacter; species Thermochlorobacter aerophilus. The sequence goes on along the minus strand of PHFL01000067.1, from coordinate 55,413 downwards.
AGGCTGGGAAAATTTAGGTATTGCCTATCTGCAAAAGAACGATAACGAACAAGCTATTGCGACTTTCAAGAGTGCTATCAAACGCCAAGCACAGCCAAGTTTCCGCTTGCAAATGCTCTTGGGCATTGCCTTGAGCCAAGCTAATCGTGATAGTGAGGCAATTGAGATACTAGAGCGTGCACTCAAATCAGGCGACCAAGGCACAAATGCAGAACGCGTGCAGGTCTACAGCACACTTGGTATTGCATACGACCGACTTGGCAAAGTTGCAGAAAGCCAGCGTAGCTATGAAGAAGCACTCAAGCTCGACCCAGAAAATGCCCTCGTGCTAAACAATCTTGCATATTCGCTCTCAGAGCAAGACCAGCAGCTTGAGCGCTGTCTTGAGATGGCAAAAATTGCTGTCCAAAAAGAACCCAACAACGGCGCCTACTTAGACACCATCGGTTGGGTCTACTTTAAGCTCGGCAATTACGAAGAAGCACGATTTTGGATTGAAAAAGCTCTTAGCGCTGGACGTGAAAGTCCCGCGGTATTGGAGCATTTAGGTGATGTTTATCACAAACTTGGTCAGCGCGAAAAAGCAAAGGAATTCTGGCAAAGAGCCTTGCAACTGAATGCAAATAGCGTATCCCTGCGTGAAAAAGTAAATGGGGTGCGCACGCCATAATTGCTTCCCCACACTGCCGCTAACTGCATTTTGGCAAGGGCGAGCTGGCAAAAAACGCATGAGCAGGCGTAGCTTGGACTCGTTGCCCGAGTATAGCCTCATGCTTTGTTTGAAGCAGTCCGAATTCTTCTCCTGCCCCAAGCGATGCGGCGCTTTATCTGCATCCTACGCAACAGACGGTCAAAAAAGGCATCAAGCCGTGTTAGGAATTTTTGCAACCTCTAAGTAAGTTCTACACAAACGGGCAATCTATAACATAAAACACAACTACAACACAAGAAAATATGACAATGCTCAGCGCCGCTACAAGCGAGCGCGAATTCGCTACGGTTGACTTACATATGCATACGACTTGCTCGGATGGGAAACTTTCACCGAAAGAAATTGTCGAAAAGGCACATGCCGCAGGCTTAAAAGCTATCAGCATTACAGACCACGACAATTTAGCCGCATACCAAGAAGCAAAACCTGTAGCGGATGCGCTCGGCATTGAACTTATTCCGGGGGTTGAGGTCAGCACCTCACACTTAGGCAGAGATGTGCACATTCTCGGCTACTTTGTGCAGGAGAATTCAGAACTCAACGCCTATCTTAAGGCCTGCCGTGAAAGACGGATTGTGCGTACTGAAAAAATAGTTGATAACCTCCGAAAAATGGGGGTCTACATCCGCATCGAGCAAGTCTTTGAAAAAGCCTCTAATGGGTCTGTAGGTCGTCCGCACATTGCGGCTGTGCTACAAGAGACAGGCTATGTACAGAGTTACAGCGAAGCCTTCGCCAAGTACATCGGTCCCAACAGCCCAGCATATGAAAAGAGCGTAGAGACCGACCCCGCTGAAGTCATACGCCTCATCAACGAAGCAGGCGGACTGTCGTTTCTTGCTCATCCAGGACGATTTATCCCAGATGATACCATTCGTTTCTTGATTGACGCCGGGCTGGATGGCATAGAAATTATTCACCCAGCACACGACGAAGACCAACAAGAATTCTACCGCGCAATTGCCAACGAGTATTTCCTATTGATGTCAGGTGGCTCAGACTATCACGGCACAAAGCCGCAAGATGAGGAAAACTTCGGGCAGCTGGTCATGCAATACAAATGGTTAGAAAAGATGAGAAACCATCTGGTGCACTCGAGCACTTGGTAAAGAGAAGCAAGAATCATCTACGAGTTATTTCAGCATATTGAGCGTAGCGCTTCATGTTATCCCTTCTGCAAAAGCGCTACGCCTTGTAAATTTGTGCCTAATGCCAAATCAATCTCAATGTGAGTTACACAGTTATTGCACGTAAATATCGACCGCAGAGATTTGCAGACATTACGGCTCAGGAACACATCACACGTACGCTTCAGAACGCAATTCGTACTGGGCGAATTGCGCACGGATATATCTTTGCTGGGTCTCGTGGTGTTGGAAAAACAACATCGGCAAGAATTCTGGCAAAAGCCCTGAATTGTGAAAAAATTCTGACGGACGAAACCTATCGCCAAAAGGTGGCGGAACCTTGTGGCATGTGCGAAAGCTGTCAAGATTTTGATGCAGGAGCAAGCGTCAATATCGCTGAATTTGATGCCGCATCGAACAATAGCGTCGAAGACATTCGCATTTTGCGCGAAAATGTGCGCTACGGTCCGCAAAAAGGAAAATACAAGGTCTACATCATTGATGAATTCCACATGCTTTCCACAGCGGCATTCAATGCTTTCCTCAAAACGCTGGAGGAGCCACCACCACACGCCGTATTCATTTTTGCGACCACAGAACTGCACAAAGTTCCCGCCACGATTTCCTCACGTTGCCAAAAGTTTATTTTCAAACGCATCGCTGCTGATGACATTGCACAAAGATTGGCTCAAATTTGTCAGCAAGAACACATCGATATCGACCAAGAATCACTCAACCTGATTGCCCGCAAAGCTGATGGCGCCATGCGCGATGCGCAGAGCCTTTTAGACCAAGTCATTGCGTTTTGCACCGAAAGTGGCAAGGGCAAAATAGAATATGCCGCCGTCGCCGACTTGCTCAATATCATTGATGATGAGCGCTTTTTTGATGTTAGCGATGCCATTCTTGAGCAGGATAGTCGCAAAATGCTCAGCGTCTCGCAGTTTGTCTACCAGAACGGTTTTGATGTGAGCGACTTTTTACAGCGGCTCATTGCACATTTTCGAAATTTTCTCATCGTAAAAAATGTGCGCTCCACCAAACTGATTGAGACTGCAGAACACTGGAAGAAGCGCTACGAAAAAGACGCCGAGCGCTTTAGCACCGATGCCCTCATGCGCTACATTGATGCTATCACCGAAGCCGAACAAAGTATCAGATTTGCCCGCGAACCCCAGCTCCGACTTGAAATTCTGCTCTTCAAGCTCATGGCACTCAAAGACAATAGCGAACTTGAAGCACGCCTTGCCAAAGTAGAACAAGCTGTTCAGCTTTTGCAGGAAGAGATAAAAAAAAAGAATTTGGCACGCGTCTAGAGCCGCGTACAGCAGTAAGCACTACCGAAGCACCTTCACCCAAAAGCGAGACCGCATCTATTCCACCAACGGCACTGCTGCTGGAATCTTTGCCAGTGATTAAGCTCTCGAGTTGGAAAGAAAAGTTTGCAAAGCTGGTAGAAGAAACTCCGTATCGTCCAAAGGTCAGACCAGATAGAGCGGCATTGGCAACACCAGAGCATCAGCTCGCATTGACCAGCCAAAACCGCAGCAGCATATCAGACCAAGAGCTACAAGAGCGATGGATAGAATTTCTGCAATCGCTGGAGCAAAACGGTCAAGCCCGGTTGGCATCGCATCTGCGGCTTTGCACATTGACCGAAGTTCATGCCAACACACTTAAGCTCAAATGCACGAGCCGCGTAGTGTATGAGACGCTATTGGATGACCTGCACATCCTTAGCGAGGGCGCTCGTGCATTTTACCAAGCTAATGTCTTCTTTGAATTGAGCTTAGACAAAACGGCGCTATCGGCAGCAAAAGAAGAAAACTCGCTTGAAGCGCGTTTCAAAGCGCTCGCTGAAAAAAGCGAGTTAGTGCGCTACCTGATTACTGAGTTTGGTGCCGAGCTCTCGTATTAGACGCCAGCCAGCCTAGGAATCACAAAAATATCGAGTGTCATGGAAATCATGGTCAGCGTGTGAAGCCATACGCCTGCCCAGACATTACGAGTTTTGAGCACCAAGTAGCCATTGGCAATTCCAATCGGCACCGCCATCATCGCCATCAAGGAGCGTTCCATAAACCCAACTGGCGCCACTGCGTAGTGATTGAGCACATACAGGACAGTCGTGATAATGACCACAAGGTGCGAATTCATGCCGCGCCGCAGCAGTGCTGAAAAGAGCATGCCACGCCAGAGAAACTCCTCAGCCAAAATCAAAATCGGGAAAAGGTACAAAAAGCCCATGTCGACAAGAATGGTCTGCATCTCTTTCATGGGCGCACCACCATTCTTGTAGTAGAAGTAGGTGTTGCCAATATCCATCAAAAAGAGAATGCCACCAATAGCGCTTGACCAAATCAATGCCGACTTAAGATTTTTGCGCGTCAGGAATACATCTTCCCAAGCTTGATATTGCTTGCAATACCAAAGCGTGAGCACCAGTGCGCCAATGACATACAAAAACAGTGCTCCCCATTCTTTGAGCGGTGTAAAATGCCCAATCAGACCCAGCGCCCAAACAGCACCAACGAGTGTGAGTGTCAGGTGAAGATCTTTTTCACGCAGGGTGGCGTCGGACAGGCGAGAAGCACCTGACGATGGTGAAACCGATGAAGTGTTCATAGTTAATCCTCCAAATGTGCGAATGTGTGAAAAAACTGCTTTCAGACAGTTCAAATCTACAGCGATAGGCGCAGTTTTGGAAGCCAGTCCAAAACAGTCTGAATCTAAGCTGGAAGCACAAAGCAACGCCGCAAGAGTCAGAGTTCTGCAAATTCAATGGTGAGAGGATAGTGGTCGGAACTTTTCTCATTGGTGTGGATGATGCCCTGTTTGACGCGTGCAGCTAATGCAGGAGAAGCGTAGATGCAGTCGATGCGCCAGCCGATGTTGTGTTCTCGAGCGCCTTTCCAGTAGGGGAACCATGTATAAAGTCCGCTCGTGTTCGGATACAGCTCACGGAAAACATCGTGCAAGCCTACGGCAAGCATGGCATTGAGTGCTCGACGTTCATCAGGGCGAAATCCTGTCGCATCCTCTTTCTGTTGCGAAGGGTGCAAGTCAATTTCCTCTCGCGCCACGTTGATGTCGCCGGCGATGAGCAAATTTTTTTGTGCTTGTAGCATCTGCGCAGCGAACTGCCGCAGGCTTTCGAAGAAACGAAGTTTTAGGGCGTAGTGGTCGGGCTTTTCGCCGCGTGGAATGTAGCTACCCAGTAGCGTAAAAGCATCAAAATCAAGTTGAATTAATCGATTTTCTGCATCAAAGTCTGGAATAAGCACACGCGGTTCTCCGTGCGCAGCAATGAAGCGCTTATGCACCAGTGCACCAACGCCGCTGTATCCTGCCTTGACGCTAGAGTCGTTCCAGTATGAGCAGTATTCTGCATGGTTAGCAATCGAGGCAGGAATTTGTGAGCGCGTCGCCTTGATTTCTTGCAAGACAAGAATATCGGGCGCATGCGCGGCTATCCATGAAAGCAGAGCTTTTTCACGGGCGCGTAGACCATTGACATTCCACGTTGTTACGCGCATGTGCTATACGATGCAGGTTGGAAAGTTTGCACAAGCCACTGTTGCACTCAGCAGCGCAATCACAAGTTTGAATGCCATTCGGTTACGTATGCGGTCAAGATGTGCTAAAATTTCGGCTCGCTCCTTCATAGCCGCATCGTAGTTGGTGACTACCACTGTTTTGAAAATAGGTCGAGAGTAAATGTATTTGCCATTAGGCAATTTGCGACGCGCTTGCATCTCTACTAAGGCAACATTTCCTCTATACTGCATGGGATAGATGCGCTGGCGTGAAAAGTCTGTCCAGTCTTGGTCATAATGGAATCTGAACCGCACTTCGCAGTCGGGATTGCGGTCAAGGAAATGATTAACATTGAAAATTACACGCTGCAGTCGAGGATTGACTCGCGTGGAAAAGGCGAGCCATTTGAACTCATGTAAATTGCTTGGCGTCTCTGCCGCTCGAGCTTGCTGATTGATGGGGAAACCATAGCCCGCCATTAAATCCTCAATAGTAACCTGACGCTGTTTGACTCGGGCTCGTGTAGAGAGCTTTTCAAACCGCTTAGGGAAGCGCGCAGCAAACTCGGCGTCGTAAGCCGCCTTTTTTGCAGGATCCAAAAGTACGCGCTTGGCTTCTAAGATTAGCTTCGTGCGCTCATGTGCTTGAGCTTGCATGTAGGCATCAGCATTTTGAAACCTATCTGGATGCCACTGCTTAATCTGTGCCATGTAAGCTGCATGAATCAGCTCAGGAGGGTCGTATGGGCGCACGCGCAGAACTTCATAGTAATTTTTGAAAGCACCAGATGAGGTTGGCATGGCGTATGCAGAAAAACTACTTCTTAAAAATTAAAGCAATGCCTAAAAGCATGGACTAAGATAACAACAAAAAAGAAGTTTGTTAAAGGCAAAAGCAATGCTGCGCGCAATAATTTGGAGAGGGATGACGCAGATAAAACGTTCCAGCAAGCAAAGCAACAAGTGTGACTTGCCTTCATTGCCAAAGCGCAACAAAGGCAAGTTGAAACAAAGGCAGGAAAGTCACTTGTAAAACTACTACCCCATCTAAAGTTTGAATCTAACTCCACTACCGATTTGAAAGTTGGTGCCTGATGAAATCAAAAGTTTGCCTTGAACATAGATTGCTACAGGACCGACAGGCAATTCAGCACCGCCAAAGAGGTTGAGTCCGGCACTGGTCGAGCTCTGGGTTTGCCGACCGCCGAAGGGAAAATCCACTGATACCGTGCTAAATGCAATCAGCAACCCAGCGCCAGCATATGGTGAAATTGGCGACTTGGCAATATCAAATTGATATGCCACGTCGGCATGTCCAAAAATGCTAGTTGCGCTTGAGCCAGCTGTGCCTGAAATAAAAAGGTAATCGACTGTGGGGTTGATGATGAGTGTGCCAAAAGCTGGGATTTTAATCGGCACAGTCACGCCAGCGCCAATTGAAAAATTGCCGCCGTTGGTGTAGAGCCCAAGTCGAGCATCGGGTTGGATTTGGGCATGTACTTCCGAGGTTGCTAAGAGAAACATACCAAAGAACAAAACAGCAGCGCAGAATAAGTGATGTCTTTTCATATTGCTATGGGTTTAAGATTGATAAGAAACTGTTAGAAAGAACAGAAAAACTTCACCGTGTGCTGTCTGCCATAGAGCATTATTGCTAGTCATGTTGAGACCAAACTTGCTTCACGATTGAAGATTTTGGATTAGAAAAGATGCAGGTCGGGAGTAACCAATCAGTCACCGCTGGCAAACTTGGCAGAGTGAAAGATGGGTAGGGCTTTATGCGTGGGGAAAGTTTTACTTTCTGCGTTTTTCATGAGATGTAGCGTCAGGGCGTAGGAATCCTTGTCTTAAGCGTTTTTCTGTCTTGGATGCAACTACCTTGCGTAATGCATCGGTCATAAGACCTGCACCGATAAGAGATTGGCGAAATTTGTAGGCATCACGTAGCGAGTAAGATTGTCCGTCGAGAATCCATTGGAGGAAGACACCATCGGACATGGCTAATTCCAAGCGGGTAAATGAGTCGACATCAACATCGACAAAGAGTTTGAGTGCAATAAGTTCTTTGGTTACCTGACCGCCCAGCTTAGCAAGACGAGCTTTCATTTGACGAATGCGATTAAGAAATCGCACATTTTGTGAGCGAATAGCATGTGCCCAAAATTCGAGCAAAATAGCGGCATGGGCAGCGTGCCGTTCGTAGAAGGCAACCGTGGTGTCAATCAAGGCGCTGGCTTTGGAGACAGGGTCTAAGTGGGCTTGTGCTTGGCGCTCCATTTCCATTTCGTACTCATGAATCCATGACTCATAGACGGCAAAAAACAAATCTTCTTTCGTCTCAAAGTATTCATACAGTGTACCTTTGCCGACATTAGCTTCATCGGCAATATCCTGCATCTTGGTTTCATGAAATCCCCTTTGAGAGAAAAGCTTAGTTGCGGCATGAAGCAGTCGGAGCCGTTTAGCTTCACGAGCTTCTTCTGTGGTTGAGCGTTGCAGCGGTTTCATGTGGCATCGTTCAATAAGTATGCTTGCCACAAAGTTAGGCGTAGGCATCAATTTCGCAAGTGTGTCTAAACGCTTTGCAAGATGCGTACAAACTAAAAAGCCACCAAGGTATTGGTGGCAAAAAGAACAGTGCAAGGCAAAGAGAGAGGTTAGGCAATACGCTCCTTGGTTGGCGTAGGAGTAACACCCCATGCTTCTGCAAGATGCGGCGGAAAATCGATGCGGTATCCGCCTTCATCGACATGGTAGTCCCACTCCCGCACAGTAAAGTTGCGAATTCCACGAATGTAAAATGGGTCTGTCTTCAGAATCTCTTCTAATGCTTCTCTACTTTCTGCTCTGACAATACAAAGGCCGTCGTCATACTCGCCCTTTTCGTTGATGAAAGGACCGGCGGCAATAAACATCTTCTTGGGAATATTTTCCAACATCCACTTGATGTGCTCACCGGCGTAAATCATGACATCTTGAGCACGACCTTCATTGCAGGTCATTTGAACGACGAAGTATTTCATAACGACTTAGAGGTTTAGTGTGATAGGTTATGCTGAAATCAACTCCGTTTCCAAGACACGAGCAGGAAACCACTGGCGTGCAAACGAGCTAACAAACCATTTTTTCATATCCAACCGCACTGGCACACAAGGTGTATAGACCTGATACCAAGGCATTTTCTGTTTAAGCATCGACATGACCCTGTCTTTTTCAGACTCTGGCAGGATGACTGCAACGCCTTGTGCTTGCAGGAAGTCCTTCATGGCATCATTTTGCGAAATGTGAATCGCAACGTTTGGATTTTGCTTCAAGTTAGCCATCGTTTTTCCTGCCACTTCTAACATCACATAAATGGAAAGGCCCTCAGAAGCGTAGTATGCTCCCAGAACCCATGGCGAGTATTCTCCACCTGTCGTAGCAATGTTGATGGCGCAATTTGAGTGAAGAATATCTAAGATGACATTCTTGATATCTGCTTGTGAAGCCATATACTTATAAGTTGGAATTGAATACTGAGGCGCAGCCACTAAAACTATTCCGACCGACTCGTCGGTCAGTTGTAAATACAAAATTGAGAGCAATTTCGTTTCAGTAACGCAAAAAATTTTGCTGAATTTTATCTTGAAGAAAACTCTAACTCTACTGATGCATTATGGAACATGATACAGAGCTTTTGAAGCTGATTGGCGAAATCTTGTTAGAGAAGCAAGCGAGCTTGCGCTCCAAAATGGTAGATAACACTCATGTACAAGCCGATGCTTTTAACTTGGCATTTGCTGAAGAAATCATAGCGCTGGCAAAAAATCGTCTGAGTGTACTTCGCAATGAGCAGCGCAAAGACGAAAACTTGTGGTTGGAGCGTAGTGAGGAGCAGTACCCACACATAAGGCTACATGGCGGTGTCCGAGAAGATGACCCACCACAGTAGAACCCTGCCTTGCAATTAAACCCCCGCTACTTGTAAAGCGTCTACCACATCGACAACATCAAAGTTTAGTCATGTGCGCTGTCTACTGAACCATGCTCTGAACCAATGAAGTCGGATAGCGAACTGATAGCTTTATTCAAAGCAGGCGGCGCACAAGCAGAACAAGCATTTACAGAGTTGGTGCGGCGCTATCAAGAAAAAATTTATTGGGCATGCCGACGTATGCTCAAATCGCATGAGGATACCGATGATGTTGTGCAAAATGTCTTTATCAAAGCCTATCACGGTTTGATGAACTTCAATGGCAGTTCGGAGTTCTACACATGGCTATACCGCATTGCCATAAACGAGACAATCAATTTTTTGCGCACTCAAAACGCGCGCCGTGCCGAACCAATAGATGAAATGCCTCAAGACCCTACGGCAACTGAAACTGCACCTATTGAAGAACTGGAGCGTCGCGAAGAAAAAGAATTGATTGCTGAAGCCATTGCATCGCTGCCAGAGAGGCAAAAACAAGTCTTTATGATGCGCTACTATGATGAACTTTCATACGAAGAAATTGCAGAAATTTTAGGCACAAGCATAGGCGGGCTGAAAGCAAATTACTTTCATGCCTTCAAAAAAATTGAAGCGTACATCAAAGCACGATTCAAACAGCGGACGACATAAAATGAACAGCGAAGAAAATATGAAACGCTACGAAAGACTGCTATTGGAACTGCCTGATTTTATCTTGGGCAAAACTCCCGAGTCGGTGTCAAGGGAGATTCAGCAAAGGATAGAGCAAGACCCTGATTTTCGTGCAGAGTATGAAGCGCTGCGAAAAGTTATTCAACAAGTGGAGAATTTTTCTGAGACGGCGTTTGAGCGTTCGCTAAAGCCAGATATTCCGCCATTCTACTTTGAGTCGTTAGCCGAAAGGGTGCAGCGCCGATTGAAGGTGCCGCGTCCATCGCTCTGGGAGCGTTGCGTAGAGGTGTTTCAGACATGGCTTCATACAGAGCTACGCTATCAATTAGCGGGAGCGTTAGCTGGTATCGCCATGGCAGTTCTGATGATTTTAGCAGTGTTGCATCTGGATACACATATCGTGCAGCATGCAGACAGTGTTGCACAGCGGCATCGTGAATCACTCATCCCAAATGTCAGTATAGTCTCTGCCATGCAATATGCAGAAAGTCTGAGCCCAGAGCTGCTTATCGACACGCTAAGTGAAGAAGAAGCAAAGCTGCTACTGGAGACCTTGATGCAGGATATCACCGAAGACGAGAGATTTAAGGTGCTCTCTGAAGAAGAAGTAAAGATATTGATGCAACTTCTTTAAGCAATTGACCTTGTCAAATTCAATCAAGCCATGAACATGTTGTGGGCGAAAATTTTACTGGTGTGTATGCTCCTGCTCTATGTAGCGGAAAGTGTAGCACAGCCAATTCCACGAGAGCGAGAGCTGCAAAGAGAACCAGACACGCGCACAAGGCTAAGGCAAGGGGCACTACCTGTTTCGCCTGAACAGCGCGCACGATTCATCGAAAGGCTACGTCAGTTCCGAATGTGGAAACTTACAGATCGACTCAAACTTAGTGAAGAGCAATCTATGCGCTTTTTCCCAAGATACAATCGCTATCAAGATGAGTATTTTGCCAAAGCGCAAGAGTTGCAATCGCAGTTGCAAACGCTGCGTGAATTAGAGGCTCGAAAAGCGCCAGATAGCGAGATAGACAAGCAAATAGAGAAAATTCTTAACACACGCACCGAAATGAGTGGCTTGCTTTCCAAATACACGAAGGAGTTTCGTGAGGTGCTATCGTCGCAACAGATGGTGGAATTGGTGCTCTTTGAGCGAGATTTTTTGGATGATATGAACCGTCTGCTGCACCGAGAAAGAGCTGATACAACGCGCTGATTTTTGAAAAGCGAGTAAAATTTTCTATATTTGAAGGCTACTTTAACGCGCCATTAGGTATGGACACGGCGTTAAGGGCTTTCGGCAAGCGGATGGCCGAGAGTTGCTCCGAGCTTGGAGTCGTGTCCGAAGAATTTCATATCACACGGCGGCCTCTCCAACTCGGAGAGGCATTCTCGTTTATGCCCCTCGCCTTGCCGAAACACAGTTTCTTAAACGCAGGTCTCAATTTCAACTTTCGTAAATATGGTGCAGCCAAGCATATACGACCTACTCAAAGAGCGTGTTCTTGTCCTCGATGGCGCAATGGGAACAATGATTCAGCGCTATAAGCTCACAGAAGCTGACTATCGTGGCGAGCGCTTCAAAGACTTCAACCCTCTTCAGCCACATGACCCTACTACTGAGCCAATAGAACACAAGTCCGATGAAGCCTTGCACGACACCCCTGTGCAGTCAGGAACAGACATTGAGCATAGCGCTCATGTATGCCATCACCCTACACATAAGCACGCTACGTCTGCCCCAAAAGGTTCATTGCGCGGCAACAATGAGCTACTTTCACTGACACAGCCACAGATTATCAAGGAAATTCATCTGCAATATCTGGAAGCTGGTGCAGACATCATTGAAACCAACACTTTCAGTGCCAACCGCATCTCGCAAGCAGACTATGGAATGACGCATTTGGTCTATGAGATGAACTTTCGGTCTGCAAAGCTTGCCAGAGAGGCAGTGCAAGACATCATGAAAAAGACCCCCGAAAAACCACGCTTTGTAGCTGGCGCTATAGGACCAACAACGAAACTGGCATCTATGTCGCCAGATGTCAATGACCCCGGTTTTCGCGCAGTTACATTTCAGCAACTCTTTGAAGCCTACTATGAGCAGGTCTGCGGGCTGATTGATGGCGGTGTAGATGTGCTATTGATTGAGACCATTACCGATACACTCAATGCCAAGGCAGCTATATTGGCAATTCAGAGGTATTTTAATGCAGTCGGGCGCCGCGTGCCTGTAATGATTTCTGGCACGATTGTCGACCAAAGCGGTCGCACACTTTCTGGGCAAACTACAGAGGCTTTCTGGATATCCATTTCTCATGCACCCAACTTGCTCAGTGTGGGTTTGAACTGCGCGCTGGGGTCGGCACAAATGCGCCCGTTCATTGAAACCCTCTCGAAGGTAGCGTCATGCTATACCAGCCTATACCCAAATGCTGGCTTGCCAAACACCTTTGGCGAATACGATGAGACGCCCGAATACATGGCGGCACAATTTGAAGATTTCTTGCGCCATGAGTTTGTCAATATCATTGGCGGTTGCTGCGGCACAACTCCAGAGCATATTCGAGCATTTGTAGAGGTTGCCGCCCGTTTTAAGCCACGCCAGCCAAAACCGCGCTCGACCTACATGCAACTGGCAGGGCTGGAGCCGCTGGTTGTAACGCCCGAAACTGGTTTCATCAACATCGGTGAGCGCACAAATGTAACTGGCTCGCCAAAGTTTGCTAAGCTCATCAAGGAACAAAAGTATGAGGAAGCTCTAAGCATTGCACGCCAACAGGTAGAAAACGGGGCACAGATTCTCGATGTGAACATGGATGAAGGCATGATTGACTCCGAAGCAGCCATGACCAAATTTTTGAATCTGATTGCTGCAGAGCCCGATATTTCGCGTGTGCCCATCATGATTGACTCTTCAAAGTGGTCTGTGATTGAAGCCGGTCTCAGATGCGTGCAAGGCAAAGCTATTGTCAATTCCATTTCGCTCAAAGAAGGTGAAGAGAAGTTCAAAGAGCAAGCGCGCAAGGTGATGGAATATGGCGCCGCCGTGGTGGTCATGGCGTTCGATGAGCGCGGACAAGCCGATACCTTCGAGCGCAAAATCGAAATCTGCAAACGCGCCTACGACATTCTCACCCAAGAAGTCGGTTTCCCGCCGCAAGACATCATCTTCGACCCGAACATTCTGACGGTAGCAACCGGCATTGAAGAGCACAACAATTACGCCGTGGATTTCATTAGGGCAACGAAGTGGATTAAAGAAAACTTGCCCTACGCCAAAGTATCGGGCGGCATTTCCAACATCTCGTTCTCTTTCAGAGGCAATAACCCTGTGCGAGAAGCCATGCACTCGGCATTTTTGTATCATGCCATTCGCGCTGGGCTCGATATGGGCATTGTCAATGCCGGCATGATTGAGGTCTATGAGGAAATCGACAAAGAACTTTTGGAGCGTGTGGAAGATGTCTTGCTCAATCGTCGCCCAGATGCCACGGAGCGCTTGGTAGAGTTTGCCGAAGCCTTGAAAAAACGCTCTGAAGCCAAAAGCGCCGATGTACAGGAGGAAGAGTGGCGAAAAGCCCCAGTTGAAGAACGTCTCAAGCATGCACTCATCAAAGGCATTGACACTTACATCATTGAAGACACCGAAGAAGCACGGCTCAAGTATCCCAGTCCACTTGCTGTCATTGAAGGACCGCTGATGGACGGCATGAACATTGTAGGCGATTTGTTTGGCGCTGGCAAAATGTTCTTGCCACAGGTGGTCAAATCGGCACGCGTGATGAAAAAATCCGTAGCGTATTTGGTGCCGTTCATTGAAGCTGAAAAGGCAAAAAATCCGCAAGCCAAAGCGGCGGCAAAAATCCTGCTGGCAACCGTCAAAGGTGATGTGCATGACATTGGCAAAAACATCGTCGGCGTGGTGCTGGCATGCAACAACTTTGAGGTCATAGACTTAGGCGTCATGGTGCCTGCCGATAAAATTCTGGAAACCGCTCGCCGTGAGCAAGTGGACATTATTGGACTGTCGGGACTGATTACGCCCTCGCTCGATGAAATGGTACATGTCGCCAAAGAAATGGAGCGACAAGGCTTTACGCTACCGCTACTGATTGGCGGCGCTACCACATCAAAAATTCATACGGCAGTCAAAATCGCACCAAATTATTCTGGTCCTGTGGTGCATGTCTTGGATGCCTCGCGTAGCGTGCCCGTTGCACAAAGTTTGGTTACGCCAGAGCAGAAGGATGAATTTGTGGCACAAATTAAAGCAGAATACGAAGCCCTGCGGGAAGCACACTTCAAAAAGCGCGTCAGCCGAAAATATGTCTCACTGGCTGAGGCACGCGAAAACCGCACTCCGATAGTGTGGGACCCGAAGGACATCTACAAGCCTAAGAAACTGGGCATTACCGTGCTGGAGGATATTTCGCTGGCGGAACTGCGTAACTACATTGACTGGACACCCTTCTTCCAAACTTGGCAACTGGCAGGGCGCTACCCCAACATTTTGCATGACGAAGTGGTGGGCGAAGAGGCACAACGCTTATTCCGAGATGCCAATCGGTTGCTCGACCGCATCATTGCTGAAAAGTGGCTTACCGCAAAAGCAGTCTTCGGACTTTTCCCAGCTAATGCGGTCGGCGACGATATTGAGGTCTATAGCGATGAGATGCGCTCGCGCATTTTGACCGTATTTCACACCCTGCGCCAGCAACACGAGAAAGGTGCAGAGCGCGCAAATCGTGCGCTGGCAGATTACATCGCCCCCAAATCCACAGGCATGATAGATTACATCGGAGGCTTTGCTGTCACAGCAGGCATTGGTTTGGAAGAGCTGGTCAAAATGTTTGAATCTGCGCATGATGATTACAACGGCATCATGGCAAAAGCGCTTGCCGACCGACTCGCTGAAGCCTTAGCTGAAATGTTGCACAAAAAAGTGCGCACCGAATACTGGGGCTATGCACCAGATGAACAAACCAACAACGACGATTTGATTGAGGAAAAGTATCAAGGTATTCGTCCAGCGCCCGGCTACCCAGCTTGTCCAGACCATACCGAAAAACGCATTCTCTTTGACCTGCTTGAGGTAGAAAAACGCATAGGCATTTTTCTTACTGAAAACTTTGCTATGTATCCAGCGGCATCTGTCTCGGGGCTCTACTTTGCACATCCAGAAGCAGTCTACTTCGGATTGGGCAAAATCGGCAAAGACCAAGTGGAAGACTATGCTCGGCGTAAAGGCATGAGCGTCGAGGAAGTTGAGCGTTGGTTGGCGCCAAATCTCAACTATGACCCCAGTGCGATGGCAGTAGAAGTGCCTGCTGCATAGCCTTGTAGCATGCTACAGTCAAACAAAGTGCATTGCTTATGCAGATGAGCCTAAAGCTTTCACTGATAAGCTCAGCTTAGTTGTAGTTATCAATTTGTGCGCGTTGAAGGACGCCGCTGAAGTCGACATAGACCGTTTTGGTTTCGCTGAAAAAGTCATAGACTTGCCAGCCGCCTTCGCGATGCCCGTTGCCCGTTTCCTTGACACCACCGAATGGCAAGTGTGCTTCAGCCCCAATGGTCGGCGCATTGATGTAAGTGATGCCTGCTTCAAAATCCCGTATGGCTTGAAAAGCAAGATTGATGTTGTGCGTGTAGAGCGAGGAGGAAAGCCCATAGCGCACGCTGTTTAGAATCTTGACCGCTTCTTCAAAGGTTTTGAATTTCAGAACAGAGAGCACAGGTCCGAAAATTTCTTCTTGTGCAATGCGATGTTCAGGCTTGACGTTGATAAAAATGGTGGGCGCAATGAAAAAGCCTTTTGCCAAGCCGTTTTCGGTTAGGCGTGTGCCGCCAATGATGCATGTTGCGCCTTCCTGTTTGCCAAGCTCAATGTAATCCAAAATGCGTTGCATCTGTTCAGCGTTGATGACAGGTCCCATATCAACACCCGCATCATTGCCGTTACCGACTCGGAGGCGTTCGACACGGCGAACGAGCATCTCAATGAACTTGTCATGAATTTTCTCATGCAAGAGCAATCGACTGGTGGCAGTGCAGCGCTGTCCAGTTGTGCCAAAAGCGCCCCATATAACGCCGTCGAGAGCCAGTTGCAAGTCGGCATCATCCATCAAGATGACGGCATTTTTCCCGCCCATTTCGAGCGAGACGCGCTTATGCTGTGCGGCACAGTGCTGAGCCACAATTTTGCCTGTCTCCGACGAACCTGTGAAAGAAATAAGCTGGATGTTAGGGTCAGCCACGACTGCCTTCCCAGCATCATCGCCGCCATGCACAAGGTTGATGACGCCCTCAGGAATGCCCGCTTCAATCAAAATTTCGACGAAAGTATGTGCCGTCTTTGGCGTATCCATTGCTGGCTTGAAAACCACCGTGTTGCCACAAAGCAAGGCAGGAAAAATTTTCCATGATGGAATGGCAAGCGGGAAATTCCATGGTGTGATGCACCCGGCGACGCCAATCGGCTGGCGGATGCTCATGGCAAACTTGTTTGGGAGTTCGGATGGAACGGTATAGCCGAAGAGTCGGCGCCCTTCGCTAGCGGCGTAGTAGGCTGTGTCAATAGCTTCTTGCACGTCGCCTTTGGCTTCAGTGAAAATCTTGCCCATTTCGCGTGTCATTTCACGAGCCAGTTCATCTTTGCGTGCTTCGAGAATTTGTCCAGCTTTGCGTAGGAGCTCTCCACGTTTAGGAGCAGGCACCAGTCGCCACGTCTTGTAAGCCTCGCGTGCCGCTTCGGCGGCCATACGCACATCGCTGTCGGTCGACTGCGGAAATTCGCCAATGATGTCGCTGGTATCGGCTGGATTGATGTTGAGAAAGGTTTTGCCCGAGGAAGCAGGGCGCCACTGACCCCCGATGTAGTTGCAGAATTGCATCGCTCCGTCCACTTTGAAAATTTGCAAAGCAAAAAGTTAAAGTGTTTTGAGCGATTTTTAGAATTCTCTGCGTGCAAAAATGTGCCAGCCAGCTATGCGGCACTTGCAGGGGGATGAAAATGGAACCCGAGAGCGCTTAAAAAAGTTGTATTTTCAGTTTTCACTTGAGAACTCTAATCTTTCTAACCTAAAACTTCAGCATCATGAAATCAAAATTCTTATCGGTCTCAAAATGGATGGTGGCGCTGCTCACGATTTCTGCACTAAGCTACGCCTTTGTGATTAAGCCTGATGCGGCAGAAATCGGCAAGCCTGCGCCGAATTTCAAACTGATGGATTATCAAGGCAAGTTGCATCAGCTCTCTGATTTCAAGGGCAAGGTAGTGGTCTTAGAGTGGTATAACCCTGAGTGTCCATTTGTGGTCGGGCACTACAAGACGGGCAACATGCAGAAGTTGCAGCAGACCTACACTGAAAAAGGCGTGGTGTGGCTACTCATCAATTCATCTGCGGAAGGTAAGCAAGGACATCTGACCAAAGAAACTGCTCCGGGCGTGCTGAAAGAAAATGGCGTCAAAGCCACGAACCTACTCTTTGACCACGATGGCACTGTAGGCAAACTTTACGGCGCCAAAACTACACCGCACATGTATATCATTGACAAAGACGGTATTCTCGTCTATAATGGTGCAATTGACGATGACAATAGCACCAAAGGCGGCGCAAATGCGAAAGTAAACTATGTAGCGAAGGCATTAGATGAAATCCTAAGCGGCAAGCCTGTCTCAACGCCGACTACTAAGCCATATGGATGCTCGGTAAAGTACGCTAATCCGCAATAATTCCAGAGCACAAAAGGGCAGAAGATTGCCGCAATACCGTGTGTATTGCGGCATTTTTTTGTGTGAGAAAAAGGCACACTAAGCTGTTTCTAATTTCTTCTTCAAGATGTCGTTGATGATTTGCGGATTAGCTTTGCCTTTCATGCGTTTCATGGTTTCGCCGACGAAATAGCCGAAGAGTTTGGTTTTGCCAGAGCGGTAGTCGGCAAGTTGGGTTGGACTTGCGGCTAATACAGCAAGTACTTCTCGCTCAATGATAGCAACATCAGAGACCTGTGCTAAGCCTTCTCGCTCAACGATGGTAGCAGGTGAATCTTGACAGGTCAGCATTTGGGTGAAGACTTTTTCTTTGGCAGTGTTGTTGTTGATGACACCTTTTTGCACAAGTTGGATAAGTTCGCCGAGTCGCTCGGGAGAAATTGGGAAGTCGTGCATATCAATAGCCTTTTCTTTGAGGGTGCGCAAAACTTCACCCATGACCCAGTTGGAGGCGACTTTGGCATCGCCACAAGCGCGTACGACTGCTTCGTAGTAATCGGCTATTTCACGGTCGGCAGTGAGCACCCCTGCATCGTAAGCAGGAATTTTGTACTCTGCTTCAAAACGGGCGCGGCGCTGTTCAGGTAGCTCGGGCAGTGTGGCGCGAATTTCAGCAATCATTTCTGGCGTTACTTCAACTGGTACAAGGTCAGGCTCAGGGAAGTAGCGGTAATCATGTGCTTCTTCTTTGGAACGCATGGGGCGAGTCTCTTGTCTTTCGCTATCCCAAAGACGAGTCTCTTGCACCACTGTGCCGCCCGACTCTAAGATGGCACGCTGACGCGCCGCCTCAAACTCAATGGCTTTTTCGACATTCTTGAAAGAGTTGAGGTTTTTGATTTCTGTGCGCGTGCCAAATTGCGTAGAACCTTTGGGACGAATCGAGACATTGGCATCGCAACGCAGGGAGCCTTCTTCCATATTGCCGTCAGAAATGCCAATCCAGCGCACAATTTGGCGCAACTTTTGAAGGTAAGCCGAAGCCTCTTTGGTAGAACGAATGTCTGGGTAGGAGACAATCTCTAAGAGCGGCACCCCACAGCGATTGGCATCAATGTAAGTCTCTGAACCAATATCGTGAATAGATTTACCGGCGTCTTCCTCAATGTGAATGCGAATCAAACGGACGGTTTTCTGCACACCATCAAGCTCGTATTCGACCCGACCGTCAAAGCAAATCGGTTCATCATACTGCGAAATCTGATACCCTTTCGGCAAATCAGGATAGAAGTAATTTTTGCGTGCAAAAATAGAGCGCGGGCGAATCTGGCAATTGGTGATAAGCCCAAGACGGATAGCATATTCCAGAACTTTTCTATTGAGCACAGGCAAACTGCCGGGTAGAGCCAAACAGACTGGACACACATTGGTATTGGCAGGCGCACCAAAAGCAGTAGAACAGCCGCAGAACGCTTTGGTTTTGGTATTGAGCTGACAGTGAACTTCAAGACCGACAATCAGTTCGTATTCCATGGGCAGAAACAGTTTAAGGACAATTTTTGGAAAATATACACAAATTGCTGGCGCGATGTAAAGCCACCGTAAGGCAAAACAAGCTACACGCATCCACAAGTTTTTTGTATTTTCAGAAATTCAATTTACCGCCGTTATTCATGCAGCAATTGGTTCAAAACTCTCGTTCGGGGGCAATCAAAATTAAATCGGTACCAGCGCCAGCGCTCAAACGTGGCATGGTGTTGGTGCGCAATCGCTACAGCCTGATTAGTGCGGGCACAGAGCGCACCAAAGTGGAACTGGGCAAAAAATCACTTTTAGGAAAAGCCATGGCACGCCCTGACTTGGTCAAGCTGGTCTTGAAACAAGTCAAAGAGCAAGGCTTATTGGATACCGCCTACCGTGTGCTCAATAAGTTAAGTGCCGATTCAGCAATGGGCTATTCATCGGCAGGCATAGTGGTCGAAATTGCTGACGATGTATCGGAATTTCGTGTAGGCGACCGCGTGGCGTGTGCAGGCGGTGGATATGCGTCGCATGCCGAGCTGGTTGTGGTGCCCAAAAATTTAGTGGCGAAAGTGCCTGAGAGCGTCTCACTAAGCGAAGCGGCTTATACCACACTTGGCGCAATTGCACTGCAGGGCGTACGACAAGCGGCACCGACACTCGGCGAGAGCGTTGCGGTTATTGGCTTAGGTTTGCTGGGTCAGTTGCTCGTTCAGTTGCTGAAAGCCAATGGGTGTCGTGTCATTGGCATTGATGTCAATCCAGATGCGGTGGAGTTAGCCAAAGTGCATGGGTGCGACCTTGCGCTCTGGCGCAATGAAGACACGCTCAAAGAGCAAGTGATGGGATTTACAAATGGCTACGGTGCTGATGCCGTCATTATCGCTGCATCAACATCTGCTAATGACCCCGTAGAGCTTGCCGCCGACATCAGTCGCGACCGAGCCCGAGTGGTCATGGTGGGCGTCAGCGGCATGAATTTGCCACGCACACCCTACTACATGAAAGAGTTGGAGTTCAAACTCTCGCGCTCCTACGGCGCTGGACGATACGATACCAACTACGAAGAAAAAGGTATCGACTACCCAATTGGGTATGTGCGTTGGACTGAGAACCGCAACATGCAAGTATTTTTGCAGCTGCTGGCAGAGCGCAAAATTTCTCTGGCTCGCATCACCACGCACATTTTTCCAATTGAGCAAGGCGAGGAAGCCTACAAGCTCATCACTGGCGAAAGAAAAGAACGCTACATCGGCATTCTGCTCGACTACGGCGAATTTCAAGACAAGGCTCCACTGCGCACCACCGCTCAAGGCAACGGCAAAGCCGCACGCAAGACCCCACACCCAAAGCGCATTGGATTTATCGGCGCTGGTAGCTTTGCTACAGGCTACCTGATTCCAAATCTGAAAGCCATTGAAGGCGTGGAACTGGTTACAGTATGCAACGCAACAGGCATCACCGCCGAGAGTGTCAAGCAAACCTTTGGATTTCAGCATGCAACATCAAGTGTGGATGATGTGCTCAGCGATGAGAGCATTGGCACAGTCTTTATTGCCACACGCCATAACTTGCATGCGGAACTGGTGATAAAAGCGTTGCAAGCTGAAAAGCATGTCTTTGTCGAAAAGCCACTGGCACTCGATGAAGAGAGCTTGATGCGCATCGTGGAGGAAGCTCAAAAGCGCCCACATCTGAAGGTGCTGACGGGATTTAATCGCCGGTTCAGTCCGCCAGTGGTGGCATGAAGTCGTATTTCAAGTCATTACGAGAACCGCTTGCTGTGCTCTATCGTGTCAATGCAGGACCGCTACCGCCAGAGCACTGGACGCAAGACCTCGACGAGGGCGGCGGACGATTGATTGGTGAAGTCTGCCACTTCATTGATACCATTCAGTATTTGACCGATTCTGAACCAGTGCGTGTCTATGCCGACATGCTGCCGACCAAAGTGCGCGAAAACTTGCTCATCACCATACGAATGGCAAATGGTAGCGTGGGCACAATTCAATATCTTTGCAATGGTGATAAGCTCTATCCCAAAGAGCGCATTGAGATGTTTGGCGGCAATCGGATTGCGATTATGGAAAATTTCAAGAGCCTGACGCTTGCAGAGCAAGGCACCACACGCACCCGCGAGTTCAGTGGCGGAAAAGGTCATCGTGAAGAGCTTGAGGCATTCATTGCTTCGCTTGAAGGCGAAGCAGCGCCAATCGATTTGCATAGCCAAGTCTTGACAACCATAGCCACCTTCCGCATCAACCAAAGCTTAAACACAGGTTTGCCTGAAGAACTCTAATGACAAGCTCTGGCGGAATGAATCCACTGATTTATGTCGTCGATGACGACCCGAGTTTTCGTCTTTTGCTGGAGCGAGTTCTGGCAAAGGACTTTACGCTCAAGACATTTTCGCGAGCGCAAGATTGTCTTGATGCAATCGATGTGGAACCGCCAGCGCTGGTGCTGACAGACTACACCATGCCCGACATCAATGGAGTGGAACTGACTGGCATCATCCGAAAAAAATATCCATCTGTTGCCGTCATTGTGCTCACAGGGTATGGAAGTGTGGAGTCAGCTGTAGAAGCGCTGAAGGCAGGAGCATTTCACTACATTGAAAAAAACATGAGCGGCGCTGGTGCGACTGCAAACTTTACAGTGCTGCGCACACTCATTGCGCGCGCAATTGAGAGCGCCTCGCTCAAACAAGAAACTGCGCGCTACAAGTCAGAAGTCGAACAGCTTAAAAGGAAAGTTCGGCAGACCGATGCAGTGGAATTGGTGGGCAACAGTCCAGCCATCTGTGCCTTGCGCACGCTCATTGAGCAAGTGGCGAGAACAGATTCCACGGTGCTGATTCGCGGCGAGACGGGCACTGGTAAAACTGTAGTGGCGCGTCTTATCCATCGACTTTCGCCCAGAGATGCAACCGGCGAGCTTGTGGAAATCAACTGCGCTGCCATTCCAGACAATTTGCTGGAAGCCGAACTCTTTGGCTATGAGCCCGGCGCCTTCACCGATGCACGCACCACCAAGAAAGGGCTCTTTGAAATTGCTCACAACGGCACCATTTTTCTCGATGAAATTGATGCCACATCGCTGGTCGTGCAGTCAAAATTGCTCTCGGTATTGGAAACACGCACTTTTCGCAGGTTGGGCGGGCACCAACCGATTTTCTCCAATGTGCGTGTCATTGCCGCCACAAATGCAAAAATTGAAGAAAAAGTCGCTCAGCAAAAATTCCGCGAAGACCTCTTCTTCCGCATCAATGTTGTCTCGATTCAAATGCCGCCTCTGCGTGAACTGGGCGACGACATCATTCTCATTGCTGAAAAGTTTATCAGTCAGTTCTCGCGTGAGATGAACAAACCAATTGCAGGACTGACAGAAGATGCCAAGGCAATGCTACGTGTGCAGGAGTGGAAAGGCAATGTGCGAGAGTTGCGCAATGTCATTGAGCGCGCAGTGATTTTTACGCCGTCAGGCGAATCGATTGGACCGGCGCAACTTGCACTGCCAGCGGTGTATCGCACGCAAAATACCGTGCCTAACGAGCACTGCTTCAGTATTCCAATCGGCAAAACGCTCGAAGAAGTCAAGCTGGCTTACATTCAAGCCGTGCTGAAGAGCAGTTCAAGTTTTGCTGAAGCGGCAAGAATTTTGGGCATTTCTACCAAAACGCTCTGGGAAATTCGCAAGCGATACGGCATTGAACTTTCTAGTGAATCTATGCTCAAATAATGGCTAACACTTGCGACGAGTTTTGGCAGATGCACTCGTCTTCGACGAGGCTGAGCCTTTTGTCCGAGTCGGCTGCTGCGCTGTCACAGCATTCTGACTTAGCAAATCTTTGAGAGCCGCAAGGAGCGCCGAAATCTCAAAAGGCTTTGAGAGCACCCTCACATTGTGCTGCGTCAGCATATCGGATTGATAGGAATCAAGGTAGCCCGTAATGGCAATCACCTTGAGCGACGGCTGAAGTTTGAAAAGCTGCTGGAGCAACTGTGTGCCATCCATGTTGGGCAAACCAATATCGCTAATGACCACATCTATCTCTGTTTTGTGCTTCTTGAACATCTGCAAGGCGCTCTTGCCATCTTCCGCTTCCATGACCGATAGCCGATGCCGACGCAAAAGATGCGAGAGCGTCTTACGCAAAAAGAGCTCATCATCTACAATGAGCACATTAGCATGCAGTTGTAAAAGTTCAGCGTCGGCATCTGTTTGTTCCGACTGCGGCGAAGCATTCAGCAAAGGCAAGATAACCTTGAACACAGTGCCTTTGCCGCATTCACTTTCCAGTTCAATGACGCCTTGATGCGCAGAAACAAAGCTATGAACAATTGAGAGCCCTAAGCCCGTGCCTTTGCCTACACCTTTTGTCGTGAAAAATGGCTCAAAAATCCGAGACCGAATTTCAGGCGGTATGCCTACACCAGTATCGCGCACTTCGGTAACGACCACAGGCGTTGGCGCTTGTGCATCAAGGGGGTGCATCGTGCTATAGAGATGAAAAGTCAGCTCGCCGCCGTTTGGCATCGCATCGCCAGCATTGATACCAAGGTTAAGAAAGACTTGGTAGAGTTGCTGAGCATTGCCTTGAATGTAAGCCTCGCTAAGGTCTAAGCGTGCCGAAACACTGATGTTTTTGGGTAAAAGCCGACGCAAGGTAGCGGTTACATCGCTGACGACACTCACCAAATTCATGGGCTCCATGGAAGCCTTTTCCGTGCGAGAAAAATCCAAAAGTTGGCGCACAATGCTGGCGCCGCGCTCTATGGTTTTGCGTATCAGTGCAATTTGTTTTTGCGAGGCATCGTCATGGACGGACTGCGAAAGATACTCATTAGCAAGGCTGACAATTGCCATGATGTTATTGAACTCATGTGCCACGCCGCTGGCTAATGTGCCGATTGCTTCCAACTTTTGTGAAGTCATCATTTTTTCAGTCAAGCGCTGCTTTTCTTCGGCGGCGGCTTTGAGCTGCGCTTCGGCACGGAGTCGCTCGGTGATGTTCTCGACAACAACCATGACCTGGCGAATTGCGCCGTCTGAATCGTGCAAAGGTGTAGCAGTGTATTGATATTGCGCCTCGCCAAAATCCACAGTCAGCGATTTTGCTGACCACTAAATGTGCTCAGTAGGAAGGGCTTGAGTTGAGCCGCAATTGCGGGTGGATAAATTTCACCTACTGTTTTATTAACCAATGTATCGGGCGAGATGCCAATGCGACGATACTCCATGCCTTCCGTAAAGACCAGCCTAAGGGTGGCGTCATATATGCCAATCATGCCATTAGGGAAATTGCGTGCAATGGCTTCATAGAGACGCTGGGATTGATGCAGTTGCTCCGTGCGCTCCTGTACACGCTTCTCGAGAGATTCATTGAGCGTGCGCAATTCTGCCTCAAGTTGCTTTTGATGCGTGATGTTGCGCACAAAACAAGCGCTGGCAATGATACGCTTTTGCTCATCATAGACGGGGAAAAACGTCATAGACGACCAAGTGTTGGCCTGACCATGTGGAGATGGACCTTCTATGGTGAAAGTCTCACCAGCCAAAGCACGCTGAAAGTAAGGCAGGTATGGTGAAAGCCGCGGCGATAGGTCAAGAGCGTGTACATCCGTTGTGTCGGGTATTGTGATGCCGGCTTGTTCGAGTGCTTTTCGAGCATGCTGGTTAAACAGCATATACTTGCCCTCACGATTCATAACATAGATTTCATCGCTGGCGTTATCGATGATGCTAAGGAAAAAATTGCGCTGCGATTCAAGGTGCTGCTTGATGCGAACCAGCTCGAGCTCACTGTGCTTGCGCTTGGTAATGTCGCGCACATAAATGCATCCGCCAATGATGTTGCCATCTGTATCGCGCACTGCATTGTAGAAGTTTTCCAAAATAATGGTCTCACTCTGAGGAGTTATGCGGTAGGTAATTTCCTCGTGAAAGGCTTCGCCACTTAAGGTGCGGCGGCAGCTCTGCTCAATGTGCGACCAAAAGTCAGGATTGACCATATCACGCAGGGGCATGCCCGCTCTAAGTTTTATGCCATGAGCCGCATAGACATCATAGACGGCAGAGTTAAAGTGCGTCAGGTGCAAATCTGCATCAAAGGCAATAATGGCATCATTTGTGCTATTAATAAGTGCTTTGGTCAGGGCGCGAGAGGCATGCAGTTTTTCTTCCAAAAGCTTTTTATCCGTTACATCTAAGTATATGCCGTTAAAGACAACCCAACCGGGACGGCGCACATCATGTGTCGGCAAACTGTAAGCCTGAATCCAGCGAATCTCGCCACTGGGCTTGCGGATTTTGAACTGCATAGAAAATGCCTTCATCTGCTGTGCGCAGCGGTGCACTTCTGCAACAATAGCAGGCAACTCTTCAGGAAAAAGTAGCATGGAAAATTTGCTCACATCAGCGACAAGGTCTTCGCTGCTGACGCCGAATATCGCTTGTGCTTGGGGACCTATGTAAGTGTATTGGCTAGTTTTAGCCATTGCTCTCACATCTCCAGCTTGATACGCCGCCCAGTGTTCTTCAGGCTGAATTGCGAACTGATAAATCACGCCGGGGATAAGCGAGCTAATCGTCGCTAATTGCTCGGCTTTGGCATTGCGTTCGGTTTCAGCTTGCCGCTGTGCCGTGATATTGAGGGCAACACTCAAAATGTGATGAATCTGTCCATGCTCATCGCGCAAGGGCACAGCCGAACCTTGATACACATTACCCATGTATTCAAACTCGAAGGTATGGCATTCGCCTTGAAAGACTCGGTCGTAAATCGCTTTGTAGCGCTCAAGGGACTTATTGGGAAAGATGGTCTCAAGCGAGACGCCAACTAAATCTTTCGGATTCAGTCCATACTTTTGATACTCGGTGCCATCAGCATAGACCACGTGGTATGTTTTATCCAGCACTGTAATTGCGCCATTAGGGAAATTTTGAACAATGCTGGCAAGCAAGCGTGCTGTTTGCGATTCTTTTTCCTGCAGGTCGCGTAGATGCTGTTCTAATGATTTTTGTTCATGCATAAGGGTGTGAAATTGTTGCCGTGAGTGCAAAAGTTCATGCTGCAAGTGCTGAATTGTATGTTGGTGCTCATGCAAAGAGCGATTGCGAATAAGGGAGAGCATGCGCACACGGCGTTCTTCTTCATACTCAAAGAATGTGAGGACTTCCAGTGAAATGTGTGTGCCGTCGTCAAAAGTGTGGGTGAGAGAAAACTGCTGTCCGTCTGTTGCAGAAGCAAAAAGTGCGTCATGACGGGCACGGGCGCTGGCTCTGGTCGCTTCGGGATAAATGTCGGCAAAGGGTCTGCCAATCAGGTCTGAAAGCGAGCGTCTGTAGAGTGTCGCAAAAGCCGAATTTGCTTGAAGGATAGTCCCAGCTTGGTCAGTTATTACAATCGCATCGGACACGTGTTGCCAAATCTGAGAGCAAATTTGCGCAGGGTGGCTAAGCAGTGATGTTATCATTGCAAGACCTTAAGTGTTATGGTTATGATAGAAAGTTCAGAGAACTGCATCATGAATGCTATGAATGCTCCATACATCTTACAGTTTGGTAGACTGTGGTGCGACGGATTGCGGCACAATACCTGACGCCATATTGTGACGGCACACTTCAACTGCGTCGGCAAGTGCCGCTGAAAGTTTGCTCACATCCCATGGCTTTTCAATGTAGCGAAATAGCAACCCTTGGTGAACTAATGAGGTCAGTTCTTTCTGATTAACTGTAGCTGTCATTAGGATTTTAGGAATAAAGGGTGCAATAGCGTGAGCATCTTTGAGGAAAGAAGTGCTCGATGAATGTGATGCATGCATGTCAGTAAAAATGCATGCAACGAAGGAACTTTGCTCGAGAATATCAAGTGCAGTATAGGGAGAGATGCAGCTTAAAATATCGTAGTCGTTGCAAAGTAATTCCGATGGAGCGCGTAGCACGCGAGCGTCATCATCTAAGATGAGAATTCTGGGTTTGCCACTTCTGCCGTAGAAGCTTTTTTCAAAAGTTGCAGATGGGGTGTAGAGAAAGGATTGTGAAACACAGCTATGCTGCGACGGGTCTAAGTGTGCAACATGTGCATTGAGCTTGGCAAAAAATTCTTCTTCAAAGCTTTCGAATTTTTTGAGTGCCGCAATTGCTTCTTGGCGGAAGGCTTCAAAGAATTCTTCTTCGAGACTCTCAACAGTCTTTTCAGGCGGTGGTGATGCAGGAGAGGCATAGATATTATGATGAGCAAAAAACTCTTCTTCAAAACTTAGGGCTTGGGGACGGTCTGTTGCACGCCGTTGTAGCAGAGGGTCGGAAGTTGGCAATGTATCGGGCGATGATGTAGCACCAAGTTCATAGCGATTGTGCCGTGGTGATGATGCAGATGATGCCCCTGATACCGAACTGACTTTTGGAACACTGCGACCAGCATTCTGGCTTCGAAGCATGTAAGTTGCCATCGCTAAGGCAACGATAGAACGCAATGTTTCTGGCACCCAAGGCTTACGCACATACCGAAACACTTCACCGACATTGACCGAATCCAACACCGCTTCTAAGTCGGCATACCCAGTGAGCAGGATACGCATAGAGTGTGGCACCAGCTGCTTGACATGCCGCAAAAGTTCAACGCCTTTCATGCCGGGCATACGCTGGTCGCTAATGACAATCGCCACATCGGGATGATGTTGCAACAGCATCAGTGCAGTCTGTCCGTCGGAAGCCGTCAAAACATGGAATTCCGTATCGAAGAGCTGAGTCAGAGACTCCAGAATATGCGGCTCGTCATCTACAACGAGCATCTTCAGTTTTTGGCTCATCTTCAGAGAAGTTGAAGAGTTATACTCAAGTAGCCCTAAAGTGAGCGGCAAACTGCAGCACGGCTTGCCGCTCACAGCTTAGGGTGCTTAGGCTGCAGAGAAAATTGCACACACTTTACGCTTCCAGAAAATCTACCGCTGGAATTTTGACAATAAACGTGGTGCCCACGCCTTCTGTAGTCTCAAAGTACAGCTGACCCTTGTGTTTTTGCACAATGTTGTAGCAAATGGAAAGCCCTAAGCCTGTGCCCTTGCCAACAGGCTTCGTCGTAAAGAATGGGTCAAAGATTTTGTCTTGAATGTGTTTTGGAATGCCCTTGCCATTATCTTTGACACGGACAACCACATAGCCTTCCTCGAGTGAGCTGGAAACATGGATTTTTCCTTCAGTCTTTTCTTCGACAGCATGAATAGCATTGGAAATTAAGTTAAGAAAAACCTGATTGAGTTGTGCAGGGAAGCAATCTACCATGGGAATATCGCCATACTCTGTGGTGAGCTCAATGTTTTTGTCCTTGAACTGATGCCCAATCATGAGCAGGCAACTGCGCAGACCTTCGTTGATGTCTGCCTTTTTCATTTCAGCTTCATCGAGGCGTGAGAAATTGCGCATGCTCTTGACAAGATTTGCCATCTGTTCAAGACCAGACGAGACGCCAGCAAAAAGTCTGTCGGTGCGGCGGATGGTCTCATCAAGTTCAGCAATGGTCCCGTTGGGTGAGTGCGCAACTTCTTGCATTTTGGCAAAGGCTTGCTCCAACTGATTGCTATAAATGCAGTCGTGAGCTTCAAGGGCTTTGCGTAGCAGAGATGAGATGTTGCGGAAGCGGTCACGAATAATGAGCATATTGTTCGTGGCGTAACCAATCGGTGTATTGAGCTCGTGCGCAATGCCTGCCACCATTTGCCCAAGCGCTGACATTTTCTCCGATTGAATCAGGTGCTTTTGCGTCTCTTGAATTTCTTTCAAGCGTGCTTTCAATTCCGCTTCAAGTGCTTTGAGTTCCGTGATGTCGACGCACACGCCATACCATAAAACCGTGCCATCATCTCGCTTTACCGGTTTGCCATAGAAGCGTGTCCAAATGTTCTTTCCAGAGGGCAATGAGCAGCGCGCTTCATAGACAAAGGGAGAAAGATTTGCCGCCGATTCTGCAATCGCAACCTGTGCAGCTGCAATGTCGTCTGGGTGCATCATTGAAGACCAGACTGCCATGAAGTCTTTTGTAATGACTTCGGGCTCAACGCCAAAGAGGTCGCGGCACCCTTCGCTCACATATGGCATTGCCATCGTGCCATCAGGTAGCACTGTGAACTCATACACCATACCTGGAACAGATGAGACCGTCTTACGGAATTTTTCTTCACTTTGGCGTAAGGCGAGCAAGGTTTCCTCTTGTTCAGTTACATCTTGAATTGGTCCAAAGAGCCGCACGGGGATGCCTTCTGCATTGCGCTCCACATTGTAAATGACCTTGATGTAGCGAATCTCACCATTGTCAGGGCGACGAATGCGATACATTGCCTGACCGCTTTTGAGGGAACGATTGGAAAGCACATTCTGCAAGTGTTGAAGCATGGCTGGCACATCTTCAGGCAGCACAAACTTTCCAAGATACTTTTCCACGCTCATGCTGTAGCCGCCTTCTTGCTCTGCCGTGGTGCCGATGAGTGCATAGCACCGCTCGTTGAAAATGAAGGTTTGTTTTTGAAGGTCGCATTCCCAGAACGCCAGTTTTGCCAAGTCAGCGGCAGCGTTCATCTGCAGGCGCTGTTGATTAAGAATCGCTTCCGCTTGCTTTTGGGCAGTGATGTCAGCACGTATGCCGTAGAAGCACAGACTGCCATCAGGTTGAAGTTCAGGCACGGAATTGACGCGCAGCCATTTGATGGTGCCGTCTGGCAGAACGATGCGGCATTCCATATCAAATGGCTTCAGGGTTCGGCGGCATTCTTCAACACGGCGCATGTATTCGCCGTAGTCGTCGGGGTGCCACATCTTGGTCAGAATAGAGGCATCGCGCATCACATCTTCGGGATTGACGCCATACAAGGCACGACAGCCTTCGCTGACATATGGATACGACACAGTGCCATCGGGGTGAAAGACGATTTGGTAAATCATGCCGGGCACGGTGTTGGCAGTTTTGTAAAACTGCTCTTTGGCTTGATGTAGGGCATGCTCAGCATCTTCACGCTGCTTTCTTTGGACTTCATAGAGGTCGGTGATGTTGCGCATGAACATGGCAATTCTGGCACTGCTGTCAGGATGCGTGCTGAGCAGATAGCAGGTAACTTCGTAATGCTGCAGATTGCCATTCGGGGGCATTATTTCCAGATGCTGGCGTTCGGCAGATTCGCCACGCAGCACGCTATCGCAAAGCGCTTTTAAGCGAGTGCGTTCATGTGTGGGGAAAATCTCCAAGATAGAAGAGCCGATTTTGAGTATTTTTCCCCAATGAAGTGGCAGAGTGGTGCGAGCGGCATCGTTGGCAGCCGTAATCCGATAGCCACCGTCAATGGTCAACACGATGTCGCTAGTGTGATTAAAAAATTCTATGAACTCAAGTGGGCGTCCGCTGGCTTCTGCCGTAGCAGGTGTTGTGCTATTTCCATTCTGCCCCCGTGCATGAGTGGTCAAGGTCTCAACGGATTGCATGAATCATCCTCCTTTGATATGCTTAAGTGTTGGGTGAATTGCTTTGCTGTTTTACCATTTGACTCAAAGCTTGCAGTGCATTGAGTACATTTGTGGTGCTGGCAGATGAGCCTGTGTGCTGCGCAACATGGTCATCTGCTGTGGGTTGAGCATGCTCGTACTCGCCCAGCTTGGATTTGACTTGATAGAGATACAGCTCAATGGCTTCGCGAATCGTGGCACGCAGTTTCTCTGGGTCCCATGGCTTTTGGATATAGCGATAAATTTGACCTTCGTTAATCAAGCGAATAATATCCTCTACATCCGTGTAAGCGGTGATGAGAATTTTGGGAACAAGCGGTGCAATCTCGCGTGACTCGATAAGAAAATCAGTGCCTGTCTTTTTTGGCATGCGCTGGTCGGTCAGCAGAAGCGTCATAAAAGAATCTTTTCTTAGCAATTCCATGGCTTCATCTGCTGACCGCGCTGTGAAGACTTCATATGAATCAGAAAGCAACTGCGAAAGCGCTGTGAGTACACCTTGCTCATCATCGACGACGAGAATCTTGGGTTTACCACTTTCGCTGTGAAACGCACGCTCGATAGGGCTACCAGAGAACTTGGTGAGTCTGTCAAGGAATCTTTCTTCAATTGTCTGCTGCTTTTTCAGCTCCGAGAGTGCCAAGCTATGTATTGGCGGAAACTCTGATGGAGTTGGCACTGATGCTGGAGCTTGAGACTGTACTTTGACTTTCTTGCGCTCAAGGTATGTTGCTGCAGCCAGTGACAAAAGCGCTGTCAGCTCATCAGGATTCCATGGCTTACGCACATACCGAAACACTTCACCGACATTGACGGAATCAAGAATGGCATCAGCATCTGCAAAGCCTGTGAGCAAAATGCGAATGGTATCAGGAGAAATCTCCTTGATGGCTCGCAGCACATCAATGCCTTTTAGCCCGGGCATGCGCTGGTCACTGACGACAATTGCCAAGTCTGGCAGTTGCCGAGCATATTCAATTGCTTCCTGACCGCTACAAGCCGTATAAACATCGTAGGTCATGTCAAAGAGCTGCGATAAACCCTCAAGAATCATAGGCTCATCGTCAACAAAAAGAGCTTTGAGTTTTGCAGGTCGCTGTGTCATAGCTGATAGATTGTTGTTAAGTTATTCGGGGTACTGCACACCGTTAAAAAACAGCGGCAAATGTAAAGAGTCGACCTTCGAGCTCGATAAGAATTCGATAAGAACTCGATAATTCTGGATGCTAAGTTCTTTCAAAAAGCGAGGTTATGGGAGAAAAAAAATTTTTTGCAGCGCAGTAAAAACGGCAAGAAAAATGGCTGCAACTTAGCAAGAGCGTAGGGCTGAAAACAGCGTAAGAAAATCTACCACCACCATGACGGTCGCCACAGACGCATTATCGGAGGTATCCAACCAAGAGATGGCGCATAGTAGCGGCGAACGATGATGACAGGTCGTTCCTTCTTTTCAGCAGCAATAGCGGCAAGAGGCTCTTCTACCTTTATGGGTTTGAGCGCCACAGCCAAATCCACTTCCGGGTCGGGCAGTGCGACCGGAATCGGTGCAATCGCATCCTCTTCCGCTTTCAGGTCTTGCGACGGAGCTGGTGAAGTGGCAAGAGAAAGCAAAACATGTTCACTTTGTGCATCCATATCGAGCAATTTGCCTGTGGCATCGAGCGCCAACATGGTATTGCCAGAACTATCGCTGACACTGATGTGATACTGCACCTGTGTCAGCCGCTTAGCTGTAATAAGCGTTGAGCCTGAAAAACTTTCAGCAAGTGTTTCCTTGATGGCTTCAGGTAAGTCAATTGGGAAAAGACGCTCACTGATGGCAACAACTTCGCCTGTCTCTGCATACACAATCTCACGATGAGATTGTCCCTCTCTGCTTTCAATCACCCAGCGGACAAATCCATCTTCATCTTGCTTGCTGAAGGCAAGAATTTCTGCGCGTGGATACTGTGCCTCGAACGCTTTTTGCACCGCTCTTGGCAAGTGTTCAACCTTTCGGACCAAGACTCCCTTGGCATCGTAGATGAGCGTCTCTTTCTCTGCACCAAACGAGAGCGTTACCTCATAGAGCGTAGGGGCGGCACTAACTAAACGTTTTGCAGAAAGAATTTCTGCACGTGAAAACTCCTCATGAATCGTCTCTTTAACGGCTTCAGGCAGCGCAATCGGCGAAATGGTTTCTGCCATCTCAATAAGTTCGCCAGACAGCCGATACAGCAGGTCGCGCGTCTTTGTGCCTTCCGAAGTATGAAGCTTGATGCAAGTTTCGGCATTGCGCTCAACCCATGTAGCACTGACTAGTGCAGCGTTCGGATAGGTCTCGCAAAATGCGGTCGCAACTGCGTGTGGAATATTGGACAGAGAAACGGTTTTGGCTTGAGGCGCTGGTGCAGATATGTCAGACTTTTTCTTCGTAGGCAAAGACTGAGCCTGTACTAGCGATAGTGCAAACAAACTTGTGCAAAGGACGAAGGGAGCAGCAAGAGAGATTACACGCAGATTCACCATAGGTATCGCAAACCATTCAGTAATTGAAGATATAGGTAAATATATGAGCCTATTACGCATCTGCCAACCGCAAAGTGACAAGGGTAGGCGGCGTTCTTGCAAGAAAATCAGCAAAGAGGCGAGAGCGTTTAGCGGCACGAAGTAGGTGAGAAGCCAGTGCCAAGATGTTAAATGGCGTATGTGCTACCGATGACAGCGATGGGAATAAGAAAGTTATCGATTTCTTTTGGACTGATGCCTTCCATTAGGGTTGCTATTGCACCAAGCGTGATAATGCGCGGCAAGTTGAATTCCTGTGGCAACACAACCCAGACAAAAAACATTGCGCCCAAGATGCCAGCCACGAGCATAGTCAGACTGCCTTCGAGACTTTTTTGGCTAAAGATGTGATACTTGAGCTTGCCGATACGTGTGCCCACCACCGGCGCCAGTCCATCACCAAAGGTCAAGAAGCCCATGGCGGCAACACCGGCAAAAGTTTTGTAGAAAATCGTGCCGCAAATGATAGAGACAATCACGAAATAAAGCGGTCCTTTGAGCAGCTCGGTGCGGTCGCCAGTGCGGGTCATGGTTTTGACCGCTTCATCATTAGCGTCAGCAAATAACCCCTTTTGAATGAGCAGGAAAAACCAAATAACCAAAATCGTGATGTTAAGATATTTCGACCAGTGTGAGTCATCGAAGAGCGCAAGAAAGAGCACCAAGCAGCCCGCACCGATATGCGTGATTTTTCGGCTAAGGTCGCGTGCTAAGCCAAGGTTAGCGACACAGAAGTCCAATAGGGCCACCAAACTAAAGACATAAACCACCATCATGAGGGCAATCAGCACGTTGTTCCAAAACGGGGAAAGCCCAAAGAGAGCAAGTTGTAGCAAAGCCAACGGCATGGTCTAAGTTGTTTTGTTGTTGATAGTTGTTGATAGAAGTGTGCAGTATTTACAACTTCCACGCGCGTTATGCAAGTGGCTTTTGAGCAATAAAAAATGATGCTACAATGACGTTGAGCACATACAGACCGTTGTTGACCACTAAGTATCGCAGATAGGAGCGATGCGCCTTAGCTTCACTTTTTCCAACCACATTTCTCAGACCAGTTTGCTGGACGGCAATATCTAATGCACGTGCGCCATCTTCAGGGTCGCGGTAGAGCAGAATTTGCATGACGATGATGATTGCCAGCGAAAGCAGCGAAAAATAAAACATGAACTCAAAGCCCCATGCCTTCATCAGATACACAAACCAGATAAGCGGCAAATCAATGATGAGAAACGACACCAGATACGTGCTGCGAACGCCAATCATGACAGGCAAGGACTTAAGTCCCTTTGCCTTGTCGCCTTCAATAGATTTGAAGTCGTTGAGAAAAATCAGTCCAATAGCCACCAGAGCATTGATGATGGCCATTGCCAGCACTTCTGGGCGCAAATCCGAGTAGATGATGTTGCCTGCAATCCAAGTAATGAGGCTGTAACCGATGCCAACTGCTGGTGCCGAAAGTAGCACATTAGTTTTGAGTTTGATGGGCGGTGCCGAGTAGATGTATCCCAGCACCAAGCCGAATGCCGTAAGTCCCAAAAGAATGCGCCCACGTGTTGGTTCCAGTTGCAGACTTAGAATGATGCTGACCACAATTGCTAAAGCACCAACGGTCAGCCAGTTGATAAGGGCTTCACGCTCGCTGAGGCGACCTGAAGGAATTGGACGAGTGGGTTCATTGATGCGGTCAAGGTCGCGGTCAAAGTAGTCGTTCAGCGATTGAGAAAAGCCTGTGCCAAGCGGTCCAAAGAGCAAGGTCAGCAAGCCAAATCTGCCGATGCTCTCCCAGCTCATTGTCAGCGCCCCTGAAGCAATCGCCCCGCACACAATGCCCTGTAAAACACCAACCCACGTAATGGGGTCTAAGAGCTCAAGGTGCGCTTTAACTTTTTCGAAGAACGGCAAGTGTGCAGGCCTGTTCATTTTTAATGTTCAAGAAAGTAGTTGCGAAGCCCAAGCAAATACAACTTCCTACCTTACTGCAAGCCTTTATTTTATGTAAAGTTACGCACAGCAAGTTGGCTGGCAAAACACTTTTGACAGAGCGCTTTCACTTCATGCACGAAGATGTTCTACTTAATAAGCATCATCTTTCGGGTTTGCTGAAAGCCTGAAACATAAAGCGTGTAGAAATACATGCCACTGCCCAAATTGGATGCGCGAAATTGGTATTCATTTTCGCCTTGCTTGGCATTTAAAATCTCTCGAAACACCACTCTGCCCAAAACATCCGTAACGACAAGTATTGCCGAGCCTGCCTCTTTCATGGTAAAGCGAATTGAGGTAGATGGATTGAAAGGATTAGGATAGTTCTGCTCAAGACGGTAATCATAGTTTAGAGCTGAAGAAAGCTCTGGCACCCTTACTGTAACGCGCAGAGCGTGGTCATACCAAGTGCCATCAAAATCTGTGGAGCGAAGTTGATAGATGTAAGTTTTGCCCGTTTCGACCGTGCCGTCGAGGAACGCATAGTGCGAAAGGGAATTGGTGGTGCCTTTGCTGCGCAATTCTGGCAAAGTGCTGTAACTGGCAATCGTCTGCCATGTTTCAGGTTGAGTGGGTTGGTAGAGACTGCGGCGGAGGTCAAAGCCAGCATGATGACGCTCGCTTGCTGTTGTCCATGACAGTTGCACCCCGTTTGGTGTGGCAACACCTGTAAAACTCACGAGTTCAACAGGCAAGGGATTATCGGCAGGGTCGGCAAGTGCCCATTCGCTGAAGGCGCTCACGCCAGCAAGTTCCACATAATTTGCGACCGTGTCGTTGGTGCCGCCTTGAAACTCCCATGTCGAGCCATTGAATCGGTAGAGTCGCAGATTGCCTTCGCTCAGTCCAGCGGCGGCAACTTCAGCGTCGGTGTAGTAGATGCGCAGTGTGGCAAATTGAGGAAACCCCATAACGACCAGCGGCATCATTCCAGATGAAATTGCCTGTGCGTGTAATCTGCGCGCTTTGTCCGCTCTTTGGCAGAGCCGCTTGAAAGGCGCCAAGTGGGTATTGCTTGCCGTAGTTCCAGTCTGCACGGTGTAGCGGAATGGTGCTAGTAGCAAGGTCTCACCGTGAGCTATCGAGCTTAAAGCGCGTGGATAAAATTACTGAAGACGCACAATGCGCCGGGCTGTCACATAACGCTGCTGATAGTAACGCTCGCTCAAATTACTGATGGTTACTCCAACTTTGACGCTGGCATGAGCAAAGTTGCCGTTGCCAATGTAAATGCCGACATGCGAGATTCCTCTGCCATAGATGTTGAAAAAAACCAAATCACCGAACTGTAAATCTTGCTTGGCGACAGGCGTGCCAACCTGTGCTTGCGCTGAAGAAGAGCGCGGCAGTTCAATTTTGAGCGCATCGCGAAACACTTTGCCTGTAAAACCAGAGCAATCAAAGCCCTGCTCGCCTTGACTGCCATAGTGGTATCGGGTGCCAACATAGCGCTGAATCTCGGCATCTAGGCGCGCGCGAGCATCACTGCCCAGAGCGGCAACTTTCAAACTTTCATTGAAACGGCTGACTTCTCGGGTATCGGCTTCGGCAGAAGGAACACTTGCCGCTGATTCTGATTCCAAAGCTGAAATGTCTTCACGGCTGACGGGCTTGGCTTTATAGCGCATGGACGACATGGTCGCCTGACAGCCTTGAACAAGACACCACAGCCCAATAAAGAGCGCAAACTTTGTTGGTATAGAGAACCAGCGCAGCAACATGCGTTGAGACATTTAAGGTGCGCTAAGTTACCGAATTCATACAAATTGCGTGCATGGCAGTGCGGCAAAGATTCAGGCAAATGTGCACATTTCCCTTAGGCGCGAAAGACAGCGCAGATACTTTTTGGCATAAGCCGATTTGTAAAACTCTTTTGGGAAAAGCTCTTCAATCGGCACAGTCGCTGACGCAAAAAACTTGGATTGATGGTCATAGAGCTTATCCACGAAATAGACGAAACGCAGTGCATCGAATTGGTCAGTAATGGGTGAGAGCCGCTCGATGAAGACAGCGCCAAGTGTTTCAGCCAGCTCAAGGTAGTGCATTGGATGAAATTGGCGCAGCAGTTGAAAAAGTTCATCGGCGGTAAAGTAGGCTTTTTTGCGTCCTGCTGCGACATGGTAATCCAAGAACAGTTTGCGCACATTAGGCAAGTGCCAAGTCGAGTGAGCGGAAGTTTGCACAGCATGGCGTTGCCGGTAGTCACTGCCGTCAATTTTGATAACATGGAAGTGTGAAGAAAGCATGGCGATTTCACGCTGAAAATCTTGAACGGCGAAGCGTCCTTCTCCAAGGCGTGAAGGGGGCGTGTTGGATGTGGTTACGACAACGATGTTACGGGCAAACATGCGTTGCAAAAAACCAATCGCCATGGTGGTATTGCCGGGGTCATCGAGCTCAAATTCGTCGATGGCAATGAGGTGCGCCGTGCCCAACTCTTCGGCAGCACGTGCAAGCCCAAGGTATCCGATAAGATACATGAGCTCCGTAAAAGAGAGGTAAAATTTCTTGCCTTCAAAAGCTGAATGCACGCCTGCCAGCAAGTGCGTTTTTCCCACACCAAACACGCCATCAAGATAGAGCCCTAAGACAGATGGCGAAGCAAACGACTTGAAAAATTTCTCAAGCCCATTGCGCCGACGATTGAGCTGTTGGACGAAGTTGCGCAGATACTCTTTGGCAGCATGTTGAGACGGATGTGCATGGTCAGGAATGTAGGTGTCAAGTGTAGCCTGTGCAAAGCGTGGCGGCGGCACAAGTTTTTGAGATAGCTTTTTGATATTCAGCTCAGGCTTAAAATTGTCAAGAGAGAACACAGAAATTGTGGAAGTTGTGCGGTGGCTCATGGCAATCAGCGAAGCGATTGCTGTTTTTTGGCAAGATAGTCACTAAGCTGCTGCAAGAGTTTGCGTGCATCCAGCAGGCGAGAGCGCATCTCGAAGGCGGCAAGGGGCATTTGTCGGGCAATATCCATTTCGCGCACCAGCGTCGTCAATTGAAGTGAAAAATCTTTGATGACCGCATCGTTAGTCTTGGCGGCTTGCTCGCGCAAAAGTTGCGCGATGCACTGAATCGGAATTTGACTTGGGCGCCGCACTTGAATCAAGACCTTGTTGCACTCGTTGGGTGTCATGTCAAGGCTGGCGTTGGGTAAGACCACAGGCGCAAAGCCAGCACTAAGTTGCTCTGAAGCATATTGCGCCACAGCAATGCCCTGCTGCACTACAGAGCGAGTGTCTTTGACAAACTTCTCAAATTCAGGCGCATTGGCTTCGACGACAATTTCGCGTGTGCTGTAAATCCGTAGCGAGTCTTCACGACGTTTTTCTTCGCTCTCGCCATAGAGTTTGAGATAGGCTTCAGCAGCCTCATAACCCTTTGCACGAGCAGTCAGAAAATCTGGGAATGCCTCAGAGCGCATGCCCACATCACGCTTAGCCAAGCCACGTGCATAGTAAAACTTAGCTTCATTGCTACTAAGTGCAATGGCGTTATCAAAGTCTAACAGGGCTTCAAGGGAGCGATGCAGGCGCAAACGTGCCATCCCGCGCTGATAGTAATCTTCAGAATGCGGTCGAATTTTTAGTGCCTGCGAAAAATCGTTGATGGCAAGTGTATCGTTTTGCAGGGCAACATGGCATAAGCCGCGCAGGGAATAGGCATCAGCGAATTTGTTTTCAAGCTCGAGTGCTGCCGAGGCATCGTTTTTGGCTTCATCAAATTCACCAATCTGGAATTTGGCAAGGGCTCGGTAGTAGAACGCGGCAGGCAATTTGGGATTGAGGAAAATCACCGCAGAAAAATCGGCAATGCTACGTGGATAATCCTTCAGCGCCAAGTGCAGCATGGCGCGGTAAAAGTAAGCATCAGGATGATTGCGCTGCAGGCGAATCGCCTGTGTGTAATCTTGCATGGCGCCAAGTGTATCTTGCAGGTGCAGACGCGCATAGCCACGTTTGGTGTAGGCTTGCCATAGCGTTAGCGAATCTTTTTGCAGGGCACGGCTCAAAGAAAGCAAAGCCGCTGCGTATTCCTCTCGCTCCAATTGCTCAATGCCTTTATCCAACCACTCTTGCGCGCTTTGTGCGCCCACACTGCGTGCCAAACCAAGCAGCGCAATAAGACCAAAGACCGGTATCAACTTGATAAAGCCACGCCTTCTCATTCTGACCGAAGAACTTTATCGATTGAAAAATCGCTCGGCACCTGCGCTAAGCAAGCGCGTCATGCCAAAAATTAAAAACACCATCATGGCAATTACGGTAGAAAAGTTGCGGCGTTGTCCCACAGGCGTGTTTAGTACAGGACCAAGACCTAAGCTGTAGAGGTAAATGGCATAAGTCAAGCCTGCCAGTTTCAAGACAAAAGAAAAAAATGCATTGAACATGAAGAATGCAGACAGCATCGCAGCCAGCCATATCGGCGTAGAGCCATAGACGGCGACTTTTGCCACCTCGGTGCGCTCATCACAAGATTGAAAACGCGTCGCAAAACTCTGAATCAGCGAAGTGGTAATAGCAAGCAAAAGCGCCAGCAGTGCAAAATGCACCAGCGCAATCCAGACCAACTTAATCTTGATGCCCGTTAAGATGCCCGAAACAATCACCTCAAGGAGTATGGCGGTAACAATCAGGGGCATGGCATAGTCGCGAACGAGGTCTTGTGGGTCATAGACAGGCTCTTGCGCAATAGTGCGCCATTCCGATTCAGGAGAAACCAAAATGGCATAGACCCTGCGAAGAATGAAGCTAAGCATACACAGTGCAAAAAATTAAAAAAACTTTAATGGAAATTTCACATCTGTTTTTGTTTATCTTCACTTCTGCAATCCTATCGCTCCGATTGAAGTTGCCGCAGTAAAGACAACACTAGGGCGATAACAGAGGCAAAAGATAGGTAATGCATCACTTTTTGCATGGCTAATTCACAAAAGCGGGCGCCAAAGGCGTCAAAAATAACCTCTCCTTTTCAACCTAAGGCATCTCGCAAGGCAAAGGAAAAGACTGCCCCCAAATCTGGCAAGCCACGTGCAAACATGCAGCGTGCAGCCGCAGCGTCCAAACCCAGAAATCAAAGTCTCCCTTTCAAGGCGCAAGAGACAAAAGAGCTCTACGACGCGCTCTTTCAGAACCATCCAGCGCCAATGTGGATATACGACGCAAAAACGCTCAACATTTTAGCGGCAAACAAAGCTGCCACAAGGCGCTACGGCTATTCCAAGCGAGAGTTTGCGTCAATGACGGTGGCGGAAATTCTCATGCCCGATGATGCGCCAAATGTCCTAAAAGCAATAGAACGTGCGAACAAGAAAAAAACATATAGCATGCAGTGGCTATGCCGCACCAAAAGTGGCAAACAAATTGCGGTACGTGTGCAAGCGCAGCGCATGGTCTTTGCAGGCAATCCCGCTTGGCTGGTCAGGGCGTCGGAAACCAGTGAGCTGACCAAGGCAGAAAAACAAGCGCAAGAGCAGTATCAACGCTTCAATCTGTTCTTCAATCAAGCCCTCGATGGGCTTTATTTTATGATGCTCGATAAACCTGTTGAATGGTACAATGCACCCGATAAGGAAGCGGCACTGGATTACATCTTTAGCCACCAGCGCATGACCGAAGCCAACGATGCTATTCTTGCCCAGTATGGCATGAGCCGAGAAGAATTTCTTGGCAGAACCCCAGCAGATTTTTACGCCCACGATATCGAATACGGTCGCAGAATATGGCGAGAAAATCTTGACAGAGGTCGCCAAATCGTAATTAGAGATGAGCGGCGGGCGGATGGCTCACAAATCTGGGTTGAAGGGCAATGTGTGCCACTTTTTAATGCAGAAGGCAAGTTCATTGGGCACTTTGGCATTCAGCGTGACATTACTGAGCGCAAGAAATATGAAGAAGCGCTGCGCGCCAGCGAAGACCGCTACCGACTGGCAGCAGAAAATACAGGACAGCTCATATACGACCTTGATTTAGCAACTGGACAGATTCAGTGGGCAGGCGCAATTTTGCAAGTAACAGGCTTCACCCCTGAAGAATTTGCTCAAATCAATTTGCAAGAGTGGAAGAAGCTGATTCACCCTGACGATTATGTCATAGCAACAAAAGAGCTGGAGCATGCCATCTTAACTAAAATGCCCTATCATGTCATTTATCGCTTCAAGCGCAAAGATGGCACATACATCTATGTAGAAGATAACGGCGATTTTCTGCTTGATGCCCATGGCAAGCCCTACCGCATGGTGGGCGCTATGAAAGACATTACCGAGCGCAAACAGGCTGAAGCCAAACTCAAAGAGCAATCTATGCTCATCGATAGCATGCGCGATGCCGTTATCATCCGCGACCTCGATGGCCGAATCCTGTTCTGGAACAAAGGCGCCGAGCTCATCTATGGCTTTTCAGCAAGTGAAGTGATGAACAAGTCCGCCGCAAAAATTCTGTGGGGTGAAAACCAAGATGACATCAAGCAAATTGTTCAAAATGTGCTAAGAGCAGGGCACTGGAGCGGGGAGCTGAAAAAGCGTCGCAAAACGGGCGAAGAGCTAAGAGTGGAAAGTAACTGGATTTTGACTTACAACGAGCAAGAAAAGCAAAAAGCCATCATTACCATCGACCGAGATGTGACCGAGCGGTGGCGATTGCAAGAGCAATTTTTGCGCGCACAACGTTTGGACAGTCTTGGACGACTGGCAGGCGGCATTGCGCATGACCTCAATAACATTTTCACCCCAATGCTGCTCTCATTGGAGTTGCTGGAAACAAAGCTCAGCGATGAAAAAAGCCAAAAATGGATAAAAACACTGCAGCGTAATTTGGAGCGTGGCACGCAACTGGTGCAACAAATCCTTAACTTTGCACGCGGCACTACGGGCGACATGCAGCCATGCAACTTGGCAAATTTGATGCAAGAGCTAATTGACTTTATCAAAAACACTTTCCCCAAAAACATTCTGATTAAGACCCAAGTGGCAGAAGATTTGCCGCTGGTAAAAGCTGACCCCACGCAGATTTATCAAGCGCTGCTGAACCTAGCAGTCAATGCCCGCGATGCTATGCCAGCTGGCGGCGAACTTACCTTTCACTTGGAGCCCTTTTCGGTCGGTGAGCGTAATGCCCTGATTCACCTTGATGCTAAAATCGGTCAGTATGTGCGCATCTCCGTCAGCGATACAGGCACCGGCATGTCACCTGAAGTCTTAGATAAAATCTTTGAGCCCTTTTTTACCACAAAAGAAGTTGGCAAGGGCACCGGACTTGGGCTCTCCACAGTATTTTCAATTGTGAAGCATCACCAAGGTTTCATCAATGTCTATAGTGAACTGGGCAAAGGCACGGTGTTCAGAGTGTATCTGCCTGTGTGGCAGCAGAAGATCGACACTGGTCGTCAGGAGACAGCACAAGCGCAAGCTCAAATGCGGCGAGGACAAGGCGAGTACATTCTCGTTATCGACGATGAAGCAGCGGTCTGCGACAGTGTGAAAAGTTTGCTTACTGCACATGGCTACTCTGCCTTGACGGCACTGACAGGGCAAGCAGGCATAGAGCTACTTAAGCAGCATCAGGAAAGCATTGTTGCAGCGGTAGTTGATATGAGCATGGCAGATATGGACAGTCTGAAGACGGTGCAAGCCTTGCGTAAGATTAGTCCAACGCTCAAAATCATTGTCGCAAGCGGTTTCTTGGATAGCGAGCGTATCACCTTACTAAAACGTGAAAATGCAGAAGCCTTTTTGCAAAAGCCCTTTGAAGCGGCAAAACTGCTCCAGGCACTGGCGGAAGCGCATCGCAAGGCATAAAAAACGTCCTACCAAAGAATTCAGTTTTGCAGTGTAGTCATCAAACCAATCTGAATGAAAGGATTCCAAAACGATATGACAGCAGAAGTTACAATTTCGCCGCGCACACAAACAGGTGGAAACCGTGTGCTCATTCTTGGCGGCGGGTTAGCCGGTCTGGCAGCGGCAAAGCGCTTGGTCGATAACGGCTTTCAAGTCGAGCTGCTCGAAAAGCGCAACATACTGGGCGGTAAAGTCTCCTCATGGAAGGATGCAGAAGGAGATTGGATTGAAACTGGGCTGCATTGCTTCTTTGGGGCATATCGAGAAATTTATGAGCTGATGAAAGAACTGGGCACATACCAGTACATTCTTTGGAAGAAACATGAGCTAACCTACACCCTTTCAAAAGGTGAGCGGTTTGTGTTCCGCACTTGGAAACTGCCCAGCCCCTTCCACCTCATTCCAGCGATAACGAGCAACCACTACTTTACGCTCACCGAGATGATTACCTTTACCAAAATGCTTATGCCTATTCTCTTTGGCGGTCAAAAGTATTATGCTGAACAAGACAAGATGACCTATGAAGAATGGCACCAGAGACAAGGCGTCAGCAAAAGGCTACTGAAAAAAATGTTCGTGCCGATGTCGCTGGCACTGAAGTTTCTACCACCTGAAGAGATTTCCGCCAAAATCGTTATTGATGTAGCAGGCGAATTTCTGCGTGTCCCGAAAGCCTCCATGATGGGCTTTCTTAAAGGGTCTCCAGAAGAGTATTTGATTGCTCCACTGGCAAATTACATTCGCAAAAAAGGCGGTAAAATTCACACCGAAGCAAAAGCCGTCACCCTGCTCTACGACGGCGAACAAATCACAGGCGTGCAAATGGCAAATGGTGAAATTCTTACTGCCGACTACTACCTGACTGCACTGCCTGTGCATAACCTCAAAAAAGTTTTGCCTGAGAGCCTGAAAGAAAAGTATCAGTTCTTCCGCAACATTGATGAGTTTCAAGGCGTGCCTGTTATCACCGTGCAGCTCTGGTATGACAAGCAGATTAGCTACATTGATAACATCATGTTCTCACCCGATGGCGTTATCCCATTCTATGCCGATATGGCAAACACCACACCTGACTATGCCGTGCTGCGCGGTCTGACGCACCAAGGCAAATCGCGCTTTGAGTTTGGCGTTGCGCCAGCCAAGTACTTCATGCATCTTTCCGATGAGGAAATTATCGCAAAGGTTGATGCTAGCGTGCGCGATATTTTCCCTGAAACTTCAAAGGGAGCAAAAATTCTCAAGCATACGATTGTGCGCATTCCGCAGTCAGTCTATGCTGCTGTGCCGGGCATGGATGCCAAGCGACCGACGCAAAAAACACCTGTGAAAAATCTCTTCCTTGCAGGCGGCTACACACGCAATCGATTCTACGACTCAATGGAAGGGGCAGTAGAGACTGGAAATAAAGCCGCACGCGAAATCATGGTGGCGCATGGCATTCTTGCCTAAAGCCAGCCAGAAAGCCAGCACAACGGGCGAGCAAC
Source organism: Candidatus Thermochlorobacter aerophilus (assembly GCA_002794105.1). Classification (GTDB taxonomy): domain Bacteria; phylum Bacteroidota; class Chlorobiia; order Chlorobiales; family Thermochlorobacteraceae; genus Thermochlorobacter; species Thermochlorobacter aerophilus. The sequence goes on along the minus strand of PHFL01000067.1, from coordinate 10,835 downwards.
ACACGCTCGCCCAAAAATCATGCGCAAAAGGTTAGGTCGTGTTGACAAATGAATGAGCAAGTTTTGCTACACTGCTCTACACTTGTCTTTTGTCGTGATGTTGCAAAGCACAGATGTTCTGCGCACTGGTGTTGTCATTCCGAGCGTCAGCGAGAAATTCACTATGGATGCTTCACTTCGTTCGCTCCGTTCAGCATGACAGTGCATCTGCAAGACACTGAGTTATAATCGGTTCAATTCGTATCCTTTCCAGAGCATGCATTCACCTAACCTAATTGTCAACACAACCTAGACTTGAGAACTTTCCTCGACCACATCAGGGCGCTCTTCTGCCGACTTTGGCTTCGGCTTTGGCTTGATAAGTAGCGACATCGCAATCGACACTGCCAATATACTAGCCACCACCGACAGCGACACCGACGAAGGAACCTTCCATGCTTCGTTGATACCTGCTGCCACCATTTTAACCCCTACAAATGTCAGAATCACTGCCAAACCATACTTGAGGTATATGAAGCGGTCAACAATGTCAGCAAGTAAAAAGTACATTGAGCGTAGCCCCATGATGGCAAAGATGTTGGAGGTAAAGACGATAAACACATCGGAACTGATAGCAAGCACAGCTGGAATAGAATCCAATGCAAAAATGAGGTCAGTGATTTCAATTACGACCAGCACCAAAAACATCGGTGTTGCCATGCGTTTGCCATTTTCAATAGTGAAAAACTTTTGTCCATCGTAGTTGCGTGAGACCGAAAAGAAGCGCTTGACCAAACGCACGCCAACCGTTTCAGCAAAGTCGGCTTCTTTTTCTTCGCTTTCAAAGAAAAACTTGATGCCTGTGTAGACAAGAAAACCGCCAAAGACATAGGTAACCCAGTGAAACTTGTTGATGAGCGCCACGCCTGCAAAGATGAAAATGGCACGCATGACAATTGCACCCAAGACGCCCCAAAACAGCACTCGATGCTGATACTTATCTTCCACTCTGAAGAAGCGAAAGACCAAAACGAAAACGAAGAGATTATCGACCGAAAGAGATTGCTCGATGAGGTAGGCGGTAATAAAGTCCGTTGCTTTCACTGCCCCATAGAAATACCAGATGGCAGCAGCAAAACCAAGGGCTAAAGATACCCAGAGGCAGACCCAGCCTAAAGCGGCTTTCGGCGTAACGCGATGTGCTTCACGGTTCAAAATTCCTAAGTCAAGAGCAAGAATAAACCCAACTATCAAGAAAAAGCCGCCCCACATCCAAGGCGATTCGCTAAAAAACATGACCTGAAAAGGTTAGTGTTGAAAACCCTAAGTTCTCGTTATTCCATGAGTGTGTAGCCGCCGTCGGCAAGAATGGTCTGTCCATGTATCCAGCGTGATTCATCGGTGCAAAGAAATGCAATGATGTCGGCAATATCTTCAGCCGTGCCCAACCGACCGAGCGGTGTGCGCGCAATCCACTTGGCGCGGCGTTCTTCCACATTCTTAAAATCATCCAGTGCGTCGGTATCAATCGGACCGCCAGAAACCGCATTGACGCGTACGCGTTTTGGACCTAATTCAACTGCAAGATAACGAACCAGTGTCTCAATTCCTGCTTTGGCAACCCCAACCGCTGCATAACCATCTAAACACCGAAAATTACCAATGCTCGAGACAGCCACAATCACGCCGCCCGCATCGCCGAAAAGCTTAACCGCTTCCTGTGCACCGAGCAACAGCGCTTTAGGACCTGTAGCAATCGATAAATCAAAGCCATTTGGACCAATGCGCGTGACAGGACCAAACACGCCTTTAGCAGCATTGCTGATAAAAATGTTGAGCCGACGAAAATGTGCAAAAGTATCGGCAAAAAGCTGCTTGAGAGCTTCAGGGCGAGAAATATCGGCTTGAATCGCCAGCGCATCTTGCCCCATTGCCTTAATTTCTGCCACCGTGCGTTCTGCTTCCTCTGCATGACGCACATAATTGACTGCGATGTGGCACCCCATTGAGGCAAGTTTCAATGCAGTAGCTCTGCCAATGCCACGAGAAGCGCCCGTAATGAGCGCAACCTGATTTTCTAAGGGCTTCATATAATGCAAGAGAAGCTATTGAAATAAATTCAGTCGCAAGATGTAGTCTCTTAAATTGCCAGATAACATGGGCTGACGCAAAAAAGTGTAGTGCAACGCTATTGTACAAGAGCAGGAAAATAAAGCATTAAATATCAGATACCAATGCAGGGCATCCTGCTTGGTCAGGTGCATTATCATGCTGAACGCTGCGCCACTTTTCTTTTCTGTCCTGCTGAACGCTCAAAGCATCCACACTTCCTCAACTTGTCATGCTGAGCAAAGCGAAGCATCCATGATGGATTCCTCACTGCGTTCGGAATGACAAAAGTGCTGGAACACCACCGCCCTGTCATGCTGAATGCTGCAAAGCTCTCGCTTTCACAATTTGTCATGCTGAGAAAGCGAAGCATCCAGACAAAAAAGTGCTCGGAACACCACCGCCCTGTCATGCTGAATGCTGCAAAGCGTCCTCGCTTTCACAATTTGTCATGCTGAGCAAAGCGAAGCATCCACGCACTAGTTGCTTAAGCACCCCGCAGCATCCTGAATGATGCCAATCATGTAGCGCTCTTGCCCTTGAGTATCCTGCATCACGATAGCGGAAAAGTTCACCCACATGCTATGCCTGTCTTTGTGAAGAAATCTCTTGATAAGGTTTATAGGTCTGTTTCTTGCCAGCATGCACTTTTATCAAGGAAAGCCGTTTCAAGTTCGTAATCTGCCGGATGAGAAATATCTTGAAGGCGAAGTTCTTCGGCACCGTAGCCCAACATGCGCTGAAGCGCATCATTAGCTTGAAGAAATGCGCCCTGCAGCGAAAGTTTGCAAAAGCCAACTGGCGCACCATCACAAACGAGTGAAATGCTGCATCGCTTTTTGGCTGGAACGGCAAGCTCGGTGCCGCCGCATCCAGTGCTGCAAGTGGAAAGGCATCTAAAACCGTCGTTAGAGCATACTTTTTGCGACCAAGTTTCAGCACGCTTAAGCTTAGCGTAGCAATGTTATTTGCTACCAGACTTCGTCAGCAACCCAATGCACAGCTGTGAGCTTAGGCTACTGTGAAGCGTGCGCACTGCAGCAAGATAGGCGTCGTGCGTGTCCCAAAGCGCAGGCGACGACTTTTTTAGACTTCATGGCGCGCAAGCCCGACTTGCATGTGCTGTGAGAAGTTGTTTTCTTCTGCCGCACTACTGATTTTAGATTCGCCATCTGAAGCGAGAACAAATAGAAGTCAGAAAAGCTGGACGATGATGATAATGTTGGCTTACGAATGTGAAGAAAAGCTAAGGCAAAAGTAGTGCAAATCATATCAAAAAAGTGATATGGCAATGTGGCACAAGTTTCCATGCATCTACGAAGTGCATACGCGGGTTTGGCTTGGTGAGCTGGCGCTCAAAATGGGTGAGCCGATTACGCTGGCGAATGTGCCCGAGACGGAATTTCTTAGATGGAAAGAGCTAAAGGTGGATTTCTTGTGGCTAATGGGCGTGTGGGAGGAAAGTGCAGCATCGCGGGCGTGTGCGCTTGGGCATCAAGGCTTGTGGGCGGAGTATCGGCGAGCGCTGCCAGATGTAGAAGAGCGCGATGTCGGCGCATCACCGTTTGCCATAGCCAGCTACACTGTGTCGCAAGCCTTAGGTGGCGAATCAGCATTGCTCAAATTCAGGCGAAAGCTCGAGCAATATGGCATAGGGCTACTGCTCGACTTTGTACCCAATCATGTTGCACGCGATTGCGAGTGGCTCAAAATGCACGCCGAGTATTTTATTGCTGTGCCGGAACACATTGCTCGGCATCGTCCTGATGAGGTCGTCAGCTATGAAGGACAATACTTCGCCTGCGGCAAAGACCCCTACTTTCCAGCATGGACAGACACGCTCCAACTCAACTATGCCAACACTGCCCTGCATGCTGCTATGAGAAACGTGCTCAAGCGCATAGCCACGCTATGCGATGGTGTGCGCTGCGATATGGCAATGCTAATCCTGCAAGACATCTTCAACCGCAACTGGGGCGAGATGGGCATCGAGATGAAAGAAGAATTTTGGAAAAGAGCCATTGACGAAGTCAAAAGTCAGTTTCCGCACTTTTTGTTCATCGCCGAAGCGTATTGGGACACGGAGTGGACCCTGCAGCAACACGGCTTCGATTTTGTCTATGACAAACGCCTCTACGACCGCATCAGAAGTCAAGACATTGAGGGACTCAAAGCGCATTTGCAAGCCGATGTGCGCTATCAACAAAAGCTCATCCGATTTACTGAAAATCATGATGAAGCACGTGCGCTCACGGCGTTTGGTGCAAATCACCGAGCGGCGGCGCTATTGACGCATACGGTAATTGGCGCTCACCTTTTGCACGATGGAGAAAACGAAGGGCGGCGCATCAAACTGCCAGTTCAACTGCGCCGACGCATGGCTGAAGAACCCGACCAAGACATCATGGATTTTTATCATCGCTTGTCGCATCTATGGAACAATTCGGCGGTCAAAAATGGTGATTTCCGCTTGCTGGAAGGCTACAGTAGCCACCGCATCATTGGCTTTGAGCGCAAAAGTGGTGGACACACAGGGCACATTCTTGTCTTTGTCAATCTCACTTCAGAGTCGTGTGAAAGTTACTATCCATCGCTGGCGTTGAGCCACATAACAGATTATGAGCATATTGAGGTGTTTGTAACCGACAAACGTAAAAGCCCACAGTTTGAGCTGTGTCAGAGCGGTTTTCTGGTGCGTCTGCGTCCAAATGAAGGATTGGCGTTCATTGTGCGATAGAGAAGAAACAAACGATTCGGACGCTTTATGCTCTAAGTGAGCAAAAGAAAAAGACTTGCAAGTCAGGGCTTTTTCAGCATAATCGGCTGCAGCACAAGCATAGATGAGCGCCAAATTGTGCAGATTGAGTAGCGCAACATTATACCTTGAAATTGAAAAGGAGAAGTAATATGCTCACCAGAGACTTGCAAGCGCAACTCGGTCAAAACAAAATCCCACGCGTCATTATCTATTCAGGCAAAGGGGGAACAGGCAAGACGACGGTCTCTTCAGCAACAGCAACGAATTTGGCGCGTCAAGGCAAGCGCGTGCTTATCATGTCAAGTGACCCGGCGCACTCGATTTCAGATGTCTTTAATTTCAAAATCGGTCGCTTCGAGCCATGCGAAATTGAGCGCAATCTCTATGGCTTAGAAATCGATACGATTTATGAGCTCAAGAAAAACATGTCGGGCTTTCAGAAGTTTGTCTCCTCGTCCTATCAAAGCCGTGGGGTGGATTCAGGCGTGGCGTCGGAGCTTACTACGCAGCCCGGGTTGGATGAAATTTTTGCACTTGCTCGCCTCTTAGATGAAGCACTCTCAGGCAAGTGGGACGTGATTGTGCTCGATACTTCTCCGACAGGCAACACACTGCGCCTCTTAGCTTATCCCGAAATCATCATCGGGGGAAATATGGGCAAGCAGTTCTTCAAGCTCTATAAAAACATGGCATCGCTACAGCGCTCACTGGGCGCCACCAATCAGCCCGACCCCGAATTTTTTGAAGAAGTCAATATGCTGATGAAGCAAATGGATGACATCAACAAGTTCATCTTGCGTCCAGAAGTTACCTTCCGATTGGTCCTAAATCCAGAAAAGCTCTCGATACTGGAAACCAAGCGCGCCTATACGTTTGTGCACCTCTATGGCATTAACATTGATGCTATTGTGGTCAATAAGGTCTTGCCAACGGTCAAAACGGTCGGAGAGTATTTTGAATTTTGGTCCGATTTGCATCGCAAGTATTTGTTAGAAATTGACAATTCCTTTTATCCGACGCCGATTTTCCGCTGCGAAATGCAACGCACCGAGCCTATCGGTTGCGACATGCTTAATGAGCTGAGCAAACTTATCTTCGGAGAGCGCTCACCTGATGAGATCTTCTACAGCGGAAAGAATTTCTGGATTGAAAGCAAAAAGGATGCGCTACCCAATCTCAATCGGGAGATTTTGGCAATTCGTATTCCATTTCTCAAAGATGCCGAAGAAGTCAAGGTGGTGCGCATGGGCACAGACCTTAGCGTAACCATTGACCGTAATCATCGCCTCATTACCTTGCCGCGTGTGCTCTACACACTTGAAATGGAAAGCTTCGTGCGAGAAGGCGATGTGCTTAAAGTGCTCTTCAAAGAGCAGCCACCTGAAAAGGAAAAGATGGAGCTCAATGTCGATAAAGGCGTGCTCAACAAGCTGCGAGCCACACGCAAAATTGCCTCTTAACCGCGCTTAGTGCCGAAAGAAGGAAGGAGTTTAGTCGTATGCACCCAGTTCAATCGCCCGCTGCGGCTCAAGAAATTGCAAATGACTCGCACTCGCTACGCGTAGGCATGAGTTCGCATCACAAGACGCATCGCAAAATTGTCTATAAGCGCTTGCTGGTGCAACTGACCTTCATTTTTGTGCATGTTGCCCTTATCAAATTTGCGATTCCCAATATCCTGTGGGCGGTGATTGGCTTAGTCTTCTGGGGCAGTTTGGTCTATGCAGCCTCACGCAGCGGGCGTTGGGTCTGCTCAACATTTTGTTGGCTCGGCGGCATTCAGGACATCATGTTCCCATTTGCTAAAAAGCGCGTGCATTTTAATCCCAAAATCTCCCAGTATGCTACGCTAATCCTGCTGGTCGTGTGGGTTCCGCTGGCGTGGCTGTTTCATCAGCAGGCTATATTTGACATGAGCGAAACTCCTCTACATAACCCCTTTTCCAGCGAAGAAAACCTTCTTGTGCAAGGCGGTCACTTCCTGATTCTTACGCTGGTCGGGCTTGGCGTAACCATTTTCGGCGCACGCGGCATGTGTCACTACTTCTGTCCATTTGGTATGGTGGTGCAGTTCTTCAAAAATCACCGACTAAAAAAGCGAAATGCCTCAGGCGTGAGTAACTCCTAACCTGCAAGATGCTACTTGCACTGGCTCCCGAGAGCGTAAATTGCCCGAAGTGGCATCACTATCGCCCAACAGCAAACTCTAAAGGTTGCTCATCTTTGCGTATCTTCCTGCTTCAAATCGCACAGGGAAACTATGCTATGGCTTGTTCTTCGCTCTATTTACATCTGGGTGACCGTCCTGACTGTGATGATTGTTCTCAGCACCATTTCCATACTGTGCTCAATTTTTGACCGCACTGGCACAGTGTATCTATTCTTGGCACGTCTGTGGTGCCGATTGTGGCTGTTTTTTTCTGGCGTAAAGTTAAATGTGATTGGCAAAGAGCACGTGCAGCCCGACGCCACATATGTCGTTGTCAGCAATCATGCCAGTTATTTTGATATTCCAACGCTGCTACTAGGCTTACCGATTAAGAAAGTGCGGATTGTTGCCAAAGCCTCTTTGGGTAAAATTCCATTTTTCGGCTGGTCAATGGCAATGGGCGATTTTATTCTCATCCAGCGCGGTGCACATCGTGACGCGCTCAAAAGTCTCGCACAAGCCATTGATAAGCTCAAGCAAGGCAAATCGGTAGTTATTTTCGCAGATGGCACACGCTCCTTAGATGGCAGCATTCAACCCTTTAAGCGAGGCGCTTTTGTGGTGGCAGAAAAAGCCGGCGTGCCCATTCTCCCTGTAACCATCTTAGGTAGCTACAAAATCATGCATCGCAATACAGCACTCATCTCGCCGGGCGAGATTACTCTCGTCATAGATAAGCCTATTGCTGTGCAAGGCAAATCTGCTGATGAACTGCTTAAAGCCTCTCATGAAGTCATTGTCAGCAATTATCAAAAGTTTATCAGCAAAGGAATGACCGCCTAAGAAGGTCAAATTACTTTATGCTCGTGTAGAAATTGCATCAACACTTAATGGTTTATTCCAAATGATTCGTTATCTGACAGCAGGGGAATCACATGGTCCGGCGCTGACGGCAATTGTTGATGGGTTGCCAGCAGGGTTGCCCTTAACGCCAGAGCCCATCAATCTGCAGCTGCGCCGACGGCAACAAGGCTACGGGCGCGGTCACCGCATGAAAATTGAAACCGACACGGTTGAAATTCTCTCAGGCGTGCGCTTCGGTAAAACCATCGGCTCACCCCTCACTCTGCTTATTCGCAATGCTGATTGGAAAAATTGGACCGAAAAAATGAGCCAATTCGAACCGCCTAAGCACCCTGTTAAACCAGTCGAAGTACCACGCCCTGGGCATGCCGATTTGCAGGTGCCCTCAAGTATGGCTTCGAAGATATTCGTCCCGTCATTGAGCGCGCCTCGGCTCGAGAAACGGCTGCGCGAGTTGCCGCCTGCACCGTTGCACGCGTGCTGCTGGCAGAGTGTGGCATCCACATCGGTAGCTATCTCTCTGCAATCGGACCAGCCGTTGAACAAGAACCGCCAGAAGTACTCCCGGCACTGCTTGCCGAAAATGCCGAAAAATTGAGCCAAAAAGCTGATGAATCACCCGTCCGCATGTTAGATCCGGCGCTGGAAGCACAAGCCATCAAACTCATCGATGAAGCCAAGCAGCGTGGCGATACTTAGGCGGCATCATTGAAGTGTTTGTTACCGGGTTGCCCATCGGCTTGGGAAATTACACCCAATTTGACCGCAAACTCGATGGCGAACTTGGTAAAGCTCTTCTCTCCATTCAAGCCGTCAAGGGTGTGGAAATTGGTACAGCCTTTCGCAATGCGGTTAGCTGGGGCTCCCAAGTGCATGACGAAGTTTTTATCGGCAAAGATATTCAACCCATGCGCAGAACCAACCGTGCTGGCGGCTTGGAAGGTGGCATGACCAACGGCGAAATCCTACACCTGCGCCTTGCCATGAAGCCTATTTCTACCCTCATGCGCCCACTGCGTTCCATCAACCTTCGCACCATGCAAGAGACGCTCTCGCACATTGAGCGCGCCGATGTATGCGCCGCGCCCGCTTGTGCCATCATCGCAGAAGCTGCAATTGCCCCCGTGCTGGCAAACGCCTTACTTGAAAAATTTGGCGGCGATAGCATGGACGAACTGCAAGAGCGACTTGCTCGCTATCGCCAAAAACTGAATGAACGCTTTCAGCGTCATACCCCCATGCCGCCACAGGAACCTTGACCTCACCCTCTGGTCCCTCTCCTTCGCAAGGAGAGGGGATGGCAACCTCACCCTGTCGCTTTGCGACGTCCCTCTCCTTCGCAAGGAGAGGGATGTTTTGGCGAAAGCCAAAACAGGGTGAGGTCGCACGGTCTTCCAAGCACTTTTCTGTCATTCCGAGCATTTTCTTTTGTCATTCCAAGTGCTCTTTTTTGTCATTCCGAGCGAAGCGAGGAATCCACAGCATGGATGCTTCGCTGCGCTCAGCATGACAAATCGGGGAAGCGTGGATGCTGCACTTGGCATGACAAGGTAGGAATGGCAAACCTCACCCTCTGGTCCCTTTCCTTCGCAAGGAGAGGGGATGGCAACCTCACCCTGTCGCTTTGCGACGTCCCTCTCCTTCGCAAGGAGAGGGACGTTTTGGCGAAAGCCAAAACAGGGTGAGGTCAGCAAACAAGGCACAGTAAAAACGGAAAGAGCCTCGGGCATGAGGCTCTTTCCGGATAGTTTTATGAAGTAGCAGGCGTTACTCGCCACGGAAGCGCTTCCACCAACCGCGCACCGTAGAGACGGTTTGCTTTGCCGCTTGGCTGACGCTCTCTGCCGCATTGCGCACGCTGCTGACCACCAAGTCTGGGAACGACTGGGCGGCTGGCACACCCTCTGTGCTGAAGTAGAAGGCAAACCGCGTTAAACCCGTATTGCCCGGACCAAACCTCTCGAACGGTCGCTTATTGTTGATGTAGATAGGATGCGACGTGGGGAAAAATTGGACTTGGAAGCCTGACACGCCAAGGTCGCCACGCACTGGTCCGCGGATAGTTCGTGGTCTGGGTGTGACTTGGATATTGTAGTAGAGACTGTCAAACTCCTCTGTTCCTCCTCCGTCAAGACGTGCAACAAAACCTACGGAGTCGATTGAGAATCGAATCGTGCGGGGTGGATATGACGCAGGTGGGTTGGGGAAGCTTCCCGGGAGGCGTCCTGTCAAACGCTGAGCGCTGACTCTGTAGTTGATGGTTATTTCGTTGTTACTCACAGTTGCAATGGAGTCCACAAACGCAGCCTGTGCCATGTCGCCCAGAACAGAGTTTACTGTGCCATTGCCAGCGAGCGCATCTGTTCTAGCCAGGTCAATGGGGGTTAATGTATTCGCTAAGCTATCATCAAACATGATGAACCGTCCGAGTCCATCTAGGGCTATTACTACCAAGCGTCCCTCTCACATTATAGCTTCCAGCTATATTTTGGTTAAAGATGAGCTTGATAGTGCCCACGGAGTCAGCTTTGATAGGCTGGTTTGGTGAAGTGAAGGTTTGTCCGCCTACCGTTACACCAACCAGACGGATTCCTGGCTGTGTGTTAAAGATGATGGGGTTGACAGGCGGAGAAAATGGGGTGCCGTTGACATCATTGAGGTCATAGATGTTGAGTTGATATGTTGTTCCAGCCTCCAGTGTGCGAGAAGTATCGGTTAGACCTCTCATTCCAGCTCGTGGCACCAAGCTTACTACCTTGCCATCAGCACTCCATGTTGGCCTGAGCGGGATAGTGTCAGTGAGTCCATATGGACTAGCGACTCTTTTGAGCGAAAAGATTCCACCGCGGTCCATTTCTCTATCAAAATAGAGCCTGATGGAGTTAGCAAGCAAGGTGTTTGCACTCGATACGAGCGGGTAAGCTGTGGAGTTGGTGTCCGTAGACGCCGCAATGAGTCTGGGTGGCGTCGCTGTGA
>PHFL01000066.1 GCA_002794105.1 Candidatus Thermochlorobacter aerophilus | reverse complement strand
GTGTTTAGTTTGATTCATTACAATTCTCCGCAATCGCTGCACACATTCTTATCGCGGCGCGCTGTCTTTGACGAAGAAACTGAACGGCGTGTGAAAGAAATTTTAGACCGTGTCAGAAAAGAGGGCGATGTGGCAGTGCGTTACTACACTAAGGAATTTGACGGGATTGTGCTCAAAACATTTCGGGCAACTCCGAAAGAGCTCAATCAGGCGCTAAAGAAAGTGCCGAAGTCGTTGATGCAAATTCTGGAGAAAGCCGCTGAAAACATCTCGCACTTTCATGAACATGAGTTGGAAAAAAGCTTTTTCTACGATGATGGCGATGGCGTCATTATCGGTCAGAAAGTAACGCCGATTGAGCGGGCGCTTTGCTATGTACCTGGTGGTAAGGCGGTCTATCCCTCGTCGGTATTGATGAATGTAATTCCTGCTAAGGTGGCAGGCGTCAGTGAAATTTTCCTGACCTCGCCAGTAGGTCAGGCGCAAGCCGTGCATCCGTACATAGCAGCAGCGGCAAGTGTGGTAGGGGTAAAAGATGTCTTCAAACTCGGGGGGGTGCAAGCAATTGCGGCGTTTGCCTTTGGCACAGAGAGCATTCCAAAAGTGGATAAAATCACAGGACCGGGCAATAAGTATGTGGCAATGGCAAAGCGCTTGGTCTTCGGTGAGGTCTCCATTGATGCCATAGCTGGACCGTCGGAGATTGTCATAATTGCTGATGAGACGGCAAATCCACGCTTTGTGACCATGGACTTATTTTCACAAGCTGAACATGACGAAGATGCCTCAGCTGTGCTGATTACGCCCTCGCAACGCTTAGCAGAACTTGTCCAGAAAGAAGCTAGCGCATCTATAGCCAAAATGAAGCGTAGAGCTATCATTGAAGCGGCAGTCAAACAGCACTCGGCAATTATTCTGGTCAAAGATGTAGATGAGGCTTGCGATGTGGCAAACCTGCTGGCGCCAGAGCACTTAGAAGTGCACACTGCAAGCCCGTGGGAGTTGATGCCGAAACTGAAACATGCAGGCGCCATTTTCTTGGGCGAATACTCAAGCGAACCTGTAGGGGACTACTTTGCTGGACCCAATCACACATTGCCAACCGGTGGCACAGCACGCTTCTTTTCAGCACTCTCAACACGGGACTTTCTTAAGCGAACTTCTATCATCCAATACTCCAAAGCACGCCTAATGGAGACTGGAAAAAGCATAGCCGCTTTTGCAGATGCCGAAGAACTGCAAGCTCACGCTGTAAGCCATACGAATCAGACTCGAATCAAAACGATGAAGATTCTCACAAAATACATCCTTAAGCAACATATTCGCGCCGTTTCTCTTCGCGTTCTCTACGGTCATTTTCATCTTCACGGTACAATTTCTGACGCGCAATCTCGACAAGTTGGTAGGCAAAGGGCTTGCGATAGAGACAATTGTCGAGCTCGTTGTTCTGCAAATGGCATGGATGGTGGTGCTGGCAGCACCAATGGCGTCGCTGGTGGCGACACTGATGACATTTGGCAACCTTAGTAGCACGCTGGAAATGACCGCAATTCGTGCAGGCGGTATCTCGCTCTGGCGTGTGCTCATGCCTGTGATGGGAGCAGGGTTAGTGCTAACCTATCTGGCAGAGCGCTTTGGAAATGTGGTGTTGCCAGAAGCCAATCATCGAGCCAAGGTGTTAATGATGGATATTTCGCGCCAAAAACCAACTTTTGCACTCAAGGATAATATGTTCTCAGACATGATTTACGGCTACTCTATCCTTGCTAGAAGAACAGTGGATACAACATCCATGCTCTATGGTGTAACGATTTACGATTACTCACAGCCGACAACTACAGCAGTCATTACAGCTGACTCGGCAGAGATGGAGTTTAGCAGCGATGGCGCTCATCTAGTGATGATACTCTATCATGGCGAAATGCATGATATTGATCGTGATACATACAGCAGTTACCGCCGAGTAAGGTTTTATGCACATCGTGTTGTGTTTGATGCAAGCGGCTATAGTTTTGAGCGCACCGATGAGGGCACTGTCTCGCGTGGCGACCGTGAAATGTCTGCCGATGATATGTTAGTGCTGTGTGATAGCATTACGGCGCAGATGGTAATTGTAGAAGAAAATTTTCAGAAAAGTCTCTTGGGGCACTTGCATGAGCTAATACTTCCAAAATCCATGATACCAAGCGATAGCCTATACCAAAGCCGCCAAGTCCGAACAGCGGAGGTGTTTAGTCCCGAGACCGATTTACTGCTGGAAAAGCTGGCGCAAAACCCAGTTCCTGCAATGCACTTGGATTCCGTCGGATATATCCGTCGCATAGAGCAGGGGCGTCGTGCAAGCACCATAGACTATGCCATCTCCATGCTACGAAACAACATGACAATTACATCAAGTACGCTCTACACAATGGACAATCACCAAAATGCAATAAGCACCTACATGGTAGAGGTGCATAAAAAATATGCTTTACCATTTGCCTGCTTTTTCTTCGTGCTAGTGGGAGTGCCGTTGGGCGTGCTGACAAAGCGCGGCGGATTTGGTGTAGGGGCAGGTCTGTCACTAATCTTTTTCTTGCTGTACTGGGTATTCCTAATTGGCGGAGAAAAGTTAGCCGATAGGCGACTTATCTCGCCAGCTGTAGCAATGTGGTCAGGCAATGTGGTAATACTTCTTATCGGAACAGTGCTACTGTTTCGAGCCTCAGGTCTGAACGTGGCGTCAATATGGCGAAAAAGACCTTAAGTTAACTCATTATGCCAACAAAACTTAGGCAGAAGAGGTTTTGAATAGTCAAACAAAATCGTCTATATTTGCGCACGGTGTTCAATGAAATGCAGTCATGTAGAATTTTTGGAGTAACTAAAACCAAACATCAGTTTTCACACATCTCTGTCAATCCAAAAATAAAACCAACATGAGTTACAGGAGACCCTTTCTGCTCATTTTCTGCTATGCAGCACTAAGCGTTATCGTTGCAGGATGCGCCGCATGCAGTTCAGCCCCAGTTCCACCGCCGAGGCCGGTCATTAAGCTATTCGAGGCGAAACATAACATTATTGAGGAGGGCAAGACAACCACGCTATCATGGGCAGTAGAAGATGCAGACACAGTAGAAATTAGTGAGATTGGAATCGTAGAAGCACAAGGTTCTAAGACCTTACAGCCCAGCTCCAGCGTCACGTATAGAATTAGGGCGGTCAAGGAAGGTATGGTGACAGAAATGCCGATTAGTGTGACGGTTGTACCTCCGCCGCCAGCGCCTGTTGTCGCATTTTCCGCTAACCCGACAAGCATCAAAGCTGACGAAAAATCCACGCTCTCTTGGGATGCCAAGAATGCAGATTATGTAGAACTCCGAGAAGGCAATACCCTTATTGGACTCTTTCCACCAAAAAGCACCTACGAAGTGGTAGGAAAGACCAAAGGCACACTAAATTATACACTTACTGCCTTTGGCAAAGGTGGCAGAGCAAGTGCCAATGCCTCGATTAATGTTACAGACTTTACCGTAGGTGACAAAATTGCTATTTCCATCAACTTCCCCACAGGAAGTGCTGTGATTCCACGTGCCGAAGAAGTAAAACTCAAAGAAGTTGTAGAATTACTCAAGCAGAAATCAAACCTACTTGTTGAAATCTCTGGTCATACTGATAACACAGGAGGTGGCAAGCTGGCGCCAAGAGGTAAGAAAGAAACTGATGCAGCATACGAGAAGCGTGTGAAGCAGTTCGAGGAGCGTCGCAAAAAAGCAAACCAAGTCCTATCGCTGCGACGCGCCGATGCTGTGCGTAAGTATCTCATCAAGCAAGGCATCAGCGCACGACGCCTGTCAGTCAGGGGCGCCGGTGAATCTGAACCTGTAGCAGATAACAGCACTGAAGAAGGTCGTGCACAAAACCGCCGCATTGAACTGCGTGCAATCGGCACATTCCAAGACGTCAAGAAAGCTCGTGAAATCAGAAAACAACGCGATAAATAATTCACTTAAAACATCTTAGGAAAGGCAAGCATACAGAGCTTGCCTTTTTTGTTTGTGAAACCAATGCGCACGGCAAAATGAGCTTAATGGTGAGTGTCTCGGGCATTCGTGGCATCGTGGGTGAAAGCCTTACGCCAGATGTCCTTCTGACCTACACGCAAGCCTTCGCAACATGGCTCTATGAGCAAAAAAGCAACGGTATCATTGACTTAAAAATCGGTGTGCCAAAAGTCGTTGTCGGGCGCGACACGCGTCCGACAGGTCGCCCTATCTTGGATTTTATTCAATCGATACTGGTGCAGTCGGGCTGCATGGTGGTCAATCTGGATGTGGCAACCACGCCAACCGTAGAAGTTGCCGTCTTGGAAGAGCAAGCCGATGGCGGCATTATCGTCTCAGCATCGCATAACCCGCTGGAGTGGAACGCGCTCAAGTTGCTCAATCATCTGGGCGAATTTCTAACCGCTGCACAAGGCGAAGAAGTCAAAAAAATTGCCGCAAGTCGCAAGTTCGTCTGCGCGCCATGGAACAAGTTTGGCGTGGCCGTGCCAAATACCACTTATGCCGATGTGCATATCCAAAAAGTACTGGCACTGCCCGTGATTGAACCTGCCAAAATTGCCGCCAGACGCTATAAAATCTTGGTAGATGCCGTCAACGGCGCTGGCTCAGAGATTATTCCAAAACTGTGCGAACGCTTAGGCGCCGCTGAGGTCATCAAAATTGCCTGCGCAGGAAACGGACTTTTCCCACGACCGCCCGAACCGATTGAGGAAAATTTAGTCGAGACGCAAGGGCTAACAGCCTATCACGGCGCTGATATGGGCATCGTGGTCGACCCCGATGTCGATAGAGTCTGCTTCATCTGTGAAGATGGCTCGCTTTTCGGCGAAGAATACACGCTGGTGGCATGCGCCGATTTTTACTTGAAGCATAAGAAAGGTGCAGTCGTCAATAATCTCTCAAGCAGTTTAGCGCTGCGTGAAGTAGCGGCGCGCCATGGTGTGCCCTGTTACAGCGCAAAGGTCGGCGAAGCCAATGTCATTGAGCTCATGAAACGTGTGCAAGCCAGCATCGGCGGCGAAGGTAACGGTGGCGTGATTCTGCCCGACGTGCATTATGGACGAGATGCACTGGTTGCTATTGCCCTCTTCTTGCAAGCGTTTGCTGACTACCAAGCAAGTAATCCCCAAAAGAAATTGTCAGACTTTAAGCGCACCTTCCCGCAATACTACATGGTCAAGCAAAAGTTGACCTACAAAGACAGCTTTGACTTAAACGACGCCCTAACAAAATTACTTCGTGTCTATCCCACGGCGAAGGTCATCACTGAAGATGGGCTCAAATTAGAGCTGGAGCAGGCGTGGATACATCTGCGCCAATCCAATACAGAACCACTCGTGCGACTCTATGCAGAAGCCCGAACCAAATCAGAAGCTGAAGCCATAGCAGAAGTTTGCCACAAAGCATTGCAAGACCCATTGAATGTGTAGGTTTTGCGGCACTGTTCCGCACTTGTCTTTTGTCATTCCGAGCACCCTTTCCTTGTCATTCCGAGGGGTAGTGAGGAATCCAGTGCATGGATGCTTCACTGCGTTCAGCATGACAGCGTAGAACATGCCGCACGCTTTTTTCTGTCATTCCGAGCACCTTTTCCTTGTCATTCCGAGCACCCTTTCCTTGTCATTCCGAGCGGTAGTGAGGAATCCAGTGCATGGATGCTTCACTGCGTTCAGCATGACAGCATGAACATGCCGCACGCTTTTTTCTGTCATTCCGAGCACCTTTTCCTTGTCATTCCGAGCACCTTTTCCTTGTCATTCCGAGGGGTAGCGAGGAATCCAGTGCATGGATGCTTCACTGCGCTGGCGCTCCGTTCAGCATGACGGTGCACCTGCAAGACACCAGAGTATCATCGGTTCAATTCGTATCTTTTTCAAAACGTGCATCACCCAGTTCTAATTGTCAACACAACCTAACATCAGCTAAAAAATGAAACCGCCTGCATCACAGAAGATGCAAGCGGCTCGGTGCAGGGTAGCAAGTGACGAGCAAACAAGTGCAAAACAACTCTGCAAACTAATCGCACTCAAACGACGGAAAGACCTTGACACTTTCAATGGTGCCTGTCTCATTTCGAAGCAAAATGTTAAAGCCTTGGCTTTTTCCAGCGTCGACCTGCCGCAGTGGCGTGCCCCGAAAAGTCCCATCGTTGGTGAGAGAAAAGGTGGTAATCGCTTGAATTTTGCCGTTTTTGTCATAGCCTGCGGCAATTGCAACTGGATTTTTGCACGGCGCTTTGCCTGTGGCATTAAATATCCCTCTAATGCGGAAACCATTGCCTTCGCGAGCAGTTTCCACATTCGTAATCGTCGCTGCAGCGTTGGACTCTTTGAGTCGTAAGCCCTTCGCCGTGATTTTGCACGAGCGCACCGCACCTTTAATCTTCCCCATATCACGAACGCGCTCAAAGGGCGAGGTTTCGCCGGGCGGAATAACTCCACGCGAAGCCATGACTTGGTCGATTGCCATCGTGCCCGCGTCCTTCGCTGTGAAACGGTCAACTCCAATCGGATTGCCCTTGTCGTCGAGATACTCAATATCAATCTGCACAAAGCAAAGTGGGTTGGGGTGGGTGTTACGAACCTCGCCGACCACGATGATAGAGCCAACCCCAGATTCACGCAGACTGTAGGAGACAATCTCCACAGGCACTTCGCTCTGAGCCCAAAGCTGTTCGAGAAAAGAACAATCACAGCAGAGAGAATAAACAAGCGTGTTTTCATCTGTCGGAAACAGTTTGATGTTGATGATGATAGGACAGGCAAACTTAGATAGGCTTGCCACGCCAACAAGATGAAAAACAGCAGTAACCAAATTGTAACCGTATCGCCAAAAGAAATGCTCAAAGCGTGATGAACACGCCCGAATGAAAGGGCAAGACTTCACAAAAACTTAATTTCCCGCACAACAAAGACAATTTTTATCTTGCACGCGCAACAAAGGCAACGAACCATCAACCTTCATACTAAATCTGCACCGGTTATGAACAAAAAGATACTCTTGCTCTGCTTCTTACTTCTATCTGCGACTGCCTACGCACAAGTGAACATTAACTCGCTACCAGCTACGATTACTCAAGATTTCAACTCGCTGGCAACCTCAGGAACAAGCAATCCTTGGTCGGATAACACGACGCTAACAGGGTGGTATAGCACCCGCACAGAATACAGAGCAAGCGATGGGAGTTCAACTGCAGGGGCACTCTACAGCTTTGGTACGGGTACTGCCTCAGATAGAGCACTGGGCAGTATTGCATCTGGAACAACAGGCAGCATCTTTTTTGGGATTCGCTTAAAAAATAATACCACACAAACCATTACTTCCTTACAAATTACCTACACTGGCGAACAGTGGCGCAATGGGGGCAGAACAGATGATGATTCACTGCACTTTTCCTATCAAATTGGAGCCACGGTCAGTAGCCTAACAAGTGGAACTTGGACGACAGATGATGACCTATCATTTGTAGGTCCTATAAAGGCAAGTACAGCAAATGCACTGGATGGCAATGCATCAGCGAACCGTACAACAAAAAACAAAACTCTCAATGTCTCAATTGGTCCGTCGCAAGAGATTATGCTTCGCTGGACAGATTTTAACTCAGTCCAGCGGCAACGGGCGTGACGATTACGGCGACGCGCACTTCTGGAGACAACCTATCGCCAGGCACCAGCGCCCCTTTCACTGTGCGGCCAGCGGCACCAGTGGCGACGAAGTTAGCGGTGGTCAGTATCAGTCCGGCGTCGCCGATAGCGGGTCAGCCGTTTAGTGTGACGGTGCAGGCGCAGGATGCGTCAAATCAGCCTGCCAATGTGAGCACTGCCACAGGCATTTCGCTGTCGGCGACGGGGAGCACGATTGGTGGGACGACGACGGGGACGATACCAGCGGGACAGAACAGGGTGACGATTAGCGGCGTGACACTCAGTCCAGCGGCAACGGGCGTGACGATTACGGCGACGCGCACTTCTGGAGACAACCTATCGCCGGGCACCAGCGCCCCTTTCACCGTGCAGCCGGCGGCGCCAGTGGCGACGAAGTTAGCGGTGGTCAGTATCAGTCCGGCGTCGCCGATAGCGGGTCAGCCGTTTAGTGTGACGGTGCAGGCGCAGGATGCGTCAAATCAGCCTGCCAATGTGAGCACTGCCACAGGCATTTCGCTGTCGGCGACGGGGAGCACGATTGGTGGGACGACGACGGGGACGATACCAGCGGGACAGAACACGGTGACGATTAGCGGCGTGACACTCAGTCCAGCGGCAACGGGCGTGACGATTACGGCGACGCGCACTTCTGGAGACAACCTATCGCCGGGCACCAGCGCCCCTTTTACCGTGCAAGCAGGATTTTCGCCTATCTACGAGCCATTTAGCGGCACAGGTAGTTTGAGTGCAAATCCGAACTGGACGACACACAGAGGCACGGCAGGACAGATTCAGTTCCTGACCACTGCCAGCGATGTGGGCAATAGCCTATCGTATCCGCAACTTGCTCCACCACAAGGCAACCGCGTGCGAACTGTGCGAGGCAACTCCGAAGATGTCAATCGCGGATTTACTGCCGTAACATCTGGCACGCTCTACTACTCGGCACTCATCAAAATACTTGACACATTAGGATTACCAGCAAGCAGCGACGACTTCGGTGATTATTTCTTGCACTTTGGCACGACAAGTGGAAGCAGTGTGTCGACATTCTTTGCACGGCTTCATATTCGCAAGGGGTCATCGAGCAATACGGTGCAAGTTGGCGTTGCCAACCGTGGTTCAGCAACGACTGTTCAACCGACATTTAGCACGAGTAATTTGGCGGTCAATCGGACGCATTTTGTGGTGGTCAAGTATGATTTTGCAACTGGGGCGGCGAGTTTGTGGGTAAATCCGACGACGAATTTTGGGGCGGCGACGGAGGCGGGTGGTGCGCTGACCAACACGGCGGGCACGACCAGTATTTCGCAGGCGGCGAGCATTTGCATTCGTCAGGGCACCAGAACGGGCAACATTGAGATTGATGAGATTCGTGTCGGACAAACTTGGGCATCAGTTACACCAGCGCCAGCGCCAGCCACGCAGCTATTTTTTGCTTCAGTGCCCAGCGCGGGTACGGCAACTGTGCCGCTCTCACCGCCGATTGTGGTGCAAGCGCGGCGTGCCGATAACAGTGTGGCAACGAACTTTACAGGCACCATTACACTCTCGCGTGCAACGGGACCAGGCACGATTGGCGGCATAGTAAGCAAAGCCGCAGTCAACGGCGTAGCAACTTTTGACAGTGTAACGCTAAGTCAAGCTGGCACCTACACGCTCACAGCATCTGCACCGGGGCTGAGCAGTGCGACAACTGGTAACATCACCATTCTGGCACGCGCCTCACAACTTGCGTTCGTGAATTTACCAACAACGGGCATCGTAGGACGGTTTTTGCCAGCATTCAGGGTGCAAGCTCGTCGACCTGACAATAGCGTGGATACAAGTTTCAGAGGCGTGATAACTATCGGTCGTTTGCCCAGTGCCAGTCTCCCTGATGATGAAGCCGAGCTATTGAATGTGCAGACACTCTCTGGGGTGCTAAGCAAAGCAGCGGTGCGCGGCGAAGCGCTCTTCGATAGCGTGCGCGTCGATGTGGTAGGTCAAATCACGCTGACGGCTTCGGCAACAGGATTGCCAACGGCAACATCCGCTGCTATCAACATTGCAGCACCACCTGCTACACGCTTGCGCTTTGTCAATGCGCCAACTTCGGCACGCCAAAATGTCGTGATTCCAACTTTCTTTGTCGATGCTGTGCGCGCCGACAATACGCGCGATTCCGCATTTGTTGGCAACATCACGGTCTCACTGATAGGCACAGGTGCGATTGTTGGCAATACCACGCGTGCCGCCGTCTTTGGCAGAGCCACCTTCGATAGCCTACAAATCAATGCGGCAGGCAATTTCCGCTTGGTTGCTACTTCAGGCACACTGACTGCCGACACCACCGCACCGTTTGGCGTGCTCAATGTCGAGCGCGACCAAACAACAACTCTGCCAAAAGACTTTGCACTGCTGCAAAACTACCCGAATCCATTCAACCCCAGCACCGTCATCGTCTATGAACTGCCGACCGTGAGCGACGTGGTGCTGACTGTCTATGACATGCTAGGACGAGAAGTCGCAACGCTGGTGCGTCAGCGTCAGGCGGCAGGGCGGTATCGAGCAACCTTCAATGCGCAAAACTTGTCAAGCGGCGTCTATCTCTATCGCCTGCAAGCTGGTAGCTTCGTGCAAACAAGGAAGATGATGTTGCTCAAGTAGGAATCCTCGCACCATAGCTTCAAGAAAGAGCCGCTGACCCAGCGGCTTTTTCATTTCTTTACTGCGCAAACTTGCTTAGATGATGAAGAAAGCATAGGTTATACTGCGCTGTTATTCCAAGTGCATTTTTTGTGTCATGCCGAGCGTTTTTTCTGTCATTCTGAGTGCAGTGAGGAATCCAGTGCATGGATGCTTCACTTCGTTCAGCATGACAAGTGCGGTAGCATTCTGCACGCTCTTTTTGTCATTCCGAACACCTTTTTCTGTCATTCCGAGCGCAAGCGAGGAATCTATTGTATGGATGCTTCACTTCGCTACGCTGCGTTCAGCATGACAAAGGTAAAGCATGGATGCTTCGCTTCGTTCAGCATGACAAGAGCGGGAATGTCATTCCGAGCGAGAGCGAGGAATCCAGCGTGTGGAGACTTGTTGTTCCTCTCCTTTTGCAAAGGGAGGCGTTTCAGCAGCGCTGAGACGGGGTGAGGTGAATCCAGTGTGTAGATTTTGCTTCGTCTAGCATAAACCAGAGATAGCAAATGATGGAATCCGTGTTGAGCAAAGAGCATTCTACGCCAATGCGTGTGCGGCAGCAAGAACCGATTGCAGCAATTGCCACGGCAGTGGGTGAAAGTGCAATTGCCATCGTTCGCATGAGCGGCGAAGGGGTGTTGCAGATTGCTGATAAAGTGTTTCGCAAGGCTGGTGATAAATCATTTTTGCTGGCAAATGCGCCATCGCATACGGCGCACTACGGATACATCGTGGATGAACGAGGTGAGCTGGTCGATGAGGTCATGGCAATTGTCTACAGGTCGCCGCGTAGTTTCACGATGGAAGATTCAGTGGAGTTCAATTGCCATGGTGGGGTGGTGGTAACGCAAGCGGTTCTGGAGACCGTGTTACATGCAGGATGTCGCCTAGCAGAAGCAGGCGAATTTACGCGCCGGGCATTTCTGAACGGACGTATTGACCTTGTGCAGGCTGAAGCCATTGGCGAAATGATTCACGCCAAAACAGCGGCGGCGTATCGTGCCGCACTGGCACATCTGAAGGGTGATTTATCCAAAAAACTTGATGCGTTGCGCGAGGAATTGCTTCACGCCTGCGCCATGCTGGAGCTTGAGCTTGACTTCAGCGAAGAAGATGTCGAGTTCCAAAGCCGAGAGGAACTCCAAGCCAAAATGATGGAACTCAAGGCAGAATTGAATGAACTGGCAGACTCGTTCAAGTTTGGAAAATTGGTGCAAGAAGGTGTCCGAACGGCTATTGTCGGCAAGCCGAATGTTGGCAAATCCACCTTGCTCAATGCGCTCTTGGGCAAAGCGCGTGCCATTGTCAGCGATATAGCAGGCACCACACGCGATTATATTGAAGAAGGTTTTGTCATTGATGGTATTCTCTTCAGGCTCATTGATACAGCAGGACTGCGCGCCACACATGACCAAATCGAGGAAGAAGGTATTCGGCGCAGTTACGAAAAAATTGAAGAAGCTGATTTAATTCTCTACCTCATTGATGCCTCGCAGCCTGTAGATGCCGATGAAATCAAGATGATTGAAGCACTCAAGGAGAGGAATCCAGATGCGAAATTTTTGCTTGTGTGCAACAAGATAGACAAAGGCAGAGAGGGCATTCAACTTGACCTTGCAAATATGCAAAAGGTGAAAATCTCGGCACTGACACGTGAAGGCATTGCGGAATTGAAGCAAAAGATGAAAGCACTGGTTATGGATTCGGAAAAACGCATGGAAGGTAGTGTGATGCTGACTAACCTACGGCACTACGAGGCAGTGCGCAATGCACTTCAAAGCTTGGAGCAAGCTGAAGCGCAGCTGATGCGCCATGCCCCAACAGAACTCATTGCGTCGGATTTGCGCAATGTGCTGCACCACATCGGCACCATCACCGGTAAAGTAACCGCCGACGACATTCTCAATCACATCTTTGCAAAATTTTGCATCGGAAAATGAGACCGGCGCTTAGCGGCTGGCACAGCGAGAAAGCAAATGGGAACAATTGGTTTTCAGATGCGAATTGTATTTATTGCAAGTTACGCCAAATGTAAAAGGGTTTTCATTGATGAAACAACTTTTGAAACTGTTTGAAAGGGTACGGCAATGGCGGTCCAAATTGAAGAAGAGCATTATGTCAAGCTCAATGAGCTATTGCAGCTATGCAAAGCGAAGTTGCATCGCTATGATGAAGCTCTGATTCGCAAGGCATTCTTCATGTGTTACCGTGCACACAGTGGTGAAAAGCGTGCATCGGGCGAGCCATACTTCTATCATCCCGTTGAGGTTGCCAAGATTTTGCTTGAGGAAATTCCGCTCGATGATGTGTCGGTGGCAGCGGCGCTTTTGCATGATGTGGCCGAAGATACTGAATACACGATTGATGACATTCGCGATGAATTTGGCGATGAAGTGGCAACCATTGTAGAAGGGCTGACCAAAATCTCCGACATTTTTGCCAATCGTGAAATCAAAGAGGCAGAGAGTTTTCGAAAAATGCTGCTCTCTATGATTCACGATATTCGTGTCATTCTCATCAAGTTTTGCGACCGTTTGCACAACATGCGCACGCTGGATGCCTTGCCGCCGCATCGCCAAGTAAAACTTGCCATAGAGACACGCGATATCTACGCTCCATTTGCCCATCGCTTCGGATTAGGCAAAATTAAAGTGGAGTTGGAAAACTTAGCCTTCAAATACCTTGACCGAGAAGCCTACGACAAGTTGGTTGAAGAACTGAAACTGACACGCGCCGAACGCATGGCTTATCTTGAGACCGTCATGCAACCGATTGAAAAAGAGCTACGCCAACGCGGATTCGACTTTGAAATTGTGGGCAGACCGAAGCATCTGTTTTCCATCTACAACAAGATGCGAACTCAGGGCAAGTCGCTGTCAGAAATCTACGACCTCTATGGCATTCGCGTCATTCTCAATTCCGATAATCCGTCCGACTGCTTTAGTGCATATGGGTATATCACGCAGATTTTTCAGCCCGTGCCCGAGCGCTTCAAAGATTACATTTCCGTCCCCAAGCATAACGGTTACCAATCTTTGCACACCACGATTATTGGACCAAAAGGACGGATGGTAGAGGTGCAGATTCGCACACGCAAAATGCACGAATTTGCTGAAAACGGTGTGGCGGCGCACTGGCGATACAAGGAAAAGGTCAGCACACAAGATGAAGCCATTAACTCACTGATTCGTTGGGCGCGTGAGCTTATTGAGAATGCCGAATCGGCAACTGCCTTCATGGAAGGCTTTCGGATGAACCTCTACCAAGATGAAATTTATGTCTTCACGCCCAAGGGCGATATGAAAGTGCTGCCACGCAACGCCACACCTGTAGATTTTGCTTTCGAGATTCACACAGAAATTGGCATGCACTGCATCGGTGCTAAGGTAAATGGCAAAATCGTTGCGCTGCACACTAAGCTCAAATCAGGTGACCAAGTAGAAATCATCACATCCAAAAATCAAACACCAAAAGCCGACTGGGAAAAATTCGTCGTCACACACAAAGCTAAGCTAAAAATCCGTCAGTTTCTCAATGAAGAGCGCCGCCAGCAAATTGAAGAAGGACGCACACTATGGTCAAAACTCATTGAGAAAACTAAACGGGTATTTAGTGAAAACGATATGGTGCGTCTGGCAAAGCAGCATGGGCTGCCTACTGTAGCCGACCTTTTCCAAGCAATCGGCAAAAAAGAAATCAATCCAGAAAAGGCACTAAGCCTGCTCATGCAGCCCGAGCAAAAGCCAGAAAAGCACATTGTGCAGTATTCGGAATTTCTTCAAGATGCACGCCGAACACATGCACAGATAGTCGATAAATCCTGCGATGCCGTCATCATTGAGGGCATGGACGGGATTGCTTATGCATATGCAAAATGCTGCAATCCTGTGCCGGGCGACGAAATCATCGGCATTGTAACTGCTGGCGGCGTGGTCAAAATTCATCGCCGAAATTGCCGCAATGTCAATAACGAGCACATTGTCAGAAGTGGAAAATTGGTGTCCGTAAGTTGGAAAGCCAGTCCAACAAATGAGTTTCTGGCTGGACTGCGCATCTTTGGCGAAGATAGAATGGGCATGACAAACGCTATCACGCAAGCCATTTTGAAAACCGAAACCAACATTCGCAGCATCGCTCTCAATGCAAAAGACGGCATTTTTGAAGGAACGGTCATCGTCTATGTCAAGGATATTGCACATCTTAACCGACTGGTTGAGAAAATTAAACGCATTGATGGGGTCTTCACTGTAGAAAGGTTCTCAAATGCCTAAGCTGATGAAAAAGAAGAAGCAGGTCTTAGTGCCGTCATTGTATCGCAGAACACAGAATGTGTCTGCCGCACTTTTTTCTGTCAATTCCGAACGCAGTGAGGAATCCAGTGCATGAATGCTTCACTTTGTCCAGCATGACAAAAGCGAAAGTGTCATTCCAAGTATTTCCCTTTGTGTCATTCTGAGCACTCTTTTGTGTCATTCCGAGCCAGAGCGAGGAATCCAGTATGGATGTTTCGCTTCGCTCAACATGACAAATCGTGGTAGCAGACTTCTCTATTTTGGTCATCTGTCCTCGCCAAAATAATTCCAGCGAAACACCGTGAGAACATTTACACCTGCCTAGTAAAAAATCACTGTAGCTAAAGTGATTACGCCTGAGCGCGAGGGCTATAGACACGCCCCTTCCAGACAACCGTGCGGTCGAAGAGCAGAAGAATAGGCATAAAGACCATTGTGAAGTAATGGTAAAAGGCAAAGAGCGGCATGGCTTTGAGCAGGGAAGCCGAGTGCAGCCGACGCAGAGGTGTCAGAAGAAAAAGACAATCCATGCTGACTTTTACCAGCAGCATCAAGATGGCTTGACGCCATGTAAAGAGGAAAAACGAAAGTAGAGAAAGCAGATGTGCCACAAACCCCAAAATAAGTGTGGCAAGGCTGCTGCGGTCGCCGCCAAGTCCGCCTAACACCCAGCGTTTTTGTTGCTTATATAGGTCACGAAATGTGGGTTCAGGCACGGTCGTATTTTGCGTGCTGTATTCGACTGGGCAAACGATTTTCCACTTGGTTTTCTTGATTGCCTGAAAGAGGGCGAAATCTTCGGTGACGCTGAAGCGCACTTTTTCATAACCGCCTACTTCAAAATAAGTGGAGCGACGAAAACTGAAATTGTTGCCAATCCCGCCAATGGGCAGCCCGATAGCCGCAACTGCTGACCCTGTTGAGAGCAAATAACACCAGTTCAAGGCTTGAATGCGCTCAAAAGCTCGTGAAGCATGTGGCAAAGTGATGCCGCAGACCAGACCAGTCTCATCCGTGAAGTACTTGAGCGTATCTTTTGCCCATGTTGGTTTGACTGTGCAATCAGCATCGGTCATCAAAATAAACTCGCCACTGGCAAGCATAGTAGCTTGATGAATGGCATTGCCTTTGCCTTTGATGTGACTTTCGCGCACGAGAAGATACTTGACGAAGGGATATTTTGCGGCATAGCGCTGGACAATCTCGGGCGTGCGGTCTTGCGAGCGGTCGTCAGCAATAATGATTTCAAGCTTATCATGAGGATAATCCAACATCGTTAGTGATTGCAAGCAAGCATCAATGTTTTTTTCTTCATTTCTGGCGGCAACCACTACGCTAATTCTGGGTAGCACCGAAAATGTGCGGGTGGGAATTTTCTTGTAGAGTGCGGCAATCAGCACAAGGGTTTCAAACACATAGAGAGTAAAGATGCCAAGGGTAAGCCACTCCAAAACTTGCTCAACAATTCTGATAGCCTCGCTCATGTAGTAGTGCTCAGGTCGAGTCTTTCGAATTTACAAAGCTTGCAAATGTAGAAAAAATACACTCGCAGCAGACCAGCAGGCACTGAGCTCTTACACCGATTGCGGTGCAGAGGGCGCAAGCATTAGACGTGGAGAGTGGTCGTTGAGCGTTTCGGCATAGAGCTCAAATGTGCCAGCTTCAAGATGGCGGTAGCATTCTTGTTCAAACTCGAGCAGCATGTTGATAATCTGACGCCAATCATTTTCACGCACGAGCTTATCACGCACTTTGCTGACATTGGGCAATCCCTTGAGGTAAGATGAGTAGTGACGACGCATCTCTAAGACGCCATACTTTTCGCCCTTCCACTCCAGCGACAGTTTCAAGTGTTGAATGGCAACATGAATTTTTTCGTGAGGGGTTGGTGGCGGTGGAAGTTTGCCCGTGGTCATCAAAGCTTTGGCTTCACGGAAGATAAACGGATTACCAATCGAGCCGCGACCAATCATGATGCCGTCGACGCCAGTTTCTGTAAAACGCCGTAGCACATCAGTGGCATGCCAGATGTCGCCATTGCCGATGATGGGAATAGTCGCAATTTCTTTCGCACGCCGAATCCAATCCCAATTTGCCGTGCCTTTGAACATCTGGGCACGGGTGCGACCATGGATGGTCAGGGCTTGAATGCCGCAGCCTTCTAAGCGCTTGACAGTATCCAAAATGGAAATGGAATTTTCATCCCAACCGATGCGGGTCTTGGCAGTTACAGGGAGCTTGACGGCTTTGACAACTGCCGAGGTAATTTCTTCCATCAGCTTTGGATTGCAAAGCAAGCCAGACCCAGCGCCGCGTCCAGCCACTTGCTTCGTTGGACACCCATAGTTGATGTCAATAAAGTCAGGATTGGCTGCCTCGGCAATACGCGCCGCTTCAACCATAGCATCGACCTGATTGCCAAAAATTTGAATAGCCACAGGACGCTCATCATCAAAGACCTGAAGTTTGCGCATGGACTTTGCGGCGCCACGCACCAACCCTTCGGAACTGACAAACTCAGTGTAGACAATATCGGCGCCAAACTGCTTGCACAAGCGACGGAAAGACGGGTCTGTGACATCCTCCATAGGGGCGAGAACAATCGGACGATCGATGTCAATGTGGCCGATTTTCATAGTCGTACAGAGTTTAGGTTTTCCTTAGGCAGTGCTGCACCAAGCAAGTGCAAAAACGATAGCGCATAAGTTAGAGCGCACCATAGCCAGATGTAGAGCGCTGCCGTGGAACAACGGTAGCCATCAGTTCAGCTTCGCAGACCAATTCGCCGCGCACAAAAGCTTGAGATGAAAACCGACAGACATTGCGGCGACGGTTTTTGACAACCGATTCAATAATCAGCGTATCGCCAGGCACTACAGGTTTACGAAAACGAGCGTGATCTATACCCATGAAAAATACATCTTTGTCTTGGAACGACTCATTGCCGTTGAGTAGCAGAATACCGCCAGACTGCGCCATTGCTTCCAAAATCAAGACGCCGGGCATAATCGGATTGCCCGGGAAGTGCCCTTGAAAGAAGGGCTCATTGAGCGTCACATTTTTAACGGCGACAATTTTTTCATCGAGCTTGAACTCCAAAATTTTATCGATTAAAAGGAAAGGATAACGATGTGGCAGAATACGCTGAATAGCGGCAGCATCAAAGACAACTCCAGCCTTTCGCTCATGCTGATAGCGACGCGTAAGCTTATTTTTCTCGATGAGTTTCTTAAGTTTTTTGACAAACTCAACGTTTGCCGCATGCCCAGGACGCGCCGCCAAAATTTGTGCCTTGATAGGCATGCCAATCAGGGCAAGGTCGCCGAGCAAATCGAGTAGCTTGTGTCGGGCAGGTTCATTGGGGTAGCGTAACTCACGATTGTTGAGAATGCCATTAGCACCAATTTCAAGGCGTAGGTTATTTTTGCCGCCAGAAAGTGTTTGAGCAAGCTCATCGAGCTCGCTTTGCGACATGGCACAGTCGGCAATCACAATCGCATTATTGATATCACCGCCCCTGATTAATCCTTGGCGTGCAAGTTCGGCCACTTCGCTAAGGAAGCAGAACGTGCGTGCACCAGCAAACTCACTGGCAAATTCTTTTTCCATATCAAAAATGCCAGTGTGCTGAGAACCCAAGGCAGGATTTTTGTAATCAATCATAATCGTAGCGCGAAAATCATCGAGCGGCAAGCCAACAATGTGCACGCCTCGCGCTTCATCGACATACTCGACGGTTTCCTCAATGACAAGGTAATTTTTGGGAGCCGATTGCGTTTCAAAGCCAGCTGACAGCAACGCATCAACAAAAGGCTTGCTGCTTCCATCCAACACTGGCGGTTCAGGACCAGTCAGCTCAATGCGGCAATTATCAATTTGCAGACCATAAAGCGCCGCAAGGACATGCTCAGTGGTGTGAACTTTGGCATCGCCAATGCCAATCGTGGTGCCTCGGCGAATATCAATCACATGGTCAATATCAGCAGGAATTTCAGGCGAATCAGGCAAATCCGTGCGAACAAAGCGGTAACCATAATCTTCAGGCGCCGGCTTGAAGGTGATCATGCAATCCTGACCAGTATGCAAGCCGCGTCCCCAAATAGAGACCTCCTTTTTTATCGTGCGCTGGTAAGCGAGCATAATTCGAAACCGATTGAAGCTTTTGTAAATTTCAAAGATAAGCAGAAGACAAAACTATGAAAAACATCGTCTGCCCGTGAAAGTTTACGCAAACTCGGCAGGCAAAAGCGCTCAGATGTCGTGCAGAACTTCATGTGAGCGACACACGATAAAGCACTGAAGTGCGTATCTTCAAGCTCAAAGCGAATGGCTATGACCGCAAATACCATAGTGCAACAGCAGCTGAATCATCTTCAAACGCTGTATCGGCATTTCCCGAACTCCAAAGATGCACTTGAAGCACTACATGAGCATTTGGGATGTGCAATAGGTCTGAGAGTTTTGGAAGCTGGCTGTGGTTCAGCGTCACATCTGAAGTTGCAAGATTGTGTGGTAACAGGTATTGACATTTCACAGTATCAATTGGAGCGCAACAAACACCTGACCGAGCGCATTTGCGCCGACCTCCATACCTACGACAACGCGCAATGGACAGGCACATTTGACTTAATTGTATGCTGGGATGTTATTGAACACCTGCACACGCCAAAAATCGTGCTGGAAAAATTCTTCCGATGGGTAAAACCTACAGGGAAAATTGTATTGGCTTACCCAAACCCACAAATCTGGAAAGGCGTCGTAACCAAGTATTCGCCATACTTCATCCATCAGGTCTTTTACCGCATTGCCTCTGGCACACCGTTCCGTGCAAGCAAGACCGACCAAGGACCGTTCCGCACTGTCTTTGCCAACGAGATTAAATTGATTCCCTTGCTACAACTGGCAGAGCGCCATCATTTCAAGCCTGAATTCTTTGTGAGCTTGGAATCGTACCAGAATAAATTCATCAAGCGATTTTTACCTCATGCGCTGGTCGATGCGCTCAATCGGCTCTTTCTCGGCGAGCTGAGAACGATGCTGGATGTCTCGGCAACGGATTTTATCATCGTGCTTTCTGCCGAAACTAATCGGGCAGCGAAGTTATCTGCTTCAATGATGAACACAGCAAATGCACTTCCACAGAGAAACGAGTAGCAGTATGAAAGTTCAAGTGGTTGTCATCGGCGCAGGGGTAGCCGGGCTGTGTGCCGCCTATCGCCTGAAAGAAAAAGGCATCTCCACACTCGTCATCGAAGCCGACAAACAAGTTGGGGGCAAAATTCAGTCAATCCGTCTGGAAAATTTCACATTTGATGTGGGTCCAAACACGGTGCTGGATTCCAACGAAGCCGTGATGCGCCTGATAAACGATGCGGGGCTAAGCGCAAAAATACTGTGGGCAAATTCAGCCGCCAATGCTCGCTACATTCTGAAGAAAAACAAACTCATTGCCCTGAAAAACTCACCAGCGATACTTTTTACACCGCTGCTGTCACTACCAGCAAAAGTGCGACTCTTCAAAGAGGTATTCATCGCGCCAAGCCCTGTGCGTGAGACGGCAGCTGAGTTTATTTCAAGACGCTTCGGTAAAGAAGTGTTAGACTACCTCATCAATCCCTTTCTTGCAGGTACATTTGGTGCGAAACCAGAACACATTGCCGCCGATGAAGCCTTCAGAACCTTAACGCAGTGGGAAAAAGAACATGGCAGTGTCATCAAAGGAGCGTGGCATGCTTTAAGGCAGCGTAAGCGCGCAGCGAAAAAAAGCTCACGGCGGATGTTTTCGTTTGCGGGCGGATTTTACGAGGTCATCACACAGTTGGCAGAGCGACTGGCTTCCAACCTGTGGTGTGAGGCACATGTTCAGACACTGATGCGCCAGAATGGCACTCTTCAGCTTTCACTCACGCATGCTGGTCATGCCCAACTGATAGAGACAAAGAAAGTTATCGTCGCCACTCCAGCGCCTGATGCGGCACGCCTGATAAAGCCAATTGCCCCAACGCTTGCCGCCGCCTTAGAAAAAGTGCCCTACTCGCCCGTGGCACAAGTCTTTCTTGGCTACAGTACCGAGCAAGTGCATGTGCCCGATGCGTTTGGCTTCCTTGTGCCTGAAGTGGAAAATCGAAAAATCTTGGGTGCTGTCTTTAATAGCAAAATTTTCCCTGAACGCTATGGGGATAGGCTTGTCATAACAGTCTTCATCGGTGGTTCACGCCAGCCAGAGCTTGCACAGCTACCCAAGGAAGAGCTAATTGCGCTTGCTCGTGCCGAGTTAGCCGATATACTGGGCATACAGACGCCACCGAAGGCAGTTGCGACTGCGCAATGGCATGCTGCAATTCCACAGTATGGACTTGGGCATCAAGAAGTGCGGCAGGCAGTAGAAGAATATGAGCAAGAGCATGGCGATATTTTCTTTACAGGAAATTGGCGCCATGGCATCTCGGTGCCCGATACCATTGAGCATGCAGAGAAAATAGCAGAGCAGGTCGCCGCCAGCTTGCATCACGAAACATTAGCGAGTGAATCGACGCACTAAATTGGCAAGCTCATCTCGAGTAAGTTCAGGGCGGTACTCGGCAAGAAATGCGCGAAGATGTGCTTCAATCTGATTGCGCAACTTGCGAAACTGCGATAGGCTCTGTCCAGAGACATCTGTAAAGCCCCAGTGCCCACAGATAATTGACGGATTTTCATACAACCATGCCGGGCAATCGCGATAAGCCGTGCCGCTCATGGTGATAAGAATGTCAAGATGAATGTGGCGAAATTGCTCAATATCAAGCGGGCGGCAGGAAGAAATATCAATTCCGATTTCACGCAAAATACGTATCGTGTGTTTATCCACTGTGCTTATAGGCATGGTGCCAGCGCTGTAGGCAATAAAATCCTGCGAGAGCGTCTGAAGTAACGCCTGAGCTATTTGGCTACGAATCGAGTTGGCCGTGCAAAGAAAAAGTATAGAGCGTTTCATTGCAGGTTGCAAAGCATCTATTTGCGCCCGACAAATTCAATGATTTTTTCACTAATGAATGCAATCTGCTCCTCATCCAACTCAGTATGCATAGGCAGAGAAAGTACGCAATCGGCAGCACGCTCTGCAATCGGCAGTGCCCCTTTGGGATAGCGTGCATCCAGAAAGGCTTTCTGTAAGTTAAGTGGAGTGGGATAATGTACGGATGTGGGAATAGCGTGAGCCTGCAAAAATTTTTGCAACTCATCGCGCATGGTGCGGTCGGGCAAGAGAATTGTGTATTGATGAAAAATGTGTGTGCAATCTGGATGGCGATATGGGCATTGAAGATTGGCGTGCTGAAGATAGCTATCGTAGAGGTCAGCAGCGCGGCGCCGTGCCCGATTAAATTCATCAAGATACTTGAGCTTGACTTTGAGCACAGCGGCTTGCAGCGTATCGAGCCGAGAGTTAAGACCAAGAAGTTCGTGCTGATAGCGTACCCGTGCGCCATGTTGGGCAATCATTTTGGCTTTCCAAAACAGCTCTTCATCGTTGGTAAAAATTGCCCCTGCATCACCGAATGCCCCTAAATTTTTGGCTGGAAAAAAACTTGTGGTGCTCATGTGCCCAAATGTGCCAACTTTACGCCCTTTGTATTCAGCGCCAAAAGATTGAGCGTTATCCTCAATGACCGCGATGCCGTGCCGAGTAGCAATCTCGACAATTTTGTCAATCTCTGCCGCTTGTCCATAAAGATGCACAGGCAGAATCGCCTTGGTCTGTGGTGTAATTTCAGCTTCAATGAGGTCAGCATTGATGTTGAATGTGCGCTCGTCGATGTCGACATAGCGCGGGGTGGCGCCGACAAGCAGAATTGCTTCTACCGTGGCGGCAAAAGAAAATGGTGTGGTAATCACTTCATCGCCTCTGCCAATGCCAAGTGCCATGAGGGCAATTTGCAAAGCATCTGTGCCATTGGCACATCCAATCGCAAAACGCAGACCAAGATAGCCTGCAAGTGCACACTCAAGCTCGCCGACCGCTGCACCGTTAATGAACTGACCACTCTCAATAACCTTGTTGATTTCAGCCGTAAGTTCAGGCTGCAGACGCTGGTGCAACCCAACCAAATCAACAAGCTGAATTTTTTTGGAAAGAGTGTTCATGCTAATCGATGCGAATAAGTTGTCCGAATTCCTTTGCAAGTTGTGCCGCAAGTTGGCGTCGCTCAAAGCGCGCAACGAAGGCGTTGCTGGGCACAGGCAACTCGTGCTTTTGCCAAAGTGCATAGAGTTCCAAAATCTTCTGGGCAATCTCACGTGGCTTTTTGGGATGTGCGACAAGCCCATTTGCCTCCAAAATAAACTGGCGCGCCGCTCCGTCAGGCACAATGCCGAAGAGCGTTTTTCTTGCAGCAGCATATTCAAAGAGTTTGCCATGCGTAATGGTTTCCGTGCCTTTGGTCGCATCGAGTGCTGCCCAGAGCACATCGGCATTAAGCAGTTCGGCAACGGCGTTGCGGTGGGGAAGGTAGCCGCGCACAACCATCAGCTCTTTGAGCCCGTATTTTTCAGCCATGCGCTCATACTGCTTTGGAAAAATGCCAACAAAGTAAAGCTCAATGTGCTTGCGCAGTGCAGGCGCTTTTGCAAGAGCAATTTTCAGACCTTTGAAGAAGGGCTCTGGTGAACTAAGGAAAAATCTGCCGCAATAGACGAAGCGCAATTTTTGCTGAGAGCGCGGCTCAGGCTTAGCCAGTTGAAAATCTTCGGCATCGTAGCCATGCCAGATGATGGAAATGTCTTTATGCTGCACTCTGCCGAAATACTTTTTAAGGAAAAGCTCTTTGAGCGCACGATTGGCGGTGATGATGCGGTCGGCGTAAGTCAGAGCACGTTCCTCAAGCGCTTCATGACGACGGCGGTGAAACAGTGTCCAGTAAAAGTGTGAAGGGTTTTCGACCCATGGGTCACGAAAATCCAAGACGATGGGCAAATGATACTTGGCACGTAGGTCAAGCGCGATGAGGTGCGAGCTAAATGGCGGAGCGGTAGAATAAATCACCTCAATATCTTTTTCGCGCTCGATAATAGCACTGGCTTGCTCTATGGCATATTTCTTCCAGCCGATTTTGTTATCTGGAATGAAAAAAAACTGACTGATGGCGCTAAGCAGCTTGCGCGTCGGCTCAGCAGGCATTTTGAACTGACGCCGTTTTGCCGCTGACGCCGCAAGTTTGGTAACATCTTTCGTATCGGTGCGCACAATCTCAATCGCAGGATGAGAAAGCTCGGCAAGCAGAGACTCGTCGTATGCGAAATATGCCGTGGGATTGATAGTCAGCACAATAGGTTTCCAGCCAAACTCGGGCAAGTATTTGACAAACTTGGCGGTGCGCTGCACGCCCGAAAGCCCCATTGGCGGAAAGTAGTAAGCCAGCATCAGGACTTTTCGCAAAGGCGCATTCGCAGTAGCGCTTGCCGATAGAGCAACTTCATGATACATGTGTGTCATGCAATAGCTTTGAATGAGATTCTACAAGTTGATGCACCAGTGTCGCTAACTTTTTTGTTGCAGCACGGCGCGTATATTTTTCGATTACCTCCTCACGCCCTTCCCAGAGCGGCTCACCAGCAAAGAAGCGATGGTAATACTGCAAAAATGCCGACTCAATGGCATCTTGACGATGAAAGTGCGCAACCGTGCCTGCACGGGTTTCACAAATCAGTGAAGCAATTGCACCTTGAGGCGCCAGAGCAAGAATCGGTCGACGCGTGCCGATATACTCATAAACCTTTCCGGGCACAATTTCAGCACTGTCGCTTGAGTCATCGACAATCAAAAGTAAAACATCGGCACGCAAAAGCTCCAAAATACTCTCTGAATGTGGCATGTAGGGCTTGACGGTAATCGCTTCTTTGAGCACTGCATCAGCAAAAAGCGGCATGATGTTCGCCCCAAATCGACCAATGAATTTTAGCTCAATTTGCTTGACATCAACTTTGCCTTGCAAGACAAGCGCCCGCACAGCATTCAGAAACGGTTCAGGAGAGCGCCTGCCATACATGGAGCCGGTGTAGCAGACCGTAAATTTGGCATTGCGAGGGAAGCGAACCTGTGGAATATCGGCTTCATCAAAGCCATTTTCAATGTGCACAACTTTTGCAGAGTCAATGTCTGGATACTTCTTTTGAAAATCTTTAGCAATGCCAAGCCATGCTACTTCCATGCGGTCGCACTCGGCATACACACTGCGCTCTAAGTGCATATCAATTTTTTTAGCCAATCCATATCGCACGGGTGTGGAAAGAAACCCTGTCCATGGGTCACGAAAGCCAGCAATCCAAGGCAAGTGTGTGCGGCGCTTCAAGGCACGGGCAATCAAGGCAGAAGTGTAAGGTGGCGAGGACGAATAAAGACAATCAATGCGCTCGGATTGAATGATGCGCTTGCCCATTGCCACCGCACTGGGGAGCCAACCAATGCGCGCATCAGGAATGAAAAAGTTACTGCGCACAAATTCGGCAAAGTGTTCAGCAACACTGCGCCGCTCTCCCGGCTTCGGAATGTTATTGACATCTACTGGCGCATCTGCTGGCTTGCCTGTAAGTTTGCGGTAGAGCTGGTAGGGCTCAAAAATTTTAGAGCGATAAACAGGCACATCAGGCGGAATCTCGCTAAGCAAACTTTCATCACGCACAGGAAAATCGCCATTGGCAACTGTCAAGACAATCGGGCGAATCTCAAAATCTCGTAGATATTTGACGAACTTCAAGACGCGCTGCACGCCCGGTCCGCCAGATGGCGGAAAGTAGTATGTGACAACGAGTAGATTTTTCACGAGTTTATTTCTCAAGTTGTAAAATCAATTGTTCAAAAGCCTCAACGAATGCCTGCCATGAATACTTCTGCTTTTCTGCTCGAAGATGAGCTTTGAAATCAATCGTGTGCTGCAGGTCATAAAACTTTTTGATAGCCTCGACGAGCGCATCTGCACAATTGGGCGCAACAACAAATCCTGTTTTCCCATCACGCACAACCTCCGAAAGCCCGCCGACATTGGTAACAATCACAGGTAGCTCAAAATGATAGGCAATAGGCACCACACCCGATTGGGTTGCCGCACGATACGGAAGCACGACACAATCGGCGGCACAGAAATACTGGGCGACCTTTTCACTCGGAATATAGCTCGTCTCCAGCAAAAGATGCGCCTCAATACCTAACGACTTAATTTTCTCTCGATATGCTTGCTCATCGCTGTAAAACTCTCCAGCCACAATGAGCTTAAGCTCTGGAAAAAGTTTTATCAATGCTGGCATGGCATCGAGCAAAAGGTCAAGCCCTTTGTATTTGCGGATATAGCCAAAAAACAGAATGACTTTTTGCGACATAGAAAGCCCTAAGGCGCGGCGTGCCTCATGTTTATCGAGAGCATTGCCGAAAATGTCGTATAGCGGATGCGGTGAAACCTGACAGACTGCCTTCGGTTGAACTGCCAGTAAATCTGCCTTGACCGATTCAGAGAGCATAAGGTATCCATCGGGTTGGCGTGTAAGAAGCCACAGCAGGAAGGCATCGCCCGGACGCGCCTCATGCGGCTTGAAGTTGTGCAGGAGCACAATCAGTTTGGCATGGGTGCGCTTTTTAAGCAAGGTCATCAGTGTGGCATAACATGGCACGAAAAAAGTGAGCCAATGCGTGAAGACGACGACATCAGGTTGCAGATGACGGATGTGTTCAGCCGCCCTCAACCACGAAAGCGGATAAAGCGAATCAATAATCGGGGTTGCTGTT
Organism: Candidatus Thermochlorobacter aerophilus; assembly: GCA_002794105.1. Lineage (GTDB taxonomy): Bacteria > Bacteroidota > Chlorobiia > Chlorobiales > Thermochlorobacteraceae > Thermochlorobacter > Thermochlorobacter aerophilus. The sequence goes on along the minus strand of PHFL01000066.1, from coordinate 8,955 downwards.
ATCGTGTAAGACGGCAGAGCCTGACCGCTTTCCTCTTGCGATTTGCCGGGGAAAAGGAACTTCGGATAGAGTCGCGAAAATGAAATGGGGAAAACACTGTGACCACGCACGCCAAGCCAATGCGCAAACGATGCGCCAAAATGTGCAATGCCGCCGCGCAAAGGATAAAAAGGACCAACGATGACAATTTTCACGATACAAACAGAACAGAATGTGTAAAAGACGCTAAACTGCTTTGCCTCATGGCGCTGGCAGTATCAGACTTCGCCGAAGCCATCCTCGAAGAATTTAACTAACGCTGCAGCCGCTTGTTCTTCATCTGAACCCCTGAATTTGAGTTTGAGCTTTGCACCTTTTGGCGCTGCCAGCGTCATGACGCTAATGATAGACTTTGCATTGATTTCAACACCATCTTTCTCGATAAAAAAATCCGACTTGAACTTTGCGGCGAGCTTGACAATAGCTGCCGCAGGACGTGTATGCAAACCCGCTTTATTTTTGATGATAACCTCTTTTTCAATCATTTGTGCATTGATGGAAAATCAAACTTCTTGCTGCATGCAGATGCTCCCAAAGCGCATCTTTGAGTGCCTCAAGACCCTCGCCAGTTACAGCAGAAATTTTGACAACCTTCGTGCCACGAAAGCGCGGAGCGACAAACCCCTCGGGAGCAATATCCATTTTGGAAATTACAACGATTTTCGGCTTCTCAAGAAGGCTCGGGCTGAACTTTCTAAGCTCTGTGGTCAGAACCTGATAGTCATGTTTGGGGTCAGGTGAAGTGCATGGAATGATAATGGCTAAAACTTTGGTGCGCTCAATATGCTTGAGAAAACGCAGTCCCAAACCTTTGCCTTCTGCAGCACCTTCAATGATGCCGGGAAGGTCAGCAACCACGAAGGATTGATACTCACGATAAGGCACAATGCCCAAGTGAGGTTCCAGCGTCGTGAAGGGATAGTCAGCAATTTTAGGTCGGGCGGCGCTGATGGCGGAAATGAGCGTGGATTTCCCAGCATTAGGAAAGCCGACAAGCCCAACATCGGCTAAGAGCTTGAGTTCCAAGAGCAAAGTGCGTGCTTCGCCGGGCTGACCGGGCTCGGCGTAGCGTGGCGCACGATTGGTTGGCGTAGCAAAATGCACGTTGCCACGACCGCCACGACCGCCCTTAGCCACGACAAGTGTTTCGCCATGCTGAGTTAAATCGCCGAGAAGTTCGCCAGTCTCGGCATCTTTGACCACTGTGCCACAAGGAACTTTAATCAAAACGTCTTTGCCTGAAAGACCAGTTTTACGAGCACCTTGTCCGTGACGCCCGTGCTCGGCTTTGTAGTGCGCTTTGTATCGAAAATCCAACAGTGTGCTAAGGTTGCGGTCAGCTTGAAGAATGACGCTTCCACCGTTGCCGCCATCGCCGCCATCGGGTCCGCCTTTGGGCACAAACTTTTCGCGCCGAAAACTAACCACCCCATTCCCACCGTCCCCAGCCTTAACGAAAATTTTTGCGCTATCGATAAACATACTTTGTCGCTCATCGGAAAGGTGTAAATATAGGCAAGCAGAAAGTATAAATTGGCAGGTTGCAAATGCATTTTCTATGTTGAAAGCCAGTGCAATTATTGCTGTGCATAACGGACAGGCGTTTATTGCAGATGCTGTGCGCTCAGTTTTTGCGCAAACCTGCAAAGACCTTGAGCTGATTGTGGTCGATGATGCTTCTACGGATTGCACGCCGGATATTGTGCAAACACTGATGCAAGCTGCACCTATACCCATGCAATATCTTCGCAATGAGCAAAATTTAGAGCGATGCTTCTCTCGCAATCGTGGTGCAGCGCAAGCAGTAGGCAAGTATCTTTTCTTTTTAGACTACGACGATATGTGGCAACCCGACTACATTGAAACCATCCTTCACACTTTTAGCACGACAAATGCTGACATGGTCTGCTCGATTCTTCGCACCAAAATCAATGAGCAGGGGCAAATCATCTACAGCTCACGCAAAGTGTTGCCTAATGATGTAGGAATTCTAAGCGCTGCGGCACTCATTGGCGGCACACCTGGCGTGGCAGTCCAAAAGGCAAGTTTTGTGCAGTATGACGATGCATTTCGTTTTCGCGAAGATTGGGAACTGGTGCTGCGAACATTTCTCTCTGGATTGAAAATTGCCATAGATGACAGCAACAAGGTCTTGGTGCGTGAGCATGGTAAGCGAACAAGCCGCGCAAATCCAAAATACTACCATGCATCACTGCGCATTTACGAAACCTATCGCAAAAAAATTCCGCTGCAGTATCAGCCCTTTTTTGATTTTGAAATTGGTAGTGTCGCACTCCGTTACGGCGATATGTGGCGCGGCTGGAAACTTGTAGCAAGTGCACTGCCACGCCACGCAACGATATGGCAAAATCCACGTAACTGGCTCATGCTCTTCAAGCGAGGCTTCCGAATTGACCGCTGGCTTTCGCCATCGCTACGCTCACAAGAGAACATGTAAAATAAATGTTGCAACAATAAATGTTGTAACATATATTTGTCAGCACCGTATTGGCGACAAGTGCTTTGCAAAAGTGTGTTTTAATCAACCATAAACTCTAACCATAACTGTTTTATGAGACTTCTTGCATCTTTGACCGCACTTTTATTCAGTGCAAATGTATTTGCCCAAGTAAACTGGCAGCTCGACAAGAGCCACTCCAACATCAACTTCACAGTGTCGCACATGGTAGTATCGGAAACATCAGGCAAATTCAAGTTCTTTGAAGGCAAAGTGGTTGCAAAGAGCGACGACTTTGTCGATAGCGACATTGAGTTTACAATTGATGCCAGTAGCATCGACACAGATGATGAAAAGCGAGATGCGCACCTAAAATCCCCCGACTTCTTTGATGTGGCAAAGTATCCGCAAATCACCTTCAAGAGCAAATCCTTCAAGAAAATCGATGGCAAGAATTACAAGCTGACTGGCGACCTTACCATGCACGGCGTAACCAAAGAGGTTACATTTGATGTGATTTACAACGGCACGGCAAAATCGCCAAGCGGCATAACAAAAGCGGGTTTCAAGGTCATCGGCAAGATTAATCGCACCGACTTTGGCTTAAAGTGGAACAAAATGCTTGATAATGGAGGCCTGCTGGTCGGGGAAGAGGTGAATATTGTGTGCAACATTGAACTGGATAAAAAATCTTAACTGAATCTGAATTGAGTCACTGCCCATGGGCTTGAAAGAGAAACGTGTAGCCAAAGACCATCTCAGAAAGTCAAGCCCATGGGCACTTAAAGAATCACTTTGAAAAATTTAGAGCGAAAATGAATAGAGTGTCAGAAGGAACAAGAGCCAGCATTCATGAGATTCTACCGGTCGTTTCGGTGATGGAAGGAGAAGGATTCCTTGTGCATCGACCCTTCCCACGATGGGGATTATCCTACATTGACCCATTTCTGCTGTTAGATGAATTTGGACCTGTAAAATTTGCACCGGGTGAAGCAAAAGGCACAGGCGCACATCCACACAAGGGCTTTGAGATTTTGAGCTACATTCTCAAAGGAGGCTTTTGTCATCAGGATTCACTGGGCAATCTTGCTGTGCTAAATGAAGGCGATGTGCAACTCATGACTGCTGGGCGAGGCATTGTGCATAAAGAGCAACCAATTGATGAGGTCAAACAAAATGGCGGCTGGATGCATGGCTTTCAAGTGTGGATTAACTTGCCAGCTCAAAAGAAAAATCTTCAGCCAAGCTATCAGGATATTCGTGCAGCACAAATCCCAGTGTATGTATCCGCTGAAGGCAATGTCAAAATAAAGGTAATCGTTGGTGAAGCCTTTGGCGTGCGCTCGCCGATTCAGATGCAGACCCCTATTGAGTATCATCACTACTTCTTGAAGCCAAATGCGCAAGTTACAATTCCAGTAAAACACACATACAATACGTTTCTATACCCTGTGGCAGGTAGTTTCATGCTGAACGACTGCGAAGAAATCGCACGTGGAGCCGTGCCGCTTTTAGCCAAAGATGGCGACCACATCACGGTAGGCAATGCGTCCAATACGCTTGCAGAGTTCATCTTCTTTTCTGGTGAGCCGCTTGGCGAGTCAGTGGCGCGATATGGTCCGTTTGTGATGAATACTGAAGAAGAACTGCATCAAGCCTTCCGAGAGTATCAGTGCGGTGCAATGGGAGAGTTAAATGACGAAGTAGCGTAAGTGTATGCGGCTCGAGGATGAAATCAAGCAGAAAAGCTTTCGCTGTCCTTATCAGAAATTGCAAGTGAACTTGATTTACACCTTTCACTGGCTGATTCCAAAACTTCAGGAGCAGTTCAAGGGTTCGGGCATCACGATGCAGCAATATAATGTGCTGCGGATTTTGCGTGGGCAATTTCCAAAGCCTTCATCCTTGATGTTGCTCAAGGAAAGAATGATGGATAAGCAATCTGATGTTTCGCGCCTTGTGAGCCGACTGGTCAGCAAAGGCTTGGTCAAGCGAGAGACCTGCGCGCACGACCGACGAAAGCTAGATGTGCTGATTACGAAAAAAGGACTGGCACTACTGGAGAAATTAGACCCCAAGGTGAGAGCGGCAGAAGCACATCTGAAAACACTAACCCCAAGTGAAGCAGAAATGCTAAATCATCTGCTTGATAAGCTACGTGGATAATACTTACCCTTGCGAATGAGAATTCTTTAACTTTGAAACATAGGATAACTCTTTGCGTGGCACCGTATTCCCTTGTTGGCACTCAAATTGCCTCCAGAATGGCTTTCATCAAGGCTGAAAATTTCTCTTTGGCGTGATGAGCAGTAAGCTGAACCTCTTCATGAGAAAGTTTTTCTGGGCTCAACCCAGCGGCTTTGTTGGTAACGAGCGAGAGTGCTGCCACGCGCAGTCCCAGTGCCGCCGCCACGCTGGCTTCCACAACCGTTGACATACCAACCACATCTGCACCAATGCGTGCCAACATCCGAATTTCCGCTCTGGTCTCGTAACTTGGTCCCAACACACCGGCATAGATACCACGATGAAGCGCAATACGGTGCTGAAGCGCAGCCTGCTCAATGAGGCGAATCAGCGCCGCATCATAGATGATACAGGGACGACTAAAACGGTAAGGGAAAGATAGACGAGTGAAAGTGAGGTCGAGATGGTCGGTAATGAGGCAGAGGTCGCCGGGATTGAAGTGATGGTTAATGCCCCCAGCGGCATTGGTGAGAATGAGTGTCTTGATGCCCAAAGCGGCAAGCAGATGCACGTAAAATGTGACCGTCTCTGGCGAATGCCCCTCATAGAGATGCACGCGCCCTTTGATGAGCATGAGTGATTTACCTGCATAACTACCCAAAATCACTTTGCCATGATGACCAGCAACACGCGGCACAGGGTAGTGTGGAATGTCTTTGGCATCGAGCGACAGATGCGTATCAATGTGCTGGGCAAAATCGCCGAGACCAGAGCCCAACACGATGGCAAGGTCGGGCGCACGAGAAATTTTTTCAGCCAGAAAAGCAACTGCAGCCGAGACCTTTTCGGAAGCAGTGGTCATAGATTACGGGCTGATGATGGCGATGGCGATGGCATACTGATGCGTGTGCGACATGGAGATGGCAACTTTTTTCGACGAAAGCCCCCTAATTTTTTTGAGAAATTTGACTTTTGGCTGTCCATTTTTGTGGCGCAAAATCTCAACGGATTGCCAATGAAATGTCTTGGAGATGCCGCAACCAATTGCCTTAGCAAGAGCTTCTTTGCAGGCAAAGCGTGCCGCAATGCTCTCGTATGGGTTGGCTTTCGAGTAGCAATATGCAATTTCTTTTTCGGTGAGAATGCGGCGCAAAAACTGTTCGCCATACCGGGCGACACAGGCTTGAATGCGCGAGATTTCAATAAGGTCAATACCAAGTTGCATGGTGCTGTGCAAAGGTTTCGTTCAACTTAGCAAATTCTTTGCTATTTTTGAGAACATCGCCCAGAGAAGCATAACCGCCAGTGAAAGACTCTGGCAAAAAATCGGCTACACAAAAACCACATGCTCATCACGAAACGATTCATTTGCATTTCACTTCTTTTTCCTTTGCTCTCTCTTTCATGCCAAGGCAATGCGCCAACCATAGAGGAGCGCATTTCAGAGATGATGGCGAAGATGACGCTGGATGAAAAAATTGGTCAGATGGTGATGGTAGGCATGCAATACTTGCAAAGTCCAGAGGATATTGAGAAGTATGGTATCGGTAGCGTGGTGGCAAGCGTAGGCTTTTATCCAAAACCGGGGCTGAACTCTGCGCAAGACTGGGCAGACTTCAACGATACGCTGCAAAGCTATGCCATGCGCACCCGCTTGAAAATTCCCCTGCTTTCCGCCATTGATGCCGTGCATGGCAATGCATTAGTATTTGGTTCGGTAGTACTGCCACACAACATCGGCATGGGATGCAGTGGTAACGAAGAGCTCATTAGACAAGCCGCTAAACTGACCGCAGAAGAAATGCGCGCCGCTGGATTTACATGGAACTTAGCGCCATGTGCAGCAGTGGCGCGCGATGAGCGATGGGGCAGAACATATGAATCTTATTCTGAAGTGCCAGAATTGACGGCAAAATGTGTAGCCGCAGCGGTCAAAGGATACCAAGGTGATGCGTTGGGTGAGACAGGCGTGCTAGCGTGTGCCAAGCATTTCGTCGGAGATGGCGCCACGCTCAATGGCATCAATGAAGGAGATATTGAAATTGATGGCAAAGCACTGCGCGCCATTCACTTTCCGCCGTACATTGCGGCAATTGAGGCAGGTGTCGGCTCGGTGATGCTCTCCTACAGCCGCTTCAATGGCGAAAAGATTCATGGGCAGAGGTATCTCATTCAGTCGGTGCTGAAAGGTGAGTTGAAGTTTTCAGGTATTGTGGTCTCGGACTGGGGTGGCATTTACGAGATTGCAGCCGACACGGTGGACTGCATAGAGCGAGCGGTCTCTGCTGGCATTGATGTGATTATGTTGCCTGCCAATTACAAGGAGTTTATCAAAATTTTGCGCACGCTGGTGCGTCAGCAAAAAATTTCACCCAATCGCATTGATGATGCCGTCAGACGAGTGTTGCGCGCAAAATTTGCATTGGGCTTGTTCGAAAAGCCTTATGCAAAGCGAGAGCTTCTTGCCAAAGTAGGAAGTGAAGAGCATCGCAGACAAGCGCGGCGCATTGTGCAAGCGACAGGTGTGCTGCTTAAAAATGATGACAAACTGCTACCTTTGGCAAAAAATCTGCCTCGCATTCACTTAGCAGGAAAAAGTGCCAACAGCTTAGCCAACCAATGCGGCGGCTGGACGGTAGACTTCAATGACTTTACCAGAGCACCAGACAGCATTTCCTTTGGAATGACTTTCTACCAAGCCCTGCGGCAGACGGTTGGAGTTGGCACAACAATAAGTTACTCGCCCGACGGCATTGGTGCCACAGGTGCATCCGTTGGGATTGTCGTCATTGGCGAAACCCCTTACACGGAAATAGACGGCGATAGACCCTACCCTGTAATCGCAGAAGAAGACCTCATTCCAATTCGCAACATTGCGGCAGCAAAAGTACCTGTGGTGGTCGTGCTGATGACGGGCAGACCATTGGTGCTGGGCGAAGCCTTGACAAAATCCAGCGCCTTTCTAGTGGCATGGCTACCCGGCACAGAAGTGCAAGGCATTGTTGACCTCTTGTTCGGTGATGCTAAGCCAAGTGCAAAACTCTCTCACTCTTTCCCGCAGAGTATAGAGCAAATTCCAATCAATGTTGGTGAAGGCTCTGCCCAGCCGCTCTTCAAAGTAGGAGCAGGACTCTCTTACTGATGCAAGATGAGTAGTAGCGTGTTGGCAATCGTGCAGGTCAGTAAGTAGAAACAGCGCATAAGGTTGATGTTTGTAGAGCGGTAAGCAGTTAATGGACAGCGACGGTATTGGACTGCCCCAACAGTTGCAATAGCTCTGCTTCGCTGAGTGGCACAAGTGGAAGGTGCCAAGCGCGTTCGAAGCCGGTGCGAAAGGCTTGCACAGCTTCATGGTAAGAGACTGCCCGACCGAGCAACTCTGATGCCGAGATGGTTTTTTCACGCAAATCTTTTGCAATGCGTGCTTGAATATCTGGTGTGGTGTTGAGATAGCGTGTCATCTCGAGGTGTTTTGGCGAGAGCAAAATGGAGCCATGTTGCAGAAGGGTTTGACCGTAGCGGCGTTGTGCAGAGCCAATGATTTTTTTGCCCTTTACTTCCAACTCATCTCTTGCTGAGGCGGTAAAACACGGCACACTTTCAGCCTGAGCGTATCGCATGCGAAAATTCGGTTGTTGCCGTTGAAGACTTGCCTCAATGCCCAATTCAGCCAGTCCGATTTGCAATGCCAAAGAGATTTGTGTGTAACACACAGCGTTTGGTGCGTCGGTGTGCATCACAAGAGAGTAAGTCAGTTCTTCGGCATGAAAGACAGCTCTGCCGCCAGTGGGGCGGCGAACAAGGTCAATGCCATCTTGTGAAAGCAAGTGGCGATTGAATACTGCATCGCTCTGATGATAACCAATAGATATGCAGAAAGGCTGCCATGCGTAGAAACGCAAAAGGGCTACATTTTTCCCAAGAATAGGCAAGAGCGTCTCAAGATGTAGTGCAAGCTGTTCATCAAGCCACATTTGAAAGGCGCCACGCTTGGCACCTGAATCGATTAGAAAAACTTTGTCAAACATTTTAGAGTTACGCTGAAATGCCTAAATTTCACGGCAAAAAATGACAATCCCAGAGATTCTCAAAACATACAAAGTTATTGCTGTTGTTGGCCAATCTGACAAGCCAGAGCGACCAAGTTATGCGGTTTCACGGTATATGATGGCACATGGATATCGCATTGTGCCCATCAATCCGAATTTGAAGACGGTCTTAAAGCAGCCGTGCTACCCCAGTCTGTTGGAGTTGCCACAAGAGCTAAAGCG